>NZ_HG005286.1:329383-357658 GCF_000455285.1 Candidatus Stoquefichus massiliensis AP9 | reverse complement strand
AATTAAAAAAGATATAACAACTTAAGTTGCTATATCTTTTATATTTATCCTATAACTCTAACTTTGACAACGTTCTCTAATGCCTCAAAATCATCAATGCCTACAACGTCATTTGTTTCAATGATTGTATAGGCATAGTCACCTTTTGCTTTATTAACCATATTTTCAATATTAATTTCTTGATTAGCTAAAAGAGTGGCAAATTGTGCGAGCATGTTTGGTACATTCTTATGAATCAAACAAATACGATATTTTGTAGTACGTGGTTCATTAATAGTTGGGAAGTTAACTGAATTCACAATATTACCACTTTCTAGATAATCCTTTATCTCTTTTACTGCCATACGAGCACAATTGTCTTCTGATTCTGGAGTAGAAGCACCTAAATGTGGTATGACAATCACATTTTCTTGATCAATAATATCTGGTGTAGCAAAATCTGTAATATATTTTTCAATTTTACCTGCTTTAACTGCTTCAAGTACATCTTGTGAATTCACAAGATCTGCTCTTGCAAAGTTTAAAATACGTACACCATCTTTCATTAATGCAATATTTTCTTTATTGATAATCCCCTTTGTTTCTTTAGTACTTGGTGCATGTAATGTAATATAATCACATTCACTAAAAATTGTTTCCATGTTTTGAGCATTTTTCACCCACTTACTCATACCCCATGCTGCATTGACTGAAATATATGGATCAAACCCATAAACTTCCATTCCTAATTTAATCGCAGCATTTGCAACATTAACTCCAATTGCACCTAATCCTATAACCCCTAATTTTTTACCTTCTATTTCAGGTCCTACAAATTGGCTTTTCCCCTTTTCTACCAATTTAGCAGCATCTTCATTCCCTTTTAAAGATTTGACCCAATCTATTCCTTCTACAACCTTACGTGATGATAAGAAAAGTCCACATAATACTAATTCCTTGACTGCATTTGCATTTGCTCCTGGTGTATTAAATACAACGATTCCCTCTTCACTGCATTTATCTAATGGTATATTATTGACACCAGCTCCAGCTCTTGCTATAGCTTTTAAATTTGGATTTAATGGGTATTCATGTAAAGAAGCAGAACGAACTAAAATTCCATCTTCATCATCCATTTCTTCTCCGACTTGGTATTTTCCCTCAAATAAATCAAGTCCTACTGGAGAAATCTTATTTAATAGTTTTATTTTATTCATAATACTCTCCTACTTATTTTCTTTTTCAAATTTTTTCATAAATTCTAATAATGTTTCTACACCTTCTAATGACATTGCATTATAAATAGATGCACGGATTCCTCCAACTGAACGATGTCCTTTTAAATTAGACATTCCTGCAGCAATTGATTCTTTAACAAATTTAGCATCTAAATCTGGATTTGGACAAGTAAATGTGACATTCATAATTGAACGATTATCAGCATCACTATGTGCTTGGTAGAAATCAGATTGATCTAAGTAATCATATAATAATTGTGCTTTTTCAATATTTTTCTTTTGCATCACTTCTAATCCACCCATTGAATCAATCCATTCAAGTACCAATCCTAAAACATAGATAGAAAATGTAGGTGGTGTATTGTACATAGAGTCATTACCCGCAATTGTATCATATTCCATCAATACTGGAATATTCTCTTTATGTTCAGTAATTAAATCTTCTCTCACAATCACAACACCCAACCCAGCAATTCCCATGTTCTTTTGAGCACCAGCATAAATCATTCCATAATCTGCTACATTAATTGGTTTAGATAAAATATTTGATGACATATCTACAACAATTGGAACTCCTTTTGTTTCAGGTACATATTTCCATTCTGTTCCATAAATAGTGTTATTAGCACATAAATGAACATATGATGTATCTTCTCTTAAATCTAATTCATCTTGTGTTGGTATATGTTTAAACTTATTGTCACTTCCATCATAAGCAATATGCACATCACCGAATTTCTTAGCTTCTTGTGCTGCTTTCTTTGAGAAAGCACCAGTAATAATATAATCTGCTTTACCATTTTTCATTAAGTTTAATGGTATTGTAGAGAACTGTTGTGTTGCTCCACCTTGAATAAATAAGATTTTATAGTTATCAGGTATATTTAATACCTTTTTTAATAATGCTTTTGTTTCATTAAAGATTTCAAGATAGGACGATGATCGATGACTCATTTCCATAACGCTCATTCCACTATCTTTATAATTTAACATTTGAGCAGCTACTTCTTCTAATACTGATACAGGTAATGTTGATGGACCTGCAGAAAAATTGTAAACTCTTTTTTGTGTCATACTTGACGTCCTCCTTTATAATGTTGTTGCTATTATATTTGATAAAAACAAATTTGTCCAGTGATTTTATTAAAAAATACAAATTTTATTATTTTTTATATCAAATTGTATACAATACTTTATAATATATGTATAATTCAAAAAATTAGAACTATTATAAGCAAAAAGAGGTTTCATTAATAATTAAAATGAAAACCTCGATATATTATATCACTGAGTTGTACTAACAACTTAAATATTTATACGCTCATTATTTGTTTTTTAAACTCTTCATAACTTATACTTGTAAATATCAACTTATGTATTTTATCTAACTGTGACGATACACATTCATCTAACCAATCTAAATTATAAACTCATATTTAGTATATACTACACCTTTAAGTGTCCTCATCTTTCCCTCTCTATGTCCTACTTTTTTTTGAATCACTGAGTCTTTGTTCAATGACTCTTCTATCTCGTTCTATACTGCAATACATCATAAATTCCTCTGCGTTGAAATATTCCTCATAAATTGATATAATATCTTTTTTTTAGTTTCGTTTTTGCTTTCTTCTTATGATTCTCTTCATTTAAAAACATCAAAAACGGCTCCTATATATTCTGAAATCTCACATCCATTTTCATTTCCTCTAATCTTTGTATCTGTAATATATGAAATTCCAACAATCCTCTATCCAGCATCACTTGATAATCATGTTCAAAGTTCTTAATTGGTGTACCTATATAAATAATGAATTGCCTTACCTTCTTCACATCTTCATTTTTTTGTTGATCCATTTGTTTTAATACTAAATTCATAGCATATAACTGAAACCAAACCAATTCTTCTTCATTGATATAACCATTTTGTATTTCAAAATCATAATATCTTTATCAATCATCTTCCACAACAACATCTAAAATCATTTTAGAGCTTTCTTGATTATGCCTATACACATCACAATATGTAATTTCTATGAAATATACATATAAAGTCTTTTTCTAAAATATTCACTACGATGCATAAGATAATGAAACCTCTTTCTTAATACTTTCCTCTTCTAACATACGTATATATCCTTTCTCTCAATTTTATGGTCCCTTACTATATATACACATTAATTTCTCATTTTTCTTTTTTATTTCAATATTTTCAATGTAATTATACAACACGCACCAAATATATACAGCAAGCAATTTATCAGATAATAAAACACAATTTTCATTGTGTTTTTCAATACTATAACCTTATTTTTCATAAAACCCATAAAATCTCTTATGATATTTCTTTGTTTCATACATAGCTTTATCCGCTTTATCAAAGAGTTCTGTATAATCATTTCCATCTAATGGATATCTAGAAATACCAATACTTATTGAAACCAGCAAACAATCTAAATATCCTTTTTTTAATCCATGCATAAAATCTTCAATCTTTTTTTCAATCAACAAACAATCATCTATCTCTTCAATAAACACAACAAACTCATCTCCACCAACTCTTCCTAAAATATCTTTATCGAAAGATTTCTTTAATTGACTTGAAAACCAAACTAGAATATCATCTCCATATATATGACCATATTGATCATTAATCTTTTTAAATCCATCAATATCCATCATTAAAAGCATTCCTTTTTTACATTCTTTTAGTTGTTCACTTATTCTTAGTTCCACAGCATGTTTATTAAAAACTCCTGTCAAACTATCATTTTCTGCTTTTACCATAAAATATTGTATCTGTTTATATAAATAATCAACATTCATAATCTTACCTATAATATAACTTTGTTCATCTTTTAAAATATAATCATATTGAATTGTACACCAAATATCTTTATCAGAAATATCTAATAATCTTAAATTAATTTCACCCTTTTGATATTGTTGTTGATTCTCAAAAATTGATTCTATTTGGCTTTGCTCATAATAATAAGCTGATACTGGTATTTTATTCTCATTGACTTTAAAAAATAAATGAACAGAAGGATAATATATCATTTCATAAGTAAAACAATCATATTGAAATAGTGCTATATCATTAAAACTATTCAATAACTGCTCGCAAGATATATAATTCATTACATTTCCTCCTTGTTACAGATTGTAGACATTTTGTAACAAGAGATGTATACTTAAATTTAAGAAGAAATAACATAGAAATAGTCCCTAATTAAAACATATGTTATAAATTTTATTTTTTTATATTCTGTGACTTATATTCTACAATTTGTGACAATACAAAAAAGAATTCTATATATACTTTATCTCTTTCACTCTCCTTAAAAAGGTCTGATAAGACATACCAAGATGACTAGCGGCTTGCCTTGATGAAATATCTCCCTGATACCATAGTTTTGCATAATAACTAAAATTATCGGGCACTTTTTTTCTTTGCGGTCCAAATTTTACACCTTTTGCTTTAGCAGCAGCGATTCCTTCTGCTTGTCTTTGATGAATGAACTCTCTTTCTGTTTGTGCAACATAACTCAATAACTGTAAAACAATATCAGAAATAAGAACCCCCATTAAATCCCGTTCTTTTCTTGTATCTAACAATGGCATGTCTAAAACAACTATACTGACATGCTTTTCTTTTGTTAATATTCTCCATTGTTCAATAATTTCATCATAATTCCTACCTAACCTATCAATACTTTTAATAACAAGTGTATCCCCTGTTGTCAATTGACTCATAAGTTTTTGATATTGCGGTCTATTAAAATCTTTCCCAGACTGTTTTTCAATAATCATATGTGATTCAAGAACACCAAATGACTCCATTGCTAGAACTTGTCGATCTTCGTTTTGATCTTTGCATGATACACGAATATATCCATAGACTTCTCCTTTCATCATTACCTCCTTCTATATATTCATTGTATCCAAAAAATTAGGCTATAATAGTCTGATTCTTTATTTCTTATAATTCCATAGAACAAAAAAGACAATAATCATTAAAGATTTGATTGTCCTTTTACTATGTCAAAAATAAGAGAGTTCATTAAACTATATTTAAAGCGCTTCACCATTAGATTGAATAACATTTTTATACCAATAATAAGAATCTTTCTTTAACCTTTTACCAGTTCCCCTTCCTTCATCATCTCTATCCACATAAATAAATCCATATCGCTTAGACATTTGACCTGTACTTGCACTGACAAGATCTATACACCCCCACATTGTATAGCCGATTAAATCAACACCATGATCTATTGCTACTTTACATTCATGAAGATGATCCTGTAAATATTGAATACGATAATCATCATGAATAGAACCATCTGGCTCAACTTTATCAACTGCTCCTAAACCATTTTCCGTTATCATCATTGGTATATGATAACGATCATATATAACTTCTAAATAATAACGTAAGCCTTTAGGGTCATATGACCATCCCCATTCAGAATATTTCAAATAAGGATTTCTTGCTCCATTGGAAAAATTCCCTTGTACGATATCATCAACTTCATGAGTCGTCACAATATTTGTCATATAATAAGAAAATGTATAGAAATCAACTACGCCATCTTTGAAATCTATAAAATCCTGTTCTTCAGTATTTAAATTGATTTCATATTCATCCCATAATCTTTTAGAAAATGGTGAATATTCACCAAAACACTGTACATCTCCTGTATAATATATCCCCTTTTCCCAACGATATCTCGTTTCCAATATATCATTAGGATCACAACTTCCAGGGTAGTTTGGAATTCCACAAATCATTGATCCTACTTTATTCTCTGGATCAATTTGATGCGCCAGTTTCACAGTTCTTGCATTTGCCACTAACATATTATGTATCATTTGAAAACTTTGTTTATGACTTTCTTTTGTTGAGATATTTCCAAACATATCTAACATCAGTAAATAATCATTCATTTCATTAAATGGTAACCAATATTGAACAAGTCCTTTGAACTCAATTAAACACGTTCTTGCTAATTTCATATAAAAATCAATTAATTTTCGATTTTCCCATCCTTGATAAGACTCTTCGAGATACAAAGGTAAATCTCCATGAAAAATAGTTACCAATGGTTCTATATTATATTTATTTAATTCTCTAAAAACTTCTTTATAAAATTCAATGCCTTTTTGATTTGGCTCTTCCTCTATTCCAGTAGGATAAATTCTTGACCAAGAAATAGACATTCTAAACATTTTAAACCCCATATCTGCAAACATCGCAATGTCTTCTTTAAAATGATGATAAAAATCAATAGCTTCATGACTTGGATAAAAATATTCATCAAGAATAGCTTGGTGTGCTCCTTTAGGGAGAGACATTCCTAAACTTGATGGAACGGTTCCTTGTTGACCATCATTATCTATAAAAGTGACTTCTCTTCTTTTAACAAATGACCCAGCTGTTTTACAGTCACAAGTTGCTAAACCTCTACCATCTATATTGTATGCTCCTTCAATCTGAGTAGCTGAAGTCGCACCACCCCAGAAAAAATTGTTTGGAAATTTATTCATAGTTTTCTCCTTTATCCATTTGAATGTAATCCGTTTTTATAATACAATTGAAGTATATTTTCAGAAATAAACAGTTCAGAATTTATTGTCATAAGTGTATCTTGAGCATGAATAAATAACATAGTCATGTCTTGTTTTTCATTGAAAATAGTACTTTGTATTACATCTGTTTGTAGCTTATGTGCCTTTGTGATTTTTAATCTTGCCTGATGAAACAATTCTTTAATTTCTGTGTAGTCTTTGCCATCTCCTGCTGCCTTAAATGCCTCATTCACTAAATTTCTACAATCTCCTGCATATAAAATAATATCCATTGCCAATTGATTTAAATCATTTATAGTGTACTCTTCCATAATCATTTCCTTTTCATATTAAGATTCTATTTTTTTATTTTCATCTTGTTCACAACATTGCTTATCATAAACTTTAAAGAAAGGATAATAAATAACAGCTGTAGCAGCAAAACATACAATATGTAATATAAGACCACTTATTGATTTTAATGCAAGTGGAGCATATAAAAGAGATGGCATTGTCATACGGAATGGTTCAATAGGAATAGTGCAAAGTCCAGAAGAAAAAGCAAACCAAACAATGATACAATTGGCTAATCCAGCAAACCAGAAGGGTATCATTAATGTTGGGTTAAACGCTACTGGTGCACCATAAACAATTGGTTCATTAATATTAAATAAAGATGGTACTAATGCTGCACGTCCTACTGTTTTCACACGTTTTGATTTAGCAAGGAATGCCATAAACAGACATAATGCTAAGGTTGCTCCCTGCCCGCCAATAAAACACATTTGAAAAACCTCATAAGTGTGAATATTGGCTGGTGCTAACCCCTGTGCAACTAATGCCAGATTGGCATTTTGTCCTTCCATCCAGATCAATGATAACAATGGATAAATAATCCATGCTGATATACCAAATGAGTACATAAATAAAATTAAACCAACAACTAATATAAAGCCACCAAATGATTGAGAAAATGCAGAAATAGGAAGTAATAACGCTCTTATTGCTTCAATTAAATCAAACTCTAATGTAAATGTTAATAAAATTCCAAACAATAAACATAATGTCCATGGAATAATTGAATCAAACCATGTAATAATAAATGAAGGCAAAGCTGAATCTTCCTTAAAAAACGAATGATTAGCAAAAACATTAAATACCATAGCTGTAATATATCCAGAAACCAAAGCATTTAACATACCTCCAGCACCAAGATTAGCTGTTGTTAAAACAAGATTACCATCCTCATTAAAAACTGGATATACGAGTAGTAAAAACAAACCTAACCCTGCCAGTCCTGCCTGTCTTGCTACTTTTCTATGTCTCTTTTTTTCCATAATAATGCACGGTAACTGATAAGCTAAAAACAGACCAAATAATCCAAAAGAAAAATTACTTAACATTGATAAATCTGGTAAGAATGATAATCCAAATCCTCTAAAAACACTAATTAATGTTGCAATTGAACCAACTAAAGTTGCTGGAACTGCAGCAAGAATTGCTTCCTGTGTTGCACCAATCCAAATATTTTGTCCTATTTTTCTAATCAATGGCGCAACATGTTCTTCCACATAATTCATAAACTTATTCATATGTTCTTTGTATGATAATTATAATTGAAAATATAATTTCATCTCTCTCCTTTCCTCTATTTTTAAATCGCTATTTCAAAATTTCAAGAATCTGATCAACAAGACCATCCCCATTTAAAGCACCATAAATAGCTCCATCAATAAGTACAACAGGTACATTGTACTCACTTGCTATTTCTTTTATAGCCTCATATCTGTGTTTAAAATGCGGTCCAACCATAACAAGATCAATATCATCCAAATAATCTTCAACCTCAGATTCACTTCTTGCTTTGATACTAAAACTCAGGTTTCTTGCTTTTGCAGCTATATTTGCATTCTTTGCCATAAATCCGCTAGATGCTCCAGAGCCACAACATAAAAGTATTTTTTTCATGGTTTTTCCTCCTTTCCTTGCATTTATCATATCAATCTAAGTATATAGCCTCAAATATAAAAAAGTTCCTACTAGTGGAACTCTTTTATATTTGTTGACTAAAAGGGAATACTATACAATGAAATAAAAGATAACTCTTTATTCACGGAAGTCAAATTATCTTATATACATATTAATTTCATTCATGTTTTCAAACATGTTCCTTTTGCTATTTTCAATAATTTTGGAGGTATTATCATAATGAAGAACTCTAACAAAATTTTACACTATCTACTACAAAAAAATGATTGGGTAAAAGCAAATGAATTATCGAATTATCTTTCAATATCACAAAGACAAGTAAGAAAATATATCTCTGCCATTAATAATAAAGAACAAATTATTGTTTCAAGTTCTCAGGGTTATAAAATTGATAGAAAAAAATATGATAATTTCATATATGAGCAAAAGCATACATCAACTGAACAGGAAAAAAGACATAAATATATTATACAAAAACTAATTACACATTCTCAGGGTTATAATATTTTCGATTTTGCTGATGAACTCTATGTGAGTGAAACAACAATAAAAAAAGATATACTCATGATTAAATCTTTTATTAACAAATATAAACTCATTATTGTAAGAAACAAGAATATTGTTCAATTAATAGGAAATGAGGAATGTATGCGTAAACTTATATATTCGTTTATATCTGATTATTCTTTTAATATTCAATTTTTTAAAGAAGGCTTTCATTTATTTGAATTTCATTATGACTATCATGAAATTCAATCAACTTTAAAAAATGCAATGAAGCAATATCATCTTTCCTGTAATGACTTTTCTTTAAATAATATCACAACACACCTTATCATTATCTTAAACAGAGTAGAGAGTGGCTACCAGTTATTAGAAAGTATTGAAGACAAACATATTCATAAAGAAAGTAGTTATCAAGTAACTCTTATGATGAATAACTACTTTATGGAAGAGTATGGAATTAAGTTTAATCAATCTGAGCTTATTAATATTTCCCTTATTATTGCAAATAATGTTAATCAATCTCATATGGTCAATTATGATAATCTTAACTTATGTAATATTCATAAGTACGTTGATAATAAATATATTGAAATCACTAAAAACATTATCCAAATGGTGGAAGAAAATTATTATTTACTGCCCTTTAAAGAAAGTTTTATTTCTAAATTTATCTTACATATTCAAAATTTGTTCTTTAGAGCACATAATAATTTTCATGTTAAAAATCCTCTCGCAGATACAATTAAAATGTCTTATCCTCTCATATATGATATTGCTGTATTTATTGCTCAGCAAATAAAACAAGATTATGATATTGATCTTAACGAAGATGAAATTGCATTTATTTCATTTCATATTGGATCATACTTTGAAGATAATTCTTTTACAAAAATAACGAGAGTCAATTGTGCATATATATACATAGAATATTATGATTTTTATAAGACAACACTAAAAAAGTTATGTCAAAAATTTGATGATAAAATGGCAATTATGCAAGTATCCGCAATGAGCGATTATATTGATGAAATCAATCCTGATATCGATCTTCTTATTTTAGATGCAGGCATAACCACGCAATTTAAAACAAAATCTGTCTATGTTAAACCATTTTTAGATTTAGAGGATTATGATAAAATAGAAGAAATGATTGAAGAGATATCTTTTGAAAAGCAACGCAATGAATTAAAAGACTATATCCTTAACTTTTTTAATGAACAGTTATTTTATAAAAATCCTCCTTTCATGAACAAGGATATGACTTTACGTCAAATGACCTCAGACTTATCCCATCTCAATTATACAGGAGAAGACTTCTATAATGATGTTCTTAATAGAGAAGCACTTTCATCAACTGCTTTTCATGATATCGCTGTTCCTCATTCTTTAACAGCAAAAAGTGCTCATAAAAGTTTTATTTCAATCGCTTTATTTAATAATGGTATTCTATGGTCAGAAGATAAATATGTACATGTTGTTGCGATTATTGGCATTAATGATAATTCAAGAAAAATATTTTCTAAATTTTTCGATCAGTTTATACATATATTTGATAATCCTGCTAATATACAAAAACTTCTTGATACTAATAACTTCGATGAATTTTTTAATGTTATTAATAAACTGTTTTCATCAAATAATAAACAATAAAAACGCACAATTATATATGCGTTTTTATTGTTTATATCATTTTGTTTATCTTTTCCTCAGCCTCTTTAATATAACTTCCTACATCACTTGGTTTATGAGCGTCAGAAGCTGTAATTAAATTAACATGATTCCCTTTCAATATTTTTAACAATTCATCAGACAATCCCATATCCGGATGATTATACCTATAATAACAACCCACATTATTTTCAGCTTTCATATGATGTTGATTCAATAATTGAGCCATCTTTTCATATGTTGGCTTTAAATCATATGTTGGGTAAATTTCAAACAATTTAATTGTATCTGGATGTGCTAATTGTGTAAACAAATCAGATTCAATTAACTGAAAAACGAGTTCATAATATCTCTTATAAATATGATTCACTTCATATTGATTCCATAACAATTCCTTAGAAAATCCCATGTCATATAATATCCCATCAATAGAATGAATGGCCCCTACAATAAAGTCAAACTGATACTGTGATAAGACTTGACGAATATAATCTTCATGTTGTGGAACATAACAGACTTCTAATCCATAAGTAACCTTTACTGGTAAATCCATTGATTTGATCTCTTCCATTAAATCAACAAAATCTTGAACATGATCCTTAAATTTCATTTTCTTATTTTCTAACCATGTTTTTTGAACTTCATACTGTTTCAATTCAGCATAGATTGGTTCAAATTCAATAAATCGGTGTGTATGATCTAATATCTGAATAGCATCCAATCCCTTAGCATGTGCTGCTTCAACAAATTCTAATACATATTCTTTTGTCAGTGGTCCATTTTCTAAATGCATATGTCCATCTATCATTATTATTCCCCCTCTTTTTGCTTATTATATTTTCATTAACCAAACTTGTAAATAAAAATGATAAAAGAAAAAGGCATAATGCCTTAATCCAATTCAAATTGTCCTGTATATAACTGATAATAACGACCTTTTTGAGCAAGCAATTCATCATGACTGCCACGTTCTATAATCTCACCATGATCTAATACCATAATAGCATTAGAATTTCTAACTGTTGATAATCTATGAGCAATCACAAAGACAGTACGATTTTGCATCAATCGATCCATACCTTTTTCAATTAATTTTTCTGTACGTGTATCAATTGAACTGGTTGCTTCATCTAAAATCAGTACCGGTGGATTAGCAATGGCTGCTCTCGCAATCGCAAGCAATTGTCGTTGTCCCTGTGAAAGATTTGCACCATCACCCATTAACATTGTCTCATAGCCATTTGGTAAACGTCTAATAAAACTATGTGCATTCGCAAGTTTTGCCGCTTCTATGACTTCATCCATTGTTGCATTTAATTTCCCATAACGTATATTATCAGCAATTGTTCCTGTAAATAAATGTGTATCCTGTAAAACAATAGAGATAGAATGTCTCAAATCATCCTTTTTAATTAATTTCACATCAATACCATCATAAGTAATACTTCCACTTTGAATATCATAGAAACGATTAATCAAATTTGTGATTGTTGTTTTTCCTGCCCCAGTACTTCCTACAAAAGCAATCTTTTGACCAGGTTTTGCAAATAAGTTAATGTTCTTTAAAATCGTCACATCCTCATCATAGCCAAAAATAACATCATGAAAACGCACATCACCTTTTAAAGGAACCAATTCAACACTGTCATCATCACGAGGATGACGCCATGCCCAATGTCCAGTATATTCCTGACACTCACTCAATGTCCCATCGTGATGCTCCCTTACTCTTGCAAGTGTCACTTTCCCTTCATCAACTTCTTTAGGTTCATCCATAAATTCAAAGATACGTTCTGCTCCAGCCATAGCTGCTAAAATAAAGTTTAGTTGTTGTGTAAACTGATTTATTGGTTGGGCTGTTTGTCTCACAAATATTAAATATGAAGATAAGCTTCCTAAATCCATCATACCATTAATCGCAAAGAATCCACCTACACATGCAACAATCGCATAATTAAAGTATGAAATACTCACAACCGTTGGAATTGTTCTTCCAGAATAGGTTAATGCTTCTGTTGAAGCATGTCTTAACTGCTCATTACGACGATTAAATTCATCAATATTCTGTCTTTCATGATTAAAGACTTTAACAACTTTCACACCATCAACCATCTCTTCAATAAAGCCATTTAAATTTCCCATAGCTGCCTGCTGATGAACAAAATAGTATTTACTTCTTTGACTTAAATATTGAATCAAAAAATACATCATAATCATACAAACTAAAACAATTAATGATAATTGCCAATTCAAAACAAAGATTAAAACCAAAGTTCCAGTAATCATGATAAAGCTTTGAATGAGATTATCAAAACAGTTATTTAAAGCATCCTGTACAGTATCTAAATCATTGGTAAAACGACTCATAATATTACCATGTGTATTTGAATCAAAATAACGCAGTGGTAGTTTTTGCATCTTATGAAATAAATCTTGTCTAATTTCTTTGACAATCTTTTGTGATGTATGCACCATCAATTGTTTATAGATAGCTGTTGAAGTTGCTCCTGTAATATAAACACAGATCATTAATATCACAAACGAAATCAAGCCCTGATAATCACCAGGAAGAATATAGTCATTCACAACTGTTCTGATCTGAAATGTTCCCCATAAATTAACACCTGTGCTCACAATAACCAAACATCCTACAATCAATAATGCATATTTATGATTTCCCATATATTTCAAAAAAGAGTTCATGGTTCTCTTCATATCTCTAGGTTTTGCATTTGTTAATTGTCTTGCCATTATAAACCAGCTCCTTCCATTTGAGAATAATAAATATCCTGATAAATTGAATCATTTTTTAAGAGTTCATCATGTGTTCCAATTGCATGAATCTTTCCATCATCTAAAATGATAATATTATCAGCATGTTGTAAAGAAGAAACACGTTGAGCAATAATAATTTTTGTTGTATCTTTTAATGTTGCTAGACCTTCTCGAATAGAAGCTTCAGTTGCTGTATCAACAGCACTTGTTGAATCATCTAAAATTAAAACCTTTGGTCGTTTTAACAAAGCTCTTGCAATACATAAACGCTGTTTTTGTCCACCCGAAACATTCACACCACCCTGACCTAAATCCGTTTCATATTTTTGTGGGAATTGATTGATAAATTCATCTACACAGGCAATATGACATGCCCATTCAATATCTTCATTACTTGCATTTTCATTTCCCCATAATAGATTTTCTTTGATTGTTCCACTAAATAAAACATTCTTTTGTAATACCATTCCTACTGCATCTCTTAAATGTTCAACAGAAAAGTCTTTTACATTTTTTCCATCAATATAAACTGCTCCTTCACTCACATCATAGAGTCTAGGAATTAATTGAACAAGACTTGTCTTTGCTGAACCTGTCCCACCTAAAATTCCAATTGTTGAACCAGCAGGAATATGCAAATTAATATTGGTTAAGACATATTCTTGCGCATCTTCTTTGTATTTAAAATAAACATGATCAAAATCTATATTGCCTGTTTTGACAATTGTTTCTTTTTCATCAGGATCTTGAATACTTGGTATTTCATCAAGTACTGCAATAATACGTTCACAACTTGCTAGAGATCTCGTCAGCATCAAAAACACTGCTGATATCATCATAAGTGAATTCAATATCTGCATCACATAACTTAAAAAACCTGTTAATTCCCCAACTTTCATTGTCCCCGCAAAAATCATTTGACCCCCAAACCAAATAATACAGACAATCGTTCCATACATGACATATTGGAATAATGGCATATTCCAAACTGATGTTCGAAAAGCATGTTCACTATTTGCACGTAAATTTTCATTCACAGTCTCAAATTTTTCTTCTTCATATTCTCCACGAACATAAGATTTTACAACTCTAATAGCATTTAAATTTTCCTGCACAATTGTATTGACTTGATCAATACTTGATTGCATTAAACGATATAGTGGTCCTACTTTACGCACAATAAAGAACAACCCAATTCCAAGTATTGGTGTTGCGATTAAAAAAACAAATGTTAATTCAGCATTAATAGTAAATGTAAAAATTAATGCCATCAATAACATAACCGGTGCTCTCACTAATGGTCTGACACCATTAGATATCGCAGTTTGTAAAATTGTTACATCACTTGTCAAACGCGTAATTAAAGATGATGTTGAAAAATGATCAGTATTTGCAAAAGAG
This sequence comes from Candidatus Stoquefichus massiliensis AP9, assembly GCF_000455285.1. GTDB lineage: Bacteria > Bacillota_I > Bacilli_A > Erysipelotrichales > Coprobacillaceae > Stoquefichus > Stoquefichus massiliensis. The sequence continues at coordinate 342,533 of NZ_HG005286.1, read as the reverse complement.
AAATTCTGAACTTTTTCAAATTCATCTTTTCTCAGTTCAGCTCCAAATCCTTGACCTGCAGTAGCTGCAAAACGAGCATAAACAATTCCCAAAAGTAATGCTATTAATGCACACACTGCCATCGTAATACCCTTAACAATAATATAGTCTTTATCACCATTTGCTACTCCTACATCAATAATATCAGCCATCAGTGTAGGAATAACCAATTCAAAAGCTGTTTCCGCAACAACACAAGCACAACTTAACCATAAATACTTTTTATATTGACGCATATATGGCCATAAACGTTTCAACATAAATATTACCCCCTTATTTTAATTCTTTACCACTTAAATTAAAATATAACCTACCAAGATAAGCTTTAAACTGCTCTATTTCCAAATCATTAAAACCTTCTAAAGCGATCTTTTCTACATCATGGCAATGAATTTCCCATTTTGCCATTGCCTCTCTACCAACATCAGTAATTCTTAACTTTAATGCACGTTTGTTGTTTTGATCAATCTGACGTGTCAACATTCCTTTATCTTCTAAAGTATTTAAAATTTTACTGACTGTTGCAGGTTCAATATCACATTCCATAGCAATATCCTTTAATTTACAATCATCATGTGATGATATGTATCTCAATACTTTTGGCTGTCCAGGAGAGAGCTGATAGGCATCCATATCCTTACGAATACATCTTCTCTGAGCATGAAAAGCTTTAAACAATAAAAAATAAAATGGAGTCTTCATTTCTTTCACCTCGATTATTAGTATACTAACTATTAGCATACTAACTATATTACTATATGTTAAAATTGTCAAGATGTTGACATTAAGATAAAACTTTTTATTATATCACCTTTTTATTCAATAACGAGATTTATTGGAAATCCGATGGTTTTCATCCGGAATCCGCCTATTATACAAATATTTCATCATATCACATTTCTTGTAGTTGTGTGATTTGACCAATTATTCGGTCGTTTTTTGCCATCATTCGGTCATTTATTAAAATATTTATTATATCATGTATGCTGCTTCTATATGTGATTTATTGGAAATCCGATGGTTTTCATCCGGAATCCGCCCATTATACAAATATTTTATCATATCACATTTCTTGTAGTTGTGTGATTTGACCAATTATTCGGTCGTTTTTTGCCATCATTCGGTCATTTATCATATTCTCTCCATCATTTAGACAAAAATTATGTGTATTGTTTTATTTGATTGGGAAAAATACGAGTGTTATAATATATCACGAAAGAAGGTAATAGTATATGAGTAAAGTAGATATTATTTCTGGTTTTTTAGGTGCTGGAAAAACAACACTTATTAAAAAATTAATTAAAGAAAGTTTAAATAATGAAAAAGTCGTTTTAATTGAGAATGAATTTGGTGAAATTGGGATTGATGGAACTTTTTTAAAGGATGCAGGTATTGAAATTACAGAAATGAACTCAGGTTGTATATGTTGTTCATTGGTTGGAGATTTTAGTGAAGCATTAGAGAAAGTTGTTCATGAATATCATCCTGATCGTATTATTATTGAACCATCAGGTGTTGGTAAATTATCTGATGTGATTCAAGCAGTGATTAATGTTCATGATGATGAACTTCAATTAAATAGTTTCGTTACAGTGATTGATGCAAAGAAATGTAAAACATATTCATTAAATTTTGGTGAATTCTTTAATAATCAAATTGAATATGCTTCTACTATTGTATTAAGTCGTACTCAAGATGTTGATCAGCAGAAACTAGAAGAAGATATTCAAATCATTAAGAAATTTAACACAAAAGCCAACATCATTACGACTTCATGGGATGATTTATCTGGTGATACAATGATGAACGCTTTAGAAAATAAAGATTCTTTACAAGAAGTTTTAATGAAAGAAGTAGAGATATGTCCAATATGCGGACATCATCACGATGAAGAACATCATCATGAAGAACATGAATGTTGTCATGGAGAACATCACCACCATGATCATGATTGTGAATGTCATCATGACCACCATCATGAACACGGACACCATCACGCTGCTGAAGTCTTTACTAGCATGGGTAGAGAAACAATACATACATATACCCAAAGTCAATTAGAAAAAATTCTTAAAACCTTATCTACATCATCTGAATTTGGAAGTATTCTTCGTGCAAAAGGTATTTTACAAACACCTGAAAAAACATGGTTACATTTTGATTTAGTTCCTGGTGAATACGAAGTTCGTGTTGGCCCTGCTGATTATACTGGCAGAATATGTGTCATTGGTAAAGATTTATTAGAAGATAAAATCTGTGAATTATTTGGAGTAGAGTAATGAAAACACGTATATATTTATTTACAGGATTTTTAGATAGTGGAAAGACTACATTTATTCAAGATACTCTAATATCTACTGATTTTTGTGAAGGTGAAAAGTCATTATTAATTGTCAGTGAACAAGGTGAAGTTGAATACAGTCAAGAAGAAATCGAAACTGTAAATTGCGATATTGTATATGTTACAAATGAAGATGAATGGTCATATGAATTCTTTGAAGAACTCAAAAAGAAATACAACCCCACTCAAGTTTTAATTGAATTAAACGGTATGTTTAATGTGAATCGTTTAATGGCCTGCAGTTTACCAGATGAATGGCAAATTGTTCAAGTTTTAACAACAATTAATGCTCAAACATTTGGTTTGTATATTCAAAACATGCGTTCTTTACTATTTCAGCATGTCGTTCATACTGATTTATTAATCTTTAATAGAATTAATGAGAATATCAAGAAATCATTCTTAAGAAATAATATTAAAGCAATTAATTCAACATGTCAGATTATTTATGAAAAAGAAGATGGGACTGTCAATACTTTAGATGATGATGATTTACCATTTGATATTACTCAAGATGAATTAGAAATTAAAGATATAGATTTTGGAATCTTTTGTATGGATGCTTTAGACCATCCAGATAAATATGCAGGAAAAACCATAACTTTGAAGGGTAAGTTTATTGGTCGAGATAAACAATTGGAAGATGGTTTTGTGATTGGGCGTTTGGCAATGGTTTGTTGTGAAGAAGATACTTCTCTTATTGGTATGGTTTGTGAACATCCTGCAGCAAAACAATTGATTCCTGATGAATGGATTCAAGTAAAAGGAAAGATTGATCTTGAATATGATGCAGATATAGGTGGAGAAGTCTGTATATTAAAAGTGGAAGACTTAAAAGTCGTTCCACCTTTAGAAAATGAATATGTAACTTTTGATTAGAGGACGCTGTCCTCTTTTTCATATTTCTTTCTAATTACATGCTGATATATGATATAAATAATCAACACAATGATAAATAAACAGAGATAAGCCATTTTTAATCCATATATTTCCCCAATCAATCCAACAGCTGGAAAATAAACAATCATAACAGTACTAAACCCTAAAGACAAAGTGGATAGAAGTGTTGCACGATATTGACTAGATACTTTCTCATTTAAGAAAGATGTCATCGCTATATATAATATTGTCTCAAAGAAAGCCATTGTACATATTGACAAAATTGAAAAAGGATAAAATGGTATCCCCATGATAGATAAAACAATACCGAGTGGTAGTATCAGTAATAGTCTTTTTTGAGAATATTTCTTGATAATACGATATGTAAGAAGTCCAGCCACCATTCCAACTATATTTTCTAATGCTAAAGAGAATGATATTAAAGAAATTGAAATACCTAGTTCACTCCAATTATTTGTTAAATAGAAATAACAGGTTGTCAATGATGCAGAAAATAAAGAAGTACTTAAAATCAAATAAAAGATTTGATGATCTTTTTTTATAAGTTGATAGCTTTGTACAAGCTGCATTTTTATGTCATTAAGAACATTTGTTTTTATATGATGTTGATTTTTAATTTCTTTCATTTGCATTAAAACAATAATAGATATTAAAATAATAATGACTGATAATCCATAAGTTAACTGATAACTTATTCCCGCAAGCATTCCACCAATAATCGTTGCTAGTAAAATTGCTCCCTGAATAACAACCTCTTTTCTTCCTTGTATCTTAGGAAAATTATCTTGTTTTTGTTCTTCTAACAACAAATCATAAACATAAGCACTATCTGTCCCAGATTCCATCGTATATGACAAAGCCGATAACATAAAAGATAAATAAATAAGCCATTCTGATTTTGCCACAATTAACAATAAGACTGATATAATATCAATTAATCTACCTAATAAACGACTCAATCGTCTGCCATATAAATCACTTATAATCCCAGTTGGCATTTCACCTAACAATGATGTCATATGAAACACACTTTCACAAATTCCCACATCAATCAAAGAAAAGCCTTTGACAATTAAAAACGTTGGCCATAGTAATGCTGTTAATTTAAAATTGAGTAAAAACTCATATATATAATTTAAGTATAAATGTTTATTCATTATAAATCCCCTTTTCTTATTTTTGGGGAACAAAAAAGATTCCACTATAAAATGGAACCTTTATGAATTCAATAAGTTATACATGGTTCCCCTATTTTGGGCGCACTCGTCCCTTGTCAGAAAAACCTAATTTTGAAGTCTCTGTGCGACGCCATGCATCATGTAATTGAATAGTATGATCTAAAATCTGTATATACATGTGTCCCACCTCCTCGTTATTTTCATTTTACTATCAATGGATCAAATTGTAAACCACATTTATTTTACAGTTAAAACGACTTTTTTATTAATCCAAATATAATAGCACTTAACCCTAATGCTATAAGAAGTGGAAAGTACATAACCACGGTATACTCAATTCTACCATCTATAAATGAATATAAAATTTGATATGTCACTGTATAATTCACAAAATATCGAATAGGCAAAAATGTAATTAACCAAATATTCAAACACCAAAACTTCTTTTGTATATGGTTATCATGCATAGTTACAGCAAAATATTCAAACAAACCTATCCCCAATAACTGTATAAACATTCCTATAAGTAACGATAATGAATCTTGATAATTATTCCAAAGTATATGTCCACAAATATTACCAAATAAAACAATTAATAATGAGATAATCATAATTCTTTGAAGCTTATCTCTATCAATTTCATTTTCTACTATATCTTCTTTTAATAGATAATCAGTACTTATATTGAAAACCTCACTTAGCGTAATAATATTATTGATATCAGGTGAACTTTCGCCTAATTCCCATTTACTTATGGATTGTCTTGATACCCCTAATTGATCAGCTAATTCCTGTTGCGAAAATCCTTTCGTTTTCCTTAATTTTAAAATTTTATCTTTTAGTTCCATCATATTGGCCTCCTTACTCATTATCATAACAAATCTTAAATTATCATACTACATAATAGACTTGTCACATTCGCACTTGTTAGTTGCATTAACTAAAATTATATATTTTTATTTGTTTTAATGAAATGATTGAAACGATTTTTTTAACAGTTATAATATTAAAGAGGAGGATATTTATGAGTATTAAAGAAAAAATGAATAAACGTTTTTATGATTTACAAGGTGGTCTTTTTGCCAAGGTTACAAAAGCTGATGTAGGTGAAGGTGCTGGTCAATTAATTCAAAATGGTTATACAGTCATGGCATGGGCTGATCCTTTCTTTCCAGATCCATCTATCCCTAAATCAGTAAAAGATACAATGATAAAAGAAATTGAGAATGGCTTTCCATCTCATTACACTATGCCAATGGGTGATAGAAAGTTAAGAGAAGTTATTGCTAAAAGAATTAAAGATACATATGATGTTGTTCTTGATCCTAGTCGTCATATTTTGATTACACCAGGTTCTGATTCTGGTTTATTATACGCAATGTTACCATTTTTAAGTGAAGGCGATGAAGTTTTGATTCCAGACCCAAGTTATCCATCTAATTTTGTCAATGCAAAATTGTGTGGAGCAACAGCTATTCATGTTCCCCTATATCCCGAAAATGGATATCAATTGGATATATCTGAATTTGAAAAAAGAGTTACACCTTATACAAAGATGGTTGTTATTACACATCCTAACAATCCTACTGGTACTGTTTTTAATAGAAAATCTATTTTAGATTTATGTGACTTTGTTAAAAAACGTGATCTTATTTTAGTATCTGATCAAGCCTTTGAAGATCATATATATGATAATCGTGAAATGATAGCACCAATGAGTATTGATGGCATGTTTGAAAGAACAATTACAACTTTTTCAATTTCTAAAGGACTGGGACTATCAGGATTTAGAGTTGGTTATATTATTGCTAATGATGAATTAATGGATGTTTATTATGGTGGTGCAGTGAATGTTTTAGGAGCAACAAACACATTAGCTCAAAAAGCAGCCATAACAGCTTTAGAAGATAAAAGCATAATTAAAGATTATCATGAAAGGTTATTAAGGAGAAGGGATATAGCATATAAAATATTGAACAGTATTCCTCATGTCAAAACTATCTTACCAGAAAGTGGTATTTTATCATGGATTGATATATCAGAACTTGGAACAAGCCAAGAAGTTGCTGCATATTTACTCGATAAGGCACATATTTCTGTTAATGAAGGAACTCCTTATGGACATCAAGGTGAAGGATATTTACGTATTGTTCATGCATGTTTTTGGGATGATCAAGATGCTGTTAAGGCATTAAACAAAATCAAAGATTCATTAATTCAACTAGGTAAAGAAAAAAGATTATAATTACTTATTGCAATTTTATTGACACTAGATATATCTTAGTTTATAATAAATGTGTAAAAGGTACAACCGATAGACGGTGTCCTAAGATTTATTGGTTAAAATAACCGCAATCCTTGGCTGGGGCGGTTATTTTTTTGACTTCTTGATTATTTCAAGAAGCAATACAATAACTATATTCATGATCATCAACATTAAAGTCAATATCTCATAATCGGTCATCATATCACCTCCCGTTTTCATATTTCTTCATACGAAGATATTTATATGTAACGAGATATCTCAGTTCCTCGGTCTTACTGACTTAGAACACCGCCTACCGTTATGGTTGTACCAAAGCTATTATAGCATAAAATACGCTATTAGCAAATATATTTCATCGTTATTTTCTTTAAGCAATTTTATTGACTTTGTTATTTATTTCATTTATAATAAACATGTAAAAGGTACAACCGATAGACGGTGTCCTAAGATTTGTTATTGCTTAAATAACCGTAATCCTTGGTCAGGGCGGTTATTTTTTTGACTTCTTGATTATTTCAAGAAGCAATACAACAACTATATTCATGATCATCAACATTAAAGTTAATATCTCATAATCAGTCATCATATCACCTCCCGTTTTCATATTTCTTCATACGAAGATATTTATATGTAACGAGATATCTCAGTTCCTCGGTCTTACTGACTTAGAACACCGCCTACCGTTATGGTTGTACCATAGTTATTATAGCATCAAATATGCTATAGGCAAATATAAATAATAGATATAAATTGAACTTATATAAACTTTCATGTATAATGAATGGTGCTAAAAAGAGGTGAAATAATGGAAGGTTTTTGGTATGAATTAAAACATATATGCAAGCAAAGTGGAGCAAGATATGGGATTTTACATACACCTCATGGAGATGTAGAAACACCTATGTTTATGCCTGTTGGTACACTTGCTACGGTGAAAGGAATTTCTCCTGAACAATTAAAAGAAATGAACTCGCAGGTTATTCTTGCAAACACATATCACTTATGGTTAAGACCTGGTGAAGATGTTGTTAAACAAGCTGGTGGTTTACATAAGTTTATGAATTATGATGGACCTATCTTAACTGATAGTGGTGGTTTTCAAGTTTTTTCATTAGGAAAAACAAGAAAGATTGAAGAAGAAGGGGTTACTTTTAAAAGTATTGTTGATGGAAAGAAATTATTTCTGTCACCAGAAAAAGCAATTCAAATTCAAAATGATTTAGGTGCTGATATTATTATGAGTTTTGATGAATGTGCCCCTTATCCTTGTACACATGATTATATGAAAAAGAGTGTTGAAAGAACCCTTCGTTGGGCAAAGCGTGGAAAAGAAGCTCATCAAAGACAAGATCAAGCATTATTTGGTATTGTTCAAGGTGGAGAATTTGATGATTTAAGAGAGTTGAGTGCCAAAGAATTAGTCAAAATGGATTTCCCGGGTTATTCTATTGGTGGAACCAGTGTTGGTGAACCTAAAGATGTCATGTATAAGATGATTGATGATGCCATTCAATGGTTGCCTGAAGATAAACCAAGATATTTAATGGGTGTTGGTAATCCTATCGATCTCATTGAAGGGGCTATGCGCGGAATAGATATGTTTGATTGTGTTTTACCAACCAGAGTGGCAAGACATGGGGCATTAATGACTCATTATGGGCGTATGAATATCAATAATGAAAAATATAAATATGATTTCACACCTATTGATGATAAATGTAACTGTTATACTTGTCGTAACTATACTCGTGCTTATTTAAGACATTTACATAAATGTGATGAAATATTTGGAAAAAGTTTACTTTCTATTCATAATGTTGCATTCTTATTACAATTAAGTGAAGATATTAGAAATGCTATTAAGGAAGATCGCTTATTAGATTTTAAAGAAGAATTCTTAGATCATTATGGTAGAGATGTATATGAAAGGGCGTTTTAGATATGAAATTAAGTGAATTTGATTATCATTTACCTGAAGAATTAATTGCACAAACTCCCTTAGAAAAGAGAGACACTTCTCGTTTAATGGTATTAAATAGAAAAACGGAAACAATTGAAGATAAACATTTCTATGATATTCTTGGTTATTTACATGAAGGAGACATTTTAGTTAGAAATAATACAAAAGTTATTCCTGCTCGACTCTATGGAACAAAAGAAGAAACAAATGGTCACGTTGAAGTTCTTTTATTAAAAGATAAGGGTCATGATATTTGGGAATGTTTGGTAGGTAATGCAAGAATTGTCAAAATGGATACAATGATTACTTTTGGGGATGGTTCTTTAAAAGCAAAATGTATTTCTATTGGTGATGAGGGTATTCGTCATTTCCAAATGATTTACGATGGTATATTTTATGAAATTCTTGATAAATTAGGGACAATGCCATTACCTCCGTATATCAAAGAAAAATTAGAAGATCAAGATCGTTATCAAACAGTTTATGCAAAAGTACAAGGAAGTGCTGCCGCGCCAACTGCTGGCTTACACTTTACTGATGAAATATTAGAAAAAGTTAAAGCTAAGGGTATTGAAATTCTTGATGTAACTTTACATGTAGGATTAGGAACATTTAGACCTGTTAAAGTAGATGATGTTTTAGAACACCATATGCATAGTGAACTTTATATGATTGATGACGAAGTTGCTGAAAAATTAAATCAGGCTAAACAAAATGGACAACGTATTATCAGTGTAGGTACAACATCTACAAGAACTCTTGAAGCAAATTTTAAAAAATATGGACAATTCAAAGCTACTCAGGAAAGTACTGATATCTTTATTTATCCTGGCTATCAGTTTGCAGCTATTGATGCTTTGATTACAAATTTCCACTTACCTAAATCAACATTAGTGATGCTAGTCAGTGCATTTGCAAATAAAGATTATATTTTAAGGGCATATCGCCATGCAGTAGAAGAAAAGTATCGTTTCTTCTCATTTGGTGATTGCATGTTTATTCAATAATGAAAATCAATTATGACTTAAAACTTCAAGAAAAACTTTTAAAGATTGGTGATACAAAACCATCATTATTATTACATGTCTGTTGTGGTCCATGTTCAAGCAATGTTATTAAAGAATTATGTGAACATTTTAAGATTACAATATATTATTCTAATTCAAATATTTACCCACTTGAAGAATATCAAAGAAGATATCAAGAATTGTTTCATTTTATTGAAAGATTCAATCATGACTTTCAACAAAACATACAGGTCATTGAAGATCCTTATAATCATCCTGAATGGATGAGTCATATGTATGCATTAAAAGAACTTCCTGAAGGAAGTCTAAGATGTCGTTTATGTTATAATTTAAGAATGCGTAGAACATTTGATTATGCAAAAATTCATCATTATGATTATTGGACAACTGTTTTAAGTATTTCACCACATAAAAATAGTCAATGGATCAATGAAATTGGTGATAGCTGGCAAAGTGATTCACCAAAATTCTTGTACGCCGATTTTAAAAAGAATAATGGTTATTTAAAATCAACACAAATGACTAAAGAATATGATATGTATCGACAAAATTATTGTGGTTGTATGTTTAGTTATGAAGAAATGTTAAAACGAAAAGAAAAAGATGATTAAATTCATCTTTTTCTTTTATAATTCACTCATAGTATATTCATAATCAGTTGTTTTCTGAAAATGAGATGTTATAATAAAATAAAGCACCATTAGAGGAGGGATTTTTTTGTCCTGGAATATAGTACCTGAATGTATATCTATTATTATTCTTATCATAATTTGGGTATATTCAAGAAAAGGAAGTACATTACCTACATTAAAGAACCAACTTTTTCAAAGTTGTTTTTTCGTTACTTTTTGTGCAATGGCAACAAATATTTTCTCTACAATTATGATAGAATATTTAACTCTATTTCCTATTTGGTTAACAGAATTTACAACAATTATATATTTTATCTGTACTCCACTGATGGGAATGTTTTACTTTTTTTATTCAGCATCAGTCATTTACAATGACAACTTTTTAAAAAAACTCATTCTCTATACAAGTATTCCAGCAATTGCATATGTTCTTTTAGTGATTTGTAATCCTATTACAAACTCTTTGTTTGATATAACTCAAACTTATGGATATGTAAGAGGATCATTAATTCCTGTCACATATATCATTTTCTATATATATTGCTTAGCAAGTTTGTTTATTGTCATAATTAATAGGAAAAAGGTTGACTATCAGATTTATAAGATTTTAACTACTTTTCCATTGATTGCTGGGATTGTCATTATTATTCAGCAAATTTATCCAAGTATTATTTTATCAGGTACTGCTGCGACAATGGCACTCCTTATTATTTATTTACACTTACAAAATAGACAGATTACAATGGATGCCTTAACAAACTTACCTAATCGTTCTGAATTATTTGGTATGATAGAAATCTTAATTCAAAACAATAATCAAACACCTTTTGTGTTAATGGTTATTTCATTAAGAGAATTTAGAAAAATTAATGAACTTCATGGACAAGTCAAAGGTAATCAATTTCTTAAACTTGTTTCTGAATTCTTATGTACAATAACAGATTCTCATAATGTTTATCGCTTTGGTGGAGATGAATTTGCGATTTTGATACAGGAGAATACACAGCAAACAACTGAAAACATTCTTATCCAATTACAAGAAAGAATGTGCCATTCATGGTACATTCAGGATTGTCGCATACACCTTTCAACTGCTATTGGTATTGCAAGTTATCCTTCAAGTGCTGAATCTGCTGAAAAGCTAATGATAGCTGTAGAATTTGCTGTTATGCAAGCAAAGCGTAATCCTCAAAAAGATATTTATTATTGTGACTTAGAAGTTATGAATGCTCTTAAAAGACGTGAAAAAATTATTCAAATATTAAAAGATAAAATTGCTGATCAAAGTTTTGAACTCTACTATCAGCCAATTATAGATATGAAAACTGAAAAATTTCTCTTTGCCGAGTCTCTTCTTAGAATACCTGATTCGCCTCTAGGTCCACTATACCCTAATGAATTTATTCCTATTGCTGAAGAAACTGGTTTAATTGTTGAAATTACTTATCAAATTATAGATAAGGTTTGTCAATTCATCCATAGACTCATAGAAGAAAATATAGAATTTACTTCTATACATATTAATTTCTCTGCTTCACAGTTTAATGAAGACGCTCTAGACCAAAAAGTTATCAATATTATTGATAAAAACAAAATTCCATTTTCTAAAATAAAAATAGAATTCACCGAAAGTACTATTGCTAAAAATGTAGATCTTGTTACTGACTTTACAAATGCAATGGCTAAGAAAGGAATTCGTATGGGATTAGATGACTTTGGAACCGGTTATTCTAATATATCTACGGTTTTTAATATTCCTTTTGGAACAATTAAACTTGATAAAAGTTTAATCTGGTCAGCTATTGAGCATCCTAGATCTGCAATTATTGTTAAAAATATAACACGTGCTTTCCAGGATTTAGGTTTATCAGTTGTTGCAGAAGGTGTTGAAACTCCTGAGCATATCCAGTTAATTAAAGACTGTCATATTGATTATGTTCAAGGTTTCTATTATGCAAGACCAATGCCACAAGAAGAAACCATCGACTTTTTCAAGAAACATCGGTATGCAAAATAATGTACTCTGTTTAGGCAGAGTACATTTTTATTATTGATCCAATTCATCACTTCTATCAATATATTGAGTATGTAGCATTTTTTCAGTCAAATCACTTAACGATTCATGATAAAATTCTTCCTACAACTGCTTAATTTCTGAATTCTTATGACTTTTTCTCAATGTCATAGACTAGTCTTTATTATATAATCCTGCAATACGTTTAGCTCGTAATATATCACCCTGATATTTTGTATCCTTAGGCTGTCCGCCTCCACCGATACATCCGCCTGGACAGGTCATGACTTCTACAAAATGATATATCTTATCACCTTTTTTCATTTTCTCTATGAATTCAGTTGCATTCTTTGTTCCAAAACAACTGCAATGTTTATTATTATACCATTAATATTAACACTTGCTTCTTCAATGTTAAATCAGTAGAAAAGTTTGTATCTAAAACATAGTTTGTTTCTAACTGATGTAATAAAGCAACCATTTTCCCTTCTACAAAAGTTCCATCCTCCATTCCAAATTCGTCATCTAATGCAATTCTAACAGATGGAGATGTATTAAAAATAATAATTTTCTCTTCATCTTTAATATACTGATATTCATATGTTTCATGAATACTTGATACTAGACAGACATTTGCACATTGCCCACATTTAATACATTTTTCTTCATATCTTTGAATAGCTAAATTATCACATTCTATAGGAATACGAACATCCATTAATCAATGTTTACTCACACTCATCCTCTTAAAAACTAACAATAATTACTATTGTTATTAACTTTATTTTTACA
>NZ_HG005286.1:317763-329281 GCF_000455285.1 Candidatus Stoquefichus massiliensis AP9 | reverse complement strand
AAAAGAGATATCATATTTGATATCTCATAGTTTATCTATAAATTGTTTTATTTTTATAGTAGCAACTTTAAGTTCTTCTATACTATATGCATAAGAAACTCTAATAAATCCTTCTCCTGCAGGTCCAAATGCAGTTCCAGGTACACATGCAACTTTTTGATCATCTAGTAATTTTTCACAAAATTCATCAGATGTTAAACCAGTAGACTTAATACATGGAAAGACATAAAAAGCACCTTGAGGTTTAAATGTTTCTAGCCCCATTTCATTAAAAGTTTTCACTAGGAAATTTCTTCTTGTTCGATATGAATCACGCATTTTCAACACTTCATCTTCACAATGTTTTAATCCTTCAATAGCTCCATATTGTGCAGGTGATGGAGCAGACATTATGATATATTGATGAATTTTATTCATAGCCTTTGTTAAAACTTTATTAGCTAAAGTATATCCTAAACGCCATCCAGTCATTGCATATGCTTTGGAAAAACCACTTACAACAATGACCTGATCTTTAATTTCATCAAACGATGCAATGGAACAGAACTCTTCTTCATAACTTAATTCCGCATAAATTTCATCAGATAAAACAATAATTCCTGATTCCTTAATAATAGGAACTATTCTTTCATAATCCTCTTTTGTCATAAAACCACCTGTTGGATTAGATGGATAATTAATTAATATTGCTTTTGTCTTAGGTGTTATTGCAGCTTTTAATAAATCTGGTGTTAATTTAAATTGATCTTCATGTCTTAATTGAATAGGTATAGGTATTCCACCTGCCAATTCTACACCTGGTGTATAAGCAACATATCCAGGATCTAAAACAATCATTTCTTCTCCAGGATTTAAAATAGCACGAATTGCAATATCAATTCCTTCCGATCCACCTACAGTGACAACACAATTATCATTTGGATCATAGTTTACTCCAAAACGACGCTTATAATAACGACAGATTTCTTCTCTTAATTCTAATAAACCTTGATTTGCAGTATAAAAAGTTCTTCCCTTTTCAATAGAATAAATTGCAGCTTCTCTGATAGCCCAAGGCGTTGTAAAATCAGGTTCACCAACTCCTAATGATATAACATCTTCCATCTGGGAAGCCAAATCAAAGAACTTCCTAATACCACTTGGCTTAATAACTTTAACTCTATCACTTAACATATCTTCATAATTCATTATGGAGTCACCACCAATCTATCACTATGGCCATCTTCGTCCTCAATCAAAACAACACCATTATTCTTATATTGTTTCAATACAAAATATGTTGATGTTCCTGTAACACCATCCAAACAAGCTAATTTACTTGCTACAAAATGAGCAACCTCCTGCATTGTCTTACCTTTAACAATTGCAACAAATTCAAAACTACCACTCAATAAATACATTGTATCAATTTCATCAAACTTATAGATATAACTTGCAATACGATCATATCCATATTCTCTTTCAGGACTTGCATTAATTTGAATTAATGCAGTTACAATTTCTGTATTTGTTAAATCCCAATTAACAATAGTATGATAACCACAGATAACTTTTTGTTTTTCTAACTCTGTCAATCTTTCAATGACTTGATCTTTTGATTCATCTAAGGCGGCCGCTAGGTCAGTAATCTTCATCCTCGCATTTTTTTGTAACAATCTTAATAATAATTTATCTTCCATAACGTTTCCTCCTTTAATATAGTATTTATTGTATTACATTTTCTTCCATTAGGAAAGGATTTCTTTTTATTCATATAAATAATAATGACTTATTATTTCTTAAAAACTTAAATTATAACAATAAAATTTATATTTATTCAATTTTATAACTTCATTTTATTATTTATCAAAAATGCATTTCTCCATTAGTAAATAGGTTTTGATTGTGATAAAATAGATTTATGAAAGGGGTTTTACTATGAAAACATTCTATGTTGCAAGTTATGGAAAAAATAATGATAGAGGAATTTATATAATGAAATTTGATGAATCAACTTTAGAAATAAAAAGAATTCAGCAAATTGTAACAAAAGATTATCCTTCTTATATGATTACTAAAAATCATGTTCTTTATGTCGCTTATAAAAATGCCAGTTCTCATAATGATGGTGGTGGTATTGGTAGCTTTACTATTCATGGTGATGAACTCATTTTAAATAATAATTATGGTTCTAGCGGACGTTCTTATACTCATTTATGTGTTGATGAAAATGACAGGTATGTATTTGCCGCAAATTATCATGTTGGTGCAACAGCATCATATCAACTTGAAAATAAAGCAATTACCCAAAAAATATGTGCTGTGCATCATAAAGGTCTTGGGCCAGACTTATTAAAAAGACAGACTGGTCCTCATGCTCACTGCGTAGGAATTACACCAGATAAACAATTTGTTTATTCAGTTGATTTAGGGGCTGATAAAGTTGTTATGTATCGTTATAATCAAGGAGTGCTTTTAGAAGATTCTGATTATACATTAAATATTGTTCCAGGTTCTGGCCCTAGGCATATGATTTTTTCACATGATGGACGTTTTGCATATTTAGTAAATGAAATTGCTAATAATATTATGGTATTTAAATATATTGAAGGCCGTTTTAATCTCATTCAAGCGATTCACTGTATTCCTAGACATTTCAAAGGTTTTTCTAGTGCTTCTGCTATTCGTATGACTTCTTCTGGTGATCATCTCTTTGTTTCAAATCGTGGTCATGATAGTATTGCTATGTATCGTGTCAATAAAGAAACAGGTAAAATTTCCTTACTTTATATGGTTCATACTGGAAAGGGGCCTCGTGATTTTAATATTATTGATGATAAGTATTTAATCGTGGGGTGCCAGGAAATCAATTGTTTACAAATCTTAACTTTTGATGAGGAAGCTGAAAAATTATTAATGAGCGATTCTTCTGTTGAACTTCCTGCCCCTGTCTGCATTACTTTCGAAAACTAAGTTCTCTTTAGAGAACTTTTTTCTATCCAAAGAGAACAAAAATGAAGAGGAACTATTGATTTTTATTTTATATAATGTTGATATAGGAGGATTCTATATGACACAACAATTTAGGATAGAAACAAAAGATAGCTTTAGAGTTATTGGATATAAAATATCTACTACTAATAGAAAAAAAGAGGGCAAAAAAATGATTCCTCTACACTGGGAATCATTTCATAAAGAACATAAGAGTGATAAACTCTTTTCTAAAATGAATATGCAACCTCAGGGACTACTAGGAATCAATGTTTACAATATTGATGTAACTGATGCTAAAAAATTTGATTATTATATTGCTGTAGCAAGTGATCATCAACCAAATAATGAAATGTCTACATATCAGGTTCCAGCTTGTACTTGGGCTATTTTTCCCTGCACTGTAGAAACAATTGGAAAAACAGAGGTCATGGCTATATCAAAATGGTTACCTAAAGCAAAATATAAACCATTGAATAGTGGTTACATCACAGGAAGAATGAAATCACAAGCTCCTGATATAGAATATTATGGTCAAGATGGTTATGCAGAAGTTTGGATTGCAGTAAAGTAAAACGTACGAATAAAATCGTACGTTTTCATAATGAAACTATAAATTTAAAAAATTATCAATCAATCCAAAATGTACAAATGCTTTATAAATTCCATCATTATCTACATCATCAGTTACATAATCAGCCATGACTTTAATTTCATCTCCACCACTATTAACAGCAACACCTACTTGACAATATTCTAACATGGGAATATCAATTTTTGCATCACCAAAAGCAAATGTATCTTGTCTATCAGCACCAAGATATTTTAATAATTCATCAATGGCATGTGCTTTCGTAATATCCTTTACCCCTAAATCACCAAACAAAGCAGTTTCTCCAGCTCCACCCCATGTTCCAGGTTTTAAATCAGGAAATTCCTTAATTGAATCAAGATGGTCCTGATAACTTTCTAAAATAAAACTTACTTTATTAACATCATCACGATATAATTCTCCACCAAAAATCATTTCAGGAAAAACATCTCGTACTTTCTTTTGGTTAGCTCCTTCTTTTCCCTTACGTTTACAATATTCTTGTACAACAGGTTCTCCTCTTATTTCAAAATTCTCACTTGCAAATAATCCTTCATTACTTTCAAGATAAAATTCTAAATGTCTAGACTTTAGCCAATCAACAATATGACGACATTGTTCCTTTGTAATTAATTGATGCATAACAACTGTATCGCCATCTTCAACATAACTCCCATTACCACCAATCATACCATCTAAACCAATATCCCATAAATAATCATAAACTTCGGCCTTGCTTCTACCTGTACAAATATAAACTCTATGTCCTCTTTTTCTGGCTTCTTTAATTGCCAAGTCAGCAGATTTTGGTAATTCATTTTCATAGTTCAATAATGTTCCATCAACATCAATAAAAATTATTTTTTGATTCATTTCTCTTCTCCTTTACATTTATTTTATACTCCCATTATAAATGATTTTATATTCTTTTTATATGAACTTATCATTAAGTAATTTATTTTCAATTTTTCATATAAAACATTTAAAAAAAAGAAATAATTTCTCAAATGAAATTATTTCAATACTATTTAAAGATTCCAGCAATGATTTAATGGACCACTGCCACGCCCTAAATCTAGACCA
This sequence comes from Candidatus Stoquefichus massiliensis AP9, assembly GCF_000455285.1. GTDB lineage: Bacteria > Bacillota_I > Bacilli_A > Erysipelotrichales > Coprobacillaceae > Stoquefichus > Stoquefichus massiliensis. The sequence goes on along the minus strand of NZ_HG005286.1, from coordinate 324,636 downwards.
TCTTTTAATGCTCCAGTAATATATTCTTTAGCCTTTTGTACACTTGTAACAATATCATAACCTAATGCAAGATTTGAGGCAATTGCACTTGATAATGTACACCCCGTTCCATGAGTATTAGGATTATCTATATGTTCACATTTTAACCAAATCATTTCATTCCCATGATAAAGTAAATCATTTGCATGTTCACTAAAATGCCCGCCTTTCATTAAAATATCACCTTGATACCATTGTCTAATCAGTTGTGCTGCTTTCAGCATATCATCCGTACTTTTTATAGATATATTGGTTAAAACTTCGGCTTCAGGAATATTGGGTGTTATGATATTGGCTAAAGGAATAAGTTCTTCTTTGAGTGCTGCTAATGCACTATCTTCTAACAAACGTGATCCGCTGGTTGACACCATAACAGGATCAACAACGATATTTTTAGCATGATACTTTTTTAATTGTTCTACAATTTTATAAATCAGTTCTGTTTCTGAAACCATTCCAATTTTTATCGCATCAGGATAAATATCTTCAAATACACACGTAAATTGTTTTTCTAAAAAATGAGGTGTCACATTCATAATATCTTGAACTCCTAATGTATTTTGAGCAACTAACGCTGTAATAATGCTCATTCCATAGACTTTATGAGCCATAAATGTTTTTAAATCTGCTTGTGCTCCCGCTCCTCCTGTTGGATCTGTTCCTGCAATTGTCAGTACTTTTCTCATCTTCTATACCTCCATATGATTAAAAGATTGATATGTTTGATCTGCAATTTTCATTATTTCCTGCCAATCTGTATGATTGGCTTTATCATATATCGCTTTAACAAATGCACCTGATTTTTTTGCTGTTTTAATAGCATGTAATGCATCTTCTACAACAATACATTTTGATATAGGTAAATTTAATGACTTTGAAGCGTATTGATAACTTCTGATATCTTGTTTTGTGTATTGAATATTATCACAGGATATAATGCTATTAAAGTAATGATATATATTGAGTCGTTTTAAAACTTTATGTGTAATGTGTGAATGATTGGCTGTGAGTAAGCACATGGGTATGTTTTGTTGATAACATTTCTCTAAGAAAGAGAGAGCACCTTCTTTGAGTGTCACTGTTTGATATTCTTTTTCTAGTTGTTGATAGAACCCATCTTGTATCTGAGATACTGATTGATTTAAATGATATTCTTTTTGAATAAATATAGCAGCTTCATACAAAGATAATGCTTTTAACTGTTCAACAAGTTTCTCTTGTGGTGTTATTTTGAGACTTTCTAGATAATGAATAGATAAAACATCCCAAATATGCATAGAATCTAATAATGTGCCATCTAAATCAAAAATATACCCTTTCATAACAACAATGCCTTTTCTTTTAATTGCATTGTTGCTTTTTGTATATCATCCTGTGCCATAATTGCACTCACAACAGCCACACCTTTAATACCACTCTTCTTCAATTTTAAAATATTTGTCATATCAATACCTCCAATAGCAATCACTGGTATTGGTACTGACTGACATATTTTCTGAAGTGTCTGTATACTTACTTCTACTGCATCATCTTTTGTACTTGTAGAAAAAACTGCTCCTACTCCCAAATAATCTGCTCCTGCCTGGTAGGCTTGTATTGCCTGTTCAACTGTTTGTGCAGAAACACCAAGTATCTTATCAGGTCCAATACATTTTCTCACATCCTTTGCCTGCATATCATGTTGACCCACATGGATTCCATCAGCATCAACAGCTAACATTACTTCAACATTATCATTAACGATAAATGGAACCCCATATTTTAGACAAAGTTTCTTGATATCTTTAGCATCATTTATAAAAGTACTGATATCTAAATGTTTCTCTCTCATTTGAACACATGTGACGCCACCTTTTATTGCTTCCTCAACATCTTCATACAATGAATGATGTATCCATCTACGATCAGTAACAAGATACAATCTCATTGCTTCTTGAATTTTATCTTTTTTCAATTTTTAATCCCTCCTGCAAATGATTGAAATCCATTATATATAAATAATCCATTAAATAAACTCTTAAACTCCCTGTTCCTAATTCTTCTTTTAAAACTCTCTTTAATGCCAATTCACCACTATACCCCATCATTGTGGTTGCACAAGCTGTTGCTAATAATGGATTTTGAGGATTTGCTGCAACATAAGCACCTGTAATAGCACTTAACATACAGCCAGTTCCTGTAATTAGTGACATTTCAGGACACCCATTTTTTATAACATATGCTTCATGACCATTTGTAATAATATCCATAGCTCCACTAATAGAAATAATAGCCCCTGTCTTTTGACTTAAATCTTTAGCAAAAACAATCATATCATCAATATTTTTTTCATCAATAACATCACTCTCATCTGCATCAACACCACGTGTTGTAGAAGATTGAAAAGCAACTGCCTTCATCTCAGACATGTTCCCTCGAATAACGCTTATTTGTACTTCTTCTAAAATTCGTTTTACACACTCATCACGTAGAGGACTTGCTCCAGCACCAACAGGATCTAAAATAACTGGATGACCCAAAGCATTTGCTTTCTTACCAGCCTTTATCATAGATGTAATTGTCCTTTGATTTAAAGTTCCAATGTTTAAGACAAGTCCTTGACAAATTGAAGTTATATCTTCTACTTCTTTTTCATCATCTGCCATAATCGGACTTCCTTTAACCGCTAGTATTGCATTTGCACAATCGTTCATTGTTACTGTATTTGTAATACAGTGAACCAATGGTTTCTTTTCAACTACGTTTCTCATCATTTCTTCAAACATATATAGACCTCTCTTTCTTAATCACAAAAGGAATATGCCTGGTGGCATATTCCTTCACATCGTAAAGTATAGTTCCCTCCGTTGGCATTATCCAAATCAGGTGCGGTCGAAGTTCACAACTTCCTCTCAGCCTATTTATAAGCTCCCATTAAATTTATATTATCATTTCAATGATGACTTTGCAATTAATTTAAGGTATGAGTTAAAAAATACTCTAAACATTATCTTTTTCATACCACTTGTTCTATAGGAAAAACAATGATGAATGAACTTCATTTGTTCATATATTTATTCTTTATATCATTTACAATAAATAACTGATAAATTTATTTCTTCATCTTAATTGTATATATAACTTCTTCTTCTGTTTCTTGAGTATCCACAAATGTTTCAACACCTGCCTGTTGAACCATTTGTACAGCTTGCTGGATTGTATTCATAGCTATTTTTAAATTTTGAGAAATACTTTTTGTTTTTGGTTTTGTTTGTGGTATTTTAGGTTCTATTTTTGTTTTAATCTTTTGTTCCGTTTGTTCTACATTTAAGCCTTTGTCTATTATTTCTCTTAACATATTATTTTGTTTGGCAGTCGTTTCTAACTTCAATAATGCTCTCGCATGTCTTTCAGTGATATCTCTTCTTCTAACTGCTTCTTGGACTGTCATAGGTAATTGTAATAATCTTAATTTATTAGCAATTGTCGATTGCTTTTTACCTACTTTTCTAGCCAATTGTTCTTGTGTTAAATTCTGTGTATCAATTAATTGCTGATAAGCTAATGCTTCTTCAATAGGAGATAAGTTCTCTCTTTGAATATTTTCTACAATTGCAGCAGTTGCTGTCTGTTGCTCATCAAGTTTTTGTACAATACATGGAACTTCATCCAGATTAGCAAGCTTACAGGCACGAAATCTTCTTTCTCCCACGACAATCTGATATTTTCCATTATATGGTCTCACAACAATAGGTTGTAATAACCCATTTTGCTGGATTGAAACAGATAATTCCTGAATCTTTTCATCTTCAAAATGTGTTCTAGGCTGATGAGCATTAGCTTCAATTTTATTGATATCAATAAATTTATACATAGGTTCTTTCACAATATTCACTCCTTACAATTCGACTCATATTATACCATTTCCTATCATAAAACCCAACAAAAACATTACACCTTCATGTAATGTTTTTAAACTTTCTTCCAATTGGAAGAGATATATTCTTAAAAAGAATGACTTCAGTAGCACCTATTTCTTTAACATACTTCTTATTAATCACATAACTTTTATGAATCTGCTGAAAAGATAATTCTGTTAATTGCTCCAATACATTTTTTAGTTTTTCTCTTACCTGATACTGATTGTGAATAGTATGAATAATTAAGTAATGTCCTATAGATTCAATATAAACAATTTGACTCGCTTTTATTTGAATATAAGAATATCCCATTTTAAATGTTAATATGCTCTCTATACCTTGATAAATATTGATAATAAGTTCCATAGCTTTTTGAAGATCATCATTCAAATGATTTTCTCTCAAGAAACAAAGAGGATAAAAATCAAGTAAAAGAAACATATTTTCTGAATCCTTAACTACAAATATTGTTCTATGATGAGCATATTGGTTTTCCTTAATAGATTCAATATCTTTTATACTTAAAACATCTTTAATTACAATATAAGGCCTATTATTTGGCGTAGGTAATACTTCCTGATAACATAATTTATTTTGAATAGTTTTTAATATCTGTTCTTTATATTGAGTTTCTAATACAAGATTAATCTTCATTGTCTTTTCTCACTTTCTCAATATATTCTGCAAAGCTTATTTCTTCATTTCTTAATGCATCTTTCAAATGATATGGATCATTAACTTGGATTCCGCATTTCTCCATAAACTCAATACCTTCCAAACAATTCTTTTTATCTAAATATAAATTATCAGGCTGTATTTTCATTAATGTTCCATCTTTTAAATCTATATTAAAAATAATAGAATGTCCTTTTTGTGACCAAAGCATATATATATCACTATAGATTAATGTTATTTTTTTAATATCATTTAAAGCAATATTTACTTCATAGTTTTGTTCTTGATTAAATAATATATTGATAAATTGCTGATACTTTGCTATAAGTCCTTCTGCACTGCAATATCTAAATCGCTGATGATCTATTGAGATAATTTGTTTTGTTCCATAACCTGGTATAGCCATAATAAACCCCACAATAAGAATGACAATGAGTGCAATTTTCATCTGCATAAGTGCATATGGTGTACTCGTTATAAATGTTGTATTTTTAATGGAATTCATAATTAAAGTATAGAATATCCATCCAAATAGTGGATACAAAACAATTTGAATAATAATAAAACTTCTCTTAAATAATCTTCCTATTACCAATTTTTCTTTCATATCAATCCCTCCTGACAAACTCCATTATATACAAAACTTTATAAAATAAAATAACTATGACGTCAACAACATTTTAATATCATCAAAAACAAAAAGGCGAAATTTTCGCCTATAATGGTTTCTTCTTAATTTGTCCAAAAGCTCTAGGATATTGTTTAGGTGTTAACTTCACTTTATGAATATAAATATTACAACGACGATCATTTTCATCTGTTAAATTAAAATTTACTTTCTTAACAACTCTTCCACCCAATTTATCAATTCCCTGTTTAGCCTCTTTTAGTTCCTCTTGTGCTTTTAATCCCTTTAAAGTTATAAAACATCCCTCATGTTTGACTAAAGGTAAACATAATTCATCCAATACATTTAATCTTGCGACTGCTCTTGCAGTGACAACATCAAATGATTCACGGTGTTTTAATGCATATTCCTCTGCTCTCGCACTGATTGCTTGAACATGCTCTAATTCTAAGACTTCTATAAGATGTTTAAGGAATGTGATTCTTTTCGTGAGGGAATCTACAATGGTAATTTTTAATTCTGGATATACAATTTTGAGTGGAATAGAAGGAAATCCTGCTCCTGCTCCAATATCACATAATGATTGATTAGAAAATTCATAATCAAATGATATTGTTAATGAATCATAGAAATGTTTTAAATAAACATCTTCTTTTTGTGTAATCGCTGTAAGATTCATTTTTTCATTCCATTCTATGAGTGTTTCATAATATGTTTGAAATTGTTGTAATTGCTTGTCTGTAAGGGTTATACCCTTTTCTAATAATGCTTGAATAAATTGTTCTTGATTCATATATACCTCTTAGTAGTGTTGTTTTAAATAAATAAGGAGAACTGAGATATCTGCAGGATTAATTCCTGATATTCTTGATGCTTGAGCAATGGTTAGTGGTCTTATCTCTGATAACTTTTGTTTTGCTTCTAATGATAGATTTAAAACATTATCATAATCAATGTCTAATGGAATTTGTTTTTCTTCCATTTTCTTAACCTTTTCAACTTGTCTTAATGCTTTATCAATGTATCCCTTATATTTAATTAAAATAGTTACTCTTTTCTCTTCCTCTAATGTTAATGTTGTTTCTCCAATAAATGGTTTTAACTTCTGATAATCCATTTCAGGTCTTTGAAGTAATGCTTTAGCACTTATTCCTTCATTTAAACGAGATGATCCCAATTCCTCTAAAACATCATTAATTTCATGTTTAGGTGTAAAACGAATCGTCTCTAATCTATCAATTTCATTATGTATACGTTCCATCTTATCTAAATAAGCCTGATAGACTTCTTTTTTCACAAGATGAGCATCATAGCCATGTTTTCTTAATCTTTCATCAGCATTATCATGTCTTAATAATAAACGATACTCTGCTCTTGAAGTTAGCATACGATAAGGTTCTTTTGTCCCTTTCGTCACTAGATCATCAATCATAACACCAATATAAGCTTCATCTCTTCTTAAAACTAATGGAGATTCTCCATTTAACTTCTTTGTTGCATTAATACCAGCAATGAGACCTTGAGCAGCTGCTTCTTCATAACCGCTTGTTCCATTGATTTGACCGGCAGTGAATAAATTATGAATCACTTTTGTTTCTAATGATGGCCATAATTGTAATGGATCAATAGCAT
>NZ_HG005286.1:275642-316508 GCF_000455285.1 Candidatus Stoquefichus massiliensis AP9 | reverse complement strand
CATATTCAATTGCATATGCATATTTTAAAATCTTACAATTTTCTAATCCTGGTATTGTACGAATCATTTTTTCTTGAATATCATGGGGCATTGATGTTGAAAAACCTTGGACATAGATTGTATTCATTTCTTTTGATTCAGGTTCTAAGAAGATCTGATGTTGTGGTTTATCTGAGAATTTAACAATCTTATCTTCAATAGATGGACAGTATCTTGGTCCTATTCCTTTGACAATACCTGAATACATACTACACTTTGATAGATTATCTTTAATGATTTGATGTGTTGTTTCATTTGTATATGTTAAATAACAAGGCGTTTGTTGTTCTATGGGAATATAATTTGTTGTTTCATAACTAAAGGCTAATGGTTCATCAGTTCCTGGCTGTAATTGTGTTTTAGAATAATCAACACTGTTGATTTCAACACGTGGTGGTGTTCCTGTTTTCAGTCTTTGAATTCTCAATCCTAGATTTCTTAATTTATCAGATAAGAATAAAGATTGTCTTTCTTGATCTGGTCCACTAGGTGTCTTTTGATCCCCAACCAGTATCTCTGCTTTTAAATATGTTCCAGTTGTTAAAATAACAGTACATCCTTGATAAACAACACCTGTATCTAAAACAACACCTTTGACAGTCTGATCTTCTATGATTAAATCTTCAACCATCCCCTCAACAATATCCAAATTTTCCTGTCGCTTTAAAACATCTCGCATATAGCGAGGATAAGCCTGCTTATCTGCCTGGGCACGTAATGACTGAACACCTGGACCTTTAGCTGTATTCAGCATTTTCATCTGCAAATAAGTTGCATCAGCTGTTTTTCCCATCTGACCACCCAACGCATCTATTTCTCTAACAATAATTCCTTTAGCAGGTCCTCCAATTGATGTATTACAAGGTAACGATCCCACATTATCAAAATGAGATGTTATTAATAGCGTCTTTTTCCCTATTCTCGCAGGAGCTAAACTCGCTTCAATTCCCGCATGTCCTCCTCCAACAACAATCACATCATACATATCTATCACTCCTTTGACTAGCATTCATCTTAGCACAAAATGATAATATTATCAATTTTAATTCATATATGTTATAATGAGTTGAGGTGAAATTATGAATCCAAAAGATATCTTAAATAAATATTATCATTTTGCAGTTATTGGTGTTTCTCAAAACAAAGATAAATATGGTTATAAAATTTATCAAAGGCTCAAAGAAAGAGGTTATGATGTTTCTGGTATTTCTCCTGTTTATAATGAGGTTGATGGAGATCATATGTATCAAACATTAGAATCCGTTGAAAAACCAATTGATGTTGTTGTTTTTGTAGTCAATAAAAAATATGCTTATGATTATATTGATGAAATGACAGGTTTAGGTATACATTATGCATGGATGCAACCCAATACTTATGATGATGAACTCTTAAAATACATGAAGAACGTAGGAATAACACCTATTTTAGCATGTGTTTTAGTTGAGACTGCGTAGTCGCTCTATGAAAATAAGAACTGTTAAATCTACAGATTATCAAAATCTATATACGTTTATCCAAATAGCTTTCTCAACTGCTGAAGTGAAAGATGGAACTGAACAAGATTTTGTATTAAATTTACGTGCTGGTGATACATTTATTCCTGAACTAGAATTCATCGCTGAAGAGGATCATGAAATTATTGGTCATATTATGATGACAAAACAATCTATACAACTGGAGGATGGAATATTGACTGGTGTATTAGTTGCTCCATTATGTGTAGACATCAACCATCGTCATCAAGGCATTGGTCAGGCTTTAATGCATTATGCTCATAAAAGGGCATTAGAAATGGGATATACTACATCATTTCTTGTTGGTAATCCAGATTATTATGGAAGATTTGGTTATCGCCAAACAAATGAATTCAACATTATTAATGATTCTGATATTCCTAATCAATTTGTATTAGCCTGTGAGCTAATTCCTAATGCTTTAAAAAATATCAAAGGAAAAATAATGATACATTAAGAGTTATTTTATATGACTCTTTTTTGTGTTCTAAATTTTTATTCTGTTATAATAAAAGAGAGGAGGAATAATCATGTTTATATATTTTAAAATATTTGTTTTTCAATATGTTTTGCTGCATTTCTGTTTAACTTTATTTGGAGTTGTTTTTGGTCAAGTATGGTTATTCTTTATGCCAATTTTTCTGTTTTTCTATTATTATAAATATAAGAAAAACAAACTTCAGAAGGAACATGTTTATGTTAACATGACAATGGCTTTGATTGCTTTATGTAGTCTGGTTATTTGTTTATGGGTTTCTAAAGGATATCTTTCTTCATCAATCTGGAGTCTATTTCAAATCGTTTCTTTTCCATTTTTTCTATTAACCATATTTACTAATGATTTTCTTACTTTTTATTTTGGTATTATTTGTCTGCTTCTCTTTAATACTGTTATATCTTATATTATGGTGAAACCCTTTGATTTTAAGAAAAGATTTATACCAATCATGGCAATTTGTTTATGTTTACTTTTTATGAATACATATCTTTATTTAAATAGTAACTCAGTGAAATACAAAGGTGGACATCAGTTCAAATACATGAATGGATATTCGAGTACTGATTTAACAGATTATACACCTTATGCTAAAAACAGCAAACTTGTCACACTTAATGAACCAAGTACACTTATCATTGAAACTGAAGATGAAATGCCTTATCTTGATGGAGCAGAAGCATGCTATCCCGTATATAGTGCCATTGCTAAAACAGTTTACAGAGATATTGATAAAATTGAATTGCGTTATAAAAGTGACTATGCTTATACGAATGGAAAGATTGTTTCTTTTACCAATACATCTATTGGCTATACAAGATTGTTTAATAAAGAAATAGATATGTTTTTTGGATCAAAACCTTCCAAAGCACAATTAGATGAAGCTAAAGAATTAGGTGTTGAACTTGATTATACACCCATTGGTAAAGAAGCTTTTGTATTCTTTGTTAATCAAAAAAATCCCATATCAAATCTAACATCACAACAAATCAAAGATATATATCATGGAGATATTCTGAATTGGAAAGAATTAAATGGAAAGAATCATGATATTATTGCATTTCAAAGACCAGAGAGATCTGGAAGTCAAGCAATGATGAATTCTTTTATGGGCGATGTATCTTTAAAGGAACCATTGACTTATGAGATGGTATCAGCAATGAGTGGTATTATTGAAGAAGTGGCTGAATATAAAAATGAAAAAGGAGCAATCGGCTATACTTTTAAATATTTCTTAGAAGGTTTAAATCAGGAAGATAATGTCAAGATTCTTTCTATTGATAGTATCTATCCAACCTCTGAAAATATTAAAAATCAATCTTACCCTCTATCAACTTATCTATACTGTGTAACACTTAAATCTAATCAAAAAGAAAATGTAAAGAAACTCAAAGAATATCTTCTTTCTCGACAAGGTCAATATATAATTGAACAAACAGGTTACTCTGCATTAAACTAAAAATGGGCATTAGCCCATTTTTCTATAAATTAAAATATCTATGAAGTTCAGAATCACCATTTTTAATAACAATAGAACCATTTGATGTATTCATAAAAAGAAAATGTAATAAAACGATTTTCCCACCATCAATGAAAACAGGTTCCTTTAAACTAAAAGCAAAATATTTAAAACCAATATCCTGATTCGTAAACAATGTTATAATTTTTATTCCTGATGATTGATCATATAACCCATCATATATAAGCTGATATAATAACCCTTTAAAAGAAGAACGTGACTCAGGTAATATATATCCTTTATTCATAAATGCATCAATAATAATATCTATCATTTGAGCTGAATCCAGTATTGTAGAATAAACAGGATAATCTAAATAAGGACGTAAAACTTTTATTTTTCTCTTTTTCGCAACATGATCTGACCATATTCTTATAGAAGATTGATTAATACTATCCATTTTATCTTCATAGACAGGAACAGGAATATTTTTGAGATTTATATCATTCACATCATATGCCAAAACAAAATCATAATGGGTAAAATCTATTTTCTCTAATTCATATTCATAACAAGGTATATAATCTACTTTTGTAAGTGATCTCTTAAGTCGCTCACATGCAACCTTTGCATAGTTTTTACCAAACCCACTGACAACCAAAGCACGACATGGATAATATTCGTTTCTCACATTATAAACAATTGCATATAATTTAATAGCAATTTCATAAAAGAGATAATCATATGAAAGCATTGTTTCTTTTGGTAATATAGAATGAATAATATATTGGGAAAATGAATAAGAGCTTATTTCTCTTCTTATTTTTTTCTTTAAGAAATTGAGGAACTGCATAACAGTATATACCATTTTGATAACAATGAACAACTTTATTTACTACCTGTTTGATAAACACATACAAAGAAGAATCTAATTCAATATAAAGACCACTTATTTCATATAGTTTACGAATGCAATTATGGAATTCATTTGAGTTTTTCTCATAATCTTTCATTTCAGAAATATCAAGAACTGATAAAAAGAAAATGGAAAGCAAGGTATCTTCTTGTAAAGAAAGATGTAAATTATATTTATGAAGCAATAATTTTAATGGATGCTGAAAATCAATTTCTATTTCATTAATATCTTGAGAATGATAACTCAAAATAGGTAATGTTAAAATATACAAAGCAAGTCTTCTTATACCAAATTCATCAACACCTATGTTCTGTTGAATCAAAATAGTTCTTATATCATCATATATCCGAAAAAATTTTTCATATGTCAAATCAAATTGTTCCATAAAATATTGTGGAAATATATTCTCTTCGTTAATAATATATACATCACAATAATCTATAAAACAACTTCTTATTGAAAGTTCTTGTCCTTTTAAATGCATACCATAATAAGGTACAGATTCTATCGTAATATGATACTTCGATAAAATATTTCTAACAATTCTTAAATCTTTATTGAGTGTTGCAAGACTAACAGACATTTTTTGAGCTAATCCTTCTGATTTAATATTCTGCCTTTGATATATAAAATATCTTAATAGATAGATAACTCTTTCGTAATTAGACACTGTAGAATGATTAGGTATACTTAAATATAAGTGACAATGTTTTTTTAACTTTTGAATCATTTGTTTTTGAGATGGTTCATATTGCAAAGTATATCCTTTTCCACGATGATTAATAATCTGGCAATGAAAATCTGAGTTTTTAAAGACATCATTAATATCATGAATTTCTGATAAAATGGTATTTTGCGAAAAATGTCCTAATGCGATAAGTTGTTCTAAGGAGATATAATCCTGCCCTAAAAGTATAGATAGTATTTGGATTTGTCTTGTTTCTAAATTTAACATAATAACCTCTTTTTTAAACCATCATCATTATAACATAAAACAAGAAAATATGGGAAAAGGTAACCCACTTGAGTTACCTATGATTCTAAAAAAATTGCCTTTAACTGTTCAATTTCATCATCAGTGATTCCTAAAACTTTTTGAGCATAATCTTGAATTGATGAATACTCTTCTAAGATTTTATTCATTGATGCAAGAATATAACTTTCTCTTGCATCAAATAATGAATACATATATTGAGCAACAATCTCATTTTGAGATTCTTCTAAAAATCTTTGATAATATAATTTGTTTTTTTCTTTTCGTGCTTTTGCTGTTAAAAGATAATCATATAACATATCTTCTTTAGAAACACCTAGTATTCCTTCTAATAACATTAATCCAAAACCAGTTCTGTCTTTACCACCACGACAATGTTGTAAGCTTGGATTGTTTTCAGCTTTGGCTAATATTTGAAGAGTATGACGATATGCTTCTTGACTTGTTTTTTCAGTTGCAAAACGTAATTGCTGATCTATCATTTTTTGGTCTCCAGTTAATTTACCAGAGATTATTTTTTGCTTCATTTCTTCACTCATTGCCACATGACTTTCTTTTGTATGACCAGATTGTAAAACACCTGCTGCTTCTGCAATATGGGCATTGGGATCACATATATAAGATTGCTTTTCCCCAATATGTCGATTAGGACTATCTTCAACTTCTTTTTGAGAACGAAAATCAATGATTGTCTGGACACCTAAATTCTTCATATATTCTAAGCTGCTGTCTTTTAAATAATAAAGATAATCAGAACGATATCCTACACCCCATTTAATACGTTTACCATCTTCTGTTAAATAACCACCAATATCTCTACAGTTATAAAGACCATCTATAGGGAGAATACGATGACCAAAGATTAGAGTTGGTCCATTATCAAAATGAATGATAAAATAAACACGTCGATCTCGAGGATATTGAAAATTAAATTTGACTTGTTTTTGATTGCTTTCAAAGAGAAATGTTTTATTTAATGTGTGGATATGCTGATCATATGTCCAATAGACTTGATAGTTTGATATATCATCAGGAGAATGAATAATCAATTCATTCTCTGATTCATTGATATAAAAAGCTTCAACAAAGCGAATATTCATAATTCTATCCTTTAGCTTTCTTAATATATTCTCTTAAATCAGTTGGTGAATCATATGCTGCAACTTGATAATCAATCTGAATTCCTTCAGCAAATAACTGATCAATAGCATCTAATTCTTCTTGTGTAAACCATAGATCATGGGCATAAGTAATCGTTCTTTCTGGAGCCGAACGCATTCCTCCAAAATTGATTCTATCAATATCTACACCACCATGTTTTAAACGTAAAGCATCTAAAGTACTTCCTAAAATTAAGAATGTCGTTTTCTTAATAGGATTTTTCTGATAAATCTTAATAAACTGATCTACTCCAAAGACATGAACAATATATTCTGGAGCAGCCATTTTTAAAACTTGTGCCTGAACTGGATTCTTAGCAGCTTTATCGCTAACACAAATAACTTGAGTTGCACCAACATGGCTTAACCATGATGTAGCAACTTGTCCATGAATCAAGCAATCATCAATACGAGTCGATATTATCGGCATTTTCATTAACCTCCTTTAATTTTTGACTAATGTTAATAACAACATTAGGTATAGCATTATCTATCGTTTGCATTGCTTCCTGTAATGTTTGTGGATGACTCAAAAGATACTCTAACAAGAGTGGAACTGAACATCCTGAATAAACAAGAATATTATCAAAAGACAAAGCCATATAAGTTGCAATATTCGCAGGTGTTCCACCATAAATATCAGTTAATATCACAACACCATCCACACTATCTTTTATTCTATCATATTTCTCTTGTAATTCTACTAAACATTCATCATAAGAACGACCTTCTGTCACACAGATGGTATCAACATTATCCTGTTTATTTCCAATAATCATTTCTGCAGTTGCGACTGTAGCTTTTGCAAATTCACCATGACTTGCAACAAATAAATATAAACTCATCTTATACCAACACTCCTAACACAGCTAAGATTGTTCCTACAATTAATAATCCAAAGATTAAGAAAATTAAATATTTTCTAGGCATTTTTGTATTCACTTTATACAATCCAACTGTTAATAATAATGGTAATAATTTAGGCATAACACCATCTAATAATTGTTGAATACTGACAACTGTCTCATTAACTTTCAATTCTGTTCCAATATTCACTTTAACATATGATCCAATTAAAGCTCCAATAACAATAACTCCAACCATTGTAGCAACATTAATAATCTTTTGCATAACTTTGGCCTGTTCACCACTGTTAATATATTCAACACCTTTTTCATAACCAAGAACCGTTCCATAATATTTAATACCAACATTAATTACATTATAAATTAAGAACATTAAGATTGGTCCAATAAAATTTCCTTGTAAAGCATAAGCTGCTCCTACTGAACCAGCAATTGCTTAAATTGTAATCTTAAAAACACTATCTCCAATTCCTGCTAATGGACCCATCATACCTGCCTTAACTGCTACAACTGCTTCTTTTTCATCTTCACTTGTTGTTTCTTCTAAAGCAGCTGTAATGCCTAAAATCATACCAGTTGCTGTATTTTGTGATAAGAACATTGTTAAATGACGTTGCATTGCACGTTTTCTTGTCTCTTTATCAGCATCTTTATAAAGTTTATCTAAAACGGGTGCAACAGCTGTCATAAATCCAATCGCCTGATAACCTGATTGTGTTGCCGTAATCCCTAATCCAAAAAGCTGTAAACGTAAGAACATTTTTCTAATATCACTTTTAGAAAGAATACGATAAGTTCCTTTGACTTCATTTGCATTTGTCTTGCTCATAGATCATATTCTCCTTCCTCATCATCAATTTGATTAACTGCTTTTGGCATATCATTTTGCCTATCTTTCACTTCCATTATTAATGAATAGATCATTGCGAATGCTAAAGAGATTAATGTAATTGATAAAATATTCAATTCTAAGTATGTTGCTAAAGCAAATCCTAATAATAAGAATGGCCAGAAGAAACCTTTCATCATCATTGTCATTAAAATAGAAAGACCTATAGCTGGAAGTAAACCTGAAGCAACACTTAAACCAGATAAAATATTTGTTGGAATTACTTTTAATAATTGTTCAACTACCCCATTTGAAAAATATACAACAAGGAAAGTTGGTACAGCTCTTACAGATGCTTGTAATAATACTGCAACTGCATTGATCTTTAAAATAGAATGAAAGTTACCAGTTAATGCTAAACGATCTGCCCAAGGTGCAAATGCTTGTCTAATAAAATCAAAGACTAATAATAATTGTTGTGCTAAGACTGCAACTGTTGTTGCAGCAGCGACTCCTGCAGCAATTCCTTCAGGACTTGTACCTGTTCCTGTTTGAATAGATACTGTAATACCTACTATTGTTCCAATAATCATGTCAGGTGTTTTATATCCTGCCATATTACCTAATCCCATCCACATCAATTCTAATGTTGCTGATACGATAAGCCCTGATGTAATGTCCCCTAAAATAATACCTGCAATTGGACCAACTAATAATGGTCTACGAAACATTTGGGGTCCTTGATCATCGTAAGAACAAAATCCAGCCCAAAGTGCAAGTAATAGTGCTTGTAATAAGCTCATTTTCTTTTCCTCCTCTAAGTTTTTTTACAACTTTATTGTAATATAGTGTCAAAAACACCTCAATGGTAATATTTAACTCTAGAATTTACATATTTATACTTGGAAGATATTAAATATACTTTTTACAAAAAAGTAGGAGGAAATAAAAAACGCTATATCAATCAGATATAACGTCATCCTCAAATTCTTCTAATATTTTTAATGAACTGCTTGTTCCAATACGCGTTGCGCCTGCTTTTATCATCGCTTCACATGTTTTCCAATCACGAATTCCACCTGCTGCTTTGACTTGGACTTCATCTCCAACCGTTTCCTTCATTAAACGAACATCTTCTTCTAATGCACCACCAGTACCAAATCCAGTACTTGTTTTGATATAATCTGGTTTTACTTTTTTTGCTATTAAAGCTAATTGTTTGATTTCATCTTTCTCTAAATAACAATTTTCAAAAATAACCTTAGATAAAACATAGTGTTCTCTACAAACTGATACAATACTTTTCATTTCTTTTTCAATATAATCCCAATCATGCATCTTCGCTTTACCAACATTAATGACATAATCAATTTCATCTGCGCCATCTTCAATTGCCTTCTTTGTTTCAGCAATCTTTACTTCTATTGCTGTTTGCCCCAATGGAAATGATATAGCAGCTCCTACATGAACATTTGTCCCTTCTAATAATTTTTTACATAACTTTACAGGTTCACTATTAATCGCAACCATAGCAGCACCTATTGTCTTTGCTTCCCCACATAATTTTTCAAAATCCTGATCAGTTGCATATGCCTTTAAAAATGTGTGATCAAACATACTTGCTAATTCATCACTTGTCATATATTATCCTCCATTATAATTACTCATTAACAATATTTTAATATTTCTAAGTGATCATAAACAATAAGATCACTTTCACTTTGATTTAAATTATTTACATTTTGAGAATATGCAATAACTTTCAATTTAGCTGCCTTTGCTGATTGAATTCCATAATAACTATCTTCTACAACAAATAAAGGTTTATAACCTTTGATATCAACTATCTTCAAATATATTTCTGGATTTGGTTTCTTCTTCTCAACATTTTCAGCACCCAAATAAAATTCAACAAATTTCTGTAGTTTTATTTCTGATAAAACATCTTGAATTGTCTGCCTAGATGAAGATGATGCAATAATAATATCTATCCCTCTTTGATAAAGTTCAAAAAAACAATCTTTAATATGTGGGAATACGAGTTCTTCATATCGTGGTATTCCATATTCATTAATATATGTATGATAATCATTAATAAAGTCTTGAAGTGATATATTTATCATATCCTCATTTTGAAGATAGAAATCCTCTGTACTTAAACCAATAGATTTTTCTAATCTACTTTCAGATATTAGGATTCGTTTTTCTCTTAGATACTTCTGCAAAATTTTATAATACCACGTCTCACTATCTATAATGACACCATCCATATCAAATATAATATATGGTTTCATCTTTAATTACGTTTAAATGTAGCTGAAAAATCTACAAATGACACATCAAGAACTGATACAGAAAATTCCATAGGTGTTCCATCTTCCAAATAACCAATATCTTCAATTAACATAATAGGTGTTTTATCATCTAGTGATAATGCTTTCTTCACATCTTTATCAGGCAATCCAGGTTTCAATTTTTCTCTAATAATTGATATTTTATATCCTTTGCTTTCTAAATACTGATAAAAATGCTGTGATGCTTTTTTTGCGTCATTATCAAAATTATCAACGAGTCTTTTATCAAAATATGAACGTGAAAATGAAGCGGGTTTATTGTCAGCATATCTAATTCTATCCATAAACCAAACTTCCTCTCCAACTTCTATTTCTAAATAGGCCGCAACATCATGTGTTGCGAGAGTCACACCTGCATCTAAAAATTCTGTTTTACAAACAAAACCATTTCTATTAATAACGCGATCTATTTTATAGATACTTGTATTAAATGCATCATATTTTTCATCTATTTTTGATTGTGGTGATACAAATGTTCCAATCCCTTTTTTTCGATAGAGATAACCTTCATTAACGAGTTCGTTCAATGCTTGTCTAACTGTTGTTCTACTGACATCATATTTATGAATAAGTTCAAATTCAGTAGGAATTGCTGTATCCTCTTGATAGATTCCTTCATCTATGGAATTCATAATGATTTGTTTAAGTTGATAATATAGTGGTAAGGGTAAATTTTTATCTATTTGATATTGCATATATTCATCTCCTTGATTGATTTCTACTTATTGATAATTATACCATTTTTTGGTAATTTTCATAATGTTTATATATATATTTCTTAAAAATCAGGGTATAAAATACCCTGATTTTAATGATAAGCATCTCCCATATCCATATAGCATTCCAAAATTGCAAGTTCTTCTTGATTTGTATCAGTAGGTTTAATCACATACTGACCTACACTTGCAGGTATAAAGACAGCTTCTGCATAATGAATAGTTATAGGTTCAAACTTCTGTAAAGGACTGATGATTTGTGCTTCTTCTCCTTCTACTAAAACATGAAGTTTTACATGATCTTTTGTTTCAAAGAAAATAGGCTTATGAAACCAGTATCGATCTACTTTTAATAATTCATATTCCATTGTTCCACTGTGTTCTTTACGCCACCCACTTCCTCTTGCAACTTCACTTTTCTTAGAAATTAGATGATTTTTAACAAATTCAGTTTGATACTCCTCTTGAATAACCTTTGCTCCATGTTCAATGTTAATTGGTCGTGGTTTGCCATCAGCATCAATACGTCCCCAATCCCATAGTTTAAAAGTTTGAAAGCCAATCGGATTAATTTCCAACACTAATGTATCTTTACCTGAAGCATGAATTGTTCCACTAGGTATATAAATATGATCATGTGTTTTCATAGGAAAACAATTTATATATTTTTTATCATCAAATTCTCCAGTTTCTTGAGCTTGCTCGAATGCTTTAACAATTTCATCCTTTTTCACTCCATCTTTTGTTCCCAAATAAACACAAGAATTTTCATTCGTATCAAGCATATAGTAACTTTCATAATGTCCAAATTGAGAATTAAAAACTTCTTGTCCATATGCTATATCAGAGTGAACTTGTAAACTCAAATTTCCTCCACCCCATGTATCTAAGAAATCGCAGCCAACTGGACAATTGTATCCAAACCAAAAATAATTTTGGTGCCCTAAAAAGTTTAATGGCTGATATTGAATAATATCTCTTCCAACAATTCTAAACTCAAGATCACCAATTTTCGCTAAGGCATTTTGTGCGTTCATCCAGCCTGTCATTCCCCATGCTGTATTTTCCTTATCCAATCCTCCATTTAAGACATCTTTGCACCAATGTCCTCCCCAAATGCCACGGTTAAAGAATGGTTCTAACTTAAATGGATGACTTGCAAAATAATTTAATGCTTTTCTAAAATCATCTCCACTTATCATAACAGGAGCATCTTCATCATCCCCATCAATAACATAATCCATATGAGGAAACATATGTCGTTTATGATTATCCAACAAACGTGATTCTACAAAGTTAAACCGTTTTTCTTTGGTTAGTGGATCTTCATTCTCATTATGTGCTCCCCAGTTTGACAATGCTGAGAAATAACCATCTTTAATACGTTGAATAGTTATATTGTTATAAACGAAAATATCGCCATGAGTCATTATTCCTGCACCAACTCCAAAAATAACAACCAACCCTGTCGCTTCTTGAATTTTCTGTTGTGCCAAGACAACTTTATCTAAATCAAAGTATTGCTGAATATCACCTGTTACAAAAACACCATTAATACGATCTTCGGTAATAAACTGTCCTAGTCTTTGTTGAATCATAGCTTCATTGTATTTGATTTCATTCATATCAATAAATAATTGTGGATTTAATAAATCAATAACTTTGTTTTTAAGCTGTTGGTGATTGACATCATAATATGAATCAATCACCACAACACATGGTTTTTTAAATGTTTGAACTTGTTGATATATAACATTGAAAATCTCCTCGTATCCCAAATATGCTGTTGTCTGAGGTATTTCAAAGACAGGATGCAAATCAAAGTTAGGTGAGCGTGTTTTTATTTTTTCATACATATTTTTATCCTCCTTTTAAATATCCATATAAATTTCTAACAGAGCACATTCAGTATTTTGAGATTTTCCATATGGTCTTATTGTATATTGGCCAGCTGCTGCTGGAACAAAAACAGCTTCAGCGTAATGAATAACCATAGGTTCAAAACTTTCATCTAAGCTTTCAATAATAGCTTCTTCACCTTCAACAAGAACATGAATCATAATACAATCATTTGTATCAAAATGAATAACATTCTTAAACCAATATCTATTGACTTCCATTGGTGCCTCAAATGGCATTGTTCCACTTCTTTCTTTTCGCCATCCATATCCTGAATCCACCTCAGGATGTTGAGATATAAATTGATCTTTTATCATTTGAGTTTGAAATTCTTCTTGAATAACATTCTTTCCATGTTCAATATGAATTGGACGTGGTTTTCCATCATAATCCAAACGACCCCAATCCCATAACTTAAAAGTTGTAAAACAAAACATATCTATTTCTAATGTTAAGGTATCTTTTCCAGATGAATGGATTGTTCCTCCAGGTATAAAAACATGATCATGTTTTTGAACAGGAAAGTTATTTATGTACTTTTCATCATCAAATTGACCTGTTACTTGAGCCGTTTCAAAGGCATCAACCAATTCATCTAATTGAACACCATCCTTAGTTCCTAAATAAACGGAACTGTTCTCATTAGCATCTAAGAAATAATAGCTTTCATAATGACCCCAAGAGGAGTTAAACTCTTCTTGAGCATAAGCAAGAGTTGGATGAACTTGCAAACTTAAGTTTTCTCCTCCCCATGTATCTAAGAAATTAACATGTAAAGGACAACGATATCCATATAAATACCAAATCTTATATCCCAGTAACTCTTTTGGAGCATACTGAATTAAATCAGTCGAAGGAAACTCAAATACACAATGGTTAATTTCAGCAGCGACTGCCTGCCAATCAAGAAATCCTGTGATTCCCCATGCTGTATTTTCTAATTCTAAACCTGCTCCCAAGACCTTTTGACACCAATGTCCTCCCCATACTCCTTTAGAAAAAATAGGAATAGGTTTAAATGGACTTGTTACAAACTGATGAATCATATAGTCATAATCTTTATGTGTTAACATCACAAAATCATTATCACGATTACAATCAATAACATAATCACAGTTTTTCAATATCGCTCTTTTATGTTTATCTAAAACTCGGCTCTCTAAGAAAGTAAAACGTTTTTCTTTACGTAAATATTCTTCTTCATAATTCTGTGCTCCCCAGTTATCCATTCCATCCATAAAACGATTCTTAATTGTCTGATAACTCATTGAACCATAAACAGATAAATCACCTGTGTGTATTAAGCCTGCTCCTACTCCATAGACAATAATCAATCCCTCTTCTTCATGTATTTGCTTTTGTAATAAAGCTATTTTATCTGGATCGAAGAATTCCTGTATCTTCGCAAAACTAAAGACACCATTCACTCTATCATCTGTTATAAAGCAATGAAATTTCTTTGATATCACTTCTTCTGGATATTTTGCTTCATCTACACAAATAACATGATCTGGATTTAAAGCATTTATAATCTCTTTTTCTATAAGTGTTTGATTGACACCATAATAATAATCAATACAAATGACAGTTGAAGGTTTAACAATATGTTTCTTCAACTCATCAACAATTGCTTGAAACCCTGAAAAAACATATTTACAATCAATCTTTTTCATAGGATATAATTCAAAGTTAGGATTTCTTTCTTCTACTTCATACATATACATACTTACTCTATTAGCCAGAATAAGCCAATAAAGTCATTTCTCCTTTCCATAATAATTTTTTTGTGTTGGCTGTAATCAGGAAACTATCTCCTGCTTTTAAAGAAACACCATCAATCTCACCATGACCCTCAATAACAAAAGCTCCTAAATAAGGTTTAGGCATAGACAGTTCTCCAACACCTGCAATAACATATTTAAAAACTGAAAAATTTTCATTATCTGTTAATTTTATTTCAGTAACACCACCATTTTGACGATATTGATAATGTGTATCCTGGCAAACAAAAGGTATTAAAATATTTTCTTTTGCAAGTTGAATATGTGTATCTCTTGGTTTCCCTTGACGATCTAATCGATCATAATCATAAAAACGATATGTAATAGGACAAGGATTACACACCTCCATAAATGTTGTCCCTTTTTGAATGGCATGTAATGTTCCAGCTTGTATATTATAAAAACTTCCTGGCATAATTGGATATCGTTTTAATAGTCCCTGCCAATTTTTCCTATCAATATAATTCTCTAACTCTTTCAATGTTTTGGCATTATGACCCATAACAATATCTCCATGAGAGTCACAATCTACAATATACCAACTTTCACTTTTTCCATGTCTTCCTAAATTCTTCATGGCAAATTCTTCTGTAGGATGGACTTGTACACTTAAATCAGCACAAGCATGAGCAATTCCCATAGATACTGGAAGATGTTCCCATTTTAAAGTTGAAGGCGTTCCAAATAATTCAGGATGTTCATTATATAATTCATTTAACTTTCTTCCCTGATATTGACCTGTTAAGATTTCATTTGCATCTTCTGGTAATCCACTCATTGCTCCTAGGCCTGTAATTTCATCAATAGGCATACCTTTAGGAACATATTTTTCAACATGATATTGATAGACTAATTTTCCATTTCCCCATATTGCTGTAGAAAAAGTCGGTTTTAAAAATATATATTTCTCATTCACTCATTTTTCATCTCCTTCCAAACACTCTATTGCTTCACTTACTGAACAAACAACTTTATAAGCAGCCTTTTTAGCTTTTGGATGACCATGTTGCATACAAAAACTTTTTTGTACAAGTTGCATCATACCTATATCATTTTGACTATCTCCTATAACCGCTGCATCTGTAATGGGTATATTATTGTATTCTAAATATGCTTGAATTCCTTTTTCTTTTGTTGCATTAGGCATAGTTAAGTCAAAACTTGTAGGTGATGTGACTTTACATTGTAGAAAATCTTCCTTGAATAACTGTTGATAATCTTTTATAAAATATTGAGCTTGTTGAGCAGTTTGAAAAATATAATTCACATGAACAATAGGTTTGTTTTTATTGCGTAAATATTCATTTATTGAATATGGATATATACACTGGTGTTTTATTTCACTATTAAACAAATGGTAGGCATAAGAATCTATTTCACCAAATATATACATGTTTTCAATATTTGTGACTTTTAACATAGCTTGATAAGACTTTAACTTTTGATATAACGCTTCTAATTTATATGAAGAAAAGGGATATAGTTTTGTGACTTTATGATTCATATAGATTTCTGCACCATTCCAGCCAATACAATCAAAATCAAATTCATGAAACTTATCTGAGATGTTATTTAAGAAGGAATGATGGCGTGCAGTAGCAAGCACAAATAAATGTCCACTATCTAACCATCTTTTAATAGACTGCTGATCCTGATAAGTTATTTCTTTTGTTTTAGGTTGTAACAATGTATCATCTAAATCACAAAATATCACTTTAACCATATCCCTCACCTCATTTATACAATTCCTAATACACCTAAGACAATTGCAATTACTAGATAAACTCCAATTAATTTGACAGCACTCATTTTCTTTTTCTTTAATAAATAATATCCTAAGAATACTAAACACATTGGAATCAGTTTTGGAAAAATTCCATCTAATATTTCCTGAAAATTAATCGTACTGTACTCACTCACATATTGAGCAGTAATTGTAAAGTTAACATAACTAGCAGTAATAGCACCAACAACTGTTAAACCCAAAACTGACATTGCATCTTGAATTCTAGACATTTGTTTTCCCAATAAAACATGAACTGCCTCTCGCCCTGATTTATAACCTTGCATATAAAATAATCTTGATAGGATGATATTGGCAGCGTAGAGAGCAATTACTGCAAAGGCAGCACCCATTGCGCTTCCACCTGATGAAAGTCCAATCGCAATACTTAAGATAATTGGAGGAAGTGTTGCTTGTGTAACTGCATCTCCAATACCTGCCAAAGGTCCCATGAGTCCAACTTTAATACTGTTAATGAACTCATCAGTCATCTCTGTCCCATTACCTCTTTCTACTTCCATAGAAGCAACTATACCATTAACAACTGCACCAAATACAGGATTTGTGTTATAGAATACTGCATGACATTTGAGACGTTCAACCATTTTCTCTGGATCATTTCCATAAAATTTCTTAAAAATAGGCAACATAGAAAGAATAAAACCAGGAGCCTGTAATCTTTCATAACCAAAAACTGTTAAACAATATTTAAACCATGAATACCAGCTTTTATTGACTTCTTCTTTTGTAAGTGTTATTTTCCCATTTTCTAATTCTTCTTTTTGATCTATTTTTTCACTCATAATAATTCGTCCTCCTCATCTTCAGATTGACTAGACTGATTACTTGACTGGTTTCCCATAAACATATAATACATAACTGCTAAACAACTTCCAATAACAGCAGTTGCTACCATGTTTAAACCTAAAAATGTAATACATACAATACCAATTAAAAAGTAAATAATAAATTTGAAATCCTTTAATGTATATGTTACCAATATAGAAATACCAACTGCAGGTAAAATTCCACCAAGTACACTTGCAATATGTAATACCAATTCAGGAATAGAAGCTAATAAATCAGCTGCATAAGCACTTCCTAGCATAACAATTGTAAATGTTAAACCAAATCTGATTACAAAACTTGTTATTGGAGGTAAAACCATATAAGCCATCTTCATTTTCTGAATATTATTTTCTGCAATATATTTATCACCTAATTGATAAAATACAGAACATAAGATTTCATAACCTGTAAAGACTGCTGCTCCTAATACACCAACTGTAGCAGCTAATGTGACTGCAACTGTTGCATCTGCTCCAGCCAACATTGCTAAAGCAATAGATGGGTAAGAAACAAATGCCATATCTGCAGTTGCAACTCCACCAATAAGAACTTGTCCTAAGTACATAGCTTGTATGGCTGCACCAATTGTAACTCCAGTAGGAATATCGCCTAAGATCATACCCACAATAGTTCCACCAACTATTGGTTTAGATAAAGCATCTGAAAAAGCAACTCCTAATGGTTGTGGATTCTCAACACTACCAAGCCAACAAGCAACTCCAATTAATATTGCTTGTATAACAGTAATTTCCATAAACTACTCTCCCTTCAATAATCCATTCTTTACTGATTCCCAACTCAATCCTTGTTCATCAGGAATCAACTTAAAATGTATTTTCATTCCTTTTGCAGTCAATTCATCACAATATTGAAAATCTTTTTGAGAAAG
Source organism: Candidatus Stoquefichus massiliensis AP9 (assembly GCF_000455285.1). GTDB lineage: Bacteria > Bacillota_I > Bacilli_A > Erysipelotrichales > Coprobacillaceae > Stoquefichus > Stoquefichus massiliensis. The sequence continues at coordinate 297,961 of NZ_HG005286.1, read as the reverse complement.
ATAAATATTGTTATAAACCTTCTGCGTCCCCTCTGCCTTACTAGCAGTTCCAAAAATGATTTCATTACCAAATTCAACACCTTTAACACTCAGCTGATAGAGTTGTTCAATCTTTTTTGCAATTAAGTAATAACTTTTTTTGCTTGAAACAGCCTTAGGAATTTTTTCTATTGCTTGTTCAACAGTAAAGATATAAACTTTTTTACCAATTGCATTTCCAGCATTCACAAAAACTTCCTTTAAAAAATCATCATATCCTAATTCATCATCAACCAAGAGAATAATGGCATCTCCCTGTCTTACTTTAGACCACATTAAGACCACTTGCCCATGAATTAAACGATCATCAACTCTCACTAAACTTAATGACATATCTATTCCTCCTTTCTCAAGTTATCGTGTTGTCGTGTTGTCATGACATCTTACACTATTAAATTAGCACATCCAACATAAAATTGCAAGTGCTTACATACTTTTTTCAAATTTTGTAAGTGATTGTTTTGCACTTTCCAAGACTTGATGACATAAATCTTCAGATTTTATATCTATTTCAGCATAAATAGCAAGTTCAATCACCATAGCAAGATTCATTCCTGAAAGAAGTTTTATCGAACTTTGATGACTCAATATATAGCGACAACATTCATTATAAGGTGTTGCATTAGGAATATCTGTCACAATAATAACATCTTCATACATTGATTCCATTTGAATCAATTTTTCTTCTAATTGATACCTAAACTTCTCTACTCCTTCTTCATCTAATGAAAGAGTCAAAATATTTTCCTTTTCACCTACAATCATTTGACAACTTTCATAAATACCTTGAGCCATTGAACCATGTGTTACTAATAATATACCTTTCATATTCTTCTCCTTTAAAAATCCGCATAATCAGGATGACTGCCAATTTTTCCATCATCTTTATTTAAACTTTTCAATATTTGTATATCTTCTTCACTTATTTCAAAATCAAATACATTGAGATTTTCTTGAATTCTTTTTGTTGTTTGAGACTTTGGTAAAGGAACAATGTTATTTTGTAATGCATACTTTATACAAATTTGAGCCGTTGATTTTTGATATTTCTCAGCCATCTTTATAATAACAGGATCTTTTAAAATTTGTCCTCTTCCTAATGGACTATATGCTTCTATAGTCATGTTATGTTTTTGACAATATTCAATTGTTTCCCAATCAGTAAAATAAGGATGAAATTCTATTTGATTAACACTTACTGGTACTTGTGTCGATAACTCTTCTAAATGATGAATTAAAAAATTACTAACACCAAGCGCTTTGATTTTCCCTAAAAAATATAATTCTTCCATTGCCTTATAGGTCTCATTATTGAGTTCTTTATAATGATCACGATATTTTTTAGGAGATGGCCAATGAATTAAAAACAAATCAACATAATCAGTTTGTAAACGTTGAAGACTTTGTTCAAATGCACGAAATGTTGCATCTCTTCCTCTAAAATCATTACTCAACTTTGTTGTTAGGAATATCTCGCTTCGAGGTATGCCACTTTCTTTAATTGCTTGACCAATTGCTTCTTCATTTCCATAAGACATTGCTGTATCAATATGACGATAACCTAGTTGCAATGCAAACAATACACTATTCTTAGCTAGCTCCTGATCTTCTAATTTCCATGTCCCAAACCCAATCTCAGGGATAAAGACATTCTCTCTTAGTTTTATTTGTTTCACTATTTCACCTCTTTTTTTATATTGTAATGATGTCATGTCAACATTATAATACATCTCTATTATCATAATGTCAATTACCTTTTGAATTAACAAACAAAAAAAGATATATCTCTCAATATATCTTAATATTTTGGACATACATATCTCTGTTTTCCAACTGTCTTTTTTCCATATTCAATTGCTTTTGTTGGGCAATAAGAAATACATGCCATACAATGCGTACAATCATGTCCCCATACTGGTTTCCTATCTTTTAATTGAATATTTTTTAAAGGACAAACACGTTCACATTGACCACATGAAATACATTGATCAGTAACATAAAATTTCTTTGCATGCACAAATAATGGATAAAACAGATTATTAACAATTCCACTGTTAAGTTTATCTTTTAAAGTCATTGTCTTTTGTGGAATCGATTTGTTTTCTTTGACATACGTTGAAATTTCTAAAGTTTTCTCTTTGGCAATTTGAAGCATTCCATCTACTTCATTTGATGGTGTTGTTTCAAACATAGCTATATAATTTTCGGGCATAACAATTTCAGCACAACCTTTATAAATTAGTTTTTTTTGTTGAGAAATTTCCTCTAGGTATTTTTCTGCATATCCAATTGATCCTCCACATGTCATAAAGAAATATATATTGCGATTTCCTTTTAATGATACTTTATTTATCCAATCACTGACAATATGTGGAATTCTCCATGCATAAGTTGGTGTGACAATAATCCATGGTTGCTCTGAACTTAATTCACTATAATCATGATCACGAATCTTATCAAAAAGATTCATAACTTCATCATTAAGATGACTTGCTATAGTGTTTGCAATAAATGCACTATTTCCTGTTCCTGTAAAATATAATATCATATTTTCTCTCCTATTTCTTCATATGTAAAATTCCATCATAAATAAGTTCTACTAAATCAGCAATTTCTTTCCATCGTGTTTCATTGCCACTAATATAATAATAATTTCTTGTTCCCACTTTATTCATATTAACTATTCCTGCATCTTTTAAAATTTGTAGATGATGAGATACAGACGGTCTTGTTAAATGTGCTTTTTTAGCAATTTCACCAACTCTTATCCCATTCAAATCACTTTGTAAAAGAACTAATAATATAAGTTGTCTTGTTTCATCACCAATTGCTGTTAAAGCCTTTTGACAATTCTGAAATCCATGTGTAATTTGTTCTATGCGATCCTGACATTCATCTTTCATAAATAATCTCCTCTACATATACTTCACATCTAATTTTTCTCTTGGTGCACTACGCTGATACTTCACTTTAGGATACCCTAAAACAAGCGTTGTTACAACTTTTTTACCTTTTGGTAATTCAATCATTTTCTTTATTTGTCTTGAATGATTCGCAGCCATCGTAAAAAAGCCACTATATAACACACCTAATCCATATGCTTCTGCAACAAATTCCATGTTTTGTGCAGCTAATGCTCCATTCACAGAATCTTGAGATATAATCATAATCACTATGGGCGCATCGAAAAAGAAAAAGTTATCTGTGATTTCATTTCTTTTAGCCATTGAACTCAATAGATTAGCAAAAGGTTTTATTTTTCTAAATAAATGTACTGCTATTTTTTCAAATATATCTTTTTCTTGATCTAAAACTACGAATGAAATATCTTGTGCATTTTTAGCTGTATGTGTTAATCTTCCTGCTTCAAGAATATTATTTATAATATACTGATCTATATCTTTACTTTGAAATTGTCTAATCGTTCTTCTCATACGAATTGTAATTAAGATATCTTGAGGATTTAATAAACTTTCTTTTGTTTTAGTCATCGGTTCTTCTTCATAGCCCGATATTGATACAGCAACTTTTGGACATATGGCAACACAGTGTCCACACATAATACATTCTTGATCAATAATCTTTGCTTTTTTATTATCGAGTCTAATATTTTTAGCTGGACAGTCTTTAATACACATTTGACATCCTATACATTTATTTAGATTAATTGTTATAACATGATTTATCATAGTATGACCTCTTTCGTTAACTTTCATTAACCATTATACCAAACTTTTATAAAATAAAAATATTGGTAAAGAGATTCGTTACCATTATTATTCTAAAAGAAAAAGGAATAACATATCAGTTATTCCTATCTCCAAAAGTTAGCATTTCCACTACCTAATGAAACGACCTCAAATTTTGTATTGTATGAAGTTCCTCCACCAAAATATGATCGACCAGAACCTTCACTACCTTTAAAAATATCAATCTTATTTCCTTTAATTGCTCCACCACGATCTACAACAATCCCATATGCAGTACTATCGATATTAAGATTATGATTAGAAATCTTAATAACAGTTCCAAATGGAATAGATCGATCAGCAGCTAAACAAAAATACTTACGACCTTTATAATATAGGTATGGGGAATTTGATCCATTAACACCTGTTTTTGCAGATAATTTAATCCCTGTAGAAGAAGTTCCTCCACAACCGTTACAATCTCCACCATAAGTTGTTAAACGTCCTGTAAATGTTGTACCTTCACTGACTCCACCATATCTTATGACTTTATCAACTGGTTTTTCAACAATTTCTTCTTTAATAACTTTTCGACTTGTTTCATTTCCATTCGCATAAGTTATTAAATAAGTACGTTTGATTTTTCCATCTTTACCTTCTTGTTCAACTGTTTTTGTCCAACTTCCACTACCTTTGGTTACAGTTGAGTATTCTAATGTTTCTACTTGAGTCATTGTTTTTGTTTCAACTCTTGTAATCTTAATAAAATCATTTTGTTGAACAATTTCCTCTTTATCTTTATTCAAAGTATCATTCTTGTCTAATTCAATATTTAATTCATTTAAAACATTTGATACTGTGTCCTGCTTAACCAAATAATCTTTTTCCTCTTGAACACCATCTTTTAACTTGATATCCACAGTTGGAATAAAATTCTTAATTTGTTCAACGGCTCCTGATGACACTGTCGCTAACATAACAATAGCATAAACACAAGCCACAGCTAAAATTCCTTTTGTACGGCTGTCCGCCGAGACAACGATTTCCTTAGCTTTTTTTAACATAAATAAATATCCTCCTTATTTAATCCCAAACATTCTTTTGGCATTAAATGTTGTGATTCTAGCAACGTCTTCTATCTCCATGTTCTTTAGCTTTGCTATTTCCTGGGCAATATACACAACATTTGCTGGCTCATTCAACTTTCCTCGAAATGGGTGAGGTGCTAAATAAGGACAGTCTGTTTCGATCATTAAATGATCAATACCAATTTCCGTAGCAACCTTCTTTGGTACTTTTGCATTCTTAAATGTCACGGGTCCAGCTAATGAGATTTCAAATCCAATTTGAATATATCTCTTCGCCATTTCAACTGATCCACTATAACAATGCATAATGCCACGGTGTGCTGCTTGCTTTAAAATACTGTAAGTATCTTCATAGGCGTCTCTTGCATGAATAACAATAGGTTTATCATGTTTTCTTGCAATATCTATCTGTTTTTGAAAGATATCTTTTTGTTTATCATGTGGGACATCTTCCCAATAATAATCCAGCCCAATTTCACCTAAGGCAACAACACATGGGTCTTGAAGTAATGTTTCAATTTCATTTAAATCATCATCTGTTGTATCCTTACAATCATTAGGGCTAATGCCTACTGTTGCATAAACAAAGGGATACTCATGAGCAATCTCTACAGCTCTTTTTGATGAGCTCAGATCATATCCTGCTACAACAATATATTCTACCTGACTTGCTAGTGCATGTTGGATAAATATATCTCTGTTTGGATATAATTCTTCACTATTTAAATGTGTATGTGTATTGAAGTACATTTTTCTCACCCTAGGGCATAATAACAGAAATGAATCTCTTTGTCAAATTTCTAAATATAATAATTATAAATTGTATGCTATTTATCGACATTTTTCTATTTTTTAATCATATAAGAACCATACTTATTTGTACATTTAACAAATAATTATCACAATTTATTCACATTATCCATTATTATGAATATATTCTCTAAGATTGTAGACTATTCCTATAATCACAGACATTCTTCATATATTATGTCACTTTTTTATTATTTTAGTAGAAAAAAAGAGTTCTTTTTGAACTCTTAATCTTTAAAATCAAATTGAATAAAAACGTCACTTACAGGTAAATTATTTTCAATACTTTCGATTGTATGTGCTAATAACTCAGCAACACTAATTTCAACTAAATTATCAAATTTCTTTTCTTCTGGTATAGCAATTGTATCAGTAATAACGACTTCTTTAGCAATACAATCTTTTAATCTATCAATTGCTGGTCCAGATAAGACACCATGTGTACAAGCAATATAAACATCTTTTGCACCTTTTTCTTTTAATACTGATGCACCAGCAACAATTGTTCCTGCAGTATCAATCATATCATCAATTAAGATACAGTTTTTACCTGAAACATCACCAATAATACCCATAACTTCTGCAACATTTGGTTTAGGTCTTCTTTTATCAATAATTGCAATTGGACAATCCAAAGCTTCTGACATTTTTCTGGCACGTGTTGCCCCACCATGATCTGGAGAAACAATACATAAATCTTCAATATTTTTATTTTTGAAATATTTGCAAATAAGAGGTAATGCTTGCATCTCATCCACAGGAATATCAAAGAATCCTTGAATTTGTGCAGCATGCAAATCAATAGTCACAACTCTTGTTACACCTGCTACTGTTAATAAATCAGCAACAAGACGAGATGTAATTGGTTGTCTAGGTTTTGCTTTTCTGTCTTGTCTAGCATATCCAAAATATGGCATAATAGCTGTTATTTCTTTTGCTGAGGCTCTTTTTAATGCATCAGCCAATACTAAGATTTCCATTAAATTTTCAGTTACTGGATTAGATGTAGATTGAACAATGAAAACATCTCTCCCTCTTACTGATTCACCAATTTCAACTAAAATTTCACCATCTGCAAAATGATGAACATCACATTTCCCAACTTCAGTACCTAATTGTTCAGCGATTGACTTTGCTAAATCTTGACTTGATGATAAAGCAAAAATAGTTATGTTATTTTTCATGTTTACCTCTTTTTCTCCTTATTTTTTCTTATTTCTTCGTTCGTATTCTTTTTCTCTAATCTCTTTTAATATTTTACTATAACCTTTTTTATTTTCTTGTCTTGCTCTTGCTATAGCCATAGCATCTTCTTCAACTTCTTTTGTAATTGTTGATCCTGCTGCAATATAAGCATTCTTTCTTACTGTTACTGGAGCAATCAAGTTCGTATTACATCCAATAAAGACATTATCTTCAATCTTTGTTAATGATTTATTTTTACCATCATAATTAGAAGTAATCGTTCCACATCCGAAGTTTACATCTTCGCCAACTTCAGCATCTCCAACATAAGTCAAATGTGAAGCTTTGCTGCCTTTTCCAAAAACAGCCTTTTTCATTTCAACAAAGTTACCTAGATGTGCATGTTCCATAATATGACAATTTGTTCTTAATCTTGCATAAGGACCGATATCAACACCATTTTCAATAATTGAATCGCTTAATACAGAAAATTTAATAATAACATCATCTTTAATTTCCATATTGGTAAATTCACAATAAGGACCTATATGACAATGATTACCAATGACTGTCTTTCCTTTAATAATACATCCTGGTTCTATTGTTGTATCCGTACCAATTATAACGTCTCTTCCAATATAAGTATTGGCAGGATCGACAATATTAACACCATTTAATAAATGTTCTTTATTAATACGATCTCTTAAAATCTGTGTAGCCTCTGCTAAAGCAACACGATCATTAATACCACCAACTTCATTAAAATCATTAATCTTATAAGCATCAACCTTTAACCCTTCATCATTCATGATTCCAATGACATCAGTTAAATAATATTCATTTTGAGCATTATTGTTTGTGATTTTAGATAAAGCATTAAATAATGACTGATTATCAAAACAATATTCTCCTGTATTCATTTCAGTAATATTCATTTGTGTATCTAACAAATCTTTAAATTCAACAATACCTTTAACCTGTCCATCAACCTTTACAATTCTTCCATAATGAGTAGATGTATCACAATCGGCACTCATAACTGTTGCTTGATTATGATTTTGCTGATGATAATCAATAATACCCTGTAAAGTTTCTTTACGAATTAATGGTGCATCACCATTCAATACAAGTGTCATTCCCTCTTGATCAGCAAGTTTATCTTTAGCTTGTAATACCGCATGGCCTGTTCCTAATTGTTCATTTTGATAAACAAATGTAACACCATCAACAATTGCCTCAACTTGCTCAGCACCATGTCCAACAACAACAATTGTTTCATCAACGCCCATAGCCCTTAATTCATCAACAACATGATTAATCATAGGCTTATATAAGACCTCATGTACAACTTTTGGTTTCTCAGACTTCATACGAGTCCCTTTACCTGCAGCCAATACAATAGCATATACTTTCATATCTCTCTCTCCTTAACGCCACTATTCTAACAAATATTAGATAAAAAAAAAGAGGAAAGAAGAAATACTTACCTTATTTTCAATATTTTTCTTCCTCTTCCTGTAAGATTTCAGTCTTTCTGACAAAATTATATTTATTTTGAAAATATTCATACCCTAACTCTAGTACTTTTTTATCTTTTGTCATACCAAAGACACATGATCCACTGCCTGACATTAATGCTCCATCAAAACCAATTTCTATCATTTCTTTTTTTATTAATTGAATATCCGGAACAATTTCTAATGAAGGTGCTTCTAGAGTATTACCTAAGCTTTGAATAACAGATGGATAATCATTATCTTCAATAGCCTGTTTCATTTTTAATATATTGGGATGAACTGCATTATTTAAATCAAGCATACCAAATGATTTTTTTGTAGGAACTCCTTTTTTTGGCTTAACCAATAATAGATAGCAATGAAACTGATGATGAATAAAGTCAAGTTTTTCACCAATACCTCTAACTAATGCCATTTGCTGATAAATACAGAACGGAATATCAGCACCTACTTCTTTACCTATCGCTGCAAGAGTTTCTAATGAGAGATTTAAACGAAACATTTGATTCATTGCTCTTAATACAGCTGCTCCGTCAGCACTTCCACCAGCCAATCCTGCCTGTGTTGGAATATGCTTATAAATATGAATCTTAATTCCTGACTGAATATCATAACGTTCAATCAATATTTGCGCAACCTGATACATGATGTTTTTTTCATCAGTAGGCATACGATAGGTATTAGAAGTTATTTCAATGCCTGTATCAATACGATCAATATAAATTAAATCATGCAAAGTGATAGGTGCCATAATCATATCTAGTTCATGATAACCATCTGCTCTTTTTCTGACAACATCCAATGCTAAATTAACCTTTGCATAAGCTCTGACTTTCATTTTTCTTCATCCTCTCGTTGGATATATTTTACGGGCAACACCCTTTGTATCAATACCACCAATTCCACTTTGTTTATGTGAGGTATGATTAATAATACCTTCAATATCACAATAATTTCTAACACTTTCATTAGCAACCAAACTTGCTACATATACCGGATCCAAAGCATGTATGTTAATACGCTTAGGACTTGATGCAAAGTTTGCTCCACTCGCTAATAACATTTCATAATATGACTGACATGCTCCTGCAATAATTATTAAAGCATCTTTATCTTCCTGATAGCTTCTTGCATTCTTAATTGCTTCAACATAATCATAAGAATGCTGATACTGACTAATATCGGCTTTATCTCTAGATTTTCTTAACGCATCATGACCAGTAATCACTAAAATTTGAGGTTTATGCTTTTCTAACAATTCCACAACATGATCTTTCATTTCACCCTCTGGCATGTAATAACAATCTGCTCTTATCTTTAATTCCTCATATTTCTTTTGGCACATATTCAGATACTTCTGATCACCATCAAGATGTAATACTTTTCCTCTTATGACAGGTTGTCTTTCAATCGTAAAATCTTCTTCTTGTCTTGACTGAACTTCACTTAACTCAAGATCATCAATATCACTATCAGCAATCAATCTCAGTTCAACACCTCTTAAATAATACACATTATCTTTAATATCAAAAATTTCAAACAGAATATCCCTTTGATACTTCTTTCTAACAACATAATCTCCAATTTTCATAAACTCACCATATTAATATATGAATTTATAAAAATTGTGTGAGTTTTAAATAATCCTCTATTTTTAATTCTTCTGGTCTTTTGTTTTCTTTAATATGACATTCTTCTAAAATATCTTTTGTTTTTTCATGAAACAATCCTTTTAAATTATTATATATTGTTTTTCTTTTTTGTGTAAAAGCAGGTTTTAATATAAAATTTAATAAAGGATTATATTCTCTATTTAATTCAATTCTAATAATAGCACTATCAACATGGGGTGCTGGAGAAAATACATTCTTAGATACTATCATGTCTAAAGAAATAGATCCTACACTTTCTATCATAAACGTTAATGGGCTATGATAATTTTGATCAGTTAATTTAACTGCCACTTCCTTTTGTACCATTGCATGAATACTTGATAATTGTGAATTAGAAGTTATAATATGTTCTAAAATATCAGATGTAATATAATAAGGTAGATTTGCGACTATACAAACTCTGTGATATCTCTTTTTCAAATCATCAACAACATTCTTTAAATCAACAGTTAAAAAATCTTGATATATAACCTCAATATTCTTAAATTCACCTAAAGATTCTTCTAAAACGTCTTTTAATCTTGTATCTATTTCATAACATAATACATGTCCTGCATGATAACTCAATTGTTCACTTAATGCTCCTATACCTGGACCAATTTCAATGACACATGTGTCTTTATCAATATTTGTTGTATTGACTATTTTCTTAATTGTATTAAGGTCTATTAGAAAATTCTGTCCATATTTCTTAGATGCCTGTATCTGATACTTATCCAATAAATAGACCGTATTTGATTTTTTCGCTATGTCTTTCATTTCATCACCTGAAACTATTATATCATAAACAAACTCATTAGAATATATCTTCATTATGTTGATTCATTAAAATATTTTTGTATGCTCTTCCTATTGGAACTTCACTACTATCTTTCAAATATACTACTTTTGAATCATACTTTGAAATCATTTGTTTATTAATAACAAACGACTTATGAATCTGAATAAAATCAAACATTCCTATTTCATCCATTAAATCTTTTAAGTTTTTTCTTTCTTGCAGTTCACCATTAATAGAATGAATAATAATCCTATGACGTAATGACTCTATATAATAAATATCTGATAATCTTATTTGAACTTGCATTGTTCCTTTTTGATAAACATAAAAACGAAAATGTTTCTGTATTTGTTGACATATATTTTCTTTTTGTTTAATGAGTTCAGATTCTAAATGATTAACTCTAAAATAATATTGTATATGATATTCTAAACTTGTTTGGATAATTGAAAACTCTTCTGGTCCAATGATATAAATAAGAGTATCCTGATTACGTTTAATATTTTGATATTTTTGAAAATCTTCTTGCTTATTAATTTCTATAAAATAAATATCATATTGTCTGCTTATATCAAATTTCTGTATTTCGCATTCTTTAATATCCTTTTTTATAAAGTATTGGACGATTTGATAATGTATTTTATCTGTGGATATGACTGTTGTTCTAATCATGATGACTAGCCTCCAGTTCTTCTAAATAATAAGATAAATACTGTCCTGTTTTTAAATATTCTAAAATATCGTAGGGATCTTTGAAATTTATACCTTTAGACTGCATAAAGACAATAGCTTTATTAAATGATTTTCTATCCCTTGTTACTAAAGCTTCAAAAGTATATATGGATCCATCAAACATATGTGTTTCAAATAATAAATCATATCCTATACCACCAAAAGGAAATCTTGGAACTCCATTATATGTGACATAAATATAATCTATTTGATCTAAACAAAGCTTCATTTGATAAATAGGTTGACGATGCCATATAAACTGATAAAAACTGATAATCTTATCTAGAAATGTATGGTGATAAGTATACAGTAAATGATGTTCATCTACTTTCCACATCATTTGACAATAACTAACACCAGGCAAAATAATTACAAAAGCAACGATGACTAATACCAATGCAACAATTCTCATTCCTTGCCATGCATGACTATCAAATAAAATCCATGCCGCAACTAGAGTAAGAACGGTATAAATTAATGCTGATTTTAATTTTGGTCTTCCAACAATTTTTTCCATAAACAATCTCTCTTTCCTATTTAAATATATTTATTTATTACGTATATATATCCATCCAGATACAATAACCATAATCAATGCAATAATCAAATAACTATGATGTAAAAGAAATCCAATAAATGATTGATTATATGAAGCAGATGGATAAAGGATTGTCATAAAGCCATAAATAATCAATAAGAATAATCCTTCTTTTAACCCAAGCGCTGCAAGATTTTGATGTTTCTGCTGAGATATATCTTCTTTAAAAACATCATTTCGATTTTGTGTATCTTTGTAAATAATATCATAGTTTGTATTATTGTGAGAAACAAATTTGTGCCATTCTTCCTCTTTAAGTTGTTGCCATTGTTCTGACTCCTTGCTGATTAACTGATATATTCTATTTTTATGAGGAGCCTTTATAAACTGCAAAATTTGAATATCAAGCGGAACAAATAAAGCCATTGGTATCATTGATTGCAACACATATCCTTTCTTTGCATACTTGTTTAAATACCTTTCCATACCTTCACTACTTAAAAATATTTTTATTCTATACATATAAATATCCTCCTTACAATTTCATTATACGCACATAATTTTTAAAGAAAATACCTCTGACCTCAACGACTAGAAATCGACATTAACAACATCTTCTTCATTGAAAAAATTAAAAAATCATATATAATTGAAAAAAGAGGTGAGTACCATGGATAGAAAAGAAAAAATTATAAAAACAATTAAAAAAAGTGATAAACCCATTTCCGCAAGTAAATTAGCATCTCAATTTGGAGTCAGCCGACAAATTATTGTAGGTGATGTCGCTTTATTAAGAGCAAGTGGATATAATATTATTGCGACACCTAGAGGATATATACTAGATGAACAAAATAATGAATATATTTATACAATTGCTGTAAAGCATGATCAACAATCCTTAGGCGATGAATTGTATACTATTGTTGATTTAGGGGGTTCTATTATTGATGTGATTGTTGATCATCCTATTTATGGACAACTAACAGGAAAACTTCATATTTCTTCACGTTATGATGTTGATCAATTTCTTAAAAAGGTAGAACATGGAAAAGCCAAACCTTTAAGCCAATTAACAGATGGTTTGCATCTTCATACTATTCAATGTCAAAATGAAGATGTTTATCAAAGAATTATAAAAACATTAGATGAAAAAGGATATCTTTTTACCAAATAACCTTCTCGATAGCATGTAAGTGCTATCTTTTATTTTTATCTTGACAACCTTTCATTTGTGTATATAATAGGTCATAACATGTGTCATGACACATGTAAAACATATAGTAAAGAGGAGAGGTATTATGAATACACATAAAAAAATACAGACTATGGTTCTTTCAGCATTATTGATTGCTGTGGGAATTGTTATTCCAATGATTTCACCAATTAAGATTTCAGTTGGACCAATGTCATTCACTTTAGCATCACATGTTGCTATTATGATAGCATTATTTGTTTCACCTGTGGTTGCAATTGCTGTAGCATTAGGAACAACTTTAGGTTTCTTATTAGCAGGATTCCCTATTATTGTTGTGTTACGTGCTTTATCTCATGTTATTTGGGCAGGTATTGGTGCTTATTATATTCAGAAAAATACAGATTTATTTCAATCACCTGTTAAGACTTTTGGTTTTAATCTAGCCATTGCTATTCTTCATGCGATTGGAGAAATGGTTGTTGTTATTCCATTCTATTGGGGAGCTGGTATGGATGTACAAGCATTCTTCTATATGGTCTTTGGTCTTGTTGGATTAGGCACAATTATTCATAGTTCAGTTGACTTTGTTATTTCTTTAGTTGTTTGGAAAGTATTGTCTAAAAATTCAAGCATTGCTAATATTGCTAATGTAAAAACTGTATATCTTATTAAAAACGCATAAAATAATAGTAGTGAGTCATAAGTAAATAAATACTTATGAATTCACTACTTTTTTATACAATATATTTTCCTCGCTATAAAATCAAAAAGAAAATCTGTCGATAACACCAACTGTTCAACAATATATCTTATACTATCTATATCCTAAGCATAGAATCTTTCTATTATTTTAATGCATCTAGAATATCATCTTCTTTTTCGATACTAAAGATTCTAGCCTTTAACTGATTAAGCTGTTCATCTGTACTTCTTCCTATTTCTATTTCAATATTTGGTGATAGCTTACCTAGCTTTAACTTAAGCAAATCTACCAATGTCTTGATTGATCCAGACTTTTCACCTTTACCAATTCCAATCTTTATTCCACGATCTTCCCCAAGTTTTACGCCAATTCCAATTCCACGTTCTTCTCCAATCTTAATCCCTCGATTTTCTCCAATCTTTTCACCTTCTGCTCTAAATTCTCTAATTGCTGTACACATGTTAATTTCCTCCTTTTCTTCTTTTTCTATATAGTCAATCAATTCCTCAACTCTTATAAGAGTTGAAACAACTATTGCCTCTTCCTTGCTTAACGTCATATCTGCTACACTGCTTATATCCTTATCCCAGGCATAGAATCTCTGTACTGCCATAACAACTTTCTCATTGTCACTGCATCTTAGTTTTACAGTATCCATCTCCTTCATATCCATAATATTCCCATTCCAGTCATTAATCTTATCATCAATCACTTCTGGAATAAACATACGGTCCTTAAAGGTCTTTGGCTTAATCCAGTATGCTTCACCAGTGTAGATGACAATCGTCACAACTGGTATAGGATGCAGAGATTGTCTTTTGCTTATATCGCATAAGTTGAACTGCTGGTTGTAGGTTGCATGATCATAGGTGAGAACACGCTTGCACATAGAATAGTCTATCCTCTGCTGATGTTCAATCGCAATGAGAACAGACATTCCATCAATCTCAGCAAGCATCATGTTATCCCTTCTTCGCTCTACAGACTCAATGACATTGCTGTCATGGAGGACTGTCGAGCTATCGGTATCCCAAGGATAAAGCAACTCCTGCTTAATGATTTCTTCGCCACCAAAAAGCACAAGATTGGCAAAGTCAGCAAACCTTTCAGGCTTCTTAATATACTCAGCAAAGACATGCGATGGTTTCGTTTTTAATATAGTCATTCATATACCTCCCTTTTTTGTTTTTATAGTTAAAGGATTCATACATATTTGTGAGGTATATCTTAAGGATATTATACAATAATTGCTTAAAGAAAACAATTATCAATGATAAAAATACCCCTCTACTATATATATACGCATTTATTTTCCATTTTTCTTTTTTTATTTGCAAAAAAATAAAAAAAGATTCCTTTTTTAGGAATCAAGCACTTTTATATATTGTATAGGTATAGAATCTGATAACCAAACTGTTTCATTGCCTAAGTAAAAACTAATCCCATTACGATAAGCTTCAATAGCATTTATCCGTAGAATAATAGGATGTGAATCATGACGTTTTCCTACTTTTATGGCAGTTTCTTGATCAGCAGATAAATGGACATATTGTCTATTCATTGGTAAAAGACCATCTTTCATAATTGAATCAAGAAATCGTTTTGCTGTTCCATGATATAGTACTTTAGGTGGTTCCATAGGAATCCTTTTAATTTTTTGTTTCAATGAATGCCCATAGTAAGCTCTTATTTTATGATTCTTTAATTCATATCTTTGTTTATCAGAATGTTCCATAATATCCAATATATCCGCTTCTGTTAATACTCCATATTTATCTTCTAAAGCATGAGAAAGCTGTTCAACCCGAACCCAGCCTTCTTCATCCATATCTAAATGGTATTTTTCAGGATGGTGTCTTAATGCAAAAGAGATTTCCTTTCCTAATTTTATATAATTCATCTTATTCCCCTAACTTCTTTAAAATATCTTCTTTTGAAATATGAGCCATATTCAATCTTTTATATAAAGTTTTTGCATTGCCATATCCCAAATGAAATAAATCATATATCTCTAATCTTCGTTTTTTATCTCCAATAATATCCAACGATATAAATTCTTGCCATGTAATTGTTTGAATATCTTTAGTAAAAGTTACAACATTCTGTAATGCTTCAATAATGGCTTCTTCTCTTGCCTCTGCTATTCCTAATTTTTTCTTTCCAATAGCATCTTTTTTATCAACAAATGCTTGTTTAACATGAGGAACTCTTTCCATAATCATATTTCTAATTCTCATTCCTGGATAATCCGGATCTGTCAATACTATGACACCTCTTGTTTGATTAGTTTGCTCAATCAAATCCAATATTTTATCATCTATTGCTAGTCCATGTGTTTCTATTGTGTCCGCATCAAATAACTTTTTAATAATGGCTGTATCAGTCTTCCCTTCTACAACAATAACTTCCTTAATCTTTTCCACTTTTATCACCAAGTTCATTATACTATGACAAAAGAAAAAGGAAAGATAAACTTTCCTATTTTAAACCTCTAAATATACCTAAAACATCTTCAGATAATCCATCAGAAACAATTATCATATGACCATTGACCTCTACCTTACGACCATCTTCTCCTAATTTCTTCTCTTTAACAATACGATCATAATCATCACCATCTTCATAACGATAAACATCAATATTACCATTTTCAGTGACATAGCGATAACCTTCAGCACCACCAATAGAAGCAGCGTCTAATACATTTTTAGAAGAATAAGTGATATTCTTATCTTTTAATCCACTTTCAAAACGTGTATACCAATCATCATTTTGATTATTTGTATTATTCCTGTTATCAGTGACATTACTATTAGAAGAATTATTGTCCTTATTGTTATTTGGAGTATCATTACTACATCCTGTAAATACTGTTAAACATAATAAAAGCATTAATAATTTTTTCATTTTTCTTACCTCCATATAATTATCATGCTCATTATATAGAAGAATATACATTTTCTAAGAAAAACGTTGAATCTCTCCACAAGCTATTTTTTCACCAGCGTTACCTGCCGGTTGACTATGAAAATCGTCTGCATTTTCATGAATAACAAGTGTTCTATCAATAATATCTTTTGGTTTAAACTTATCTACATATATAATACCCCATGCTCTTCCCTTTACAGCACATAATGGAGGTAAATCTCCTAAATGTAAAGGATGTTCTTGCTTTGTAGGATTAAAATGTCCTTTGGTTTTTTCATAAGCCGTTTTTGTATCATTGATACAGCTATTCCCTTCATGAATATGAAAACCATAAAATCCACTTTGATTTATTTTTGGTAAACCCATGATTTCATACACCATAATAGTCCCAGCTAAATAAGGATAAAAACATACTGTTCCAGTTATATTTTCACCCATGACATATGCAAAAGCATATGGTTTTTCATTAATCACAGTTGCTAAAATATGACTTGTCATTTTTGTTGGTTTTATTTCCATTTGCATCACCAACTCACTATATGCAACAGTCCTTCAATTCATACCAATCATAATATCTCTTTTTTATTCAAATGAATACTATATAGAATATGTCCAATATTCCCATAACCTGCAAAACGCTGAACATCAAAAAAATTCTCGCTTAAAGAAATCCATTCCAAATCATTTTCATCTCCATAAACCTCTATAAATTTATCTAATTTCCCCGTCCATACTTCTAGTATCATATCTTCAAAATAATAAATCATATCATGAACATGTTTTAAAGTCAGATTCTTACGATTAATATGTGTTTCTTCATATAATTCACGATATGCTGCTTGTTCACTTGTTTCATCATCATTTATTTTTCCACCTACAAAATTATATAAACCACTAAATGGATCTTTTCTTCTTAAACACATTAAAACATTTTGATAATTTTTATCAAATATAACAATAATATTATACTTCTTCATACTTTTCCTCTTTTCTTATTCATAATCATAACAAATTTGTTTATAATAAGAAAGAATTGGAGGTTAATATGACAAAATATACAACTTTATTATTTGATGCAGATGGAACTCTTTTAGACTTTCATGCAGCTGAAAAACAAGCACTAATCAATACGTTTCAAAAATATCAAATTCCTCTTACATCACAGTTAAAAGAAGCATATGAAAAAATCAATACTTCTTTATGGAAACAATTTGAAGATGGAATCATTGACAAAAAAACAGTCGTTTATACAAGATTCGTTCAACTATTTCAAGAATTCAAAATTCATGCAGATGGTATAGCTTTTGAAGACGATTATCAAAACTCTTTAGGATTAGGTCATAATCTTTTACCATATGCAAAGGAAGTTATTCAAACACTTTCCAAAGATTATCAGCTTTATATAGTAACGAACGGTGTATCACAAACACAATATAGTCGTATGAAAGAAAGTGGACTAGATGTATATTTTCAAGATATTTTTGTATCTGAAGATACAGGTTATCAAAAACCAATGAAAGAATATTTTAATTACTGTTTTCAAAGAATTAAGAATTTAGATATTGATAAAACTTTAATCATTGGTGATTCTTTATCTAGCGATATACAAGGTGGAATCAATGTTGGTATTGATACATGCTGGTATAATCCTAAATATCTGGAAAACACAAAACAGCTACCTATCACTTATACCATTTCAGATTTAAGAGAATTATATACTATATTAATAGAAAAACATGAATCGTAATGATTCATGTTATTTTTCTTCATTGACATTTTCAAATGCTTGAGGAATAAGATGTTTATCTTCTTTATTTTTCACTTGGAAATAAACAATTGTCAAAGCAGAGCATACAATAAATATTCCTACAAATACCCATATTTCTGTTGTCAATGATGCAGTTGCCATACTAATAACCTTTCTAAATCCATTGACACTATAAGTATAAGGCATAAATGCATGGATAGTTTTATAGAATGCACCTGATGTTTCTAATGGATAAGTTCCAGCAGATCCACCTAGATTAACTATCATAAAGACAAGTAATAAGAAATCTCCAATATATCCTGTTGTCATACTTAACAACATCACAATTGACATATAAGCTGCTGAAACAAGAATTGCAAAAAGATATGTCATCATTAACTGTTGTGGTTCAAAACCATTGATCATTCTTAAGCATGTAATCATAACAATAGCAGCTACAGTTGAAATTGTATACATAACACTTGCTTTAGATAACCAATACTTCCATCCATTTTCAGCATTTTTAATTCCATGTCTAATTGGATACATAAGTACAAAGGCTAATGCTGTCACATATAATGCAACACTCATCATATAAGGTGCCATTGCGTGTCCATTGTTTTCAACAGTAGATATTTCATTATGAGTTGTATCCACTGGTGCAGCCACCATATCAAAAGTTGAATTATTTGTATTCATTTGACTTTGCTTTGCACCATCTTTTAAACTTGTATCTAATGTTGTCACACCTTTATTGACTTCACTTAGTCCATTACCTAAAGTCATAGATCCATTAGATAATTGTTGTGCACCATTGCTAATTTGTCCTGCTCCACCATTTAATTGACTAGTTCCAGAAAGCAATGTTTGATTATTAGAGACTAATTGAGAAGTTCCTGTATAAATCTGGCTTGCTCCAGTATCTAATGCTTTAATCCCACTAACAAGAGTTGGTGTCTGTGAAACAAGAGTTCCAGTTCCATTAGCTAAATCAGAAACACCATTTTTTAATTTTTTATTATTATCAACGAGTTGTGATAATCCTGAATTCACTTGATTGACTCCTGCTGTATATGTCTGAACTCCAGTTAGTAAAGAATCCTTTTTATCAACATTTCCATTCATAGGCTGACCTTTTTGATTAATAGTCATATAACTTCCACCACTAATATTAGCATTCATTTGTCCTAAACCAGCTTGAACTTGTTTTGTTCCAGCAACTAAACCATCAGTTTTATCACCATTAGATAATGTACCACCATTAATAGCTATATTTAAATCGTTCATTCCTATACTGACTTGTTGAATGAGTTGATATGATGAAGGTAAATCATTCGTAATTCCAAACCTTGTTAATAGTGTTTTCGTTCCCTCATCAAGCTCATTTAATTTTAATCCTTCTGAAGTAATCTTTTGAGCTAATTCACCTTTTCCATTTTTTTGAAGTCCAGCAATTAATTGTTGATACTTATTTAACTGTTCTTGACTGCTACTTAAAGTACTTGATAACTTGGAAACACCATCTACAACTTTTTGATTCCCTTCTACCAGTTGTTGTGTTCCAGTTGATAACTGATTGACACCATTCACAAGTTTAGTACTGTTAGAAACTAATTGTTGAGTTCCAGCATAAGCTTGATTAACACCATTAGTGTATTCATTAACACCAGATTTTAAAGCAACTGCTCCATCATTTAAATCGTTTACTCCTTGAGATAATGCACCTGTTGATTGGTTTAAAGTATTCAACCCATTTTTTAATGTATATACCCCATTATTAACAGTAACGACTCCATCAGTATAATCTTTTAATCCATGAGTTAAAGTATCTGCTCCATCTTTAAAAGTTAGTGAACTAGAAGCCAGAACTTTTAAATTATCAGAAATTGTTTTATTTCCATCAATAAGTTGATGAACCCCATCAGATAATTGACCAGTTCCATCACTTGCTTCTCCCAATCCTTGTGACAGTACATCAATTGAATCAAAAATAGTTTGAGCATATGTCTTTGTTACGCTAGAAGAAACTTCTGCTTTTATTTTTGCAATAGCAGAGTCATCCATTTTAGAAGCAATATAGTTTGTTCCTGGATTGGTTGTATAATTGATAATCATTTTTTGTGGCTGATTATCTAAAAGTGTTGTTGCATTCTTTGAAAAATCTTCTGGAATAGTAATAATCATATAATACTCACCATTCTCTAGACCATCCATAGCATTTTTTTCATTAACAAAGTGGAAATCCATAGACTCATTATCTTGTAAATTCTTAACAAGTTCTTCCCCTACACCTAATTTTGAGTCATTATATGAGACTTCTTTATCTTCATTGACGACCGCTACAGGAATACTTCCTGAATTTCCATAGGGATCCCACATAGATCCTAAGAACACACATGAATAAATACTTGGTATTGCAATAACCGCCACCATTACAACTATAATCCAAGCATTATGGAAAACATTCTTCCATTCTTGTTTAACCATAAGAATCCTTCTTTCTTCATTTTATCTATAGACATTATTTATCTATGGATATATAATGTCTATAGAGTATTATAGTGAAAAGTATATAAAAGTCAACTCTTTTAGATACAAAATGAAATTTTTTTGTTAAAATAGAATAAGAAGGTGAATTGATATGAAAATTAGACAAAGTTTTGAACAAGCAATTTGTATACTATTATTAATAGGCGCAAGCGAAAAACCTATTAAAAGTCATGAATTAAGTCAGAAGTTAGATGTTTCTGATTCTTATTTAAAAAAAGTCACAAGACAATTGGTAATATCTGGATTAATTACATCAAAAGCGAGTAAGTTAGGTGGATTTGTATTAAATAAGAATCTAGAAGAAATATCTTTTTTAGATATTTTTGAAGCAATTGAAGGAAAAGAGAAATTTGTTGAAACAACACATCTTGTTGAAAAAGTATTTGATCCTTCTTTAAAAGTAAAAGAAACCGAACAAGTTATTGTTGATTATCTCAATACTGCTGAAAAACAATATAAATCAAAACTTCAAGAAATTACGCTTGAGCATATCTTTAAGTCAGCTCACCATATATAGTATGTATAAAGGAGAAAATTAATGAAAGAATATATTTGTCATTTTTTAAGAAGTATTATGGATATTGATAGTCCATCTGGATATACAAAAGAAGTTATTGAATATTGTGAAAAGGAAGCTCAGCAATTAGGCTATAAAACAACAAAAACTCATAAGGGAAATTTAGAAATACATATTGAGGGTAATGATGATTATACAGTGGGGTTTTGTGCTCATGTTGATACTTTGGGATTAATGGTAAGAAGTATTAATAGTGATGGAACTTTAGCTTTTACCAATGTTGGTGGTCCTATCATTCCTACCTTAGATGGAGAATACTGTCGCATATTAACAAGGGATAATAAAGTATATACGGGAACAATTCTTTCGTCATCACCAGCAGCTCATGTTTTCAAGGATGCAAAAGATAGAGAAAGAACTTGTGATACAATGCATATTCGTATTGATGAGATTGTGAAATCTAAAGAAGATGTTCTTGCATTAGGTATCAATAATGGTGATTATATTGCAATTGATCCTAAAACAGAAATAACTCCTTCAGGTTTTATTAAATCAAGATTTCTTGATGATAAAATGAGTGTAGCCATATTATTTGGTATGTTAAAGACATTACATGATCAGAAAAAG
>NZ_HG005286.1:260494-275462 GCF_000455285.1 Candidatus Stoquefichus massiliensis AP9 | reverse complement strand
AAACCAAAACATAACATTATCTTAGTCATCTCTACTTATGAAGAAGTTGGTCATGGCAGCAGTTATGTCAATGAACAAATAGATGAATTGATTGCTGTGGATATGGGATGTATTGGTTTGGATCTTTCTTGCAGTGAATATGATGTCAGTATTTGTGCAAAAGATGGAAGTGGTCCCTATGATTATGAAATGACATCTTGCCTAATTCAATTAGCAAAAGATAATCATTTACAGTATGCAGTTGATATATATCCATTCTATAGCAGTGATGTTTCTGCTGCTTTAAAAGGTGGACAGAATATTAAAGGAGCATTGATTGGACCAGGTGTAGGAGCATCCCATGGCATGGAAAGAACTCACATTCAAGCAGTTGAAAATACATTAAAACTTATCTTAGCCTATATTAACTAACTCTTTTGAAAGAAAGAGTTTTTATTACGTGCTTTTCTTATAATAATTCTATATAATAGAAGAAAGTGTGGTGATAACATGAAAAATCCTTTAATGAGAAGATCAATCATTGTTGCAATGATTTTATTGTTATGTTTTGGATTTTTTTCGACAGTGTATACAAACTATCTTTCACGTAATTTATATGATGAAACAAATCAATTCTTAACAGATACAACAATTCAAACAGCACTTGCTGTAAAAAATAAAATGAATGAAAATATCACTCAATTACAAACAATAGCATTGATGGTTCATGAAACAGAAATTAGTAAAAATGATTTATTAGATTATTTAAATCAGTTAGCACTTAAAAATGGAGAAAAGAGATTTGGTATTGCTAATATTCAAGGTGATGTCATAACTTCTGATCAACAAGATTTTAATATATCAAATCGTCAATATTTTCAGGATTCTCTAAAAGGAAAAAGTGTTATTTCTCAACCTATGACTGATTATGTTGATGGAAAGTCTATAAATGTTTGTTCTGTCCCTGTTTATGATCAAAACAATCAAGTGACAGCTGTTTTATTCGCTACCTTCTCTACTGATAAATTATCTTACATTTTATCTTCTGCAACATATAATGATGTCGGTTATTCTTTTATATTTAATGAGAAGGGAGAAATTCTTCTTTCTTCAACATTAAATCCAGAACTTCAGGATATTAATGACATTAGTCAAGGAAGCCTTCAGAATATTGATGTTCATGGAAACGGATTGTTTACGTTTACTGGTGAAAATCAAACACAAAATTATTTAATTTATGCAAATGTTGAGGATTCTGATTGGCTTGTTGCTTCTGTTTTCCCACAAGAAGCGGCAACTGGTAAAGTTCAAAAGTTTATTAAAATAGCATTTACAACTTGGCTAATGATTGGTTGTGGCAGTGCATTATTAATATCATATATTTATTTTATTCAGCGTAAGAATAAAATGCAAATTACAAAATTAGCCTATATAGACCCTATTACAGAACATGATAATTTTAATAAGTTTATTGAAGACTGTCAGAAAAATCATCATCTGTCTCAATATGTTCTTGTTAATTGTGATATTAAAGGATTTAAATGGTTTAATGAAATTTATGGTGAAGAAATTGCTAATAAGTTATTAAAAACAGTTATTCATTGTATGAAGAGTCGGTGTCAATCTGATGAACTATATTGTCGTCAAGAAGCTGATCATTTCATTTTATTATTAAGAGAAGAGAATCATGAAGATTTAAAAATACGTCTATTGAATTTAGCACATTATATAAGAAGTCAATTCTTAAATAAACAAATAACATCTCAATATTATTTTTATTTTAGTTTATTTGAAATTGATAATGATGATATTGATATCCATGTTGCATTTAAAAAGACACAGTATGTAAAAAAAGAACTCAAAGAATTATCTAAAGATGATGTTATCTTTTATCAGGAATCTTTCTTTCAAGAAGGTTTATATGCTCAACAAATAGAAAAAGAGTTTCAAGATTCTTTGTACAATGAACATTTTCAAGTTTATATTCAACCTAAAGTTGAATTAGATACTGGAACAGTTAATTGTGGAGAAGCATTAGTCAGATGGATTCATCCTGAACATGGCATTATTTCACCTGGTTCTTTTATACCTATTTATGAAAAGAATGGTATGTTAGAGATTCTAGATGCTTATGTTTTTGAAAAAGTTTTACAAAAGTTAGCTTATTGGAAAGAACATTATCATCAAGAGATATCTATCTCTATTAATGTATCAAGAACTTATTTATTTAATGAAGGATATCTTGATCAATTTATTGAGTTAATTGAAGCTTATTCTATCCATCCTGAACAAATTGAAATTGAAATCACAGAAACAACGGCATTAAATCATAAAGAGGAATTGATCATTATTTTAAAGAAATTAAAAAAACATCATCTACGTATTTCATTAGATGATTTTGGCAGTGGTTATTCTTCATTAAATATGTTAAAAGATTTTCCTATTGATGTTGTGAAAATTGATCAGGAGTTCTTTAGAACAAATGCATATACTCATAATCGTAGTCATATCATTATTGAAGAAGTCATTGAATTATGTCATAAATTAAATATTATTGTTGTCGCTGAAGGTGTTGAAAATGTTGAACAAAAAGATTTCTTAATTAAACATCATTGTGATTATATTCAAGGTTACTACTACTATAAGCCAATGCCAATCAATGAATTTGAGAAATTATTTGTAAAAGAAACTGATGAGTAATCATCAGTTTCTTATTTTTGTATTAATAAATTCAAACACTTTATTCCAATATTCTTCAGGATTATAATCTTTTGATTCTGCATGTCCCGCTTTTTCTACAACATATATATCCTTAACACTTTCAGTCGCATCATAATTTTGATAAACCATATCAGTGGGCACAAAATCATCTTTACCTCCATGTATAAATAATATCGGTTGTTTAGATTTCTTTAACTGCTCTATGCTTGAAGCCTTTTTAAAATTATATCCTGCTTTTAATTGTCCAACTAAATTAGAAATATCTAAAATTGGAAATGCCGGTAATGAGAATCGTTTATCAAGTTCACTGGCAAAGATATCCCATACACTTGTATATCCGCAATCTTCTACATATCCAATCACATGGTCAAGATTATCGCCAGCAGTCATCATCACAGTTGCACCACCCATAGATACACCATGAAGTATAATCTGTGCTTGTGAATCTCGACTCACTATCCAATCTACCCAACAGGCTATATCATCTTTATCGAGCCAACCCATACCTATATAATCTCCATCGCTTGTCCCATGTGCACGATTATTTGGCAACAATACATTATACCCCTCTTCGTAATACTTTGCCCCATAGGACATCATATTTGTATTATCAGATTTATATCCATGAATAAGAATAGTCCATAGATGATTATCATCATGCATTAGATATTGTCCATTTAAACGTATATCATCAACAGAAGAGATAATCATTGATTTTGTTTTCTTCATAAAATCTTTTCCAATAATGACTTCTCTTTGTCTATTATCACTTATTATTTTCTGATCATCTGATGTACTTTCAATTTTATTATTCACTTCCCTCTGATCAGAATGACTTGTTGGCGATAGTGCATAACCAACAAAATATGTTCCTATCCCATATCCAATACTCAATACTAAAGAGAATATAATAAATCCAATAATAAACCCCTTTTTCTTCATACTCGCAACCCCTTTATTTCCCTCATTTTATATAAAACCAAACTATTAATCAAGAAAAAAATAACAATAGCAGGATTTCCTGCTATTGTTGTATTAAGTTATTTTCGATTAAGAAATCTTTTGCTACATCCATTGATTTCATTTTTAACTCATCAACCTTATAATTCAACTCTACCATCACTTCTTCATTTAAATAGTTCTGCAATTGATTAATAATAGGAATAATCTCTGGATATTCATCCTGAATTCTTTCATTAGTAACTGGAATAGCATGATATGGCAAGAAGAATGACTGATCATCTTTTAAGACTTTTAAATCAAATTTCTTCAATAAACCATCTGTTGAATAAGCATCAATCACATCACATTCATGACTATCTAAAGCTGTATATCTTGGTGAACCATCAATAGGTACAATCTTATTAAATTGAATTGGATATGCCTTTTGAAGTCCTAACCAGCAATCTTTTCTTTCCATAAATGTAAGAGTTGGGGAGAAATTAAGTTGCTGAGATACTTTACATAAGTCACTAATTGTTTCAATGTTATATTTCTTTGCAGTATTTTTATCCATAGCTAGAGTATACGTATTATTAAAACCTAATGAATCTAATACTGTTAACTGATATTGAGATTTAAATTCTTTTTTAACAGTACGATAAACTTCATCAACATCACTATTAGGTTCAAGTCCTAAAATACTTCCATATATTGTTCCTGTATAATCAATATACATATCAATATCTCCACCTCTAATGGCATCCAATACAATCGAACTAGATCCTAATGATAGTGCTTGTTCAACCTCAATATCACTATTTCCTTCAATCAAATACTTTAACATGTAATTCAAAGTTTCCTGCTCAGAAAAATCCATGCTACCTATTTTTATTTTTTTAGTTCCTGTTTTATTTCCCATATTCGTATACACAAAACTTCCAGCTAATCCGACACAAGTTAAAATAATAATAACTTTATCCATAATATTTTTAAATTGTGATCTTGGCTTAGTTAATTGGAAACTCTTCGGTGTAACAAGTCTTTCTAATATAGAGAAGATATAATCAATAAGAAGAGCTAATATACAAGCTGGAATAGCTCCTGCTAAAATCTGATCAGTATTCGTTGTACGAATTCCTGCATAAACGAGATATCCCAAACCTCCAGCTCCAATAAATGCTGCTAATGTCATTAATCCAACTGAACTAACCGCACTAATTCTAACCCCTGCCATAATGACTGGAGCCGCTAATGGGATCTGTACTTTATATAAGACCTGTAATCTCGTTAAACCAATTCCTTTGGCAGCTTCTAATGTCTCTTGATTAATACTATCTAACCCTGCAACAGTATTCTTAATAATGGGTAATAGTGAATATAAAATAACCATGACAATAGCTGGTTTTGTTCCAATTCCAAGCAAAGGAATCATAAACCCTAATAATGCCATAGAAGGAATGGCTTGTATTAAATTTGCGATAGCCATAACTGGTTTTTTAGAAGGTTTAAAATAAGTAATCAAAATACCTAAAGGAACTCCTATCACTATAGATATCAATATAGCCATTATTGTTAACTGTACATGTTCAACAAACAAGCCTAATATAATAGAAAAGTTCTGGATAAAATAATCAATAAATTCACTCATTATTCTCCCTCACTTTCATCATATTTCTTAGATAAAGTCGTTACCAAAGTACTCTTCGTAATCAATCCAACTAATTTTTGATCATCTACAACAGGAATTGTATACTTATCATTTTCTCTTGCAATATTCAAAACATCAACAATAGAATCATCTGGCTGAACAGTAATACAGTTCGTCTTCATAACCTCATCAACTCTTTTACCTTTATTAGCGTCATTTGCTGCTTGTGCAGCATCAATAATTCCCATAAATGTATGTTTTTTATCAACAACCATCAAGCTATCAACACGATAATTGAACATAATGTTTAAAGCTTTTATACATTTTAATGAATAAGGACAGACTATTGGTTCATCAATCATAATATCCTTAGCCTTAATCAATTCTGGAGAATCCCAAATTCGTTTCTTCCCAACAAAATTTAAAACAAAATCATTTGCTGGATTCTTTAAAATCTGTTCAGGTGTATCAAACTGCTGAATTTTACCATCATTCATAATACAAATACAATCAGATAACTTAATCGCCTCTGCCATATCATGAGTTACAAAGACAATCGTCTTTTGAATATTATTTTGTAAACTTAATAACTCATCCTGTAATTGATTCCTTGTAATAGGATCTAAAGCACTAAATGGTTCATCCATTAAAATAATATCTGGTTCACTTGCAAATGCTCTTGCAACACCTACTCTTTGTTGTTGCCCACCACTCATTTGAATAGGATATTTATCTAAAAACTCATCTACATCTAAACCAACCATATTCATAACATCTTTAACTTTTTGTAAAAGATGTTTATCTTTCTTGTTTTTTAATTTTGGAATAAGTTCTATATTTTCTCTGACTGTCATATGAGGAAATAAACCAGTTTGTTGAATAACATAACCAATATTCCTCCTAAGTTCAATCTCATTTTCTAAACTAATATCTTGACCATTAACAATGATTTTACCACTTGTTGGTTTAATTAAGCGATTAATCATTTTTAAAGCAGTTGTTTTACCACAACCACTAGGCCCAATGATACATATAAATTCACCATCATTGATGGTTAAAGAGATATCTTCTAAAACATGTTTATCTTTGAATGATTTATATACATGCTGAAATTCTATCATATTATCATATCCTTTCCTTTTTTATTGTACACCTATAATGTGACTCTTTTGTGAATTATTAAACATAATGTGAATTACTTTTATCAGTATAACACATTTTTTTCATTTTGTCATAAATGAAAAAGTCCTCTAAAATCATCATATGACTCTAAAGAACTTCTTTATACTTATTGATTAATATTTTTAAATGCTGTTGAGAGCATCAATTTAATTCTATTTAACTGATTAACTTCACTTGCTCCAGGGTCATAATCCACAGCAACAATATTACTTTCAGGATATCTTTTACGTAATGCTTTAATCACACCTTTACCTGTTACATGATTTGGTAGGCATGCAAAAGGTTGCATACAAACAATATTAGGTGCTCCAGACTCTATCAATTCAATCATTTCACCAGTTAAGAACCAGCCTTCGCCTGTCATATTACCCATTGAAACAATTTCTGTTGCTTTCTTTGCAATTTGATCAATAGGTTTAGGAGCATCAAAACGTTTTGATGCTTTTAATGCTTTAATCATATCTTTACGTAAATAATCTACAAACTTAATCGCAGTATTACATAAAATAACAGATGATTTCTTAACATCAAAATGTTCATGTTCATACCATGTATTGTAGAAACAATACTGGAAGAAATCTATTAAATCTGGCATCACTGCTTCACCGCCCTCAGATTCAATAATCTCTACAATCTGATTATTAGCAGTTGGATGAAACTTAACAAGAATTTCACCAACAAGACCAACTCTTGGTTTTTGAATATCTAATAATGGTAATTCATCGAAATCTTTAACAATCTGATATACATTCTTTTTAAATTCTTTCATATTTCCATTTTTAACATTTTCCTGACACTTTTTAACCCATGATTGATAAAGCTTATTAGCTGAACCAGGAACAAGTTCATAAGGTCTAACACGATAGAGAACACGCATGAATAAATCTCCATACATTGCACCAATCACAACTTTTTTAGCTAAATGATATGTAATTTTAAATCCTGGATTGTTTTCTAAGCCAGATAAGTTAGCTGATATAACAGGAATCTGTTCCATTCCAGCATCTTTTAATGCTTTTCTAATAAATGCTATGTAATTGGTTGCTCGACATCCTCCACCAGTTTGCGAAATCATCAAAGCGACTTTATTTAAATCATATTGCCCACTATTTAATGCATTCATCATTTGTCCAGTCACTAAGATACTTGGATAACAAGCATCATTATTCACATATTTCAATCCTTGTTCAACCGCATCTTTATCTACTGAAGGCAAGACAACAAAGTTATATCCTTCTGAATTCATAGCTGTTTCTACAAATTGAAAATGTAATGGAGACATTTGTGGACAAAGGATAGTATAGCGGTCTTCTTTCATTTGTTTAGTGAAAGGTACTTTGATTTGTTCATATTTTTGTGAAAGATCAATAATATCCTCTTTCTTTTCTAAGGTTGCTTTTAAAGAACGGATACGAATACGTATAGCTCCTAAATTACTCCCTTCATCTATCTTAATTAGTGTATATATTTTATTTCTTGCTTTTAATATTTCTGCTACCTGATCTGCAGTGACTGCATCTAAACCACAACCAAATGAAGTTAACTGAATGAGTTGTAAATTCTTTTGAGACGAAACAAAAGAAGCTGCTTTATATAAACGAGAATGATATGTCCATTGATCAACAACTCTTAATTTTAAATGTTCCTGATCCAAATAACAAACACTATCTTCACTCAACACAACAAAACCTTCGCTTGTGATTAAATCCGGAATTCCATGATTAATTTCTGGATCAATATGATAGGGACGCCCTGCTAATACAATACCTTTAAGATGATGATCCTCTATATATTGCATAGCACGTTTTCCTTCTTCACGTATATCTTGTTGACAATGCTGTAATTCAGCATATGCTTTATCTATAGCATTATGCAATTCCTGATCAGACAAGTGAAATTCCTTGAGTTCTTCTTTTAAAACATTGAATAATGTTTTAGGATTATTTAATGAAATAAATGGATTTTTAAATTTTATATCTCTTTGTTCAATATTATCTACGTTATTCTTAATCACTTCTGGATAAGATGCAACAACAGGACAATTATAATGATTTCCTGCATCCTCATTTTCTAATCGCTCATAAGCAACTGAAGGATAAAAAATAAACTGAATGCCCTTTTCTATTAAATTCTCAATATGTCCATGGGTAATCTTTGCAGGATAACAAGCACTCTCACTTGGTATTGATTCTATACCCTTTTCATAAATAACCTTTGAAGAACGCGCAGATAAAACAACTCTAAATTTTAGTTCTGTAAAGAACGTATGCCAAAATGGATAATTTTCATACATATTTAATGCTCTAGGAATCCCTACAACCCCTCTTAAAGCATCTTGCTCAGCTAAAGAACGATAATTGAATACACGACGATACTTATAATCAAAAAGGTTAGGTAATGTCTTAGACTTTAATGGTAAATTAGCACCACGTTCACACCTATTTCCACTAATAAACTCTCTGCCATCATTAAATGAAGTCACTGTCAGCATACAATTATTTGTACATTTCCCACAATTCTTCATAGTATTTTCATATGTTAAATTTTCTAATTCAGCTAATGTTAAAAGCGTAGAACCACTTCCATCATCTTTTTCCATGGCTAAACGTGCCATCCCATAAGCCCCCATCAAACCAGCAATATCAGGACGAATGACTTCCATATCAGCCTCTTTTTCAAAAGCCCTTAAAACAGCTTCATTATAGAAAGTTCCGCCTTGTACAACAACATTCTTACCAATTTGATCTTTACTACGTAATTTAATGACTTTATATAAAGCATTCTTAATAACCGAATAAGACAACCCAGCTGATATATCAGCTAAAGAGGCACCTTCTTTTTGCGCTTGTTTGACTTTAGAATTCATAAAGACAGTACAACGACTTCCTAAATCTAACGGATGCTGAGATGTTAAGGCTAATTCAGCAAACTCATCAATCTGATAACCTAAAGAATGAGCAAATGTCTCTAAGAAAGACCCACAACCTGATGAACAGGCTTCATTTAAAGTAATATCCTGAATAACATTATCTCTAATCGTGATAGCTTTCATATCCTGACCACCAATATCTAATATAAAATCAACATCAGGTTGAAAATATTTAGCAGCAGTATAATGTGCAATTGTTTCTACTTCACCGATATCCACTTTTAAAGCTGCTTTGATTAATGCTTCACCATAACCTGTAACACCTGCTTTTTTGATTTCACAGCCATCAGGTATTAAAGCATAAACTTCTTTCATAATTCTTATAATCAAATCTAATGGATTTCCTTCATTAGAATTATAGAAAGAATATAAAATTGATCCTTCGTTATCTATGAGTATCACCTTTGATGTTGTTGAACCAACATCAATACCTAAATAAATATCTCCCTGATATTTATTTATATTTCTTTTCTTTGTCATAGCTTGCATATGACGTTCTCTAAATCCTCTTAATTCATCATTGTTATGAAATAATGGTTCTAATGTATGTGTTGCTTCATTTCCTTGATTCTTTAATGCTTTTAAATGAGCAATTAATTCAGATAATAAAATATCTTCTTTAACCTCTTTCGCATTTAAACATGCCCCCATAGCAACAAACAATTGAGAATTATCTGGAAAGATAATTTCATCATTACTTAAATTTAATGTTTCAATAAATCGCTGACGCAATTGATCCAAGAAATATAATGGTCCACCAAGAAAAGCAACCTTACCCTTAATAGGTTTTCCACAAGCTAATCCACTAATTGTTTGATTAACAACCGCTTGAAAAATAGAAACTGCAATATCTTCTTTTTTGGCTCCTTCATTGATGAGTGGCTGAATATCTGTTTTTGCAAATACACCACATCGTGATGCAATTGGATAAATACGTTGATAGTTTTTCGCAAGATCATTTAAACCTGATGCATCTGTTTGAAGAAGAGTTGCCATCTGATCAATAAATGCTCCTGTACCACCTGCACAAGTTCCATTCATACGTTGTTCTAAAGAACCTTCAAAATAAGTAATTTTAGCATCTTCTCCACCTAATTCAATGGCAACATCAGTTTGAGGGATATATGTTTCTATTGTTTTTGTACAAGCAATAACCTCTTGAACAAACTTTATATTTAATGATTCAGATATGGATAGACCACCTGATCCAGTAATAACTGGATGGACTTTCATATCTGGATACTGTTTTTCTATTTCATTTAATAGAGTTAAAATTGTATTTCTCACATCTGAATTATGTCTGACATAACGAGAATATAAACAAATATCATCTTCATCTGTTAAATATGCTTTTACTGTCGTAGAACCGACATCTATACCTAAATAATATTGACTCATAATATCTCTCCTTCAATAAATACCACCGTTTTATTATAAATGACTTTACAAATATTAACGAAATATGACAATAATTTCAATCATTGTGATTAAAAACTTCTTCATCACAATTCTCTACAATATTAGATATCTTCTGTAAAATCCTTACATATTCCTTTGCATCATACTCTCCTAACTGAGATAACACTTTACTCATCTTTAAAATAATTTCTTGACGATGTTCTTCACCATATCTTCTACCCTTATCAGTAATATAAACTTGTATCTTCCGCTTATCTAATGGATCAGCAACTCTTTGAATAAATCCTTTTTTAGATAAACTATTTAATACAGCTGCAACTCTCGAAGTATTCACATCAAACTTCTGACTAATTTCATACGCATTGGCACCATTATTCTCATCATTCAAATAAAGCAATACACCAATTTCACCCTTTGCTATATCAGAAACATGACGATAAACAATATTTCCTGTTCGCTGATTAAGTAATACACATTCAATAACTTTCTTTGCACATTCTTGATAATCCATTTTTATTACCTCACACTATGAGCATTTTATACAACTTATTCAATTTTGTCAATCAAATTGTGATTTTGTCGAATTATAGAAAAAGCAACGATTAGAATTGATGTTAGATTTTTTACTTGATACAATAGATATAAGGAGTGAAATCATATGTATCAAAAAATAAAAGAACTATCTACACAATATTATCAAGATACTATTCATATCAGGAGAGATCTTCATAAATATGCTGAAAGAGGATGGCTAGAAACAAGAACAGCTTGTCTTATTGCGACAACTTTAGAAGAATTAGGATATCAAGTGCTTGCTGGAGAAGACATCATGATAAAAGAAGCTCGTATGGGCTTACCGCCTGATACTGTCTTACACCTTAATTATCGTCGTGCTCAACGTGAAGATGCGAATCCAAAATATCTAGAAAAAGTCAAAATGGGAATGACTGCAGTCGCTGGTATATTAAAGAATGGTGAAGGACCAACAGTTGCTTTAAGATTTGATATTGATGCTTTAGGTTTAATTGAAGAGTCTTCTAAAAATCATTATCCTTTTGCTAATCAGTTCTCATCTGTGCATATTGGTGCCATGCATGCCTGTGGGCATGATGGACATACTGCGATTGGGTTAACAACTGCACGTATATTAATGGATATGAAGGAGCATATCCACGGAACTATAAAACTTATCTTTCAGCCTGCTGAAGAAGGTGTAAGAGGTGCAAAATGTATTGCAGAAAGTGGTTTTCTTGATGATGTTGATTACCTCTTAGCTGCTCATATTATGCCATCTAGTTCAAATAAATATGATTTGTATTTTGGTATGAATGAATCATTTGCAACTACGAAATTAGATGTTGTTTATCATGGTGTATCGACTCATGCTGCTGAATCGCCACAGTTTGGTAAAAATGCTTTATTATCGGCAGCAACTTGTATTATGAACTTACATTCTATTCCACGTAATAGTAGTGGTGAAACACGTGTTAATGTTGGAACTGTTCATGCCGGAACTGGCCGAAATGTTGTGCCTGAAACAGCCAAGTTAGAAATAGAAGTTCGTGGAACATCTACGGAAGTCAATCGATATATGGAAATCTATGCAAGAGATATTATTAATGCATCAGCATTGATGCATGATACTGTTGTTGAAATAGAGGAAATGGGGAAAGCATATGCCCTTAACTGTAGTGAAGATTTCATGAATCAAATTCGCAAAATCTGTGAAGAATATATGCCTGATTTAAAATTACCAAAGAAAAATTTGAGTCCATTAGGTGGTAGTGATGATTTTTCTTATATGATGGAACGTGTTCAAGCTCATGGTGGACAAGCAACTTACATGAAATTATTAACACCTATCGTCTCTTCACCGCATAATGACTCATTCGATTTTAATGAAAAAGTCCTAGAAAAAGGACCAAGGATATTTGCAAGTATTGTTTATGCGTTACAATAACATTCTTTTTTGATTGAACAAGGATATCTTAGACATCCTTCTGTATTTATGTAGCTATTATACTAACTGCTTTTATAGTATTCATATGTTCACACACATAACACAAGACAGGAATGTTGAATATATTATTGATTTGGTTAACTATTATTTAAAATGTTTTGTGCTTGTTGATTTGAAAACAGAGAAAATATCACATCAAGATGTAAGACAAATGGATATGTATGTAAGAATGTATGATGAACTCAAGCGTACAGAAGGAGATAATCCTACGATTGGTATTATTTTATGTTCTGATACAAATGAAGACATTGCTCATTATTCTATATTAAAAGGGAATGAACAGTTATTTGCAAGTAAATATAAACTGTATTTACCTAGCGAAGAAGAATTAAGAGCTGAAATCGAATCACAAAAGATGATATTTGAATTCAACATCATGAATAATTAAAAACGAATTCGATTATAAATGCAAGTAGAAAAAAAACTGACATAGTTCTTAATACTATTATCCAATGCATAACATTATATTACAAAAATCACAACGAATTAATGTGTTATAGAAATATAAAGCATCCATATACCTATTATATATGGATGCTTTATATTTATTTTCTTTTTGTATAACGTCGTTGTGGACGTTTTTTTGGTTTATTTTGATTTGGTTTTGATCCTTTTTTTACAGGTTGACTTAAATCTTCCATTGGATAGTAAGGATTATCGCAAACATCGATTTCTTGTTTAATAAACTTCTGAACATCTTTTAGTTCAGACATTTCCTGATAACAACATAATGTAATAGCATCACCATTTGCTCCAGCTCTTGCTGTTCTACCAATACGATGAACATAATTCTCTGGTTGATCTGGTAAATCAAAATTTACAACATGTGTTAAGTTTTCAATATCTATTCCTCTTGCTGCAATATCAGTTGCAACTAATATTCTAGCTTTATCTTCTTTAAAATCATTTAATGCTCTAACTCTAGCATTTTGTGATTTATCCCCATGAATAGCAACTGTTGGTATTCCATGTTTATTTAATTTCTTACTTAATGTATCAGCATTACGTTTTGTTCTCACAAATACTATTGCATTATATATCTGTGGATTCTCTAATAATTTCATTAATAATTTTGCTTTATTTGCTTTATCTACAAAATATAAAGACTGATGGATTTTATCTACTGTCATATTTCCAGAACTTACCATAACTCTTACTGGATTATTTAATATTTCATCAACAAGATGTTCTATTTCTTTTGGTAATGTAGCAGAAAACATCATAGTCTGACGTTTCTTAGGTAAATACTTAATAATCTTACGAACATCTTTGATAAACCCCATATCTAACATACGATCAGCTTCATCTAAAACAAGATATTCTACATGTTTTAAATCTAAAAGACCTTGTTGATATAAATCATTAAATCTACCTGGTGTTGCTATTAAAACATCAATACCTCTATTAATCTTATTCACTTGACTTGATTGTCCTACACCACCAAATACAACTGCTGATTTTAAATTAACAAATGGTCTCATCATTTCAAATGTTTCATTAATTTGAATAGCTAATTCTCTTGTTGGAGCAAGAATTAATGCTTTAATTGTTCTTGGATATTTATCTGTTTCATCACGTAAATATAACATCTGTAATATAGGTAATGCAAATGCAGCAGTCTTACCTGTTCCTGTTTTTGCACATCCAAATAAATCTTTACCATCTAATAAAACAGGAATTGCTTTTTCCTGAATTGGAGATGCTTCTTTATAATTGAATTGATTGACTGCTTCAATTAATGGTTCTATTAATTTTAATTCACTAAATTTCATTGACTTCCTCTTTTCTTCATATCTGACCTAGTATAACACACAATTCCAAAAATAAACAATACTTTTAAAAAAACATGGATTATTCCATGTCTTTTCGTATTATATGATAACCATTCTTATTCATATGCTTAATAGCATATAAAGCTTCATCAGCCAATTTCATTGCTTCTTCAAAAGAATAATCACATCCCTTAAAATAAAGTGCTCCTACACTCGCAGAAACATGAGCATTTTCATCATTCTTATCCTGAGACATCTCGTCAACAAATTGTTTAATTTTCTCTTCTAATACATCATAATCAATATCCATTAATAATAAAGAAAACTCATCTCCACCAAATCTAGAAATATATGCA
>NZ_HG005286.1:240649-260036 GCF_000455285.1 Candidatus Stoquefichus massiliensis AP9 | reverse complement strand
TCCTTTCCAAAAACTTTTTCTATTTTTAAAGAAATATGAATTAATAACCAATCACCATCCAAATGACCATAAGTATCATTAATCAATTTAAAATCATCTAAATCAATAAATACTAATCCACAATATTTATCAGGATAATTTTTAAAATAATCTTCACATCTATCAGTAAATGTTATTTTATTTAAAACCCCTGTTAATAAATCTTTATGAGCCATTTCTTCTAATCTATCTCTTTCATTGAGTAAAGACTTTTCTTTATTTTGCAAAAGCAAAATATTCTTTTTTCTAACTTTAAGATTATAAATCATAGTCCCAACAATAATAACTAATAAAACCATAATAACAATAAAGATATGTCTATAAACATATATAATATCTGAAAAAGTATATTGATAAGTTCTATCAATAGTCTTATCTATAATAATCATTTCTAATTCATTCTTATGTATAGACTCAATTCCTTTATTTAAAATAGAAATCAACAAAGGATCATTCAAATAACTCTCTTCATTCTTTATAACAGGTGATAAACTATGAGCATCTCCAATTCCAGCCTTAGCAATAATAAATAATTCTTCATATTTAGGTTTATTTAATATTCTTTTTAAAGAATATTCATTTTGTAAAACTAAATCTACATGATCATCAAGCAATTCATCTAAACAAGACTCTACATCATTATAATGCTTTATATGAAAATGAGGATATTTATTTTGTATAACCTTTTCAACTGTCTCAGACCCAGTACATATTCCTACACTCATTTCAGAATCTGGATCAAATCTTTTCCCATTCTTACTTACAAATAATTTTTCTGCTTCAATATAAGGATTTGTTAATTTAATATGAGATAATTGTGCATTTGTACTATTATATTCTACACTTGAGATTAAATCTATATTTTCATTAATAAGATAATCATATGAAATATCTCCTCTAGGTAATTCAATATATTCAAATGGAATACCAATATACTTAGATACA
Organism: Candidatus Stoquefichus massiliensis AP9; assembly: GCF_000455285.1. GTDB lineage: Bacteria > Bacillota_I > Bacilli_A > Erysipelotrichales > Coprobacillaceae > Stoquefichus > Stoquefichus massiliensis. Next base: position 259,052 of record NZ_HG005286.1, on the reverse strand, counting down.
TTATTTAATATATCTATTGTAATTCCTTTCATTTCATTATCTTCCTTATATAATAAAGGATCAGGATAAGGTACACACCCTATCTTTAATGAATCTATTTGTTTTATATATTCTTTTTCCTTTTTACTAATAGGATCCACTTTAAAAGCTGGATAATATGTTTCTAATAAATCTTCTAATAATTGAGGATAACGATTTTGTAATTGAATCATGGCATCATTAAGTTGTCTTAATAACTTTTTATTTTGATTATTTAACATAAAATAATAACTGCTCATACTAAAACGACCAATTAATTTCATACTATTATCATCAAATCTCATAACATTAGCAATAATCCCATCAACTTCATTATTATTTAAAGCCTTTACCAATTCATCATGATTATCATAAAGTTTAATATGATCATCAAAATGATTCTGCAAAGCATATGAATGAAATAAATCTTTATAAGTCACACTCTTCTCAACACCAAAAACCATCTGAGAAAACATTTCAAAATCTTCAAACATAATAAGAGAATCCTTCTTTGTTATAACAGCACCACTGACTCTCCCTAAAGGTAATGCACTAAAATCAAATTCAGACAATCTATCATCAGTAATCTGAGCAGGAGAAATTATATCAATCTCATTATTCCTTAATTTATCTATACCATCATTCCAACTCTTTACTTCAACATACTCAATTTTCCACCCTGTAATCTCTACTAACTTATTTAAATAATCAACCTCATACCCTCTTACACTGCCATCCTTTAGAGAATGGTAATTCTCTAAAGGATAATATCCTACCTTAATGATATTCTCTTCTGCATTAACAGGTACAATAAATACTATTATCATCAATAAAACAATAAAAATTTTACACATCCTATGTATATCTTTCTTCATCCCCATCACCTATATTTATTTTACTATTATATTTTCATAAAGTATATGTTTTTATAATTAAAAGAAAAACATAGAACTTCCATTCTATGTTAAATTTGTTCCTCTTCATTTATATTTATTTCACTTTTTGGTAAACATAAATATGTAAAACTATTAATTTGCTGAATCTGCCCATTAATAATATAAATTCCACCACATAAGAAATCAATAACTCTCTGTGCTTCTGTTCTTTCAACATTTTCAATATCTAAAATAACGCGATATCCTGCCTGAAGCTGATCCAATACTTCTACAGCTTCACTATAACTTCTCAGTTTATATATAATCTCTTTCACTCTTATTCCTCCTCAAATAATGCTCTCCCTATTCTTACTAATGTTGCTCCTTCTTCCAAAGCAATCTTATAATCTTGAGACATTCCCATCGACAATTCATTTAAAGGATATTCAGGATACTTTTCTTTTAATTGTTCTAACAAATCTTTAGTTTTCTTAAAATAAATACGAGTATCTTCTGGTTCAATATGAGGAGCCATCATCATTAACCCATCAACAATTAAAGAAGGACACTTTCTGACATACTCCATAACCTGACTCATTTCATCTTCTTCAAATCCATGTTTACTCTCTTCCCTAGCAATATTCACCTGAATCAACACATGAACCTTTATCCCTCTTTTAGATGCTTGTTTCTCTAACTCATCAATCAATCCATAACTATTCACCGAATGAATTAATTCAACCTTATCAATAATATACTTTACTTTATTCTTTTGTAAAGTTCCAATAAAATGCCAATGACCACTTCCATGATATTTATCATACTTATCCAAAAAAGCCTGTACTCTATTTTCACCATAATATAAACAACCACAATTCTCTAATTCTTCTATTTCTTTTTCATCTACATATTTTGTTGCAGCAATTAATCTTGCTGGCTTTATCTCTTCTAATATATTATTTACAGCTTGTTTATTAACTTTCATATATATCACCTTCCATAGAAATATTATATAACTTTTTGATAATTTTTCTATATTTTTATGACATAATCAAAAAGAGTTCACATATATATGTTATGATATAGACAATAAGATGAGGTGATAAGACTATGAATGATTTATTAGAGAGATACTTAGGTGCTGTATGTTCTTATTTTTTAGGACTTAAAAAACATCGTGTTTACAGTGATTTAAAATCTCAAATACAAGCATCAGCTCACCAATATGATGATTTAGAAGACTTATTAGTTAGTTATGGACATCCCAGAAGTGTTGCTCTAAGTTATGGATATAGACCTTTTATACAGCATATATTTAATCCTAAAATTGTTGCATTTATAGAAAGAATTGTTTTCTTTGTATCTGGTATATATCTTTTCTTTTCAACACTCTACTATCTAGAACAATTCAATTGTCTACCTTTTCAATCAACACATCATGTTGTCTCTACATTAAATATGTCTACAATATCCACATGGCTACTCTCTCATCCATTTCATGTTATGGGAGGGATTGCTGTTATATCAGTTATATCCCTTATAGTTCTTGATAGAAAGAAAAGCGTATGTCAGGAAATAAACCTTGATTGGTCATTAGAAAAGCTCTACGAATTACCTCATCAATCACATTATCCAAGCCATATTGCTGAAACAATGCTTATGATGATATTTAGTCTCTTCTTCATATGTTATGCTATATTCTTCTCAAGAGATATCATTATCCAAATTCAACATGAATCATATCAAATGATTCATCTTATGACGTATTTCTTCCAACCATTCATTATGATTATTTTCTTTGATTATGTCATAGATATGACAAAGAAAATATATACAAAGAAATACTTAAAATATAGTACCCTTATCAATCTCTTCACATTAATTTCTTTAACAATATTTGTTGTTAACTCAACATTCCTACAAGATTATCTCTTACCACTTCATATTAGCATAGAATATACACTTGTTAATATCTTTATTATAAGTGCACTTATCATGATCTATATTATTTCATTATATAAATTAATAAGAAATCTCAGATCATATCGTTCACTATTTAGAAAATAGGACATGGCATCAAGCCATGTCCTTTACTAATTCTTTCTCTTCTTTTTCATCCCATCTAGTCTTAATCACTTTATTAATCAAGAAAACAATAGCCAACTCACCATACCATATAAACCCAAACTCACTCTTTAAAAACAAGAAAAACTTCCCAACAAAAGGTATATGACAAACATATGTCCCTATAATATCACTTCTCTTTGTTTCATAATTATCAAAGAAATCTTTACCTTCAGCTTGTGTCCTATAATAAGTATTCCCATCATTTCCTACTTGTGTTTCTCTAAAATAATGTGTCAACAATATATTGTCTCCAAAACGATTTGCCTTAAATGTCACAATAGTATTAGGTTTAATCTCTTCTTCTATTGGTATTATTCTTGTCAATACTAATGAGAATGTTGGTATAGTTGGTTCCATACTATCAGTCATTACAGTATAAAGACGATATCCTGTTAATTGTGTTACTTTATCTGGAAAGTACACAATCAATGCAAAACAAAACACCAATTCAATCATTAATATCTTATGAAACATTGATATTACCTGTTTAACATATTTCATGATATCGTCCTCCTTCCTTACTGATTAAAAAAACCGTCTTTTGACGGTTTTTCACTAAAATTTAATTCATTCTATTCCGCAGAATCTTTTACTAATTTAGCTTCAACTTTTACGGTTAATTGTTTATTTGCCAAATCTTTTGAATCTTGATCATCTTTCGGTTTCACAGAAACCTCAATTTCTTTGTCACCATCATCCAATGTAGCAGTTTTAACAGTAGCTTTTGTATCTAATTTTGTAGTAACATCCACCTCTCCATTATAAACTTTTGCTGCAGCTTCTAAATGATATCCAGAACCTGTTGCATTACTTAATTTGACCTTTGCAGTCCCAATATATTCTGGCAATTCATTAAGAGCATTAGTAGTAGATAACTGAGTTGCTGTATCTTCAGTAACTTTAACAGTAACTGGATTTCTAATTGTCACTGTTGCAACTTGTTCTGTTGAATTCAATGTATCCCATGCTGCAAATGTGAAAGCTGAAGTTGCTACGATAGCACCAGCTGTAGCTAATGATAATAATGTGCTCTTTTTCATAATATTATTTCCTCCTCTATTATTAGTTATGAATAAGTATATAACCGTCTTTTTTATACACTTATATTATATTCCTAGAATAGAAGTTTGTATAATACTTAGTTTATCATATCTGGATATGTATTTTTTGATATAGTTACATTTGTTCGTAGGTATTTTTTATAATGTTTAAGAATGTATTTCCTGCATCTGATAGGATCTCTCTTTTACGTTTTATTATAACAAAGTTTTTGTGTATATTACAATTTTTGAGAGGGATGCTTTTGATGTGAGAATATTTTAATTCTTCTACTTGCCATTTGTTTCCTAACATGAATGAATCTGTATGGTTTATCATATTGATCATAGCATGATAGTTACTCATGACTATATTTTTTTGAAATGATGATAGTGGTGTTTTATTGATTGTAAGTGATTGGTTAAGATTTGAAAAGAAATCGTTTGGTAAATGGATATATGGATATATACATAACTCTTCTGCGTCAATAATTTCTTTTAATGCAAGGGGATGTTTTTCATTGACATGAACATAGAGGGGTCCTTGTCCTAAAATATGGATTGAAACTTCTTTAGCATCTGCCATTTTTTTAAATATATTTAATTGGTAATCGTTAAGTATTGTAATACCTAGTTCTGATTTTATATTACTTACATTATCTAATACTTCTTCAGCTGTTGTTTCAATGATATGTATTTCTGTTTCAGCACTATCCATATATTTATAAAACTCTAATATGAAATCATCTTTTAAGAATATTGAATCTACTGATACTGAAAGTTTTCTATGTAATACTTCTTCTGATAGATTCTTTAAGCGTTCTAGAACTTGGAATTGGTTTAATATGGAGCGTGCATAATAGTAAAGTAATTGTCCAGTAGGAGTTAATGTAACACCTCTATTTGTTCTTTTGAGAAGTTCTTTTCCCATCTCTTCTTCTAATGCATGAATTGAGCGACTTAAATTAGGCTGAGATATATATAGTTTTTCAGCTGCTTTGTTAATACTTCCACAGTCTACAACTTCAATAAAGTTTCTCAGTTGTTCTTTTTTCACCAATATCACCACTTTCTTATTTTATTTTATCATATGTTATAACAAACGCCAATATAAAACAAAAAATGATTAAAATTATCAAAGTTTGAAAATCAGTATCTTTTCATAGATATAATTAATCTTCTATAGTATAATATTTAAAAGAAGTGTAACCGTTTTCAACAATATATGTGAAAAGAGGAATCCTTATGTATCATGCTCATCTTAAAATTTGTTATTTTCAACAACATGATTTACATCATGTTCTTTCTTGTATAACTCCAGAAGAACAGTTTTCATATTCATTTCATGAATATGATTGTTTAAATACAGATATTATTGCTTCTAGCGATATTTTAATTGCTAAACTAGATGATTTATGTTTATCTGATGTTTTATTACATAAAAAGAAGGGATTAATTTTTATTCTATGTGTTACTTATGAACAATGGGAGAAATTAACGCCAGATATTTATGATATCATTGATGATATATGGCTTTTACCATGGAGTATAAACTTTTTAGAATTTAGATTACAACAGATATTTCATGAAATAAAAATAAGAAAAGATAAGTTATTACATGAACAATATCTTGATACATTGATTGATAGTATGTCTGATATGGTATGGTTTAAAGATAATGAGGGTATTCATTTAAAAGTTAATAAAGCTTTTTGTCATACTGTTGGAAAAACAAGAGAAGATGTGACTGGAAAAGACCATTGTTATATTTGGGATGTTCCTAGAGAAGAATTTGAAAAAGGTGAGTTTGTTTGTAGTGAAACTGAGGAATTGGTTAGAAAGTTAAGAAGAACTTGTCGTTTTGATGAAAAGGTTAAAAGTAGAAAGGGATTACGCCAGTTTCATACATATAAATCTCCTATCTTTAATGATGATGGTGACGTGATTGGTACTGTTGGTATTGGTCATGATATAACCGATTTAGAGAATATGAGTACTGAATTAGAGATTGTTTTAAGAAGTATGCCTTTTGCGATATTAGTTAAGAATGAAAAGAATGAGATTATTAATGTTAATAAGAAATTTGAAGAATATTTTCATATAAATGAAGTTGAATTAGTTGGTCAGCTATATGATCAATGGATGATTAAATCTTTAGATAATATTGTAGATTGTGGAGATTATTTTGAATGTATTAATATGTTAAATGATGAGAATAGAATCTTAGAATATCATGTTGAGACTATTTATGATATTTTTAAGACTCCTGTTGGTCAACTTTGTATTTTTAGAGATGTCACTGTAGAAACAAATCTAGAAAAACAGATTATCTGGAATTCTCATACTGATTTTATGACAGGACTGTATAATCGTCGTTACTTATATGAGTTTATTAATAACCAACAAGATTATCAGAAATTAACAATTCTTTATGTTGATTTAGATAAGTTTAAACAAATTAATGATACTTATGGTCATCAGATTGGAGACATGGCCTTATTAGAAGTTTCGCATATATTAAATAGTTTGTTTAATAATGATTTTATTGCTCGTATTGGTGGTGATGAATTCTTAGTTATTATATTAGAAGAAATAAGAAAAGATGTAATTGAAAAACTTGTTCAGTCTTGCATCCAGTCATTTAATGATGCTGTTGTTCCTACTATTCAACAAAAAGTATTATCTGCATGTATTGGTATTGCAATTAATCATGGTGATCATATTGATTTAGATGAATTAATAAAGCATGCTGATGCTGCTTTATATAAATCTAAGCAACTCGGAAAAGGGAAGTATTGTTTTTATGATGAACTTACTCATAAAGATTAATTAAAATAAAAGAAGAAATAATATCCTGAATTTATAGGAACTTATTTCTTCTTTTTTAAATTAACTTTATAATATCTTCTTTTGAATGAATGTCAAACATATGTACTGCAAGTAAGTCTAATTGTTCATCTGTACATTCCTTTAGACGTTCTTCTGTCTTGCATGGTAATGTACCAAATCTTGCCTTAAGTATTGTTGTAAGCATTGTCGTTTTACCTTTTAACTCTCTTTGCATTAATGCTTGTGTTATTGATGTACACATATCAATTTCCTCCTTATCTTCGTTTTCTATAATTCCTAGTAATTCTTTTTGATTAACAATTGTTGCAACCAAAATGGCTACTTCTTTTGACATAACCATATCTTTTAAACATCTTATATCACCATTCCACTGATAAATTTTCTGGATTGCTTCTACCAGTTTTATATTATCAGGATGATGAAGTTTTGAAACATCAATATCCTTAATATCAAAGACATGAATGATCCAGTCATTAAATTTTTCAATTAACCATTCTGGCACTTCTACCTGTTCTGCAAATGTTCTTGGCCTATTCCATTTTCTTTCACCACTGTATAACACAAAAGTTATAATAGGTGTTGGCTGAAAAGACTTCTTTTTGTTTTTATCCAACCGATTATACTGCTGATTATACCCAATCAGATCATACATCATTATCCGATAGGGCATTGTATAATCAATAGCCTGCTGATGCTCTATACCAATAAGAACAGTATAGTTATTAATGTCTACAGCCATGATAATATCACGACTCTTACCAACAGATAGAATTTCATTTTTAGTATTAAAAACTGTAGAACTATCACTATCATAGTCATAGAAATGACTTTCATCTAAAACTGGTTTCCCATCAAAAAGAAAATAATTGATTAGGTCAGCAAATCTGCTTTTATCCTTAAGATAATCAGCAAAAGTAGCAGCTGGCTTAGTATCTATTAATTGATTCATAATCATACCTCCCTTAAGTGTTATATTTGGGCAATACTGATAAATATGATGAGGTATGTTTACAAGGATATTATACAATAATTGCTTTAAGAAAACAATTATTAATCTTAAATTTACCCTCCTACTATATATATACGCAGAAATTTTCCATTTTTCTTTTTTTATTTGCAAAAAAACATAAAAAGTCAACTTTTTATACAAAGTCGACTATATTTGCTTAATAAAATCATCATATGTTGATATAGATTGAAGTAATTCTTTATTTTCATTTAAATAGTTATATAGAAATTTAAAGAGATTCACATTTTTTTGTACAAGTGGATTTAATACAGTCACAAGAACATGCTGGATATGCCTTTCATCCACTATAATGTCTTTATCTAAATGAATATATACACATATAACAAAGTTTTCTTTTTTACTAATACAATGTGGGATAATATAATTATTGATAATTAATGCGTTTCCATGGTTTTCTCTATTTAATATTGCTGTTTTTTCTTCATTATTAATTGTATTTGTTTCTTGTAATTTAAGACAAATATCATTTAATATTTCTTCCCAAGTATCATCTTCTTTAACATGATATTCATAACTTAGACTTTTTGGAAATATGGAATATTTATTTTTATGTATACTCACATTATCTAAAATAGTTTCTATATGAATCATTTCTTCTTCATTAAGAATATGATCCATATAAATGACTTCTACTTGATCTAATTTTAAATTTCCTATACTATCTATGACTAATGATGCTCCTTGCATTAATTCTACATCTAATGTTTTTGTAATAATTATTTCTATATTATTTAGATAATCCATTAATAATTGTTTATTTAAATATGCTATTGCATTTTTAGATGAATAAATAATAATTTTATGTTTCTTTTCTTTTATTTTTTCTAAACATACAGCAAAATATAGACCAATAAAGTCAGTATTTGGTATTTCATAATGATATAACTGTTTTAAATATTGTATAAATTTGAAACTTAAATCAAAGGAGAATGGATAGAGTGCTTTAAAATCTGATATATTATATATTTCTTTCATCTTTAAGTAATGTGGAAAACATAAAACTCTTTTAAGATGATCATATAACTGGTAAACTAATTCATCTTCTTCATCTAAATCTATCATCATTTCACTTTTCATTAATCCAAGTATTCTATAGATATCATGTTTAGATAATGATAGATTTATATTAATACAATGTAATGATACTGTTTGTAAAATAGTATCTGCTTTTTCATTTGCATTGATACTTGCTTTTTGATAGTATTCTAGAAATTCTGTTTCTTGAATCTCTTGTTTTTCATAACTTCCCTGATAGATTGTGGCTGCAATAAAAAGTATGGCAATTTGATGTGTACTGCAATTGGGAAAATCTTCTTTAAGTTCATTATTATTTGATATAAGTTCTTCTAAGCTTACATAGTTTTCATAAGGGATATGAAAAAGATTAAGATAGTACTTAATGTTATTTTCTATTAAATTACATAATAACATACACTTTTTTATAATTTTTTCATTAAGATAATGCCCCTTGCGACTCACTTCTATATTGAGATATTGTGAATAGTTCGTTTTGACTATATTCATTTTTTCTGATGCAGTCATTTTTGAAACATATAAACATTGTGAGAGATCATCTATTGTTAGGTAATCTCTTTGAATGAGTTCATAGAGAATAACTTCTTCATCATTGATATATTGATTAATTAAATCTTTATATTTTTCTACTTCTGTTATATTGATTTTATAACCATTGTTATTATTAATGAGTTCTCCAATATTTTCAGATTCTAAATACATTTTTATTGTTGATAAATCTCTTAGTACTGTTCTTTTTGACTTTTGAACTTGTGATACAATACTATCTATAGGTATGGGTGATGTTGCATGAATTAACAGTTCTAAAATAAATTGCTGTCTTTCATTCATCGCTGTTTCCTCTGATAAAGCGCATCCATTGCTTTCTTCATACGTTTTAATCCTTCTTCTAGTTTACTTCTAGGACATCCACAATTCATACGTAAGAAACCTATTCCATTATCTCCATAGACTTTACCATCCATAATGGCAACCTCTCCTATTTCAATAAATGCCTTTTGTATTTCATCCATTGAAAAAGGAGCTTTTCTAACATCTATCCATGCAAGATATGTTGATTCTGGTATATGGAAAGTAAAGTCTGGGATATTTTCCTTGAGATATGTTTCTACATATCTCATATTTCCTTTTATATAATCTACTAACTGATCAATATAATTATCACATTGTGTATATCCTACCATACATGCATGCATTCCCATAATATTAGCAGAATTAACAAAATCTTTTTCTTTTGTTTGAATAAGGAATTGTTTTTTTATTTCTTGATTAGGAATAATGGCATATGAGCCTCCTAATCCTGGTGTATTCATAGTTTTACTTGATGATGATACAAGATAAAGTTGATTATATTGTGATAGATATTTAAGTATAGGTTGATGTTTTCTATTTGTGAGTATAACATCCATATGTATTTCATCTGATATAATTTTAACTTGATATTTTTGACATATTTTTATGATATGTTGAAGTTCTTCTGAAGTCCATACTCTTCCTGTGGGATTATGTGGTGAACATAATAAAAGAACTTGACAATCTTTGATTTTATTTTCAAAATCATGAAAGTCTATTTGAAATGTTTCATTATTAAGATGACATGATATAAGGTTTCTTTTATTCTTTTCTACAACATTGAAAAAAGCATCATACATTGGATTAAAACATAAGACAGTATCATTATCTTGACTTAACAATCTTAATAAAACGGATACACTATAAATAACACTAGGACTATAAACAACCCAATCTTTTTCTATATGACAATCGAATCTTCTTTGAAAGAAACCTTGTATTGATCCTTTAAAATCATCATGATTCCACCTTGTATAACCAAAGATTTGATGTTCTAATATTTTTTCTAATTGTTTTGTAATGGGTTCTGGTATTTTAAAATCTGTATCTGATATTGAAAAAGGCAAAAGTCCACTTTTTCCAAAACGATCTTCTATATAATCCCATTGTGTACAATATGTCCCTTTTCTATCATTAATTTCATCAAAATTCATTGCCAATACCTCCTTTTATATGAACGAATTAGAGTGCCTTACGGTACTCTAATTCATATTTTTATGTTTCCTTCTTTTTAAATATTTTTTTAAAGAAGAGAATTAATACAATATTTAAGATAACTCCAAATGCATAAGCAACATAGAAAGCCCAACCTGGTGTCATTAATCCCAATAATGGATCAAATACACCAATCCCAGGAGCCAAACGTTCAATTCCAAGTAAAATTGTTACAACTCCAGTAATTCCTCCTGCTAATGTATTCGCTGTGATCATTGGAATTGGATCTGACAGTGCAAATGGAATTGCCGGTTCTGTTGCAACTGTTGCTCCTACAACAATAGCAGAAGCAGCTGTATCATGCAATTCTTCTGGGAATAATTTTGGTTTGATATATGCTAAGATACCTGCAGCAACTGGTGGAACTTGTGCCACAACACCAACGATTGCATACCAAGTATATACTTTTTCTGCAACTAATGCAAAACAGAATGTCCATGCTATTTTATTAATTGGACCACCCATATCAAATGCTAACATTGCACCAATAATAAACGCAAGTGGAATTTGATATTGTGCAGGTACATTATTTAAGAAATTTAAAATTGTAGACATTAATGTTCCTAAGAATGGTCCTACAATATAATAAGCAATTAATCCAAAAATAAAGATAGTTAATGCAGGAATAATTGTTAAATTCATTAAAGATTTAACAGATTTTGAATAATGGAATGATTTAATCCATTTTACAAAATATCCAATTGTAATACCAAAGAAAATAGCTCCTAAGAACCCAGCACCAGATTCAGTTCCAAGCATAGCATTATCATTAGCAAAATAAGTTATAATAAATGCCGGCCCTAAAGCTGGTTTATCACCAATACTATTGGCAATATATGCCCCCATAATAGGTATCATAAACTTAAATCCTAAATAACCAATTGATTCAATAATCCATGTAAAAGTAGGAACTAACCCATCTTCAAATCCATTATAAGGCAAACCAAATCTCATTAAAATATTGGCTACTGCGACTAAAACCCCACCCCCAATAACAAATGGTAATGCTGCTGAAATACCAGCCATTATATGAGACATTAAACTTCCACTCTGTGATTTTTGACTACCTAATTTAATATTTTTCTGATCTGTTACAAACAATTCACTTCTTTGTTCTAATTCATCAAAAACAACATTTACTTCTTTTAAAGCATCGCTGATCTTAATATTTACAATCTTTTTACCACTAAATCTTGCTTTATCTGAATCAGTAATACCCCTTCCTACTGCTAAAATAACATAATCAGCTTCTGATATTTGTTGTTCACTTAATGCGTTTTCAACACCACTTGCTCCTTGTGTTTCAACATGTATCTCATGCCCAAGTTCTCTTGCCTTCTTTTCAAAAGCTTCAGCAACCATATAAGTATGGGCAATCCCCGCAGGACAATTTGTCACTGCAACAATTTTTAGTTTCTTACTCATTTTTTCCCCTCCTAATTTTCTATAACATGATTCACTTCTTGTACTAATGTTTCTACATCTCCATGTTTTAACATTTCAACAAAATCTTCATAAATTAATTTTCTTGCTAGTTTTGATAACATAGCTAAATGAAAATCGTTCTTATCATCTGGCGCAATCAAACAAATACAAGTTTGAACTGGATTCCCATCCATTGAATTCCATTCAATTTTATTTTGGCATCTTGCAATAATAATTCCTGCCTGTTTAACACACTTATGTCTTGCATGTGGAATCGCAATACCATTTCCAAATCCTGTCGTTGCTTCTTTCTCTCTTAAACATAACTGTTCATAAAATGTTTCAGCATTATCAACACGATTCAATTCATAAGCTTTTAAAGCTAACTGATGAAGTATTTCTTTTTGTGTTGTTCCTTCTAATTCTAAAACAACATCTTCTTTATTCACTAAACTCATTACTCTTTCCTCCTTGTTTATATCATATAAAATATTTAGTCTATGAAAAAGTCAAAAAATGTCATGAATTCATGACATCTTGTTGAAATGTCAAAGATTTGTCGTTCATTGATGACAAAATCTTGACTTATAATGATAAGTACTTTTCTCAATTATTATTCAAATAACGACTTTATCATTAAATCGTGAGTAAAATGAAAGGATAATAAATATGGAGATACCAGTTTCTATTGATACTTTATTAAAATCTAACATTGTTGAATAGGCAAGAATAGAATTTAAAGAGGAGTGGAATCCAGACACAACACTTAAAACAATTAGTGCCTAACCTCTTCTGCTTGACCTTTTATCTTATATTTTTTTCAGTATTGGACTTTAATAGAACAACCAACTATAGTTATGAAACTATTGAAGAATTTATCTCACACGCTATATATCATACCAAATTCATGAACCCATAACTATAAATTAAAAAACAAAATAAACGAACAAAGGTTCTTATTTCTTTTATTATTATCATATTGTTCATTGGGAAAGATAGAAAACGAAGAATATAAAAAAGAAAAAGATTAAAAATAGAAATAATTTTCAACCTCTTAAAAAAAATATAGTCTGAATAAACCTTACACTCAATTATTAACTCAATTTAATAAAGCATCTAAAAAGGCTTATCTCCATAATAATGGGATCAAGCCTTTTAAATAGCCGTTTTTATCTAATCTTTGTACCATTAGGCAATGTTTCTACTGTTGCGAGCTCTAAGACTTTCTTCTTAGATCCTGCTAATATCATACCTTGTGATTCTACACCACGAAGTTTTGCAGGTTTTAAGTTTGCCACAACAATAACTTTTTTACCAATCATTTCTTCTGGTGTATAGAAATCAGCAATACCAGATACTATTTGTCTTGTTTCTTTACCAATATTAATTTGTGAAACTAATAATTTATCAGCATCTGGATGTTTTTCACATTTTTCGACTGTTCCAACAACTAACTCTACTTTAGCAAAATCATCTATTGTGATTTGATTTTCATCAATTTTTGGTTCTTCTTTTTTAGGTTGTAAAGCTTCTACTTGTTTCTCTACTTCTTTTGGATCTAATCTTGCAAACAATTGTTGTGGTTTATCTGTTACTTTTGTTCCTACTTTATATAAACCAAATGTTGTTAAATCTTTCATTTCTCTTTGATCTGTATTGATTTGATCTAAGATTTTTGTTGATGTAGAAGGCATATATGGTTCTAAAGCTATTGCTGCGAAACGAATTGCCTCAATTAAATTATAAAGAACAGTTGCTAGACGATCTTTCTTATCTTCTTCCTTAGCAAGTGCCCAAGGCATTGTATCATCAATATACTTATTTGTTCTTCTAAGTAAGACAAAGATTTCATCCATTGCTTTAGAAGCTTTAAAATCATCCATTAATGTCTGTACTTTTTGAGGCATTGCTAATGCAATCTCTTTTAATTCTTCATCAACAGGTTCATGAACACCTGGATTTGTCACAATACCATCAAAGTATTTATTTGTCATAGCAATCGTTCTATTCACTAAGTTTCCAAGTATGTTTGCTAAATCAGAATTAATACGTTCTACTAATAAATCCCATGTAATACTTCCATCATTATCATAAGGAATTTCATGTAAAACATAATATCTTACAGCATCTACACCAAATATTTTCACTAAATCATCAGCATAAATAACATTACCTTTAGATTTAGACATCTTACTTTCACCTTGTAATAACCAAGGATGTCCAAAAACTTGTTTAGGCAAAGGAATATCTAATGCCATTAACATGATAGGCCAATAGATTGTATGGAATCTCACAATATCTTTACCAATTAAATGTAAATCTGCTGGCCAGTATTTCTTATACAAATCTCCATGATTTCCATCTACATCATAGCCTAGTCCTGTAATATAGTTCGTTAAGGCATCAATCCATACATAAACAACATGTTTTGGATCAAAGTCTACAGGAATAGACCATGTAAATGTTGTACGAGATACACATAAATCCTGTAATCCTGGTTTTAAGAAATTATTCATCATTTCATTCTTTCTTGATACTGGTTGAATAAATTCTGGATGATCTTCTATGTGTTTGATTAATCTATCAGCATATTTAGATAATTTAAAGAAATAAGCTTCTTCTTTTGCATCATGAACTTCTCCCCCACAATCAGGGCATTTTCCATCTACTAATTGGGATTCTGTAAAGAATGACTCACAAGCCGTACAGTATTTACCTTCATAGTGACCTAAATAAATATCTCCTTGATCATATAATTTCTTAAAGATCTTTTGGACCTGTTTCATATGATATTCATCAGTTGTTCTCATGAAACGATCATAAGTTGTATCCATTAAATTCCATATTTCTTTAACGACTGCAGCTTTTTCATCAACAAATTGTTTTGGAGGAATTCCTGCTTCATTTGCTTTTATTTCAATCTTTTGTCCATGTTCATCTGTTCCTGTTTGAAAATAAACATTATATCCCTCTTGTCTTTTACTTCTTGCAATAGCATCAGCTAAAATAATTTCATATGTATTTCCTATATGAGGTTTTCCTGAAGTATAAGTAATTGCTGTTGTTAAATAATAATCTTTTGGATCTTTCATTTTCATTCTCCTTTCAAAATAAAAAACGTCCTTATAAAAGGACGTATAAATACGCGGTACCACCTTTTTTACACCAAAGTGTCTCTCAAAACTTTAACGCAGTTAACGTTTATCTCTCACTATTCGAGATAACAGCTCCCAGACCATCTTCATAAAAGTTATGTCCTGATTTTCACCAACCATCAGTTCTCTACAACGCCCTTTTAATCTCTTCTGTTCTTTGCTTTTATTACCTTTTAACCTTAACAAATATCACTTTTAAAGTCAATAATATCTCTTTCTTTTTTCGAGATTTTCATTATTTTCTTATCTTATTATCAGAATATTCTTTCATTCTTTTCAAAGATGTTATGTTATTTGTTGATCTTAACTATTTTAATTGAGAAATTTATAAGAAAATGATGAGTCATATTCGTCAGCAACTTGAGACCTACACCTCTTCTTTCCGTGTTACAATACTTTTATCAGCTATGATATGAAAGGAGGTGGTTTGATTTGGCTACACTTATTATGGCTATTCTAACTGCAGTCATAGCTGATTTACTTTCAAGTATTATCATCGAAAGGCTTAAAAAGAAGTGCCATCTTTAAAAATGAAAACCAGGTGCCCAATACACCTGGTTTTCTAATGTCATTTTATTGGCTACAACTTATTGACAGATTTATATTAACATAATTATTCTGTCTTTTCAAGTTTAACCTCATTCATATTTATTAAACCAATTCATCAAACAACTGATACATTTTTCCTTGTATTTTATTCACATCATTTAATGCTTCATCTATCTTTCTTGCAACAATATGATTATCTTTTTTACATACACAATAACCACTTTGATGATCCATTAATAATTCAACCGCATATTGTCCCATTTGTGATGCCAAAATACGATCTTGGGGAACAGGACTTCCACCTCTTTGAATATGTCCTAAGACAATAGATCGACCAGAAAAATGTGTTTCTAATGAAATTCTCTCTGCTAACTTCTCAACATCTATCATCTTTTCACTTGCTATAATAATAGCATGTTTTTTCCCTTGTTCTTTTTCATAATAATTCATCATCTTCACAATATAATCTTCATCATACCCTGTGTTTTTAGTAATAATAAACTCACTCCCACAAGCAATACCTGAATATAATGCTAAACTATCTCTATTATTTCCCATAACCTCTATTACAAAACATCGATGATGAGAACTAGATGTATCTCTTAATTTATTGACTGCATCTACAATATTATAAAGTGCAGTATGAAATCCTATTGTCTCATCTGTTCCATTAATATCATTATCAATCGTTCCAGGAATACCAACACAACAAATACCTTTATGACTTAATTCTAGTGCACCACGATATGAGCCATCTCCTCCTATGACAACCAAGCCTTCTATTTCTCTAGACTGAAGTTCTTTAACTGCTTTTTGTTGTACTTCATCTTCTATAAATTCAGGTAATCGTGATGATCCCAATATTGTTCCTCCACGACTCAATACTTCTGAAACATCACTATTTTCTAATCTTTTTATATGTCCCTTAACAAGTCCTGAATACCCATCCATAATTCCATAAACTTCTATATTCTTTTTACTTGCAACTCTTGTAATTGCACGAATTGCTGCGTTCATACCTGGTGCATCACCACCAGATGTGAGAATTGCTATCTTTTTCATGTCACACACCACCTTTATTCACATGGACTCATATAAACATTTCGTCCTTCTATACTAAATATACAATTATCTTTAGATGCTGATTTATATGCTTCATAATTAAATTGTTCATCATTTAATTTTGTAGCTAAATCTTCAATTCTTACATAAACTTTTTTATTATCCTTCATTAAACACTTTAATTTATGAGGATCAGCTTTTTGAGGTTCTAGAATAATATCACTGATCTCATTTTGCATAAGACTTGGCACTTGACAAAAGCCTTCAGCAAATTTCTTTAATATATCTTTATCTTTAAAATGACTAACAAAAGGTAAACTTTTCATTCCTTCTATATTATCAATCTCAACAATATTACCAATATCATTTATTTCATAATAAATATCATTTATCTGAGCATAAGCAATTGGACTTGCTTCCTCAACTTCAATAATTAAATGACCTACCCAATCCATCTGAACAGATACTTGTTTTATAACTGGACATTCTTTAACTTCATTTTGAATATTCTTTTTATCAACTAAAAAATAATACGAAGATAAATCAACTGATATATATTCTATAATCTCTTCTTTTGATATATTCTCATTTCCTCTTACTTGAATTGTTTTAATCTTTGAATATGGACTTAATAAATATCCTACAATTATCATTAATATAAACAAAATACAAATAATCTTTACTTTCTTTTTAAGTTTTCTTTTCTTTCTTTGTTTATATGTATGATAAACCGGGTTAACGTCATACTCATTATAAACATATTTCTTCATAACATCACCTATATTTTTTCATTTTATCATATAACATTATCAAAAACTATCATATTATCTTAATTTTATGGTGCTTTATTTTGTATTTATCGTTATACTTATAGAAAGGATATAAATAAGGAGGATTAATATGGATATAAAAACACTTGTCGAAACGCAAAGACATTATTTCATGACATTAGAAACAAAAGATCTTCAAAAAAGAATATCAACAATTCAAACTATCCGTCATTGGATCATGAAGAATCAAGAATTAATTGTACAGGCACTATATAACGATCTTCATAAAGATAAAACAGAAGCATATATGTGTGAAATTGGTTTGGTCTTAAGTGAAATTAATTATCACTTAAAGCATCTTAGAAAATGGGCACAAAATAAAAAAGTCAGAACTCCTTTAGCT
>NZ_HG005286.1:217539-240576 GCF_000455285.1 Candidatus Stoquefichus massiliensis AP9 | reverse complement strand
CAGTTTTATGCGCAAAGTTATGAATCACATGAACCTTATGGCGTTACTTTAATTATGAGTCCATGGAATTATCCATTTATGTTATCAATTGAGCCAGCTATTGGTGCTATTAGTGCAGGTAATACAGTAATAATTAAACCTAGTGCTTATGCTCCACATGTTTCATCCGTTATCAAAAAAATGATTGAAGAATGTTGTGATGAGAAATATGTAGCAGTTGTAGAAGGTGGACGTGCTGAAAATAATGAACTATTAGAACAGCGTTTTGATTATATTTTCTTTACTGGTAGTGTGAATGTAGGAAAATTAGTTATGGAGAAAGCAAGCCTTTATTTAACACCTGTTACGTTGGAATTAGGTGGCAAAAGTCCCTGTATAGTTGATGATGAACATAGTTTGAAGTTAGCTGCAAAACGTATTGCTTTTGGTAAGTTCTTAAACGCTGGACAAACTTGTGTTGCTCCTGATTATTTATTGATACGAGATGAATTAAAAGATAAGTTTATTATTTATATGAAAGATGTTATTAAGAAATTTTTTGGAGAATGTCCTTTAGAACATCCACAATTGGTTAAGATTGTTAATCAAAAACATTTTGATAGATTATGTCATCTTCTAGATAATCAAGATATAGTTATTGGAGGAGAGTATAATAAAGATACATTGATGATTGCACCTACAGTTGTTGATCATGTAGATGGTGATAATGTTTTAATGCATGAAGAAATTTTTGGTCCTATTTTACCGATTCTTACCTATCATCATTTAGATGATGCAATTTCATTCATTAATCATAGAGAAAAACCACTAGCATTCTATATTTTCTCACATTATAAAGATGTGCAGAAAAAAATATTAAAAAGTTGCAGTTTTGGTGGTGGATGTATTAATGATACCATTATTCATTTAGCATCTAATCAATTAAGTTTTGGTGGTGTTGGTCATAGTGGTATGGGCTCATATCATGGCAAGAAAAGCTTTGAGACATTTTCTCATACAAGAAGTATTGTCAAAAAGGCAACATGGATTGATTTACCTTTTAGATACTATCCGTATAATTCTTTTAAAGACAAGATGATACGTTTATTTGAAAAATAATATTATTTACTTAAACAAAAGATTAAATCAGTATAAATTTAATCTTTTGTTTTGCAAAAAAAGAAGAAAAATGGAAATTTTTTTGCGTATATATATAATAGGAGGATAAATTTTGATATCAATAATTATTTTCTTATAGCAATTATTGTATAATACCCTTATAGTCATACCTCATAATATAAATGCTTTGCCCCTAACTATAACACCATAAGGGAGGTATGAATATGGCTTATAAAACGAAAGATTTAAAAGTAGATACTCTATTAAAGGATTACTTCACAGATCCCTGTCATTTTGCAGATATGATCAATGCAACCATCTTTGATGGCAGACAGGTTGTCCAGCCTGAAAATGTTAGTGATTTTGATACGAGCACTTCCACTTTCCATGATGATGATTATTATCCAATAACCGTTGACAGAGATCGTGATGTCATCAAGAAAGTAACTATTGGTGATTTTTCAATACTGATTGGCATAGAAAACCACACTCAGGAAAAGTGGAATGTGCCCTATCGTGTCATGGAATATAACGCTCTTACACAAATCAGACAATGGCATCAGATTCACTCTGCGAGTGATAGACGAAAGAATCCACCCATTAAATCAATATCACTTGTGCTTTAAGAGATGGAAAGGTCCAAGAACATATGATGAAGTTATGAAGCAGGTTCCAAAGGAGTTTGAAGAACTGTCTCGATACAATATGTTCCCCACAACCGATGTTATCTCATTAGATTATCATAAGAATAGAAATCAAAATAACATGGATTTAATGAAAGGTCTGCAGATGCTGTATCAGTGGGAAGGAAATCTCAGTGTCTTTGAAGGAATGGTAATGAGCAGGATTGTCACATTGATTCTAGCAGCTCTAGCCAACGATAGAGAACTGCTGCATATTATAAATAAGAACAAGGAAGAGAAGATAGATATGTGTGAATCAATAAGACTTTATAGAGAAAGAATACTAAATGAGGGTGAAAATAAAGGATTAATAGAAACATTGGTAGATTTACTTAAACTAAAATTAGGCAAACTATCACCAAAGGTTGAAAAAGAAATTGAGAACATTAATGATGAACAACTGAATAAGTTAAAGCTAAAAATCTTTACTATTGAAAATGAAGAAGACATTCTTAATGCTATTAAATAAACTCATAGAAACAAGGGACTCTATCTTTAACAGAGTCCCTTGTTTTTAATTATTAACATGTTGATGAGGGGTAAATGTATTATCATCAATTCCTTTAAATACATAACCTAATGATTGATAATGCTCTATGATTTGTGGTAATGCTTCAACAGTTGTAGATTTAGCCTGTGTATCATGAGCAAGTATCATAATATTGTTTGCTTTACTTGCCGTTCCCTGTTTAACTAATGATTTTACAGCAATATTATTTCCTGATGCATCGCCAGTACTCGCATTCCAATCATAGTATTGATAACCGCGATTTTGAACTTCTTTTGTTAGATTCGACATAATTCCTTTACAATATTTCCTAGATACAGTATTAGATGCACCACCTGGAAAACGAATATATTTTGGAACAAAACCAATTTGCTGTTTAACCATTTGTCCTATCTTATCTAAATCACTAAAATAAGCATTTACAGATGCATAAACTTTTGAATAACTATGTGTATATGTATGTAATCCTATTGTATGTCCCTTATTATGAGCTTCTTTAATAAGATAATTATATTTTTGTCCATTACCTGTTACAAAGAAAGTTGCTTTCACATTATATTGATCTAATACTTTTAATATTTTAGCAGTATTTGATGATGGACCATCATCAAAAGTTAAATAAACCACCTTGTTTCCATTTTGACCAACCGTAGCTACTGGTTTATTCTCTACAACTGATATTTTTTTAGTATAAGTATTCTGATTTCCTGAACGATCTATGACAGTATATTGAATTGAATAAGTTCCTACCTTTTTCAAATTAACCTGACTTGAATCTACACTCATTTTAGGTTTAGGATCACGATTATCTATAGCCTTGATTCCTGATAAGTAATCTATTTTTCCATTCAATGCAACTGTTAAATCTTTGAGACCCGTTAAAGCTGGCTTCTCTTCATCTTTGACAATATTTACGATAGCCTCTTTTTCTGTAATATTACCTGCTTCATCTTCAACAGCAACTATAACTTTATGTTCTCCAGCTTCCTGAAAAGAATAATCTTCTTTAAAGCTAACTTTTGTCTTAGTCTGATCCTTTACACTCTCAACCATATCTTCAACATTAACACTCATTCCTAAATCAATATCTAAATCATGAATATCGAAGGTCGGTGCCTGTGTATCAACAACTTCTAATTTTAATTCATATTTATTATCATTTATTTTATATTGAATAACATATGTTCCTAACTTTTCTAGATTCACTTCTGAATCATCAATAACAATATCTTCCATTTCATAACCATGAATCTTCTTTATATAATCATTGGGTTTAATCTCACTCTTTATTTCCACTTTTTCATTCTTATTATAAAATTCAATTATAGGCTGATTCCATAACTGAATACCTATAAAAACAGATACTCCTATAAGCAATAATATAATACCCCCTAAAGCTATCTTTACATTTTTCTTCATAATATTCCCACTTTCTATCTTGTACCATAAAGTATATCACTATTATATAACAATCTTCTACACAATAAAAGGGAGAATAGCCCTATTTAATAAGTTCTATAATCCCTTTACTAATAGCCTCACCAATTTGCTGTAATTTAGCTTCATCATTTAAATACTTATAATCAGGTCCATTAATATATCCTAATTCTACTAATACTGAAGGTACTGTATTATTTTTTAATACAACTAATGAGCTTCCATCTTGTAATCCACGATTTTGTGAATAATTTAGTTTTTCTATCTGTTGGCTAATTGTATTTGCTAATGTTTCACTCTCTTTATCCTTTGTATAGACTTCGAATCCTGTGACATCATTAGATTTATCAAAATCATTTACATGTATAGATACAAAATAAGTAGCTGAATGATCTAAACTCATTTGTGCTCGCATATTAAGATCAGTTGTTTTATCTTCATGCAACGCTTCATCAGTAGTTCTTGTATAAACTGGTTTAATATTTTCTTTCTCTAATGCTTCCCCAATAGCCTTAACTGTTGTTAGAGAAATATTTTTTTCATATAGTTTTCCTGAATTAGCTCCTACATCTAAACCACCATGACCTGGATCTAATACAACTGTAGCACGATATTTCTTTTCTGTTTTCGCTTCTACAACTGAATGTGGTGTTGAATTAAGAAATGATAAAATTTTTCCTCCAACATATGATACACTTTTATATATTCCAAACAAAAGAGCAAGCACTACAACTGCAGCAATCATAACACGATCTACCCTTAATTTTAACTTTTTCTTCTTTTTTGACATAATTTCACTCCCTGCTTATGTTATTCTAACATTTTTAACAAGGTGTGCAAACACATAATCAAGAATAAATTAGATATTTCCTAATATATTTTGTATACTTCGATACTTTTCTTTTCTTTTATCTTCAATATCTCCTATTTTTTGATTAAGTTCATTCATAACTTGATCAACTTGATCATTCAATTCTTGAATATTTCTTTTATTCTTGCTAATTTTCGATTGTACTAACCAATCAACAAATAGACTATCAAATATATAGTCAAATGTCATTAAAGTTGGACCAACATGATTATATTCAATAGAAAGATCTTGAACATCTTTTAACTCTTTTTCAAATTGAGCTAGCCTTATCTTTACTGTCTCATAATCTTTTTGAGCATTATCCATATGGTGATGCTTGATTGCGGTTGAAATCATCCCACCACCTAACATATCATAAACTCCCCATCCTTTTGCACTACTTAATTCTGACAGCACATTATTAAGAATATCTTTAAGTAAAACGCCTGCTTCAATTGCTTCGTTAATTTCTTTTGATATTTTTTGAAGGTCTTCATATTGTCTAAGGAGTTCTTGTAGGTTTACTCCTTGTTGAGGATTTGTCTGTTTGATAAATTCTAATTGTACTTCTTCTAATTGTTGTTGAAGAGTATATTCTTGTTGTATTCTTTTTTGTAGTTTTTTTATTTCATCTTTTTTTAATTGATATTCATTGCAAATATGATGATATTGAAGAGATACTTCCATAGCTTCTTGTCTTTCTTTTTCTAGGCGTTCTTCTTTATTACCAATGATTGAATGAAATAATGATAAAATTGTTGTTTTTTCTAAATTATCTACATCTTTATTTTCTTTATAAAGACGCTTTTCATAGTCTGACTTTCGTAATTCTAATTCACTACATTCCTTTTTTAATGTTTCTAAGTAATCTTTATGAGACTTAATATATCTCAACTCTGCTTTGATATTTGCAATTCTTTCATATAATTCCATATCTTCTCACCTCTACCTTTAATATATATCATTATTCTCTTTTTGACTATCCTTTTAGTCTATATAACATTAAAAAACCTGATATGAAAAATGAACAGATTAACTCTGTTCATTCTTAACACGTATACGTAAAATGGCTTTTCTCAAGGCAATCTCTGCTCTTAAGATATCCGCATTTTCATCTTGTAATTTTGATTCAGCTCTACGTTTCGCTTCTTCAGCACGACGTAAATCTATTTCTTCTGGTGACTCAATAGCATTTGCTATAATTGTTGTTTCATCATCATTCACATAAACAAATCCACCAGATAATGCAAACTTGTATCTTTCTCCTTTGCTAATGTAATTCATTTCTGATATATCAATAGCACTAGCCAAAGGCAAGTGGTTTGCTAAAATTCCAATTTGTCCTGAAGTTGTCCTTAAATTTAACATCTCAACTTCTGTTTCTTTATAAATACCTCTTGGTGTGACAATCCTTAATTTAAATGTTTTCATTTTCTAAAGACTGAGCTTTCTCAATAGCTTCTTCAATACTTCCAACATTATGGAAAGCCTGTTCAGGTAAGTGATCCCACTTTCCATCTAAGATTTCCTTGAACCCTCTTATTGTATCTTCAACACGAACATATTTTCCTTCCATTCCTGTGAATTGACTTGCTACAGTAAATGGTTGAGATAAGTAATTACGAACACGTCTTGCACGTGCAACTGTAATTTTATCATCTTCACTTAACTCATCCATTCCTAATATTGCAATAATATCTTGAAGTTCCTGGAATCTTTGTAAAATTTGCTGCACACCATGAGCAACTTCATAATGTTCTTGTCCTACAACCAATGGGTCAAGTGCACGTGATGATGAGTTCAATGGATCAACAGCAGGATAAATTCCTAGTGCTGCAATTGAACGATCCAATACGACTTTGGCATCAAGATGCGCAAATGTTGTTGCTGGAGCAGGATCTGTTAAATCATCTGCAGGAACATAAACAGCCTGAACAGATGTAATTGATCCTTTCTTTGTTGATGTAATACGTTCTTGTAATTGTCCCATTTCAGTCGCAAGGGTAGGTTGATATCCAGCTTGTGATGGCACACGCCCTAATAATGCTGAAACTTCTGAACCAGCTTGCGTAAAACGGAAAATATTATCAATAAACAATAATACATCTTGATTTTGTTCATCTCTAAAGTACTCTGCCATTGTTAATCCTGTAAGAGCAACTCTTAAACGAGATCCTGGTGGTTCATTCATCTGACCAAAGACAAGTGTTGTTTTATCCAAAACACCACTCTCTTTCATTTCATAATATAAATCATTTCCTTCACGCGAACGTTCACCAACACCAGCAAAAACTGATAATCCTCCATGTTGAGTTGCAATATTATTAATCAACTCCTGAATTAAAACAGTTTTTCCAACTCCTGCACCACCAAATAAACCAATCTTACCACCTTTAATATAAGGACAGATTAAGTCAATAACTTTAATTCCTGTTTCAAGAATCTCTGTTTCTGTTCTTTGTTGTGCATAAGTTGGAGCACTTCTATGAATAGGCATTGTCTGCACCTGATTAGCCAACGCTTCTTTTCCATCAATAGGCTGTCCTAAAACATTAAACATTCTTCCTAGTGTTTCATTTCCTACAGGAACACTGATTGGATTTCCTGTATCAATAGCATCAAGTCCTCTTGTCAAACCATCAGTTGGACCCATAGCTATACAACGTACTGTATCATCTCCTATATGTTGAGCAACCTCAACAGTTAAAGATGTTCCTTGATTATCTATTTGTATCGCAGTATTTAAAGCTGGTAAATGATCAGCATCAAATACAATATCAACAACTGGACCTACGGCACGTACGATTTTTCCTATATTTATCATAAGGCACCTCCTTTTATTGAGCATTTGCTCCTGCAACAATTTCACTAATTTCATTAGTAATTGCTGTTTGTCTTGCTTGATTGTATTTCAATAATAAGTCCTCAATTAATTCTTGAGCATTATCAGTTGCATTTTCCATTGATGAACGTCTTGAAGCATTTTCACTTGTCACTGATTCAACAAGATATCCATAAATAACAGATTGTAAATACATAGGTATCAAATGATTTAAGACTTCTGCTGGACTCGGTTCAAAAATAGTAAATCGAGATGTCACTTCTACATCATCAAACTCACTAGCATCTACAGGTAATAATGTTACAACTCTTGGTGTAAATGTTAAGTTATTAACAAATTCAGTATAAATAATCTTCATTTTATGAATTTCCTGATTTCTATACATTTGTGTTAGTTCACCCACAAGTCTCACAATTTCCCTAAAATCCATAGATGAATTTAAATCAATGTAATGATGATTGTATTCAAATCCTTTATGATTTAAATAACCTGCTCCCTTATTTCCAATTATGTAAATAAGATCACCCTCATGAACCTCTTTTTCCATTTTCTTAAATACATTTGCATTATATCCACCACAAAGACCTAAACTTGATGTAATCACAATATAAACATTTTTACCTTGTGGGTTTTCTTTCAAATAAGGATTATCAATGAGTCCTTTATTACTTTCCAATATCTCAGCAACTGTTTCTTGAACCTTACTATAGTAAGGTTTTAATTGTTCTAATTGATTTCTTGTTTTTCTTAATTTAG
This sequence comes from Candidatus Stoquefichus massiliensis AP9, assembly GCF_000455285.1. Lineage (GTDB taxonomy): Bacteria > Bacillota_I > Bacilli_A > Erysipelotrichales > Coprobacillaceae > Stoquefichus > Stoquefichus massiliensis. The sequence goes on along the minus strand of NZ_HG005286.1, from coordinate 232,402 downwards.
ATGTTGCAACTAATTGCATTGCCTTTGTAATTTTTTTAGTAGATTCTACAGATTTAATACGTCTTTTAATTGACTGCATATTACTAGCCATAGTCTCTAACCTTCCTTATTCACAACTAAGAATTTATTTACAAAAGCTCCAATAATTTCTTTCATTTGAACTGCCAAATCATCACTAATTGCTTTTTCCGTTTCAATTGCTGTAATAATATCTGCATGATTGTATTGCATTTCCTGATATAATTCATTAACAAATTGAGATACTTTATGAACTGGTATTGTTTTCGTAAAACCATATTTTAAAGCAAATAATGAAATCACTTGTTCAACAACACTACGTGGTGAATACTGTGCCTGTTTTAAAACTTCACGTACTTTTTCACCATGATCTAAAGTTGCTTTTGTTGCAGCATCAAGATCACTACCAAATTGAGCAAATGCCTGCATTTCAGCGAATTGAGCTAACTCCAACTTTAATGATCCAGAGACTTGCTTCATTGCTTTGATTTGTGCTGATGAACCAACACGGCTTACAGATAGTCCAGTATCAATGGCTGGTCTAAACCCTGAGTTAAATAAATCTTGCTGTAAAAAGATTTGTCCATCTGTAATAGAAATAACATTTGTTGGGATATAAGCTGAAATATCTCCTGCTTGTGTTTCAATAATTGGTAGTGCTGTAATAGAACCGCCACCATTTTCTTCATTTAAACGACAAGCTCTTTCCAATAATCTTGAATGTAAATAGAAGACATCTCCAGGATATGCTTCACGTCCAGGTGGTCTCTTTAATAATAATGAAACTGTACGATAAGCAACTGCATGTTTAGATAAATCATCATAAACAATAAGCACATCTTTTCCCTGTTCTAACCATTCTTCAGCCATTGCACATCCAGCATATGGAGCAATATATTGAACGGGTGCTAATTCACTAGCTCCAGCAGCAACAATTGTTGTATACTCCATAGCTCCACCTTTACGTAGTTTTTCTACAATTTGTGCAACAGTTGAATTTTTTTGTCCAATAGCTACATAAATACAATAAATATTTTGATCTTTTTGATTTAAGATCGTATCAATAGCAATTGCAGTTTTTCCAGTCTGTCTGTCACCAATGATTAACTCACGTTGTCCTCTACCAATAGGAATAATCGCATCAATAGATGTGATTCCTGTTTGTAAAGGCTGATCAACTGACTTTCTCGTCATAACTCCACTTGCAACTCTTTCAATCGGTCTTGTACGTGTATAAGAAATACTTCCCTGACCATCAATAGGCTGTCCTAAAGGATTCACAACACGTCCTAATAAGCCATCACCTACAGGTACTTCAATAATCTTATTTGTACGTTTGACTTCATCACCTTCCTTGATAGTTCCTTCACTACCAAGCAAAACAGCTCCAACACTATCTTCTTCAAGATTCATAACCATTCCATAAACATCATCTGGAAATAATAATAACTCTCCAAGCATAGCATTATCTAATCCATGAACAAGCGAAACACCATCACCAACAGTCATCACTGTTCCAACATCCTTAGATTCCAGAATATCATCATAATGTTTAATTTGTTCTTTAATTAATGCACTAATTTCATCTGGTCTTAGATCCACTACCTTCACCTACTTTCTTAATAACTCTTTTCTCAGTGATTCTAATTTATAAGAAAGTGAATCATCATAAATATGATTATCAATCTCTACTTTAATTCCACCAATCATTGTTTCATCAATAACCATACGTAACTTAACTTTCTTCTGAACTTTAACACCTACAGATCTTTCAATTCTTTCTAATTCCTCTTGAGATAAAGGAAAAGCACTAAAAACCTTACCTACTTTAATCCCAAAATAATCATGACAAAGAGATTGAAACTCATGGCAAATCCCTTCAATATATCTGATTCTTCTTTTTTTAATTAATAATAATAAGAAATTATAAACATAGTGAGATACTTGTTTGTAAAAACTTTTCTTTAAAATATTTATCTTAATATCATCAGATAAAGCAACATGACTAAAGAAACGCACAAAAGATTCATCAGAAAAAACATCAGCTATTTTTTGCATATCTTTTTGATATTCTTCAATAGCATGTTCTTCCTTAGCTAATTCAAATAATGATTCAGCATATCGTCTTGCAATAACATCCATTATTTGATAACCTCTTCAACAAATTCATGAACAAGTTTTTCATTTTCTTTCGTATTCATTTCTTTTTTCATGATCTTTGTTGCAACTTCCATTGCAATATCTACAATTTCTTCTTTCATATCATCTCTTGCCTGAACTTTTTCTGCTGCAATCTCTTTTTCTGCCTGCTCGATCTTACTTGCTGCTTCTTTTCTTGCCTCAACAATAATATCATCACGTACTTTTAAAGCATCAGATTTAGCTCGTTCTACAATATCACGATATTCTCTTGCAGAATCTCGTGCTTGCTTTTCACTTTCAACCATAAATGTTTTAGCCTTTTCATTCATGTCTTTTGCATCATCAATCTGTTTTTCAATAAAATCTGCACGTTTAGTAAAATACGATTGTACAGGAGTCCAAAGAAATTTTTTAAAAACAAATAACATGACACCTGTTGATAATAATTGAACGATAAGTGTTGTTATATTGGGGAATAATTTACCAGCAATATCTATATCCATTTCTTATTCCTCCTTCTTGATTTTGATTTTTCAATGTTATTTGATAAACATTGGGAAAACAAACATTAATAAGAAAGAAATTAATAAACCATAAATCGCAACTGTTTCAGATAACGCAATACCTAAAATCATCATTGTACGAATTTTACCTTCTGCTTCAGGATTTCTTCCTACTGCTTCTACTGCTTTACTTGCTGCAATCCCTTCACCAATACCTGTTCCTAACCCTGCACATACAGCAATTCCAGCTGCAATTGCAATTAAACCATAATCTGTCATTTTTTATACCTCCAAATTTAATTTTTTTCTGTTTTTATTCTTTACTAGTTACTCTGCTTCTATTGAAATCAAAATACTAGATAAAGTCACAAAGACTAATGTTTGAATACAACCTGCAAACACATCAAAATAAGCATGTAAGACAGGTGCTAAAATAGGTCCTAATATGTTAAATGGTAAAATAAATCCAGATAACCAACCTGTAAACTGATAAACGAGTGTCATTAAAATTGTTCCACTCAAAATGTTACCAAACAAACGCATTGACAATGATATCAATGGTGAAATAGCACTTAAGATATTTGTTGGTGGCCACACCAATTCTTTAATATATGTTAGTCCACCTTTTTTCTTTAAGGCATTCCATTGAATCAATATAAATGTAATTAATGTCATTGCTAATGTTATTGAGTAATTTGAAGTTGGTGCACTAAATCCTATCAGTCCACTTAAATTAGCAACCAACAAATAAACAAATAACATTGCAAAATAAGGATAATAGCTTTTTTCAAACTGTGATGGCATTATTGATTTTAAATAATTATAAACCATCTCGATTCCTGTTTCGCATACTAACACAATACCTTTAGGTCTCTCTAAGGGATCTGCTGCCATCACTTTTTTACCTGCATAAATAAAGAATAGACACAATGCTCCAATAATAATCAAAGAAAAAACCAATTCAACCTGCAATTCAATATGTATTGTCGAAAGTATTGCTGTATTAACCATCCACTTCACCTCCTTTATGAATAAACTGTTCTACATAGATTGTTATCTTTGTACACATATAACCTAGAAAAACACCTAATATATGAAACCATGGTGTCTTAACAGCAATAAAGAATCCCAGAGCATATAATGCTAATTTGACTAGAAACATGATTGCTATAATAGCAGTACTCATAGAAAACTTTAAAATACCTTCACTCATCTTAATAATTAAAAGAAATACAATAACATTAATAATATACCCTAAAACAAGTCCAAATATATAAGATATATCATGAAATATAAAACTAACTATTCCCAAAATAAGACAGCCAAGTAAGAAAACATAAACAGATTTTTTTAATATAGTGAATTCATTCATGCCGTCCCACTCCTAACAATAGTTTTATCACATACACAAACGCTAACAATAAACAAACAAGTAATATTATTGGTTGACAATGAAAATATGCATCTAATTTAATACCAATAAACGAACCCAAAATGAATGTCCCTACAACCTTTAAACCTAACTCCAATGCAAATAAGATATCTTTTAACATATTCTCAAAACGAAGAAAGTTTGCGTTTTACGCAAGCTTACTCATCTGTTCCAAAAAGACGATCTCCAGCATCTCCAAGTCCTGGTACAATATAGCCTTTCTCATTTAATTTCTCATCTAGTGCTGCAACAATCAAATCTATATCAGGATGTGCTTTTTCAATTGCAGCAATCCCTTCAGGTGCGGCGACAAGACATGCCAACTTTATATATTTAGCACCACGTTTTTTAATATTGGTCAATGCTGCACTTGCACTTCCACCAGTTGCAAGCATAGGATCAACAACAATCACATCTGCTTGATCTAAACATGATGGGAATTTTGCATAATATTCCTCTGGTAGAAGTGTTTTTTCATTTCTTGCCATTCCAATATGACCTACTTTTGCATTAGGAATAATCGCTTTAAAACCATCTACAAGTCCTAATCCCGCTCTAAGTATTGGTACTAAAACAATGGGTCTGACTAATTCTTTTCCAGTCATTGGACAAATTGGCGTGACGATTTCTACATTTTTTAAAGGCAAACCTTTTGTCACTTCATATGCCATTAACATAGCGATTTCATCTAAATTCTGTCTAAACTCTTTTGTCCCTGTATCTTTATCTCTCATAATTGTTAATTTATGATCAATTAAGGGATGATTTAAAATGATTGTAGCCATTACTTTCCCTTCTTTCTACTTAATATAAGTTTTCCCATTATACATTGTCACTTTATCAGTTAGTGCTTTTACTCTTTCAATACATTCTGTTTTGATGTCATCAGTTTCTTCATTTTTTAAACGATAAGCAATAATTTTACCAACTTCTCTAAATTCATCTTCCTTGAATCCTTTTGTTGTCATGGCAGGTGTTCCAACACGAATACCACTTGCTTTAAAAGGTTTTTCAGTATCAAAAGGAATAGCATTCTTGTTTGCAGTAATATTAATTTCATCTAACAATCTTTCTGCTTTTTTACCACTAATTCCACAACTTGCCTTCACATCAATTAATAACAAATGATTATCAGTACCTCCAGCAACTAATCTAAATCCTTCTTCTTTTAAAGATTCTTCTAATGCTTTTGCATTTTTAATAATTTGTCTTGCATAATCTTTAAAATCAGGTTGTAATGCTTCATAGAAACAAGCTGCTTTTGCTGCAATAATATGCATTAAAGGTCCGCCTTGCATACCTGGAAAAACGGCTCTATCAATATCTGCTGCAAATTGTTCTTTACACATAATCACACCACCTCGTGGTCCTCTTAATGTCTTATGAGTTGTTGTTGTGACAATATCGGCATGAGGAAATGGTGATGGATGTAATCCAGCAGCTACTAATCCTGCAATATGAGCCATATCAACCATGAATAATGCACCATTATCATGAGCCACTTTTGCCATAAATTCAAAATCAATAATTCTTGAATAAGCACTTGCTCCAGCAACAACTAATTTAGGTTTAATTTCTTCAACTTTCTTTTGATATTCATCATAATCAATTTCCTCTGTTTCCTTGCTAACACCATAACTATAAAAGTCATAATTAATACCAGAATAGTTTAATGGATGTCCATGTGTTAAATGTCCACCATCAGCTAAAGACATTCCTAATACCTTATCTCCATGTTGTAATAATGCTAAATAAACAGCAGTATTAGCCTGTGCTCCACTATGAGGCTGTACATTTGCATGCTCACAACCAAACAACATCTTTAAGCGATCTCTTGCAATATTTTCAACTTCATCAACATATACACAACCACCATAATAACGTTTAGCAGGATATCCTTCAGCATACTTGTTTGTTAAAACAGAACCAGCTAATTCTAAAATTTGTTCAGAAACAAAGTTCTCAGAAGCAATTAATTCAATATTATTTCTTTGTCTATTTAATTCTCTTTCTACACTTTCAAATATTTCAGTATCTCTCATTGTTTATTCCTCCTCTAAAGCCATCATTTTCTGAATTCTTAAATCATGACGACCACCTTCATAATCAGTATGTAACCATGCATTCAATATTTCAACTGCTAATCCTTCACCAATGACTCTTTGACCCATTGCGATCATATTTGTATCATTATGTGCTCTTGTCGCTTTTGCACTAAACACATCATGAACCAAAGCACAACGAATTCCTTTCACCTTATTTGCAGTAATAGACACACCAATACCTGTGCCACAAACAACAACACCTTTGTCACATTCCCCCGAAGCAACAGCTTTTGCAGCCTTTGATGCATAGTCAGGATAATCGCAGCTATCTTCACTATAAGTTCCAAAATCAACCACTTCATATCCCTGATTCTTCATTTCTTCCATTAATACATTCTTAAGACGTAAACCACCATGATCACATGCAACAGCAATTTTCATTTCAATACCTCCTCTATTCTCTCTTTTGTTATTTTACCCTCACGCAATATTTTTATATCTTCACCACTGACATCCACAACAGTACTTGCTATAGAATCAGTTGTTCTTCCATCAACAACCAAATCAATACGACCATCTAACTGATCTAAAACCTCACTCGTTGATGTTGTATTAGGATGATTAGACAAATTCGCACTTGTCACTAACATTGGACCAACATTTCTAATTAATGCTAATACATACTCATCATCAGGAATACGTATCCCTATTGTGTCTTTCCCATTCGTCATGACAGGATCAACACCTTCTCTTTTCTTAAAAACAAGTGTCATCATACCTGGCATAAAAGATGAAATTAACTTCCAAGCACGATCACTCACATAAGCATATTTTTCAATATCCTCTTTATAAGCAACCATCAATGTAATTGCCTTAGAATAATCTCTATTCTTAGCTTCCATTAATCTATCTAATGCATCTCTCGAGCCAAACCTCACACCTAATCCATAGACTGTTTCTGTAGGAAAAGCAACAACCTGTCCTTCTTTAATCACATCACATACAATATCTATATCTTTTGCAGATACTACCTTTGTCATTTACATCACCCTCTGTGGGATATTCTACCATAAAATAGTGAAAATTTATAGAAATATAGGTATAATTCAATTATTTTTATAAATTGAAAAGATTCCTCATTTCAAGGAATCTTCTCTTCTGTCTATATTAGTCATTTATTAACTTATATATCTTTTTTTCTTTTCAATTATTAATCCCACAATAACCATTAATATTCCTATACCTCTATAGTTTAAATCATTAGAATAATGGTACAAAACATTATTTTCATTTTTGATGTTTCCCAATGTTTTCTAATTTAGAGATATGAATTATTCGTTTCTTAAAACTTCTTCAATAGAAAATCTTTTCATTTCTATACTATTTATAATAAATATAACTATCATTAAAAGAGTAATTTCTATAATAATCCATATACTATTATTTAAAATTTCATTTATTGTTATAGGTATTATAAAATATATAATAAATAAACTAACTATAAATATAAAGGTAGAAAACATAATTGAATATAAATTTTCTAACATAATTATTTCTATAATTTGTTTATGTCCCAACCCATTTATCATTGATAAAACAAATTCTTTTTTTCTAAATTGAAAATGATGAAAAGACATCATAGACATTATAAATACAGTTCCAATAATAACAATAAATATTAAAATATATTTCATTTGTTCTGTGTTATTATTTATTTTATTAAGAATGTCAGTATTTTGAAAACTATCGTTCATTGATAATTGATTGAATTGTTTAATATTTTCTACTAATTTCATATGATCCTCAAAATGACTTGAAAATAAAGTATAGCCTATAAATTGATTATTTGATGTTTCTTGCTGATATAAATCCATTAAAAGTTCATAAGGCAAATAAATACAGTATTTATTTTTTGTATAATGATTTATTTCCCCATTATTTAAGACACCTTTTATATTCTGATTTATTTTTTTATTAACAAAATATGTTTTATCTTCACGATCTATACGTATACTTATATAACTATCTAAATAGTTTATTGAAAGATAGTTACGTTTGAATAACTGATATACATCATAACTTAATATAATTCCTTTTTTATCTAAAAGATTATATTGATATTCTAACTTATCATTTATTTTGTTTTCTTCAAAATATGGGAGAATATCAATATCTATATCAAATAAAGTCATTTGTGAGTAAATATATGGATATATTTTATAGATTTTAAGAGAATCTATTAAATGTTTATCCGTAGTTTGATTTGTTTTAGCAATGAGTTGTTTATTATTTTGACTTGTAACATAGATTTGATTATCAGATGTTTTTAGAATATTATTTTGACCTTCTAACTGATAATAACGAACACCAGCTATCACTACAAACATCATAAATAAAGAAAATGTAAATATGAGAATTGTCTTTCTTTTTTCATTTTTGAATTTATGAAAATATTGTTTAACATAGCTGTTTAGTAATTGAAAGTCTGATTGGGATTCATAATCCATCAATTTATTTTGATCACATTTTTCTGTATATTTCGTACATATTAATTGATAGTTATAAATTTCATAAATACAGTTAGCATAATGCTTTGCTATTTGACTATGACTAGCTAAAATAATACATTTATTTGTTTCCTTTGATAGTTGTTGTAATAGTTTAAATATTATTTCTTCATTTTCAGAGTCTAAATTACTCGTTGGTTCATCTAGTATAATAACATCACTATTTTTAACTAATGCACAAGCAATTGCTAATCTTTGCCTTTCTCCACCAGATAATGTTTCTATAGATTGATTAAGTGGGACATACAAATGTACTTGATGAAGTATATTCTTAATTTCCTCATTATCTATTTCTCTTTGGACTATCTTTGCATAATGTAACATATTCTCTTTAACATTATAGTAATCAATCAGCATAAAGTCTTGCATTATATAAGCTATATGATATCTTCTTATTTTTGCTTTAACATTTTGATTTGATAATTCAATCTTTTCATTATCTAGGATATAGTTATAATCTTTTTGTGCTGATAATAAAGCTAAACGATACAGTAATGTCGTTTTTCCAGTACCGCTTTCTCCACATATAAGCGTCACCTCTCCTGACTTAGCCTCAAAATCAACATTTTCTAGTATTTTTCTTTGATAAGAAATATTTAATTTATGAACTCTAATCATTATTCTTTCCTTCTTTTTATAATAATCGGATAGATAAATTCAAGTACAACGACTATAATAACAACAATCATAAAAGAATAAATACTCATTTTTGTATGACCATACATAAAAGCATTAAGAATAAATGTTTCTATTATAATACAAATAGAACACACAATGATATAAAAAACACTATTATAAAGATATTTCTTTATACATATCTGCCTTATTTGACTATCACTTTCTCCCATTCTCTCTAAATAATATATCATCTCTTTCTCTTCAATAACTGTCTTTTGTTTTTTATAATTATATTGTGTAGTTAATAACAATATCAATAAACAGGCACCTACAATTTTAATACTCCTATTCATGTTTTGCACTGATTCTTGTAAAGATCTAGCATTAAGATAAATATGTTTTGCATTCAATCCAATTTCATTAATTTTATTTATAACTTCACTCAAATTTGTAAGATCATCTATTTCTATTAGATAGCAATTTGGTTGCCATGGTGTACATTTAACAGTTTGAGTTATGAATTCTTTTTTATCTTCTGGAATACTATTAATATATTTTTCCATTTTATCATTAATAATTGCATAATACTCAAAATAACTTTCAGTCTTTTTATACTCATCTCTATACTCTTCTATAATTGATTGAGAAACAAAATAACGATATAAAACCCCTGAATCTTCATCAGTTTCATAGACGCTGCTTGATTCCAATATACCTACTATAGGCAATGGGATGATTACTCTTTTTGCTCCAACTGCATTTCCCCCGAATTCTTCACCACCCTCAGTTGATTGAAACGAAACCCCATCAAGATCTAATACAGGAACAAAGATAGGTATTTCTATTGTTTTATCAATAAGTTCATCAATATTATCTGAAATTTTTTCTGCTAGATACTTTGATAAATAAATACCCTTTTTATTTCTTTTTGATCTAAACTCTATCTTTTCATTATCTGAATCATCAATTGAACTCATTATCATATTTGGAATGACATTTTGATAATCCTTTATACCTGAAGAAATAATATGATCCTGATCATAGATTTTCATAATCTCATTTGTTTCTTTGACTTCATCTGGAATTTTAGAAAAATCTCCATTCTCATTTAAACAATTAATCATAAAACTATCATATTTCCAATGCATTGATTCAACATGATTAATACTTTTTAATGCATCAACTTCTTCTGAAGTTATAGGATATTCAAATCCCTTATAACTATAATCAAATAATTGTTTATTGTTTGATTTATACACAACAATCTGTTTAGAAGATAAATTATTAATTATATTCTTATGAAATGATATAACAGCATTATTAAATATTGAAGATAATCCTATAATAGAAATAAGCAGAGTTGTCAAAATAAAATTTAATTTTTTATATTTCATACGATGCTTTAGCATCTTTATATAATTATTATTCCAAAAATTTATATTTCTTCTTTTATGATTACATAACAATCTATTTGTTGCTTGACTTTGAGTTACAATATTCAGTTTTAAATAATCAATATTATATACTTTATCAGCATATTCATTTAATATAAAGTCATGACTCGTAATAATTACTATATGTCCGTTATGTGCATAAGATTTTAACATTCTTCCTATCTCATTACTTAACTCATCATCAAGTGATGATGTTGGTTCATCAATAAGTAGAATATCTGTATTTCTTATCAACGCTAGTGAAATTGCTATCCTCTTTTTCTCACCTTCTGATAATTGATGAGGATATTCTTTCATTAATTGGTTGATTTTTAATAATTCTATTGTATTCAATTGATCATATCTAATATAGTCTTTAGCAAAAAGCTGGTAATGTGATTCTATTGTTAATTCATTTATAAAAACCGGAAACTGGTCTACCATACAAATATGAGATTGTTTATATTTATTTTTATCATTATTATTGAGTTTAGATATTTCTAAATCATTATAAATATATTGACCATTAAATTTTTGATCTAAATCTAGACATTTTAATAAAGATGTTTTACCACTACCACTCTCACCTTTAATAAGTGTTAATTGATTTTGATGTGCTTCAAATATAGTTTCTTTAAATATCTCTTTTGTCCCCAATACAAGACCAAAATCATTCAGTCTTATCATATATCCCACCTCCAATATAATTTGAGATAGGTGACTTATATTATATAAGTCACCTAAAATTAGTTATAGCTTAGTTAAAGTTCCTGTATACTTGTAACTTACAGAATTGGTTTGATAGTGTTGTGCATAATTACTATCAATCCAAGTTGCTTTTGCAGTCACTTTATAATTTGCAACATCACCCTTAATATCTTTTGTTTCAGTGTTTGTTATTCCAGAAAAACGATAAGAAATTCCTGAAGTTCCAGTTTTGTTTGTATACTCGTATTTTGGTTTATTAATAGTTGCAAGTGTTACAGTGATTTTTACAGTTTCTTTTGCTGTACCATAACCTGATGCAATTACAATATTATCAGATCTAGAAACTGCTCCAACTAATGTAATTGATAAAATAAGTGCTAATAATGTAAATATACTTACTTTACTTAATTTTTTCAAACAATTTGCCATTAGTATACTCCGTATCATTGATGATACATTCTCCTTTCTTTGAAATTTTTATGATGTAATTCTTACATTCCCCATTGGAATCATTCCCCTTTCTTAATAAATTTTCTTTTTCTACTTACATTATATATGATTATATTAAAAAGTGATGATTTATTTGAAATCTGGGGGTTTTCATTTGGAATCCGCCTTTTTTATTCCATTATCCCTATATTTTTGATACAATATCCATATAAAAATAATGAAAAGGGGTGATCTCATGTTTAAATTTGCTATAATAGATAACCATCAATCTGATATTGATAGAATGATAGAAAAAATACACCAACTCTATTTTAATAAACATAACATAGTTTACAAATGTGACTCATATTTGGGTTGCAAAGATTTCCCATACAACATATATTATGATGCAATATTTTTAGATATCGAAATGCCTGAAATAAGTGGTTTTGAGTTTGCAGAAAAGATTAATAAAGAATATAATTCTAAGATTATTTTTATGACAAACCATAGAACTTTAGTTTTATCTACTTTTGATTATCAGCCATTCCAATTTATACAAAAAGATAATTTTGATAATAGCGCAACCCACGCTCTTGAATTTCTATATAATAAATTGTTTAACAAAGCTTTAAAAGTTTATATAAATGAACATGAAGATTATATTACTCAAGGTAAAATAACATATATTCATATTGAAAATAGCATAGTTAACATTTATTCTTTTGATAAAGTATATACATCTTGGGAATCAATTACATCTATCTATGAACATTTAAACACTAATATTTTTGTTAGAATAAATCAATCAACAATTATTAATATGGAATATATAAAAGAAATAGATCCAAGTTTTACTCAACTTGTTTTAAAAAATAATTCTGTATTTAAAATTTCAGAAAGAAATAGATCAAATTTTAAGAAATTATATAGAAATTTTAGGTTAGGATAATATGAGTACATTTGATCTCATTATTAATATTTTTGAATCACTTGGATATCTTGGTTTTATATATTATATATTTCATATAAAGAAAGGTCTTTCTATATTAATTATTTTTGTTTTATTAAAAACAACTATCACATCAATTCATAATTATTTCTTACTACCTGAATTATCCCTAAGTATATGCTCTCAATTAATGATTTTTCTATATGCTTATCTTATCAATAGAAGTAATATTGTTCAAAATGTTTTCTTGACATTTCTTATCTATAATATAGATAGTTTCTCTATTACAGTCAGTATGATGATTACAGACATATTTTTTTTATTTCCGTTTTACCAAGGAAATAGTTATTATTTTTTAGCAATATTAACTAGAATATTATTTATGATAATAGCCTATCTTGCTTATCATATCATTAAAAAATCAGCTATTACATTTACTAAGACAAATAAAATCATTTCTATTTTATCAATTCTCTTTATACTAGAACTTCTTTATTCTTCATGTATAGAACTGATTTTTTATAATAATATATTTGATATTTATATAAAACTTATTTTATTTTTCATTAATATATTGGTTGTTATATTATTTTATACATTCTTTGAATCTCAAAGAGAACAAAATATATTATTTGAATTGCAGGAAAAGAACATCAGAAATGAAAACCAAATAAAAATTAATCAAATCAATGAAGAAAGCATAAAACATTTAACTATATGGAAACATGATATTACTTATGTTTTCACATATATTGAAAGTTATATTAAAAACCAAAAATATGATACTGCATTAAATACTATCTCATTATATCGTGATATTTTAAATAACTATAACTTATTCAAAAACACCAATAATGACACTCTAAATTCTCTATTAATCGAATATCTTGAACAATTCTCTCAAAATAATATTTATATTTATATCACCACCGATCAAAATGAAGTCTTATTATCATCACAACACTATCAAAAAATACTTTACTTATTTTTAAATCATGCAATACAGAACTGTCATTCAGATTATCAAAAATCTATATGGGTATCCTATTATACTAAATTACCTTATTTTACATTATCATTAGAGTATACATCTGTTAATTCTTCTCTTCAGATTTTATATGATGATATTGATCAAATTGTTAGTCAATATGAAGGATTTATGAAAATATCAAATAAAAATGATAAAGATATCCTTAGGATAATTATTCCAATACAAGAAAACTATGAACATGATTAGGTTCTTACTCGCTTTAGAGTACAACTATAAGTAGCAAAAAAAGAAGAAATAGATTTCCTTTGAATTTAGGAAATCTATTTCTTCTTTCAATCTTTACAGTTTAATTATTTACCCATTATTGAGCAATAACTAATAATTATAGATAGGTTTCTTATTATTTTTAATATTTTTCATATTTTTTTAAACTTTGAGGTTCTTTATCCTGATATTGATGTCCTCTCGATACCATGCTTACCGCTTGAATAGCTACAAAAAATAATCCAGATGATACAAATATTAATAATTTATTCTTTATTCTTTTCATAATCAATTTTTCCTCCTATAGTTAAGATATTAATCATAACAAGCATACTTACCATCATTCCTAAAAATGAAGAACCTATAGAATACAAATAAACAATAATGAACAAATATACCCAAATATAAATTAATGAATATATTCTAAAGATTCTTTTCTTTTTAGGTGAAATTAACTTATTTACATTTTGAATAGGACACAATGTCAGTGTTATGAGTAATGTTGTTATTGATATAACAACGATTATTGTTGTATTCAATGAACATATTTCTGCCATAACCAAACTAACAACAAAGATTCCAACATAAGTAAGTATACATTTTGTATAACTTTTACAATGGTACCCTCCTAATATTCTTCTAGAGCTAGACATCACAATCTCATATAACACTGCTTCTATAAAATGGTTTGTGATGATTCCTACTAGAAATAATAGTACTGTACCCATAAGTGTAGATATAACTAATCTTGCACCATAAAA
>NZ_HG005286.1:202499-217031 GCF_000455285.1 Candidatus Stoquefichus massiliensis AP9 | reverse complement strand
TTCTTTTAAAACATTGTTCTTTTCTAAATATAAAATAAGTTTGTCTGATAAAGTATAAATCATTGTTATCATTCCTTTGATAGTATTATACTATATTCATTTATAATCTGTTGATTTATTTGAAATCAGGGGGTTTTCATCTGGAATCCGCTGTTTTTAGATATTTATAACCTGTGTTGCATACTCTTTTAGTGTTTCATCATGTGTTACAACAACAATTGTTTTACCATCACTTTGCATTTGCTTTAATAAGTCACATACAAGGGCTTTATTATGTGCATCTAATGAGCCTGTTGGTTCATCTGCAAGTACCAGTTCACATGGCTTAAGAAGTAATCTTGCGAGAGCTATTCTTTGCTGTTCGCCTCCTGAACATTTATATACTTTCTTTTTCTCATATTCCTCTAATCCAACAATCTTTAATGCTTCTTTGATTTTATCTTTCTTATTTCCTTTTACATTATCTAATGCCATGACAAGATTATATTCAACTGTTTCATTATCTACCAATGCAAAGTTTTGAAACAAGTATCCAATCTTATCTCTTAACATGATTTCTGCTTTTCTTGAGAAAGGTTTGATATTCTTTTGATCAAATAATATAATATCCCCATTATCTGGTTTATCCAATAAACCTATCATATTTAATAATGTTGATTTACCTGAACCCGATTCTCCCATAATAACCACAAAAGAACCTTCTTCTATTTCAAAAGACAAATTATCAAAGACATGCTTATCTTGAAAAGATTTTGAAATACTCTTTACACTTACTATTTTCATCATATATCTCCCTTCTCTTTACATTGTTCCACTTTTTAAATATGGAGTTAATCCTTTTTTCTCAAAAGAGTAAACTATCATCAATATAACGAAAAACTCAATGCAAACAAGTAATGCTATAAATTTAATAAATTGTATGAAAACTAAATCACAGATGAGATAACTTACTGTTGATGCTATTATTGTAGAAGATAGAATAAAGATAAAAATCATAGAGTATCTTTCTTTTTTACTTTTTCCTAACATATATTGAATAGCTATTTCTTTTCCAAATTCTTCTAGATACATCTTTGTCGTAATATATACATTGCATAAAACAATAAGTAGGAAAATAATTACAGTTATTATAAACTCTGGTATATATTCCTGACACCTATCTATATAAAAGTCATATGCATTTATACATGATGTCAATCTCGCAGTTTGCATATTTTGACCTTGTATTTTTTCTATTTCATAAACAAACTCATTATAAGATTTATGCCTTTTATCAAATAAAAAACCTTGCATATCTATACTATCATTATAGTTATTTATGACACATATAATTGGATTATTCATTTCAAATATATTTCTAATTTTAAAATTAAAAAAGTAACCTGTTTGTTTAACATAAATAACATCATATCCTCGTGGGTTATATATTTCCATATCAATCTTATTCTTTATTTGATATGGTATAAGAAGTATATTTTCACTATAATGAGAAAGATTCAATTGTTTTCCTTGTTCATCATAAAAAACATTGTTTTGTAGATAATAAGGATTTGCTTCTAAATATTCATAGTCATAATATATTGCATATTCATCTTCTGGATCATAAAATGGACTATCTTTTGAACGCATGTAATATTTATCCATATTACAATAGATTTCTTTACTGTTATAATAGTCAAATACTTTCTGATTATCTACAAATGATCCACTTATTTGATAATAATTTTCTATTGTTTCTTTTTGTTTTTGTATACTTATATATTGCTTTATATATGGAAAAGATTCTGAAAATGTAGATATAACTGGTGTTATCAATAACACAATAACTATTTCTTTGACTATCCATTGTATAATAACAAAATGTCCATATGGTTGACTTAATTTTAAATATTTAATATGTGTAGAATATTTTATAAAGAAATATATAAATAGAAATATAATAACTACAATCACTATATAATAGATATTGACAATCTGATATGAATAATAATATTCTTTCGTTAAATCATTTATTTCTCCTATTTTTAGATAACATCCAATCATATTACTTAAACAAAATACAATAATAGATATTACAAAAAAGGGCATAAAGTTTCTAAAAACAAGCTTTAATATTGAATTACCTAACATTCTTGATATTAAATATTTTTTATGTTCTTTAATAATAATACAAATCAATAAAGATAGTAATAGAATAATACAAAGACTTAAATATGTTACACTATAACTATCAATAATAGAACTACTATCAGGATAATTTATTTCATTACCTTCAGTATCAAATATTTGTCTTATTGGATAATTTTGTGTTAGAAAATCTTTAAACTCTTTAATATCTTGTTCTTGATTACTAAAAATAGATATCCCTATTTTACTTGTTTTATAATCTAATTCTTTGATATCAGATAATTGATAAATTCGTATAATATCATGTGTATCCTTAAAAAAATCATTATTAATTATTTTTATATATCCTTTACTATAATTATCTTTTAAAT
The DNA here is from genome assembly GCF_000455285.1 of Candidatus Stoquefichus massiliensis AP9. Lineage (GTDB taxonomy): Bacteria > Bacillota_I > Bacilli_A > Erysipelotrichales > Coprobacillaceae > Stoquefichus > Stoquefichus massiliensis. The sequence goes on along the minus strand of NZ_HG005286.1, from coordinate 214,533 downwards.
CTGTCGTATAATAACTTTTATTGTTATCTTGAATATCAATATGAATAGATTCAGGTAATTGATCAATATTTGCAATAAAATAATTAATATAAGTATTAACTCCCTCTTCATCTTCATAGGCTATGTTTGTAGACATCTTTATTTGATATTTATCTGCATAAGTTACAATATCATTCATAATATCTTGATAATCATTCTCATCAATCTCTATCATCAAATAATTTTCTGATAAATTCATTTCTTCTTCTAATATAGAGTTTAAATTATATACTTTTGTTGCTTCTATCTGATTTTCTTCATAATAAGTCCTATTAATAAGAAAGAGAGATAATACGACTAAAATAATTATATATATTTTTTTCATTTGAGTTCTCCTTTCTTAATCTACTAAACATGCAATAAACAATACATATAATTCAAAAATTTTCTGTATTCTTATTCACAATTAAATTGTTGGTTATTTTAGAAAAGTAAAGAGGGATCAATCCCTCTTAATAGTTCTATTAATTTTGATAAATGCCATAATAATGTCTATGACTTATTTTGTAATACTGTTTATCTACATTAATAAAACAATCACTTGATTTCTTACCATAATATGCAGAACAAGAGACTTCTACACCTGTTTGATTATTCTTTAGATAATTAATATAAGTATATCTCTCATTTTCACCTCTAAAAGATGCTGCACCATGTAATGTGTAAAGTGCACAATCAGCCTTAAGAGTTGCTTCATTTTTAAGTGTTGTTTGTCCTTGACATGAAATGTCAATGTATGCAGCGTTTACAACTGTTAAACTTAATGTCATTAATAAAGAAAACAAACTAATAATTTTTATCCACTTTAACTTCATAAATCTTCTTCTCCTTTTTTTTGATTTTTTTTAATATAAATCATAATACTCCCATTGAAATCATTCCCCTTTCTCGCTAAAATTTCTTTTTCTAATTACATTATATATGATTATATAAAAAAGTGATGATTTATTTGAAATCAGGGGGTTTTCATCTGGAATCCACTGTTTTTAGATATTTATAACCTGTGTTGCATACTCTTTTAGTGTTTCATCATGTGTTACAACAACAATTGTTTTACCATCACTTTGCATTTGCTTTAATAAGTCACATACAATGGCTTTATTATGTGCATCTAATGAGCCTGTTGGTTCATCTGCAAGTACCAGTTCACATGGCTTAAGAAGTAATCTTGCGAGAGCTATTCTTTGCTGTTCGCCTCCTGAACATTTATATACTTTCTTTTTCTCATATTCCTCTAATCCAACAATCTTTAATGCTTCTTTGATTTTATCTTTCTTATTTCCTTTTACATTATCTAATGCCATGACAAGATTATATTCAACTGTTTCATTATCTACCAATGCAAAGTTTTGAAACAAGTATCCAATCTTATCTCTTAACATGATTTCTGCTTTTCTTGAGAAAGGTTTGATATTCTTTTGATCAAACAATATAACATCTCCACTATCTGGTTTATCCAATAAACCTATCATATTTAATAATGTTGATTTACCTGAACCCGATTCTCCCATAATAACTACAAAAGAACCTTCTTCTATTTCAAAAGACAAATTATCAAAGACAACTTTATTTTGATAAGCTTTCTTTACATTTCTTACTTCTACAACATTCATTCTATTTTCTCTCCCTTCAAGCAAGATATAATACTTGTTTTTTCAAAACGATAAACATAAATCATTTCTATTATGAGTTCTATCATAACAAATAAAATAATAAATTTTATTCTATCAGTCAATGTCACATTAAGAGACATAGTTCCTACAACTATAGCAATATAGCTCCCCATATTAAAAATCAATAATTCTAAATATCTTTTCCATTTAGTAATTCCTAATGTATATCCAATACTTATTTCTTTACCTTTTTCACCTATATACAATAACATTGATTGCATTATTAAAGTTAAATAAACACTAATATTAATAAATAACTCAATAATAGATTGTTTAAACATATAAATATAATAGTTATATTTATATGTACTACTTACTATCATAACATCTGTTCCTTCTATATCTTTAAGTTCCTGACTTAACTTAGAAAATTGATCTGTCTTAAAACAAAAACCTCTCATTTTTGTTTCAATCATATCATACTCTTTTTCTAAATAAATAATTGGATTCCTTACAACAAATGGTTCTTCCATTCTTAAATTTACAAATTTTCCATTATTCTGTATATAGACAATCTTATCTTTTTTTGATGGATAGTAATTAGATAAATCTTTACCTTTGTATTCTATTGGAACAAGTAAGACATTTTCATTATATTGACTGAAATCTATAAAATTATTATTGGTATCTCTTATATCATATTGTTTAAGATAATGAGCATTAACATGAATATATGGATATTTCATAAGATATTCTTCATTATCTGTATTTTGTGGAAATAATGGTGAATTTGAATAATAATCATTAAAATCCATATAATCAGTTTTATCTATATAATGATTAAATATTTCCTGACTCTTTTCTGGTATAGAGTCTAAATAATAAAGATCCTGAATATCATCTTTAACACTATTAATAGTTAAATAGTTGATGACATATGGATATATACTCTTAAATGAGCCAATAAGTGTTGGCATAAGTATCACTACAATAATAACTTTCATAACAACCTGGATATGATATAAATGCTTATAATGATTTTGTGTATGAAGATATTTGACATGACTTGTGAAATATATAAAAACATATATGATTAAGAACATTATCATTAGTGTTCCAAGACAATAGAAATGAAATGGAAATATTTGATTATAAAATTGTTTTGTCAGCATGTTACTTTCTGGACATAGATAATTAAAAGTTAATGTTATAACAGTTGAAAAACATAATTGACATATTAATAATAATGCTAAATATTCTTTGATTGCTATTTTCATTACAGATGTACCCATCATTCTGCGAATCATATATTTCTTAGTATTTTTCATTGCACTGACTGTTAATAATATAATAAATATAATGATTGTTATTTCAAAAAAATGCATTTGATTTTTAACTATAAATTGTTGATCTGTCATATTATAGATATGTTCATTTGCAGAAGATATATCATTAACCTTAATATCTTCGAATTGTTCATTTAATGTTTCTTCTAGTTCTGCTATAAATTGATTGTCTTTAGCATATATTGATAGATAAATAGATTGAAGTACTCTATCATTTATTTCGTTTATTCTATTAAACTGTTTAAATCTAAAAATATCTTGAGACAAATTAAAATAATCATTGTTTAATATTTTGATCATACCTGATGCATTTTCATCTACTTGTGTTGAATAATATTTTTGATCTGTTAGATGACTAAAATCTATAGTTTCTCCTTCTATAAGGTAATGACTTAAAACCTGAGAATCTGAAGATAAAATATAATAATCATTCATATTATATATGCCTTCACTATCTTTATAAGTATTAGTAACTATACAAGTCAATTTATTTTCATACACATATTTTGCAACAGCTTTACATATATCCTGAAATTTATAAGGTTCATTAAATTGTATATCAACAAAGTACTCATCCATATCTAAATTCTGTTCTACCACATTATTAAGTAAATAAACATTTGTAGCCTGATTCTCATTAACATCTTTAAAACTAAAATAGACAAGTGAAAATGATATAATACTAATTATTAATATAAGCAATTTTTTCATCATTTCCACTCCCTTTAATGAAATCATTTCATTTATAATCTTGATTCTCCCTTTAAAATATTAGCAATATTTGAACTTTCAAACTTTTTAATAAAACAATATAAAACAATAAGTTCAAATCCCAAACCTAATATATTAAAAATAAGAATATCTAAAAAATAACCTTTTAAAATAACAATTCCAATAACAAATATAGATAAGTAAGTTATAGTTGAATACATATATAATTCTTTATATCTTTCTTTATAACTACATCCATTCATATAACTTAATGCTATAGACATTTGATTTTCAGATATGTAAATATATGTAATCTGGTAGATAAGAATTGATATGAGTGTTATATAAAGTATAATAATTGAAAGTGTTTCCTGTAATGTTTTTTGGATACTATTTATATTAACTGACGATATGACTTCATTAGAAAACATTTCTACTGTTTCATTTGTCATTTGTTTTACTTCATTTTGATAATCTTGAATACTTTTATCTTTTATAAGAAGATTCATATAATATAATCTTGTTCTATCACTTTTATGAGTAACTAAATGAATAACTGGATTTGATAGATAGTAGGGTTGATTTAATTTGATATTAAAACAATTTCCTATTTTTTCAACATAAATAATTTGATAATCTTTATCTTCCATTATTTTCTTTAGATTTTTCTTTTTATGTTCTTTAGGAACTAAAAGAACATCTTCTTGAAATTTAGATAAATCTAATATATTTCCATTTTCATCTTTAATATTTTGATTTTTTAAATAATTTGCATTAGCTAATAAAAATGGATAATCAATAGCCATCTCATCAATTTCATCATGATACTTTTCAGGAGTTACTTCTAACAAATACTCTCTTGTATGATTTTGATAATAATCAAAATCAATATAAAATCCTCCATTTTTAAGATAATAGTTAAAGACTTCTTCAGTTGTTTCTGACGTATCTAAATCACTATCAAAATATGCACTTTGATCAATTAAATCCTTATTATCCATTATCCCTTTATATTGAATAATTGAATCTTTAGAAGTTTCTATCATTTCTATAAATGGAAACATTAATAATGAAATAATTACAACTTTTAGAAAAACATTTATTTCTGCAAAATGTTTGATTTGATATTCTTTCTTGAGATACTTTAAATGCATATTAATATATATAAAGATATATATCATAATACATAAAACAATGATAAGTCCTACGAACATAACAAAATATTTTATAAATAATTGATAATATTCTCTATTATAACTATCTAATTTTCCTGCATTTATAAACATACATATTAATAATGATGTTATAAAAACAATCAATTCTACAAAAAGAAATCCACCTAATTTCTTTTGCATTATCCTCAATATTGATAAACCATTTAATCTCATAATAACGATTTGTCTTTTTAGTTTCATTAAATGAAGAATTAATAATAAACCAACAATAAATATTAAAATAACCATAATCTTTATCATATTCATATTATTTTCTTGATGAATATCTATTAGTTGAGCTGGAGAATACCCATCTGTTAAATCTTGATAACTCACATGACCCTTTAAAAACACATCATTCATATCATTTAATAGACTTTCTCTATGATTACTATAAATAAATAATGATATTTGATTTCCTTTATCTTTAATAATATCTTCTACTTTATAGAAATTATGAATACGGTATTGATTATAAAAATTATTAAAAAATTCTTTATTTACTGTTACCATTAATCCTTGATATTCTTGATCATCTTGATATGTTGTATAATATTCATGAGTATTATATTGACTAAAATCTATAGATTGTATTCTATTGGTAAAATTTAAACCATTTAATATATTTGATTGTTGAGTGTATAAATAATAATCACTAAAATGTATACCACCTTTATTATCACCTGCAACAAGTAACATAGTCAAATTATGGTTCTGACAATAATCAACTAAGGAGTTAACACCTTCTTGTTGATAACCTTCTTGAAATTGACTCCAAAGCATAATTGTCTCTTTATTCTCTTGAATAGATATGTAATCTTGAATAGCTCCCAATTGATAGTATTGTACTGTTTCCATATTTACAAAACTTAAATATCCAAGTATTATTGAGATAAAGATTGTTATGATCCATATTCCTTTTTTAATCATATAATCACCCTCTTTATAGGTAAAAGGGATAAAAATATCCCTTTTACTAGTTTCTATTAACTGTGTAAGTATGTATATGTGCAAATCCATTATATGGACGACCAACATTCCATGATCCATCAGCATTCCTATTTCCAGCACTACAACCATCATATATCTTGTATGGATCTTCATTTGTTCCTACATAATTCATAACTGTATATTTTTCTGAACTATCTTCATAATAGCCATGAAATCTAAGTGTTGTTCCATAACAATTTGCATTATAGTATCCTTTTCCTGTTGATACTTTGTTCTGACAAGTAACATAAGTTGCTGAAACGCTAACTACAGATAATACAAGAATAAGTATACTCATAACACTTACTTTTCTTATACTCTTAAACATTAATTTTTTTCTAAATACATTATATATGATTATTAAAAAAAATGATGATTTATTTGAAATCAGGGGGTTTTCATCTGGAATCCGTTGTTTTTAAGTTTATTTCCATATCTCTATATCATAATAAACATACTCATTGATTTCTTCATTAAATATACAAACATTCTGTTCATCATTAGAAATATATACTTTATAACCTTTATTATCTTCTAATATTCTTGTTGTTTGTAATTCCTGACTAGGCATAACTTCTTGATCTACTGCACCTGAAACTAACCCATAAAAACGATAATCATCAGATAACTCTTTTGTATTAGGCTTACTGCTAGAAAGTCCATAATAATTATTATTTAAAAGAATGTAAGGTTTTATAAAATTTCCATCGACAACCTCTTTTTGACTACAACCACTAAAACTTAACATAAAAACCAATAACATGATAATTTTTATTATTTTCATTTGTTTACTCATTTTATTTGCTCCTATTTAATAGATGATGTGAATTCTTTATACATATGATAGATTTTTATAATACCTTTATAGATAAACAATCCTTCTCCCACAAATAGTACTACAAGCCCACTCCATATAAAAATATTTGAAATAGAGAATAATGAATAATCTCCACTCACACTAAGACTTTCTAATAAAGAACCTGCTAAAACCATTAAAACACCTAATCCAAAATACTCAATAACTCTTTTCATTTTTATTCCCCTTTCTTTATAAATTTAAAGACATATCAAAATAGGAATATATATCCTCATTGATATGTCTTTTGTAAAATATATATGTTTCCCCTCAATATATATCCTTGTAAACAAATTATACTAAATAATTGTGGAAATCTTGTGAATCTATTCACTATATTTTTATTGTTTAATAAAAAATATCACATTCGTTTATATTTTGTGATATGATAAAGACATATGAAAGGAATGTGATAAGAATGAAAAAGAAAACTTTAGCGACTGCAGCTATTTTAACAGGTGCTTTGGTAGGTTTTGCTAGTGTAACAGCTATTGATATTGCATGTAAGAAAAGGGTTCCTCATAAGAAAAAAGATGATTCTGTTAATCCTTATATAGAGAAATATTTACCTTGGTTAAAGGAACAGCATTTTGAAGATTTAGAAATCACTTCTCATGATGGTTTAAAGTTGAAGGCAAAGCTTTTGAAATCTGATTTAGATACTGATAAGGTTTTAATTGCGGTGCATGGTTATCGTTCTTATAATTTAAAAGAATATGCTTATTATATTAAGTTCTATCATGATTTAGGTTTCCATATATTAATGCCTGATAATCGTGCTCATGGTGAAAGTGAAGGAACTTATATTGGTTTTGGATGGTTAGATAGGCTAGATTGTATTCAATGGATAAATAAAATAAAAGATTATTTTAATAAAGATTTACAGATTGTTTTACATGGTATTTCTATGGGTAGTGCGACTGTCTTAATGGCTAGTGGTGAAGAATTACCTGATGATGTAAAATGTATTATATCTGATTGTGGATTTACAAGTGTATTAGATGAATTTGAACATGAATTGAAGCTTGCTCATATTCCACCATCACTTATCTTACCTACTGCAACTTTACTGAGTAAGAAACGTGTTGGGTATAGTTTTAAAGAAGCTTCTACAATTAATCAAGTTAAAAAATCTAAAACACCTACATTATTTATTCATGGTGATCAAGATGATTTTGTACCAACATATATGGTTTATGATCTTTATAATGCTTGTGCTGCAGATAAAGATTTATTAATTGTTGAAGGTGCAAAACATGCAGAAAGTTATCTTGTTAATCAGGAACTATGTGAAAGAACAATTATTGAATTTATGAGTCAATATGTAAAATGAAAGAAGGATATAAAATAAACTATACCCTATGTCAAGGACACATAAATAAAAAGGGGGATAAGTCATGAATGAAAATTCATGGCTTTTTCTATGTATATATAATTTGTGGTTTGATATAAGTTGATGGTAATAATAAGTGTCTTCTCTTAGTTAGGTACCTATCATATTCATATGGTGTCATTCTATTGAGTGCCCATTGCGGTCTGTCATAATTGTAATATTTTATATATTCAATAATTGTATTCACTAATTTCTCATAACTTGTACATTTATGTAATTCACTTTCTGTTTTTAATATAGCGAAAAATGATTCTTGTGGCGCATTATCCCAACAGTTTCCTCTTCTTGACATTGATTGGGTAATCCCATTTTCTTTTAATAGTTCCTGATATGCAATGCTTGTATAATGAACTCCTTGATCTGAATGTATAATGACATTTAAATCTAATTCTCCTTTATAGAAATCTAGAATTTCATTCACTGTATTCATAACGAAACTTAAGTCTAGTGTTAATGATAATTGCCATGATAAGATCATCTTGGTAGATGCATCTTTAATGACTGATAGATAAGCTCTCTTACCATTCGCATATGTAAGGTAAGTAATATCTGTTAACAATACTTTCTTAGACTTACCTTGTAAAAAATCTCTATTTAATATATTCTTATATATTCGATGACTCTGCTGAGCTTTTATCATTGCTTTTATTGGATTCTTTTTTCTTAGAGGACAAACAAGATTATATTTTTTCATTAACCTACGGATCTTCTTAAGATTCATAATAATTCCATAATCTCTCTCTATACGCATTCTGATTTGTTTTGCACCTTTTTTCCATGATTTATATTCATATGCTGCTTTAATCATTTGGAAATCAAAATGATCTTGCAGCTCCTTAGATGAAGGATGTTTTAATCTTTTTACATATGCATAATATCCTGAGCGTGATACATGCGCTATTTGACACATATACTGAATATCCAATCTTCCCTTTAATGACATCTCATAAATAATCTTAAATCTTTCTTGCACTGGAACTATTGGTATTTCTTTTCCAGTGCTTCTAGCTTTTTTAGAAATTCAATCTCCTGTTTTTGATATTCTAATTGATCCTTTAAGTATTTAATTTCTTCTTCAGGTGAATCAAAAGTTAATTTCTTTGGTCTGCCTACATGCCTGCCCTTTTTTCTATCAAATCCTTCTTCACGTTGTGCTTGTATTCTTATACGATGAGCCAACTGATCAACTCTTCTTTTTCCCAATGTTCTATAATTAATCCCTAGTTGAGATAATGCACGAGATGGTCCAATCCCATCAAGTAATAATCCATAAAATTTTTGTTTGAATTCCTTAGTAAAAGTGATATTAGCTTTTGTGATACTTTCAATATACTTATTTTTTTTGAATTCATCTATTTGTTCATCAGTAAAATAATTTCTTCCCATTTTTAACACATCCTTTCTTTAAGTATACAAAAATACCCTATAGATGACACGCTTTTTTATTTCGTGTCCATTCTATAGGGTATAGTTTATTATCCTTCTTTTATTGTATTAACAACAGTTCTTATCATTGCTCCTGTTGCACCTGTTCCATTGTTATCAGCAGTCCCTGCAATATCCAAATGTATCCATTCAACATTATCTTCTATAAATGCTTCTAAGAAATTGGCTGCTATACTTGCTCCTGCCCCTGGTTTTCCTACCGAATTTTTAAAATCTGCACTTGTAGATTTTAATTTTTTAAAATATTCTTCATCTATTGGTAAACGCCATCCTTTTTCGTCAGATATCTTTAACACTTTATCAAATTTATGATAGAATCTTTCACTATTTGAGAAAACACCTGTATAAAGATCTCCTAAAGCACTTACACAAGCTCCTGTTAAAGTTGCAAGATCAATAATAGACTTTGCACCTAATTGTTGTGCATATGTTAATGCATCACATAATATTAATCTTCCTTCAGCATCAGTGCTCACAATTTCAACTGTTTTTCCTGAAAGAGTTGTAATCACATCTTGAGGTTTATATGCTTTATCACTAACAAGATTTTCTGTTGTTGGTATGATTCCATAAACATTAACCTTAGCTTTTGTCTTCGCAAGAATACTCATAATTCCTAAGACATCTGCTGCACCACACATATCATACTTCATACCATAACTATTCCCTTTAAGATTATATCCTCCTGAATCAAATGTAATACCTTTTCCTACAACAGCATTATATGGCATATCTCCACCTTGAGAATACTTTAAACATATCATATATGCTGGAATATGACTTCCCTGATTAACAGAAAGTATTCCACCCGCTTTCATATCTTCTAAAGCATCTTTATCCAAAATAGTGCATTCTATTCCTAGTTCTTTTGCCAATGTCTTTGCTTCATCAACCAAGTGACAAGGTGTCATATAATTGGCTGGTGTATCAGCTAATTTTCTTGCATAATTAATTCCTTCTCCATAGATTATAGCTTCATCTATATCTTTTTGTACATCAGCATCTGTAATAATATTTACTTCAAATTTTTCTTGTTCTAGATGACCTATTTTTTGTTCTTTATATTGTGAAAGAAGATAACTTTCTACAAAAAGCTTTGTTATCTGATGAATATCTATATTTTCATTCGCTGCTTCAATAGCATTAAAACAAATATCTTCCTTTAAATTTTCAGATATTGTACAAAATGCTTGTCTTAATTGATATGTTGTTATTGTATGAGAATTACCCAATCCAATAAAATATATTTCTTTGAATGGTAATTGACCTAATGTATAAACTTTTGTTATTTCATTGAATGCTTTATTAACAATTTGATTAATATCATAACCCAGTTTATTTATAATTTCTTTACATATTTCTTGATCCTCATAAATAGGATAAATTAAGTTTTTCTGAATATTTTTTATATCATTTTTATTGATTTGTTTCATGTCAAATCCTCCTTTCTATAATGGTATCACTTTTTTTCATAAAATTGAAAATAAAAAAAGAAAAATGAAGATTTTTTGCGTATATATATAGTGAGGAGGTTATTTTATCTTTTGTTTTATTTATCATCGTTATTTACTATAAGCAATTATTGTGATATATTATCCTTGGATAGCCTCCCTTTATATGAAAGTGAGGTGAATCAATGAATACTGCTTTGTCTTATGAATATCTTGACTCTATTTTAAGTCTTAGGCTTATTGATGATGATTTTATGGATATCATCTTTAATGACAGAGAATGTCTTGAATTTCTTCTTGGTATTGTCTTCAACAAGCCTGTCTATGTTATTGCCTTTTCTACCCAGCATATGATGAAGAATCTCCACGGCAGAGATATTCGCATTGATGTTTTTACTAGAACTATCGATAATCATTTTATTAATGTCGAGGTTCAAAGAAAGAATGATGGTGCTCATCCCAAAAGAGCCAGATATCATCACAGCATGACGAATGCCAATATATCTTTTCCGTCACAGGAGTGGAAGAAAATACCACCAGTTTCCGTTATCTTTATTACTGAAAATGATGTGTTAGGAAAAGGACTGCCTATCTATCACATACATAGGACAATTGATGAAACTGGAGAATACTTTGATGATGAAACATCAACCGTCTATGTAAATGCCAGCATACAGGATGAAACACCATTGGGATTGCTGATGCATGATTTCATGTGCAAGAACTGTGGAGACATGCATTACGAAGTTTTAAGAAGAAGAGTCCACTATTTTAAGGAAACAGAAGGAGGGATACAGGAAATGTGTGAAATCTTTGATAAAATCAGAGATAAAGGGAAAGAAGAAGGAAAATTTGAAGAAAAACTTGAAACAATACAAAAGTTAAATTCAAAGAAAATGACATTTGAAGAAGTTGTAGATTTATTGAATATTCCTATAGAGAAACAACAACAGTTTAGAAATTATATAATTTTAT
>NZ_HG005286.1:138190-202473 GCF_000455285.1 Candidatus Stoquefichus massiliensis AP9 | reverse complement strand
AATAAAAGAAAAAGAATAACTTAGTTAAACTTAAGTTATTCTTTTTCATATACAATATGTCCATCTTTAATTGTCATAAGAACTTGTATATTCTTTATACTATTTTTATTAATAGTCAATGGATTATCACTTAAAATAACAAAATCAGCATTTTTACCTACTTTTAATGTTCCTTTATGATTTTCCTCATGATATTGATAAGCAGCATTTATAGTTAATGCTTTTAATGCATCTATTGGTTCAATACATTCCTCTTTACCTAGAGTTAATCCACTCTGTGTTTGTCTATTCACAGCAACATGAATAGTTTCAATCATATTAGGTTGTATAACGGGTGCATCAGTATGCATTGTAAAAAGAAGCTTATATTTTAAAGCAGAATGTAGTGGACTAATTGTCTGAGCTCTTAACTCTCCCATATTTCTTCTATGAATATCTCCAAAATAATAAACATGTGCAAGAAAGAACGAAGGAATCATACCCAATTTTTTTGCTTGTTGCATTTGTGCGGGTCTCATCATTTGTGCATGAATAATTACTGGTCGAATATCCTGTTGATGAACTTTTTGATATTCATTTATATAATGTTGAATTGCCTGATCACCATTACAATGTACTAATATCTGCATATCCTCTTGAATAGCCTTTAAAAGATAATTATGTAATTGTTCATCTGTTAAGGTTGGATATCCATATGTTCCATCAACATATGGATCAATAGTCCATGCTGTTTTATTTTGTGGAGATCCATCCAAAAAAGTTTTATATCCGCCAATTTTAAAATGATGGTGATAAACCTTTTGATAATCTTTAAATGTTTTTATAAATTGATGAGATTCAAATCCTGGATAACCAACAACATCTAAAAAGAAGTCATTTGAATCAATAAGTACTTGATATATATCTTTTAACTCATCTACTATCATGCCATCTTGTAATGTTGTTATACCATAACTTGCATATTGATATTGTGCTTGTCGATATGCTTTTTTTAATTCTTTTAAAGATGGCATAGGAATTCTTTGAATATAAAAAGTATATGCATTTTCTTCTAAGAATCCTTGATCATAATCAATATATCCCCCTGATGGTGATTTTGTATCTTTTGTTATATTTAATCTATGTAAAGCAGCACTATTCATAACGCCACAATGTCCCGTATAGTGTTGTATAACTATAGGAATTGTTGATGAAATAGAATCTAATTGTTGTTTTGTTATATGTTGTTTCTCTTTAAGATTCTCCTGATTATATCCCTTACAATTTATGAATTGATCTTCTTGATGATTATCTTGTATATATGCACGAATCGTTTCCTGAATATCTTCTATACTTTGACAATCATCTAATGCAACCTGTAAATAGTTCATAGCATAACCACTTAAATGGCTATGTGCATCTATAAATGCTGGCATTAATGTTGACCCTTTTAAATCAACAACTTTCATATTTTCTTCATATAGATTCTGATAATCTCCAATACCTATAATCTTACCATTTTCTTCAACTAAAGCATTACCACTTATATTCTCTAAAGTTATGATATTTCCATTCGTATATATTGTTTTCATAAGACAACCTCCATAACTGTATTATCTGCTTCAATTATGAATTCAATATTAAAATAACCAATCAAATAAAAGTGATTTAGTTTCAATATCTTCAGTAGAATCACAATAATTCACTTTTAATTCACCACTTAAAGATTTTCCTTTACCATCACCCAATACAATCATATAAACCCCTTGTTTATAAGTCGCATGATAATCACTCTGATGATCAGCTAGAACTTGATCCTTATTATCAACACCTTTAACCCAAATTTTATAATCCTTTAATAATTGATCTTTTATTTGATACAATTTTTGAATATCTGATTCTTGATTTGAATGAGCTATAATTTTATATTGTGGTTCTTGACTTTTGGCATGAACACTTATACATAACATCCCAGCTAATAATATAAAAACAAATTTCTTCATTTATATTCACCTCGTAATTAAGTATGAACATAATTCAATATTTTATACAATAAAAGGAAAAAGAAGAGCAAGAACTCTTCTTAAATCTTTAATGTATAAACTTTACCCATTTGAGATATTCTTATTGTATTTTCTTCATTTGCAATACTTTCACTTACTTCAAATACAAAATAAACTGTTCCATCTTTCCCTGCTTCTAATGTTGCTGAACTTGCTGCTGATAAATTGCTTTGATCAGCTTTTTCAAAGAACATATTACATGGATACTCATGATTATCCTTATCTACTAAAACCGCACTCATTACTTGGGATGCTTTTAATTCTTTATCAGATATATTCTTTATTTTTGTTTTCATAATCACAAAACGATTTGTATCTGCCTTAACTTTATAATATGTATATAATCCTGTAGGTTTGGCAGGTTCTATCTTTTTTGCAACATCCTTTGATTCCAATGTAACTTCTGCCTTACCATCAAATGTAATAACATTCTTCAACTTCTTACTTTCATAATGACTTTCAACATCACTTAACTTAAATGTCATAACTGCAGCCTGTTCATTGTCTTTATCTGTACTAGCGAGTTTAAAAGCAATCTCTTTATCTAAGACAGTAGGATCAATTTCAGTATAGAAATGAACCTTTTTTGTCTCCTCAGCAGCTAAAGTAGCACCTTGAAGAATAGATTGACCATCTTCACTAATAGAAATATTATGACCTTTATACTCCTTATCATCTATTAAAAATTGACTACTAATAGCTGTAGATAATTTTAATTCCTCTTTCTTTAAATTTGTTACTTGTAAAACAACATCTAATAATACATTTGTTGATGTCTGTGGTTTATAATACTTATAGTATGTACCAATAACATCAGGTGTAATTTGCTGTGTCTGACTAGCAGTCTCTACTTGGAAAGAAATAATATCAGCTAATTTATTTTCTTTTCCCCATTCAATTGTCAAATCATTATTTTTACCACTACACGCAACAATACTTACTCCCATGAAAACAACTAATAATCCCTTTAATAATTTCTTCATTTATATTCTCCTTCCCTTTCTGTTATTATATCATTTTCTAATAAAAAATGTCACAAATTATCTAATATTATTCAAAAATATGTTATTAAAAATAATTTTTGTGACAAAAAAAGGACTTTCGCCCTTTTAAAAACTTATTTTTACTTACACATATCACTTTACATCATTTTTCTCTATTAATAATCTTCTTCTACATCATAATAAGTTAAATCATCAAAAGTCTGTCTTCTAATAACCAACTTAGATTTTCCTTGATATGTAAAGACAACTGCAGGTTTTGGTAATTGATTATAATTAGAAGCCATTGAATAATGATATGCTCCTGTAGAGAATTGAGCAAAGATATCTCCTGATTCAGGTTTTGCTACCATAACCTCTTTAACCACAATATCACCAGATTCACAAATTTTACCAGCAACAGTGACTTTTGTATCTCTTGGCTCCTCCACTTTATTTACAATCACACCTTCATAATCAGAATCATACAAACATGTTCTAATATTATCTGTCATTCCTCCATCAATACTAACATATGTACGCACATCTGGAATTTCTTTCACTGTTCCTATTGTATAAAGTGTAATACCTGCATTTCCTACAACATAACGTCCTGGTTCTACTAATACCATTGGCATTTCCCAACCTCGAGCATCATATCCTTCTTTAATTGTTTTCATAATTTCTGTTGTAATGACTTCAAAATCTAGTGGTTCATCTTTCTTTGTATAAGCAATTCCATAACCACCACCAGCATTAATCTTTGTAACCATAACTCCCAATTTATCATAAATTTCATACGCAAATCCAACAAATCTTTTCATTGCACTAATATACGCATACAAATCAAAAACTTGAGATCCTATATGACAATGTATACCTTCAAATTGAATATGTGTTGATTCAACAATTTTTTGAATGGCATCTAAATATATACCATGTCTAGCACTAAATCCAAACTTTGTATCCTTATGACCTGTTTGAATAAATCCATGTCCTCCTGCTTTAATTTCAGGAACAACTCTAACTGTTGCATAGATTGTTTTATCTAATTGTGATGCTATTTTTTCAACTAATTCAATTTCATGAAAGTTATCAATTACAAAATGATCTACATCATAAGATATTGCATACTCTATTTCAGATGGTAATTTGTTATTTCCGTGGAAATAAATCTTATGTGGATCAAACCCTGCTTTTAAAGCAATTGATATTTCTCCTGCACTTACACAATCTATTCCAATTTCATATTCTTTCGCTAATTTATAAATTTCTAAACAACTAAATGATTTAGATGCAAATAGTGGTAAAACGTTATCATATTTATCTAAAAATTTTGTTTTTAATTCATTCATCTGATGACGAATATGTCCTTCACTCATAACATAAAGTGGTGTTCCATATTTTTTAACCAAATCCATTGCATTCACATCATCTATGTACAATGTATTGTTTCTAATTTGTGCAAATTCTGTTTGTAAAACCATTCCTCTTCCCCTTTAATATAAATTTTTTAAAGTAAATAATCCGTTATCTTTATCTATAATAGCCTCACATGCTGAGATTGCCCCTTGAACAAAGACCTCCTTAGATAAAGCAGTATGTTTTACTTCAATAATTTCATCATGTCCTGCAAATAATACAGTATGTTCCCCAAAAATAGTCCCAGCGCGAACAGATTGTATACCAATTTCACTCTTTTCACGTTTATGATGAACTTGACTACGATCATACACTTCTTTTGTTTCATCAATATCTTCATGAATCACATCATAAAGAAGTTTTGCAGTTCCACTAGGAGCATCAATCTTTTGATTATGATGTTTTTCAATAATTTCTATATCATATCCTTGATCATAAAACTCCTTAGCAACTTCTTTAACAATCTTTGTCAGCATAGATACACCAAATGATGTATTATATGATTGAAATATAGGAATTTGTGAAGAGGCTTCTTCAATACGTAATTTTTGCTGATCATTAAAACCAGTTGTTGCTATAACCAAAGCACAATGATTCTTAATTCCAAATTTCAATATATCATCTAAATTATTAGGATGAGAGAAATCAATAATAGCATCTACTTTCTCATGAACTTCCTGTAACGATTCATACATATTTTCTACAATTTTCTCATTAAAGACAGGAGAAACAACTCCAACAAGATTCATCTTGTCATTGTTTCTCACAGCCTGAGCAACCTTTTGCCCCATTAAACCATAACCATATACAATGATATTCATATTAATAACCCTTTTCTTCAAATTTTTTCATAGCATCAAATAATAATTTCTTATTGGCATCAGTTGTAGGAATCAATGGTCTTCTTACCATTTCTCCACATACTCCCATTTTTGCCAAAGCAACCTTAGGCATAATTGGATTCACATCTACAAATAAGTATTTACTTACATCATTGAAATCGTATGCCATTGCTCTTGCAAGTTTCATATCACCATGTAATGCAGCTTGTGCAAACATTTCTGTTTCTTTAGGATAAACATTAGATAATACAGAAATAACACCTTTACCTCCAGCAGCAATAAATGGCAAAATATTATCATCACAACCACTATACATATCAAAATCTAAATCTTTTGTCTTTGATAATACATCCATAGCATAAGCAATATTATCAGTAGCATCTTTCATCGCTTTAATATTCTTATGCTTAGCAAGTTCTACAACTGTATCAACAGAAATATTCATTCCTGTACGACCTGGTACATTATAAATAATCATTGGAATATCAACTCTATCAGCAATATAAGTATAATGATCAATAAGACCTCTTTGACTTGTTTTATTATAATATGGTGTCACAACAAGTATTGCATCTGCTCCAATTTCCTTAGCAAATTCTGCTTTCTTTAAAGCTGTAGCTGTATCATTAGATCCAGCTCCAGCAATGACCTTAATATCAGTTCCTTTAGCCATTTCCATAACTATCTTTGTTAATTCAAATTCTTCTTCAATAGTAATTGTTGGTGTTTCTCCAGTTGTTCCATTGACTAATAAAGCTTGAACACCACCATCAATCATTCTTTGAACTTGTCTTTTAAATCCTTCAAAATCTAAACTTCCATCATCAAGCATAGGTAATACAAGTGCCACAGCACTTCCTTCAAAAATTGGTTCCATAATATATATCCTCCTTATAATTGATATGTCTCTTTAATCTTTGAAACTGCTAAATCTAATAATTCCTTAGGTATCACATATGAAATAGAAATTTCTGATGTTGTGACTTGCATGAAAGGAATTTGCTGTTTACCTAATATTTCAAAAATTTGGGCCGCTACTCCAACCTCATCTTTCATACCTTCACCCTCAACCATTATCTTAGCAACATTACGATTCTGATAAATCATTATTCTAGGATGTATTTTTTTTACATTCTCTAAAGCAAGGTTTAATTTTTCTTGATCTTCTTGATTACAAGTAAAATCAATTCTCATTTCATCTTCTAACATAACTTGTGAAATCATATCAATATTCACACCCATCTTAGAAATTTCTTTAAAAATATTACTTACAAATAATGAATTTTTTTCAACATTCAATAATTTTACTTGAATAATTTGATTATTGCATTCTACATGTGTCACTAAATTTCTTTCCATATATTCGCCTTCTTTCTATAAACAAAAAATTGCAATGATACCATTGCAATCAATAAGAGTATATTAACGCAATAGCACCCCACTTTAATATCTTAAAGTGACAGTGGCATAGATATTCTCCATACCCCCAGGACATAATGACATGCAAACCATTACACCTTCGGCAATTGTTCCTCTTTCTTTTTAGTTGCATCTATTATAAAAGAATTCATAACTCTTGCGCCTCTATCTTGACTTAATACTATCACAACACTTATATGAAAGCAACCTTTATTTTTTATTGATTTGTGATATACTTGTTACCAAGAAATGAGGTATAACTATGAAGATATTTTTTATTCTTATGTTTCTCTTTATTATTATAGCACCTTTTTTATATTTTCTTTATGTATTTAAACATTTAAAATATTCACATAAAATAATGATAAGCTGCATCACTTTACTATCACTCATTATAATTTCCATTAAAATCTTTATTCATCCTTATCATCAATTATTTTTTATATTAACTCTTATAGCTCAATTCTATATATTAACTGTATTTATTACAATGATTTTATTTGCTATATATCAAGGAGTTATGTATTTTTTACATAAATTACCTAAACGAAAAATGTTGATTATTGTTGGTGTGATTGGTATGATAATCACGAGTTTTGGATATGCGACTCATTATGATAAAACAAAAAAATCTTATGATATTATGATTCATAAAGAATCAACACTTTCTTCATTAAAAATTGCTGCTGTGAGTGATATGCATATTGGGACAGGAACATATTTACAAGATATTCAAAATTTTGTAAAGAAAATTAATCAAGAACAGTATGACTTTGTTTTTCTAATTGGTGATTTATTTGATGAAACAACACCTATTGAAATGATTAATGATGTTATGAATTCTTTATCAAAAATCAAAACAACATATGGAATCTATGCTGTGAATGGCAATCATGAACATTATGCAAATATTCTAGATCAATCAATATATGAAAAACATAATATTAAATTATTGAATGAAAAGTATGTATGTATTGATGGTTTCATTAATATAGTAGGGAGAGAAGATGTTATTAATCATGATTCACTTTCAATTGATGAAATAACAAAAGGAATGGATACATCACTCCCAACAATTGTTTTAGATCATAATCCAAAAAGATATCAAGATGTTAAGGATATTGCTGATTTACAGTTATCAGGTCATACTCATGGGGGACAAATATTTCCCATGACATTAGCAACCGCATTGATATATGATAATGCTAATGGTATTTTACAGAAAGAAGACTTTTCTTTAATTGTAACAAGTGGATATGGATCTTGGGGATTTCCTATGAGACTTCTCACAAATTGTGAATATTTGGATATAAAGATAACGTTTACAAAAAAGTAATATTTATTATGGACATTTAATGACAAATAATATATTATATGAAAAGCGAGGTAAGGAAGTATGGTTATAGAATTAGATAGTCAATATGAAAATAGAAAAGAAATTATTGAAGAGATTGTAAAATCTATGATTGAAAAACATCATATTCAAGTATCTGAGTCATCATTTGATAACTTAATCATTCATTTATCTTTATGTGTTTCAAGGGAATTAAATGGAACATATATTCCTACAAGTGAAAGTCAGATTAATCACTTAAAAGAGCATGAATATTATCCAGCAGCACAAGAAATTATAAAAAATCTTGAAAAACAATTTGATATCACAATTGATGACAACCAAACAAGTTATACAACTATGTATTTAGCAAATATTAACTTATTAGATATTGATTTTAATTGTGAATTTGATTTATGTGATGATGAAATGGAAGATATTATTAATGAAACAATTCAATGTATTAAAGAAGAACTTGATTATGATTTAAGAAAAAAGAAAGAATTTTATACAGGTATGACATTACATTTCTATCCTGCATTAGATAGACTTCAAAACGATCAACAACTTACAAATAATCCATTAAAAGACCAAATTCAATCACAACATCAAACTGAGTATAAATGTGCACAAATCTTTAATTCAGTTGTTGAAAAACACTATCATAAATCATTTAATGAACATGAATTAGCTTATATTGCTCTTCATTTTGGAACAGCATTTAAAAAGTAATGTGGGTAAGCCACATTACTTTTCTTTTAATTTCACAAAATATTTTTCTTGATTTATATTCATTTCTTTTTCTTGAATTTTTTTCTTTAAAACAAATCCCATATCATTATCTTCTATCTCATGATTACTTTCTACATTAAGAATGACTTTTTGTTTTGTTATTTCCAAATCAGTTAAATAATCACTCATATAATGAAAAAGACCTTTCTCTTCTTCATTATAAACTTTTGTTCCATATAATTCATAGTTATATTGCATTGTTATTGATGATTGAGCGGGTATATCTATTTCATTATAATATTTATAATAAATATTATTTGATAGAATGTTTTCTATATACAATTCATCTATTGAATGATTTATCTTAAAAGATTTTTCTTCTTGTTTAAAGTAACTTTGACAAATAGAGGATTTATCCAATATATTTTTTTCCCTATTATTAGATTGATCAATATAATCATTAATACACAGAGTAATGGCTTCTTTTAGATTTGTTTTGTATTCTTTAACTTCAGCAGATATACTTGGATCAATTTCTTCATGATTATACTGATATCCTATTAATTTCATATTTTCTAATTTTTCTGTAGAAATAAGCCTAGGTGTTCGTTGGTGATATTCTTCATTTAATTGTATAGTATAGGATTTATTTTGATGGCTCTCATCATTTGATTTGCTTATTCTATCTACCCATATTTTAGGATTATTGGTATATTCGATTTTCATAAAACTGCTTTCTTCTACCTTTGGATAACGTATATTAATAAATTCATAAACATAAACTTTTTGATTTAGATATTCCTCTAATTCTTTTAATAATACTTGATTATGTGTTGATTTTATATGATTGAAATATTCTTGGCTTGATTCATTAAGCTCAATATCTGTCCCAATATACATGCCACTTACTATAATACGATAATCAATAAATTGATTATTTAACAATATATCTGCAATATTCATTCTTTCTTCCATATCATTTCCATATCTTGGATAATAGAGTTTTAATTTTTTTCTTTGAGAACTATTATTAGTTAAAGTATATTTATCTTTAACTAATAAATTATAATTCACATCAATATTTGTTTCTCTCTCACAAGTCATAGAAGTTGAATCATCGATTTGCAATGGCATAATGGCTCCTATATAACTTGATGTTAAAGGGTCGTAGTTAGAATTCATATATAAATTATTCAAAACAATATAGAAAATGACGATAATACCCAATACTATAAAGAAAATATTTCTCCCACAGTGGTGTTCTTTTGTCATTAAAGATTCCTCCCTTCAAATAGAAAATGAGACTAACCCCTTGTTAACCTCATTATAACATATATCTTATTTATTCTTTAAAATAATATGTAATACATATAGAACAATACATTCAAATAAACATGCAAACATAATTAACATAAAAACATAACTAATGATTGAAAGCGTTGGGTTTCCTCGATTAAATGCAGTAACCCCTAAAAAGATAACCAAACTGATAAGTCCTACAACTCTTAAATATCTAAAAAACTTATAAAATCTTTCTGATAAAAAATGATACTTTCCCATCTTATTTACCTATACAAAAGCGTTTGAATAATTCATCTAATAAATCTTCTTTTGCTCTTTCTCCTAATATTTCTTTTAAGTTTTCCCAACTTTCATATAAATCAGTCACAATTAAATCAGTTGGAATTTGGTTTTTCATTGCTTCAATAGCATTATTTAATGACTGACTTGCTTGTTCTAATAATTGAATTTGTCTGGCATTAGCAAGAATATCATCTTGCCCAGATGTAATTTGTCCTAATTCAAACATTGATTTGATTTTTTCAATTAAAGGCTCAATATCATTATCTTTAGCACTAATAGGGATACCATCTATATAATTGATTTGCCCTTGATCTTTCTTATTTATAACAATAATTCTTTGAGTATCTTGTGATAATTCTATTAATTCTTTGTCTTCTTGTGTTAAAGGTTGAGAACCATCAATCACTAAAATCACTAAATCTGCTTTATGGATTAATTCTTTTGATTTATGAACACCTATATTTTCAACAATATCATCTGTTTCTCTAATACCTGCTGTATCAATCATATTTAAGATAAGATTATCTAAACGAATTGTTCCTTCTACAACATCTCTTGTTGTACCAGCAATATCAGTCACAATTGCTTTTTCTTCATTAAGCAAAGCATTTAGCAAACTAGATTTTCCAACATTAGGTTTACCTATAATAACTGTAGATATACCATCTTTTAATAAATGAACATTTTTTGATGATTCAATAATTCGTTTCATCTTATGTCGTAATAATTCACTTCTTGGGAGTAATGAATCAGCAGTTAATTCTTCAACATCATCATATTCGGGATAGTCTATGTTGACTTCTATTTGAGTAATAATTTGGATTAAGTCTTCTCGTAAATCTTCAATAAAATGGCTAATATGTCCTTGAATCCCATTTAATGCTAAAGAAGTTGCATAATCATTTTTAGCTGTAATTAAATCACTAATGGCCTCAGCTTGTGATAAATCAATACGACCATTTAAGAATGCACGTTTTGAAAATTCACCACGTTCAGCCATTCTCGCTCCTTTTTTTAAACAAAGATTTAAGACTTTTTGGGTAATATACACGCCACCATGACAATTAATTTCAACCATTTCTTCACCAGTAAATGTCTTTTTTCCACGATAAATATTTACTAAAACCTCATCAATTTTTTCATTATTATCTTTGATATAACCATATGTAATTGTATGACTATCTTTATCAAGAATCTTTCCTGTAAAGAATTGTTGGACAAATGCAATAGAATTCTTACCACTTAATCTAATAATAGATATAGCGGCTTCTAAACGAGATGTTGCTATTGCAACAATAATATCATCATTCATTTTTTTCACCTACTTCTTTTATAGTATAACAATATCTTTATAAAATATCTATTTATTTATATTTTTATGAATGATTATCACTATCTTGTCATAAAATAATATTGCAATACCTTTTATTCTATGCTAGAATATATTTGCAAAGAGATAAGAATCGAGACAATGTTCTCAAGTGAAAACCCAAGGGATTGGCCCCTTGGGTTTTCTATGCTTATCATCAGTTTTCACTTTTTGTCAAGCCATTTGCAGATATAATACAAAATAATACCTGCTATGACAGAAGTGATTATAGAGATAAAAATCTCATTCAACAATGCTCTCACCTCCTTTCAAGGAGGAACTGACAACATGTCTATTATATCATGAAATTACATTTGACTTTTCTCAGATTTGTCTCAATTTTATAGGATAAATACAAAGAAATTTATTCTATTCCAAAAGAAAAGAAATAATCTTTATTTAGATTATTTCTTATATTATTCAACCAAATATTGCTCAATAATTATCTTTGATCTCTTCCTTGAGGAACAAAATCTGCAGTTTCCATATAATAATAGAGAATTCGTTCTTTAAACTTCATTATAATATCTTGATATTCTGGAAGATCAACAACATTATTTAATTCTAATGGATCTTTTTCTAAATCATACAATTCATCTTTTTCATACAATCTTATTGTATATTTTAAATTTCCCATTCTACACATTAATGCTTTGGTATGTTCTGGACCTTCACTTGACTGCGTGCTTAATCTTGGCCAATATGGTGACGTTGGACCATGCCCTTTTTCCATTGCTTGAACTTCTCCATGAATACGGCCACCTTCACAGAAAACAGCATCTTTATGTTCTTCATCACCAGATAAAACATGTACCAATGATTTTCCAAACTGAGTATATGATAACTCTATATTACACATATCAGCGATTGTTGCAGGTAAATCTAATAATTCTGCCAAAGCTTTTGTTTTTCTTGGTTTCACTTCAAAATGTTTTGATGGTTTAATCAATAAAGGAATATTACTGATTGGATTTTCAAAACAGTTCTGAACTTTTTCAGTAATATTATAATCCCCAGTATAATCACCATGATCACTATAGACAAAGATATTTGTATTGTCATAGAAATCATGTTCTTTTAATTTATCACAAATCATTCCAAACTGATGATCAAAACGTGATACCATTGCTAGGTAGGTTGCACGTAATTCTGTAAATCTTTCTTCACTCCAGTTTTGAAGATTTTGTTTAGATTCAATGCCATATAACATACTTGCACGATCTTTTAAAGTAGCGATTGAAGGACGTCTTGTAGGAACAAGACTTCTATCTATCATTGAATACCATGGATCTTCACACGCATAGGGAGGATGCGGGAATGATATCGTACAATATAAGAAGAATGGCTTACTATCAGGATTTTGACTTTTTCTATCAATATACTCTAAAGCACTCTGGATACAGTTCCAGTCTTGTTTTCCATATCCATTACCATCTTTTAATTTACCAATATAGAAAGAATAGAAATTATCATCTTTTATATCTTCTTCTGTAATTTCTCTAGATGTTCCTTGTGGTGTAAATTGATTATTTGTACTATCTCTTTTATTTTCAAAAGAAACACCATCATAATATTCATCACAATAAATTGTTTTTGCCTTATCCCCTGGTACAACATCATTACGTCCAATCCAAATCACTTCATATCCATTGTCCTTCATTTCTTTTAAGATATTTGGTTCATCTTCATGTCTTTGTAAATAATGCATTGTACGATGTCCAGTTGTATGTGGATATAATCCTGTCAAGAAACTACATCTTGATGGAACACATACTGGATTTTGACAATACGCATTCTCAAAAGAAATTCCCTCTTCTAGAATGTTATCTAAATTTGGTGTAACTGATGCCTCATTTCCCATATGATGTAATGAATCACATCTCATTTGATCAGCTACAAATAACACAATATTTGGTTTTTGACTCATAAAAACCCTCCTAAACGTTTTCTTTTAATTCTGATTCTTCTAAACAAGCTTGTTTATCACAAACTTTAAAGAATGGATAGTATATTGCAAATGTTAAGACTATACTGAAAACTTGATATAAAGCGACTCTCCATCCACCTTGAATAAATCCACTTATAATAGGTGGCATTGACCATGGAATCTGATATCCAATTAAAACAGGTAATACACCTATAACTGTTAAACCATAAGCTAATACTTGAATAATTAATGGAGATAAAACAAATGGAATCACTAATGTTGTATTTAATACCAATGGTGTACCAAATGTAACTGGTTCATTAATATAGAAAATATTGGCTGGTAATGCTAATTTACCTAAAGTTTTAAATCTTTCTGATTTGGCAATAAATATCATTAATATACATAATGAAATTGTCATACCTGCACCACCAAATTGATATGTATTCTTAAATGCTGTTGTATAGATATGTTCAGGAACTCCACCTGCTTGATAAACAGCTAAATTTTCTAATGCAAGTGGCATTAAGAACGGATTACTGATTGAATTAACAATATTTCCACCATGTAAACCAAAGAACCATAAAACATGAAGTGCTAATGTAAAGACAATCATACCTCCAAAACTTCCCCCTACTTTTTGTAAAGGTGCAGCAATAAATGTATAAATGAGACTATGTAAACTTCCATATGATGTTAAACTGAATAAATAGGCAATAACTAAGAAAATAGTTCCAACTAGAAACATAGGAATTAATGAACTAAATGATTGTGTAACCATAGGTGGAACACCTTCTGGCATCTTAATAGTCCAACCCCTCTTATTAAAGAAAATAAACAATAATGATGAAATACAACCAACAAACATCGCAACAAATAAACCTCTAGCTCCTAACCAATCAAAACCAACTGCTGTTACAACAGTATCTTGATTTGTTGTGATTTGAAGTAATGGTGTGACAATAATAAATGAAGCTAAAGCCGTTAATCCACCTGCAAAACCATCATATCCTTCCTCTTTTGTAAAAGCATACCCTAATGAAACAACAGTGTAAATAGAAATTAAATCAATTGTTAATTTTGATGGTAAAGCTAACCAAGTTGCAAGTCCAGTTTGGGCTAACCAATCTGTCCAAGCAGTAATTGGAAAACTTGAAATTAAAGTAAACATTGAACCGAAAATCGTTAATGGTAAAATTAACATGAAACTTTTGTTGATAGCTTTGAGATATCTGTTGTTACCAAGCTTTACACCTATAGGCATAAGCTTAGATTCCAAGATTGCCATAAATTTTTGCATTTTCCTTTTCCTCTCCTGAAAGTTTTTTCAAATGTATACATATGATATTGAAACTTGTTTCAATTATATTATACTCATTTTGAAAATGTTTTCAATACATTTTTGAAACTTTTTTTATAATTTTTATTTTATTTTAAAATAATTTTCATTTTTTTGACTTTATTTCATAATTTTAGTATGATAAGTATATGTAAAAAATATTGGAGGTACTTTATGAACCCATTTGATCGTTTAGATTGTTATAAAAATTCCTATACGAAAAGTGAAAAAATTATATATGAGTGGATTAAAAAAAATCCTGCCCTTGTTGTGAGAGATAATATAGAAACATTAGCTGATGAAATTTCCACATCAAAAGCAGCTATTATTCGCTTTAGTAAAAAAATTGGCTACTCTGGTTTTGCTGAATTTAAATTTGAATTATCTCGTTATATTATTTCTGGTGTTAGAGAAATTGAAAATGAGAATATGGATATAGCTCGTTCCATTACATCTCTTTATGCTGGTTATATTAAACAAATTAATGATTTTATTGATTTAAAAGATGTTAAAATAATTGCGAAAGTTCTTTCTAATGCAAGACACGTGAAAATATTAGGTAAAAATAGAACTGGGCTATCTGCTTTACAATTACGTTATCGATTTACTAAAATTGGTTTTGATGCAGAAGCCATTACAGATGCTATATTGATGGATCAAATGCTTGAGAGTTTAACGAAAGGTGATGTTGTATTGATATTTACAACACGTGCTGTTGATATTCAATATTATAACTTAATTAAAAATGTTTCTAAAAATGGTGTGACAACAATTGTAGTCACATGTGCAGAAACTGATTTAATGAAAAAAACTCATTATCATATTTTATTACCATCTATTGAGAATGCTTCAACATCATCATTTTTAGATAATCAAACAATCATGTTTGTTTTTATTGAAATTTTATTAGCTGAATTAGCATTTATTGTGAATGGGAATTATCACTCTATACAAAAATAGGATAAGTTTTTATCCTATTTTTCCTTGTCCTATTTGATAAAATAATTGATATGTTTCTTGTAAGAAAGCTTGATAACCACAGTAGCTATCATCAAAATAAACAATATTCATTCTTTTACATTGTCCATGACAGATATTCTTAAATTGACATTGATGGCACAGTTTGGAATATCTTTTTTGCTGTTGTAAAAAATTTTTTCCTTGTATTGATTGTCTTAACTCTTCAATTGTTTGGTGATGAATATTACCGAGGCAATATTCATCTAAAGCATAAAAATCACATGGATAAATAGAACCATCTCCTTCTATAATCAATTGAATGTGGCATTGACCTAACATACCACATGTTCTAGGATATTGACCTTGAAATATCATTAATAAATCTTCAAAAAAAGAAATAGATATATATTGTCCTTTTTTTAAATCTTCGTACCATAATGAAAATAATTGATGATAAAATTCATAAAATAATTGTGGTGTTAATGAATAACCATCTGTTGAATAATCAAGTTCAGGTAAGCATGGTATAAATTGTATATATTGAAATCCTTCTTTTTTATAGTATTCATATATGTCATTGACATGCTGAATCATCTGAGATGTTATAACAGTTAATATATTATATTGAATATGATGATCTTGTATTTTTTTTATATGATCAGAAATTATATCAAAAGTTGGATGATTGCCTTTTTTTCGCATTTTATCATGTATCATTTGATTACCATCTAATGAAATTCCTACTAAAAAATCATGTTCCTTAAAAAATGAAATCCATTCATCATCTAAGCAATAGCCATTTGTTTGTATGACATAATGAATGATATGTTTTTTTTGATACTGTTTTACTTTTTCAACAAAATACTGAAAATAATCCAAACCTGCGACAGTGGGTTCACCACCTTGAAATGCAAATGTTATCTCATCAGCATCTTGTAATGCTTTTTCTATCAATATATTAACTGTATCTTTGCTCATAATACCCTTAGAATAAATTTTTCTTAAATGAGATACATCACTATAAAAACAATATTGACAATTCATATTACATAATGATGAAGCTGGTTTGATTAAATATGAACTTTTTTTCATTTTTTTCACCTACTTTTCTATAGTATATCAATATCTTTCAAGAATATCTATGGATTGTATTGTAATTTTTATTTTGTCCAAAATATGATTGCAAACATATATTTTCTATGATGAAATATATTTGCAATGAGACAGATATCGAGACATTGTTTTCAATTCTTATCTATTTTATCTGATAAATACAAATTATTAAAAAAAATCTTAATAAACTACTTCTTTAACAATATGATGGCAAATACATTTGTGGATTATCTTTATATTGCTGAGCTTCCTTTTCATCTAAAAAGATATTCATATGAATTTGTCGTGATGAAATTCTATGTGGACCTGAACATCCAGCGTAACCTTCAATACTAAACTCATAATCATTTTCTAATTTTTCTATATCCATAACTTTTCCTGGCATCACGTAACCATTCATCAAATAGTAAACAATTTGTCCTTCTTTTAACATATCTTATTCCTTCTTTCTTAGTTGACTATAATACCTTTTTTCATCTTTTTCAATTATTATGCTTTCATTTTTACTTGAAATTATTTTTTAATTTTTTTATAATAATATAGAAATTAGCGTAGAAGAAATCAGCTCAATATCATTTGATATTGGGTTGTTTTTTTACAAAAGAAGGAGGAAATTCAATGGAATTTTATATGAAATTACCAAGAAACAAAAAGGAATTTATTTTATTTATGGGGGTGATATCTCTTATATCTGTTAATATCATAGCTCCACTGATTACTTGTTTTGAAGCAGGTTTTTACTTAAATGTTTATAAAGATGTACTTAGTATATTACCTATAATTTGGATTAGTGTTATCATTATTGTACTCATCACTTATATCCCTGCTGAAACATTAACAAATAGGATTGTAGAGCAAAATGATAGTTTTCATTCACATATTATTATTAATATTTTATGTACTGTCTTTTTAATGTCTATTTTATTAACAGTGATTGGAACTTGGATAGGTACAAGACATATTTCTATGGAACCTATTTATATGTTTTTCTATAAATGGCCTAGAAATTTTGCGATATCGTTTGCTGTAGAATTACTGATTGCGCAACCAATAGCAAGATTTGTTTTATTAAAATTACATCAACGCAAAGAAAAGGAATAGCTCAATGAGTTATTCCTTTAGTCTACATATGAAATTGTAATAAATCTATTTTTTCCTTCACCTTGACTTTGAGTTTTAAGATGACCCATTTCAGAAATTACTTGATGAATTACTTTTCTTTCATCAGCTGGTAATGGATCAAGTTTAACATCAACTTTTGACCTTAAAACCTGTTTACCAAGACGTTTCGCCATAGAAGCTACTTTCTTATATCTATTTTCCTTATATCCATTGATATCAACACTAATTTCAATTCTTTTCTTAAATTGATTTTGAATAGCATTCTTTGCTATAAAATTTAATGCTCTTAAAATAACACCATTCTTGCCAATTAAAATAGAATTATTATCAGTATTAATATTGCAATAAATACGTCCATTTTGGATATATGATACTGTCTCAACAGTAAACTCCATGTCTATAAGAATCTTTCTAATAAAATCTTCCAAATATTCTTGGACCATATCTTCTGTATAACATTCAATAACAACTTTTTTAGAAAACAATCCTTTTTTCTCTTCAATAATTTCATAATTTAATTGATCTGGAGTTATACCTAAATCTAGACATGCATGTTGGATAACTTCATCAACATTTTTTCCTTCATATGTTTTCATTGTTATGTCCGTCCTTATTTTTCTCTTTTCTTTTCAATGTGATAAATTTGAATATAAATTGTTCTAATAATTGTGACTAAACTTGTTGTAATCCAATATAATGACATTGCAGTTGGCATTGATAATGCAAACCAAACAATCATTGCTGTCATAACAATATTCATTGTTTTCATTGATTGTTGTTGTTTAGATACTTTATAACGTGGATTTCTTTTTAACATAATATTATTGATTTCAATTGCTAAGTATTGTGTAATACCTACAATAGCTACAATGAATATATATTGCCAATGCCCACTTGTAATTTGAGACATCGGTGTTAACCCTAATTCTAATCCAAATAAACGAGAAGTATATAAAATTTCAATTCTTTGTACCCCTTGCCACATAGCCAACATAATTGGCAATGTTAAGAAAGTTGTAAATGAACTCATCATGCTGACATCATGTTTTTTGTATAAAGCTTGAATCTCAGCTGACTGTCTCATTTGTGAAGCTTGATCTTTACGTCCTGCATACTTTCTTTGAATTCTTTCCATTTCTGGTTGTAACATCTGCATCTTTTGTGTAGAAACAGTTGATTTAATCATAATTGGCAAGATTAGTAAGTTAATGAATATTGTCATACCAACTACTCCCCAAGCAACATTACCAAATGTATCACTAATAAATAAAATTCCCTTAGCAATTGGTATTGTTAAAATAAAATCAAAGAATCCTGCTTCTAAACTCCATGGCGTTGCCGCATTAATAGCACGATCTGGTAATAGTTGACCTTTTGAATCTAAATTCTGACCACATCCCGTTAATACAAATACAAAGGCCAATAGTGCAAATACCTTTAAAAATTTCTTTGTACGTTGATCTAAATACATTTTTATTTTTCCATCCTTTTATTTATTTTGTTATAGAGAAATTTTAAATCTTTAATATTGTCCTGATATGAACTCTTTAAAAATTTTTGTCTCACTATGACAATAAAATCCTTTTTTTGATCTTTTTCAAAAACTTCCTGTATCATCATTCTCACTTGTCTTTTTGTTTTATTACGAACAACAGCATTACCTAACTTTTTACTAACAGAGATTCCTACTCTCATATGACAATTATTTTTAAGATAATATATGACAAATTTACTATTTGCGACTGAATTTTTCTTATGAATAATTGTCTGAAAGTCTTCATTTCTCTTAATTCGATATTCTTTTTTCATATTTTTTTAGAAAAAAAACCACATTAAAGTGGAATTTTCGTTAGGCAGATAATACTTTTCTTCCTCTTTGACGGCGACGAGCAAGTACTTTCTTTCCGCCTACTGTTGCCATTCTAGCTCTAAAACCATGAGTTTTTGATCTTTTTCTCTTATTTGGTTGATATGTTCTTTTCATTAATTACACCTCCAAAATCTATAAATTTTTTATACACAGTAACATATGCCCCATTATTATATGAGTTTTACCCTTATAAGTCAATGAAAATAATGAAAATTCTTAGATTCAACAAGTGTTTTTATGCACATTGATAGGAATAAAATTTAAATTTATGCATATATATTTAGTGAGCTTAAATCTATATTCACTTATCATACACATTGTGAAAATGTTTATGCACAATTGTGGATAACTATCTAAAGAACTATATATCATCTATATTTTCATTGTGAACAAGAAAGAGAATAACTTATGAATAGACTTGTGTCTTAAAATAAATGCACAATTACTCACAGTGCATAATTATTTATGCACAAATGCACAATACATAAATTTGTGTATAACCAAAAAAATATCGTATAATCAACACTTTTTGATGTGCATAACTATGTGAATAAGTTGTGCATTTATTTTTTGTTCTTCATTTTATGCACAATTTCATCTATAATGTTTAATGAAAGAAGGTGAATATGTGAATAATCTTGACATAGATTGGCAAAAGACTCTTAATATCTTTCAAAGTAAACTTGATGAATTCAATATTGATAAGATTAGTTTTGATTCTTTCTTCACAACATTACAAGTAAGAGATATTGTTGATAATGATGTTACAATCACAATTGATACACAATGGAGCTTAGATTTTGTTTCAACATATCTTGTGAATTTAGAAGAAATTTATAATACTTTAACCAATGGTCGTTATCATTTAACACTTATAACAGAAGAAGATTATAATAAATTAACATCTAAGAAGAAGGTATTATTAAACTTTGAAGATAATCTTAATCCCGATTTAACATTTGAAAATTTTGTCGTAGGAAATAGTAATAGATTAGCTAAAGGCGCATGTTTAGCTGTAGCTATGAAACCAGGTATATCTTATAGTCCTTTATTTATTCACAGTAATTCTGGACTGGGAAAGACTCATTTATTAAATGCCATTGGGAATTATGCTAAAAGCAAAAATCCTACAACAAAAGTATTATTTACAACAAGTGAGAACTTTGTTAATGAATATATTCAATCATTAGCAAATCATACAATTGAAGAATTTAATTATAAGTTTAGACATATTGATATTTTACTTATAGATGATATTCAATTTATGGCAACAAAAGAATCATCTAGTGAAATCTTTTTTAACATATTTAACAGTTTAATAAGTAATAAAAAACAAATTGTTATTACTTCAGATAAACCGCCACGTGAACTAAAAGGAATGGAAAGTCGCTTAGTTAGCCGTTTTTCTTCTGGTTTAACTGTAAGTATTGATACTCCTGAATTTGAAACATCAAAAGCTATCTTAAGAAAAAAGATAGAAATAGAGAATGTTGATTATCCAATTACTGAAGAAGTCTTAGACTTTATTGCATCTCATTTCAATACTGATGTTAGAGAACTAGAAGGAAGTCTAAAGAGATTACTATTCTATAAATTAATTTGTGGTAAAAAATATAATGAAATAGATTTAGAATTTGCTTTAGAAGCATTTAGTGATACATATACACAACCAGTTCAAAAGAAAGAATTAACTGTAGCAAATATAAAAAAATGTGTTGCTGATTATTATCATTTAACAGTCACTCAAATTAATTCTAAATCTCGTACTTCCAATACAATTATTGCAAGACATATTGCCATGTATTTAGTTAGAACTTTAATCAAAGATATTTCCTTCATACAAATAGGACATGAATTTGGTGGTAGAGATCATTCTACTGTCATGAAAGCCTGTAAAAAAGTAGAAAATAAAATCCAAAAAGATATGGGTTATCGTAAGGCAGTTGAGGATATTAAAAAGAAACTCACATAGTGTTATGCACATTTATCCACAAATTATTCACCATGTATTTTTAGAAAAACAACGATAAAAAGAATGTTTTTTTAAGATATGCATATTGTGCACAGTATTATTATTATGATATTATTTAAATAATAATAAATATAAAGGAGAAAAAAGATGAATTTTAAAATAAAAAGAATAGAATTACTTAATGCTTTAGCAAAAGTTTCTAGAGCTGTTTCTATGAAAAGTCCTTTACCGGTATTAACAGGAATAAAATTTGATCTCAAAGATGATGAATTAATATTAACTGGTAGTGATAGTGATATAACAATTCAAACAACAATTCGTGAGAATATTGAAATTATTGAAAAAGGATCTGTTGTTTTGTCTTCAAGATATATTTTAGAAATTATTAAAAAGATTGATTCTGATGAAGTTCATATTTATATAGTAGATGGAACACTTACAAGAATTGAGGGGGCAAGTTCTCGATTTGATTTAAATGGAACATCATACATAGATTATCCTAGAATAGATTTAAATAAATCTGGTGTTAATTTACAAATGAAATCTACTGATATTAAAGCTGCTATTGAACAAACATCTTTTGCAACAAGTGAAAAAGAAACGAGACCAGTATTGACAGGAGTTAATTTTAAAGCTAAAAATCATGTTTTAGAATGCATAGCAACTGATAGTTATCGTTTAGCAAAACGTATTTTAAATATAGAGTCAGATGTTTCGTTTAATATTATTATTCCTAAAAAGAGTTTAATTGAAATTAGTCGTATTATTGAAAAAGATGAACTCATAGATATGTATGTATCAGATCGTAAAGTATTATTTATTTTTGATTCAGTATTAATTCAAACAAGATTAATTGATGGTTCATATCCTGATACAAGTCGTTTGATTCCTAATGAATTTGATTATTCGATGACTATTGATAGTGTTAGTCTATTAAATTCTATAGATAGAGCTTCATTATTATCTAATGAACAAACGAATATAATTAAGTTATCAATGGATGAAGATCAAGTTATGTTATCATCTTATTCACAAGAAATAGGCTCTGTAGAAGAAAATCTTTCTAAAGCTTTTTATAAAGGAAGCCCTTTAAGTATTTCTTTTAGTGCTAAATATTTAAATGATGCAATTAAGAGTATTAATGGAGATAAGGTAAGAGTTTTATTTACTGGAGAAATGAAACCATTTATTATTAAGGACTTTGAAAAAGAAGATATTATTCAATTAGTTCTACCAGTAAGAACGTATTAAAAAGTATGATTTTGTCATACTTTTTTTCTTTTTGTCAAATTTGTCATCTTGAATAACAAATCTGATATGATATAATAGTGAGGTATATATTTTTGGCAAAACTTTCCGAAAGGAAGTGACGCAAAGCTAAAGGGCCTTTTTATTGGCAGCCAGTTGCAATTTTGTGATAGGTTGCTTTGCACCTATTTTTTATTTTGGAGAAAGGAAATGATTATGAGAAATAAGAAAAAATTATTAAGAATTATAGTTATCGTAATTTTAATTGTTTTTACAATTTTTTCATTTTATGACTTTATCCATTTAACGAATCAATTCAATACAAATACAACTTTAGATCACCTAAAAGATGTTGGAAAAGAAACAGCTAATAACTATAATCAAAAGTTCACAACAATGTCACAATATCTTAAAATAACTTCTCGTTTAATAGAAGAGGAATATAATAGTGAAAAAGATATTTCAGATATATTGTCTAATCTTGAAAAAAATCAAATTATGTTTCAAAGATTATGGTATGTAGATAATAATAAAATTGTTCATAACTATAAAGAAAAGATTGAATTTAAAGCAGTTAATAATTATGTTGATTTAATGTTAGAAGGTCAATCAGGGATAACAGATCCATTTGAATCTCCTTATAATCATAAATTAGTCATTGTTGTCTATAATCCAATCTATAAAGATGGTTCTATTCATGGTGGAATTATAGGTATTGTTGAAATTAATGATGAAAATCGTGATCTTATATATAATGATGTATTTAATAATGAAGCATATGTTTTTGCAACTGCCTCAGATGGTCATATAATTTCTAAAATTAAAAATCATAATACAATATATGATGGTGATAACTATCTTGAGTTTCTAAAAAGTCATGTTAATTATATTGATGGAAGTTACGAAGAAATAAATGATAATATTAAGAAAAATAAGTCAGGTTATGTGACATATGATTATAAAAGTAATCAATCAAGAATAGTTTATTATACGCCTGTTAAGATTAATAATTGGTATGTCTTTACTGTTATTTCACGTGATATTGTTATTCAAAAGAATGAACAAACCAATCATATTGCATTTATGTTAATTATAAAAATAATTATTGTATTTATTGTTTTGACTATTTTAATTGTTTTATATTTTAGAAAAATCAATAAAATAAATAAAGATATTAATAAGAAATTAGAAGCAAGTAACCGTAAAATTGATGTTATATTGAAACAAACAAATGATCGTATTTTTGAATATAGTATAGATAAAGATAGTCTTACATTGGATGCATGGAATGATTATCCTAAGGTTATGTTAAATAGTTTTTTAAGTAATCTGCATAATTATAATTTTGTTTCTAAAGAACATGAAAATCTTTTGAAAGAGAAGTTTAGAGAAATTATTGATAATAAAAATAAGATTGTATTTGATGCAAAATTCCCATATATCAGCAAGGATGATAAAACATGGTTCCATGTTTCTATTATCTATATAGAAGAAAATCATAAATTAATTGGAACATTAAAGAACAGTACAGAGGAAATGGAAGAATATAATATTCTTTTACAAGATCATATGTTTAAGAATGCTATTTACTCTAATGCTTTAGCAATGTTTGCAGTCAATTTAAAAAGTAAAAAAGTTGTTATTTACCAAATGGATGGTTATTATCATAATGCGATTGATGTAGAATATAATGATCAATTTATTAGTATATTAGAATCTAAGGCATATTCAAGCGATAAGGAGAGAGTGAAACGTTTCTTTAATTATGATAGAATTCAAAATCTTTATCATCATCATGAAGGTATTAATAGAATTGATTATCGTTCTTATAATGAAAAATTGGATAAATATGTTTGGATTAGATATAGAATACAGTTTGAAAGACAAAGTAGTAATAATGAATTATTGATGATAGCATATGCTAATAATATTAATGAAGAGAAGTTAAAACAATTAGAGAATGAATTTAAAGCACAAAGAGATGGTTTAACTGGATTGTATAATCGTCAAACTTTTAATCAATTAGTAGATACTTATTTAAAGAATAATAATTCAGCTATTTGTTATAATGCATATATGATTGTTGATTTAGACAATTTTAAGAAGATTAATGATACATTAGGACATAGTTATGGTGATCAAATTATTCAAAAAGTTGCTAAAATTCTTGAAGAAAATTGTTACGATAATGGATATATAGGTCGTTTTGGTGGAGATGAATTTGTTATTTTCTTATATAATCAGGAATCATATGCTATGATTGAAAATAAAGCAAGGCAGATTTTAAAACAAATCGATAGTATAGAAATTGAAAGAAATTTTGAATGTTCTGCTTCTATTGGTATTACTTTTGTTAAAAATGAAAAGAGTCATAGTTATTTATTTGATAAATGTGATCAAGCTCTTTATGTATGTAAAAATAGTGGTAAAAATAGATTCTATGTTTTTAATGATAATGAAGATACTGATCTTTAAGGTCAGTATTTTTGTTTGATTCGTTACTTATTTACGATATAATGGGAATGGTGAGATTATGAAAAAAATATTATTAGTTGAAGATGATTTGGATATTGTGAATCATTTAACGTTATTTCTTGAAAATGAGGGTTTTATAATGAGAAATACAGATGGTCAAACACAAGCAATGGAAATGATTGATAATCAAGGATTTGATTTGGTATTATTGGACTTATCCTTAAAAGAAGGACATGGTTTTTCTCTATATCATGAAATCAAAAATTATAAAGATATACCTATTATCTTTTTAACAGCAAGTAATGATGAATATAGTGTAGTAACTGGATTAAACTTAGGTGCTGATGATTATATAGCTAAGCCATTTAGACCTCGTGAATTATTATCACGTATTCAAAATGTTTTAAGAAGATATCAAAAACAAGAAACAATTTATCAATATTTAGATATTAAATTAAATACATTAACAGGACAAGTTTATAAAAAAGATAGAGAAATTATACTATCTGCATTAGAATACAAATTATGTATTATTTTCTTTTCTCATATCCATCAGTTACTTACAAGAGAGTTCTTATTAGATGAATTATGGAATATTACAGGAGAAGATGTTAGTGATAATACATTATCTGTATATATTAAAAGATTAAGATATAAATTAGAAGATGATCCAAAAAATCCTAAAATTATTATAACAGTGAGAGGATTAGGATATAAATTAGGAGAATAATATGATTGAATTAGGTTTAATATTAGTTATTATCATATTAAGTGTAAAACTTTATATGAAGAATAAACATATTAAAGAAATATCTGAACAAGTGAATCAAATCTTATTTCAACAAAAAGATTTATATGTTAAACAATTTAAAGAAGGAAATCTTTCTATATTAGAAAGTGAAATTGTTAAACTAGTCAATCGTCTCTATGAACAAAATCAGTTATTAGTTCAAGATAAAGTTCTACTTAAACAGTCATTAGAAGATATTTCTCATCAAATCAAAACACCTTTAACATCACTCAATCTTATACAAGAAAGATTAAAAATAGCTGATGAACAAGAAATCAAATATCTTTTAAAACAACAACAGCAATTATTAGATAAAATAGAGTGGTTAGTTGTTTCTTTATTAAAAATGGCTCAATTAGATGTAGGAACAATTGAATTTAAAAAAGAGAATATAAATATAAAAGATTTTATAAATGATTTAATGAAACCATTTGAAATATTGATAGATATTAAAGAATTAGAGATTGTTGTTGATAATGATAGTCAAACTTTGAAGAATATAGACTATCATTGGACTTTAGAAGCTTTATCAAATGTATTGAAGAATTGTGTAGAACATCTTTCACAACAAGGCATCATTACTATAACAATCAATCATAATCCTTTATATGATGAAATCATTATTCAAGATAATGGGAAAGGTATATCTCATGAAGATTTACCTCATTTATTTGAAAGATTTTATAAAGGACATAATGCAACTAAGCAAAGTGTTGGTATTGGATTAGCATTGTCACATATGATTATAGAAAAACAAAATGGAACAATTACTGTAGAAAATACATATCCAGGTGTGAAGTTTATGATTCATTTCTATCATGAGGTGATCTAAACTTTTTTTAGTGACAATTCTGTCACTTTATTGTCATAGGCTTGTCATATGAAATTGGTATAATAAATAAGGAAAGGGAGGTTATTATGAAAATATTAGAAGTTAAAAATCTTTCTAAAATATATGGTAAAGGTGAGAATGAGGTAAAAGCATTAAATGATATTTCTTTCTCAGTTACCAAGGGGGAATTTATTGCGATTGTGGGATCATCAGGATCAGGTAAAAGTACATTATTACATTTAATTGGTGGTGTTGATAAACCAACTAGTGGTGAAGTCATTGTGAATGGAACACAAGTTTATCAGCAAAATGAAGAAGAACTTGCAATTTTTAGAAGAAGAGAAGTTGGATTGATTTATCAGTTTTATAATTTAATTCCAGTATTAACTGTAGAAGAAAATATGACATTACCTGTTTTATTAGACAATCAAAAGGTTAATGTGGGTAGATTAACAGAATTATTAAAAATATTAGATTTAGAATCAAGAAGAAATCATTTACCTAAAGAATTATCAGGTGGACAGCAGCAACGTGTATCAATAGGAAGAGCTCTTATGAATGCTCCCTCTCTTGTTTTAGCTGATGAGCCAACAGGAAACCTAGATTCCAAAAATAGTAAAGAAATCGTTGATTTATTAAAACTTACACAACAAAAGTATAAACAAACATTAATTATGATTACACATGATGAAAGAATTGCAATGCAGGCAGATAGAATTATTGTTATTGAAGATGGACAAATCAAAAAAGATGAGGTTCTCAGAAAATGAAAATCATTAATCAATTAACATTGAGATATCTTAAACAAAACAAAAAAAGAACAATATTAACAATTCTTTGTATTACTGTATCTGTTATTATGATTAGTTGTGTTGGTATTGCTTTTTATTCAGGAAAACAATTTTATAAAGAATATACTGAAAAAACAGTTGGTGATTATCATTATGCTTTTGTAACAGATAATAAAGATTTTCTTAAGATTATTGAAAATGATAATCAAATAGAAGAATATTATTTTTCTAGTACTGAGCCATTATATAGTGATGATCAGCTTAAAGATAAAAGTTATATTAATTTAAAAAGAGGTGATTCTTTATATTTTGATAAAGAGGATTATCAAGATTTATTATTGAGTGGAAGGTTACCCAATCATCATGGTGAAATAATGATTTCAGAAAATTATTTAAACATAAATAATTTTGATAAAAATATTGGAGATCGAATAAGTTTTTATAGTGAATCTGAAAAGAAGGAATATACTTTTCTAATTGTTGGAATTATGAGCGAATATAATAGTGAAAATTATAATAAATCTTCATTTGGTGCATTGTCTTATATTGATTTAAGCAATCAATCAGCTTACTATTCACTTTATATTAGAGATAAAGATGTTTCTAAAAATATATTTGAACATGGTCAAAAACTCAATGATCAACTCAATCAGTTAAATAATGAAATAGTAGGAAGTTTGCGATATAATTCTTCATATTTGGCAATTCAGGATATATTTGAAGAAAATTCTAGTTCTTTATTTTTAGGTATCTACAATATTGTTGCTCTCATATTAGGGATTATTGTGATCATATCTTTATTTATTATTTATCAGGCATTTAATCTTTCAACTCATGATCGTATACAGTATTTAGGCATGTTATCAAGTGTTGGAGCAACACCTAAACAAAAGAAACGTTCGGTTTATTTTGAAGGATTCCTATTATCACTTATATCAATACCTTTAGGTATTATCTTAAGTTTTATAGGATTATTGATTACGTTTTATTTTATTAACCATTTAGAAACAATAAAAAGTTTAGATATTACTATACTTCCACAAATATCATTCTTTTATTTATTATTAGTTATTATTATTTCATTAGTGACTATTTTTCTTTCTTTATATTTACCAGCAAGAAAGATAGCCAGAATTTCTGTTATAGACGCATTAAAAAAAAGTGATGAAATTAAGATGAAAACTAAAAAATTAGAAACAGGTTTTATTGCTAAAAAAATATTTAATATTTCTCAACAACTAGCTTTAAAGAATTACAAAAGACAAGGAAAACGATCTCGTGTTATTGTGATTTCATTAGTGATATCTATGGTTGCTTTTGTGGCTGTCTATAGTTTTGGAAATCATTTTATGGATCAGATGAATAAAGCTAATCAATATAATAGATATGATATTCAAATGAATATTGGCTATGAGAAAGATTTTATTAATGAAACAAATAAAATTTTAAATGAGAATGATAAAGTTAATGATTATTATTATATGACTGATCTTAATATTTATGCTGATATTAATTCTTATTATTTAGATATTCCTTTAGAAGTTGATAAAGATACAAATAAATATTGTATGACTTTTATTGGTTTAAGTGAAAATAAACGTAAACAATTATGTAAAGATAATAATATTGAATATAAAGATAATCTGATGTTGGCTTATAATGGAGAATATGGATATTATGAAAATGATGATTATAAAATTTATGATCATAGATTTAAAAAAATGGATAAAGATTTCTTTAAGTCTATTGAACTTATAGAAAATTCTTATGATGCTCAGGGTGATAAATCAATTACCAATCAACAAAAATTAAAGTTATTTGATTCTATTGAACTTATTGAAAATGACCAGTTTAATAATTCTTATGGAAATGGAAACTTAGATTCTAGTATATATTTTATTGTACCAGTAGAATATGTTGTTAATGTAGAAACAGAATATGTTCCAACGATCACGTATAATATATTTTCAACTCAACATCAGGAATTGACAAAAGAATTAAATCAATTAAACTATCCACCATATGACTATGCACAAACCGTTTTACAAAACAGACAAATCTTTTTAATTGCACAAATATTTATTTATGGTTTTGTGTTTATTATGATTTTATTTACTATGTTAAATATTATTAATATGATGAGTGCAAGTATTGATAAAAGAAAAAAGGAATTAGGTATGATGTTAAGTGTTGGCATGAGTCCTAAAGGTGTTTCTAAGATGTTATTTTATGAGAGTTTTATTTATGGAATGAAAACATTATTATATGGTTTTCCTATTTGTATTGGTATTGAATGGTTATTCTATGATCAAATTAAAACAGGACAGACAATATTTATACCATCTTTTATAGCTTATGTTATTGCATTTGTTGTAATTATGTTTATTATGTTAGTGACATTTAGAGTAGGATTGAATAAGTTTAAGAAACAGAATATTATTGAAACGTTGAAAGATGATATGTAGGTATAAAAACCTCCATATCTTTTTTTCGTCCTAATTTTCGTTTTAAGAGACTTTTATCTAAAAATGAGATTTATATCTTTTTTATTAAATATTGAATATGAGCCATAAAAACTATCATTTTTGATGTTTTTATGCTATAATAAGATCAGTTTGAAAAGAATCGGGTGACTTATGAATGAGAGAAATTAAAATTAAGACAGAGTATATTACATTAGGCCAATTTTTAAAATATGTGAATGCTGTTGATTCAGGAGCAAGTGCTAAAATGGCTATTTTAGATGGACAAGTCATTGTGAATGATGAAGTTGAAGTCAGAAGAGGTAAAAAACTTAGAAATGGTGATGTTGTTTCTTTTGATGGAATTGAATATATTGTAAAAAATGAAGATTAAGAGTATTGAATTAAAGAATTTTAGAAATTATGAGGCTTGCACTGTTGAATTTAATCCTTATATTAATATTTTTATAGGTCAAAATGCTCAAGGAAAGACTAATTTATTGGAAGCTATTTATATTTTGTCTATGTCTAAGAGTTTTAAGACTAAGGTTGTAGAGGAACTGATTTTTTTTGAAAGTGATTTTGCAAAGATTCAGGGAGATATTGTTACACATGATAAAAATATGAATTTGGAAGTTGTACTTTCTCGTTTAGGAAAGAAGGCTTTTATTAATCGTACTGAGATAAAAAAGACAAGTGATTATGTAGGTTATTTGAATGTTGTTTTGTTTATTCCTGAAGATTTAATGTTAATTAAGGGAAGTCCACGATTAAGAAGAAAGCTAATGGATATGGAGATATCTAAGATTTCTCCTATTTATATGTATAACTTGAATAAATACAATAAACTTTTAAAAGAAAGAAACAAGTATTTGAAGTTATTACATGATAGTCATAAAGGTGCTGATGAATATCTAGAAGTTTTATCTGAACAAATGGCAGAAATTCAGGTGAGTTT
The DNA here is from genome assembly GCF_000455285.1 of Candidatus Stoquefichus massiliensis AP9. Taxonomy (GTDB): domain Bacteria; phylum Bacillota_I; class Bacilli_A; order Erysipelotrichales; family Coprobacillaceae; genus Stoquefichus; species Stoquefichus massiliensis. The sequence continues at coordinate 170,891 of NZ_HG005286.1, read as the reverse complement.
AATGAAAAAACGTATGGAGTTTGTTGAACTTTTAAATGATATTTCGGTTAAGATGTATGATTATATTGCTTTACATAAAGAAAATTTAAAAATTGAGTATAAAACTCATTATAAAGATATGTCTTATGAGTGTATTTTGGATAAATATCGACAGAATTATCAAAAAGATATTTTATTTGGTCAAACAAATAATGGTATACATAAAGATGATATAATGATGTTTTTGAATGATAAAGATGCTGTGACTTATGCATCACAGGGTCAGCAAAGATCTATTGTATTAGCGTTAAAAATTGGATTATTAGAACTTATAAAAAAAGAAATAGGAGAATATCCTATTTTATTGTTAGATGATGTTTTAAGTGAGTTGGATGATGTTAGAAAAACAAAATTATTAAATTTAATTCAAGATAAGGTTCAAACATTTATTACATCAACATCAATTGATGGTATACACCATCATGTAATAGATGTGGCTAAGAAAATAGTCATTGAAAATGGGCATGTGAAAGGAGAAGACAATGGAAGAAAATAAAGTACAACATAGTTATGATGAATCTGATATTCAGGTATTAGAGGGATTAGAGGCTGTTAGAAAAAGACCTGGGATGTATATCGGAACAACTTCTTCTAGAGGGTTACATCATCTTGTTTGGGAAATTGTAGATAACTCTATTGATGAAGCTTTAGCAGGTTTCTGTGATGAAATCAAAGTTATCTTAGAAAAAGGTGATATTGTTAAAGTTATTGATAATGGTCGTGGTATGCCAACTGGTAAACATGCGAAAACAGGAAAAAGTACTGTTGAGACTATTTTAACAGTTTTACATGCTGGAGGTAAATTTGGTGGTGGAGGCTATAAAGTCTCTGGTGGTTTACATGGTGTTGGTGCAAGTGTTGTTAATGCATTAAGTGAATGGTTAGAAGTTCATGTACATAGAGATGGACATATTTATTATCAGCGTTTTGAAAAAGGTGGAGTTCCAGTTAGTGACTTAAAGATTATTGGCGATTGTGATGATACTGGAACAATTGTGACTTTTAAAGCTGATCCATTAATATTTAGTGAAACAACTGTTTATGATTATGAAACTTTAAATCAAAGAATTAGAGAATTAGCTTTCTTAAATAAAGGATTAAAATTAATTCTTGAAGATCATCGTATAGAATCTCATAAAGTCAATGAATATCATTATGAAGGTGGTATTAAAGAATACGTTGCTTATTTAAATAGAAATAAAACAGCTATTCATGAAGAAATTATTTATGTTGAAGATGAAGTTGATGATATTAAAGTAGAAGTTGGTATGCAATATAATGATGGATATCAGCCAAATATCTATTCTTTCTGTAATAACATTAATACACAAGAAGGTGGAACACATGAAGAAGGTTTCCGTTTAGCTTTAACAAGAGTCATTAATGCTTATGCAAAAAATAATAATTTTCTAAAGAAAGATGATGAATCATTAAGTGGAGATGACTGTCGTGAAGGATTAACTGCTATTATTTCAGTCAAACATCCAGATCCACAATATGAAGGACAAACAAAAACAAAATTAGGAAATGCTGAAGTGCGAAAGATAGCGAGTAACATTATATCTGCAGCTTTAGATAAATTTTTATTAGAAAATCCTAATACCGCATCTATTATTATGAATAAAGCTATTGTTGCAAGTCATGCCAGAATGGCAGCTAAACGTGCAAGAGAAATGACTCGCCGTAAAACAGCTTTAGATAGTATTGCATTACCTGGTAAATTAGCAGACTGCTCATCAAAAGATCCTAGTGAATGTGAAGTCTTTATAGTCGAAGGGGATTCTGCCGGTGGTAGTGCAAAAATGGGTAGAGATAGAAGAACTCAAGCAATTTTACCACTACGTGGTAAAATATTAAATGTTGAAAAAGCAAGATTAGATAGAATATTAGGAAATGCTGAAATTCGTTCTATGATTACAGCATTTGGTACTGGTATTGGTGATGAATTTGATATTAGTAAGTTAAGATATCATAAGATTGTTATTATGACCGATGCTGATGTTGATGGTGGGCATATTCGTATTTTAATGTTGACTTTCTTATATCGTTTCTTAAAGCCGTTAATTGAAGAAGGATTTGTTTATGCTGCACAGCCTCCTCTTTATTTATTAAAACATGGTAAAGAAGAACATTATCTTTATAGTGAATATGAATTAGAAAGAAAGAAAGAAGAATTAGGACCTAATGCTAAATTCTCAATTCAGCGTTATAAAGGTCTTGGAGAAATGAATGCAGAACAATTATGGGAAACAACTATGAATCCTGAAAATCGTGTCTTATGGCAGATTGATTTAGATGATGCTATGCAAGCTGATGCTATGTTTGATATGCTGATGGGAGAAAAAGTTGAACCGAGACGTGAATTCATTCAAGAAAATGCCCAAGAAGCTGAACTTGATTTATAGTAAAGGAGAAAACAATGGAAGAACGTGGAATTAAAAAAAGACCGTTAACATCTGAAATGAAACAATCATTCATCAACTATGCTATGTCAGTTATTGTTCAAAGAGCATTACCTGATGTTAGAGATGGATTAAAACCAGTTCAACGTAGAATTGTTCATGGGATGAATGAATTAGGATGTTATAGTGATAAACCATATAAGAAATCTGCTCGTATTGTTGGAGAAGTTATGGGGAAATATCATCCTCATGGAGACTCTTCAATTTATGAAGCATTGGTACGTATGGCTCAAGATTTCTCATATCGTTATATGATCGTAGATGGACATGGAAACTTTGGTTCAATTGATGGTGATGGTGCTGCCGCAGCTCGTTATACTGAAGCAAGAATGTCTAAAATATCAATGGAACTTGTGAAAGATATAAACAAAGACACTGTTAATTTTGTACCTAACTATGATGGTGAAGAAACAGAACCAGAAGTTTTACCTGCAAGATATCCCAATTTATTAGTTAATGGAACAACTGGAATTGCTGTTGGTATGGCAACAAATATACCACCACATAATTTAGGTGAAATTGTTGATGCCATTTTAGCAGTTTCTCATAATCCTGATATTACAATTATGGAATTAATGGAAAACTATATACAAGGTCCTGATTTTCCTACAGGAGCATATATTTTAGGAAAATCTGCCATTAAAAAAGCTTATGAAACTGGTAATGGATTAATAATAATGCGTGCAAAAACAGATATTATTGATATTCATGGTGGTAAAAAAGCCATTATTGTGACTGAAATACCATATATGGTTAATAAAGCGCGTTTAATTGAGAAAATGGCTGAACATGTTAAAGAGAAAAGAATTGAAGGTATTACTGAAATTCGTGATGAATCGAATAGAGAAGGTATTAGAATTGTTATTGAATTACGGAAAGATGTTCAACCAGAAGTTATCTTAAATCAATTATTTAAATTAACTTCATTACAAACAACATTCGGTGTTAATTCTATTGCATTGGTTAATAATGAACCACAGACATTAACACTTAAACAGATGATTACCTATTACTTAGATCATCAAGAAGAAGTTATTAAAAGAAGAACAGCTTATGATTTAAAGAAAGCTGAAGATCGTGCTCATATTTTAGATGGTTTAAAAAGAGCATTAGATCAAATAGATGCTATTATTGAATTAATTCGTTCATCAAGAACAACTGAAGTTATTCAACAAAGATTGATGGATGAATTTGATATGTCTGAAAGACAAGCGAAAGCTATTCGTGAAATGCAATTACAAAGATTAGCTGGTTTGGAAAGAGAAAAAATAGAGAATGAATTGAATGAATTATTAGCCTTCATTGCAGATTTAAAAGATATTTTAGAAAATAGAGAACGTATTTTATCAATTATTGAAGAAGAATTATTACAGATTAAAGATAAATTTGCTGATAAAAGAAGGACTGAAATTATTCAAGGTACATTTGATTTAGAAGATGAAGATTTAATTCCTGTTGAAGATGTTATTATTTCTTTAACAACAAATGGATATGTCAAACGTACACCTGTAGATACTTATAAAACTCAAAATAGAGGTGGTAGAGGTATCAAAGGTATGGGTACAAATGAAGATGATATTGTTGATTCTTTAATTAATATGAGTACTCATGATGATTTATTATTCTTTACGAACTTTGGTAAGGTTTATCGTCTTAAAGGATATAATGTTCCTGAATTTGGAAGAACAGCTAAAGGATTACCAGTTGTTAATTTATTGAATTTAGATAAAGATGAGTATGTGAAATCTATGATATCTATTCGTAAGGATGATATTGAAGAAGATAAAGATTTATATTTATTCTTTGTTACATTGAGTGGTTTAGTTAAGAAAACATCAATTGATGAATTTAAAAATATTCGTCAATCAGGAAAGATTGCGATTAATTTAAGAGATGAAGATCAATTAGTAGCTGTTAAATTAACGACAGATCATGATGAAATATTAGTTGCTGCATCTAATGGAAAATTGATTAGATTTAAAGAGAGTGATGTTCGTCCAATGGGAAGAACTGCATCTGGAGTAAGAGGTATTAATGTTGATGGTGGTCATGTTATTGGTATGACAACAAATGGAGAAGGTCAATTTATCATGGCAATTAGTGAAAATGGTTATGGTAAAATGTCTCCTATAGGTGATTATCGTGAATCACATCGTGGTGGTAAAGGTGTCAAAACAATCAATACAACTGAAAAGACTGGTCAGTTAGTTGCTTTAAGAGCTGTAAATGGTGATGAAGATTTATTAATCATTACAAGTGAAGGTATTGTCATCAGATTACCAATGGAACAAGTCAAAATGGCTGGTAGAAATACACAAGGTGTTCGTTTGATTAAAGTTTCTCAAGGAGCTACAGTTTCTAGTGTTGAAGTTGTTGAAAAAGCTGAAGAGGAAGAATCTGAGGAAACAGTAGAAAATAGTGAAGAATAAAAGTGCGATTATTCGCACTTTTTTGCTTCTGTTAATTGTGTTCCTTGATTATCGTAAATACGAATAGGTCCAATATCATTTTTATTATCAAGTAAACAAATCATAATATTTGAATTTTGATAAGAAAATTCATTACCAATATATGTATGAGAATTTGGAACAGAAATATTTAAATTGGTAGCATACTGATTATATCCAAAGATAAATACTAAATTATCAATATGTATATAATAAATATTTTCATCAGTTAATGACATTTTATATTTATGAATTACATAATAATAATCACTCATTTTTCTTTTAAATAAATAGAAATATCTTTGATTATCATATTTTGTCATTATCGCTATATAGCGATTATAAGATTCAAAATTTGTTACTTCTATAGTCATTGGATATTCAATTTTCTCAATATCTGCAATAGTATTTTTAATGTTAATATTTTCTCTATAATCCATATAGATAATATTTTGTTGTGGCAAATAATATGTTTTAGGCATTGATAACTTTATCTGATATCCTGCAAAAAGTAAACATAGACTTAGGCATATTCCAATGATTATAATTCCATTTTTCTTCATAAACACCACTCCTTAAAATTATTTTAACATAAATATCAACATAATTTGACAAATTTTTAAATCTCTTCTACAATAAATCTAAAGTAGGTGAGAAAAATGGCAAATGAAAAGAAAATACATATTAATCAAACTTTTAAAAATATAATTATTATTGTTGTCATTGCTGTTGTATTTTTCTTTGTTGGTAAGATATGGCCAAGTGGAGAAGAACCAACACAGATAACAAGTGATCTTTTATCACAACAAATCCAAAGTATTAGTGAACTAGCAACTGTAGAATATAATTATACAAATATGGGAAAATTTGAAAATCAAGCTACTTTTTATGGCTGGAAAGTTCCTTTTACAACAAAGAGTTTTATTATTTCATATGATGGTAAAATCAAAGCAGGTATTGATATGAGTGTTGTAGAAGTAAAAGTGAGTGGTAAGGCAATTGATATCAAAGTTCCAACTGCTAAAATTCTATCACATGAAATTGATGAAAAGAGTATTGAAGTTTTTGATGAAACTAAGAATATCTTTAATCAAATCAGTATTACTGATTATAATCAGTTTGCGATTGATCAAAAAGATAAAATGGAAACAAGAGTGAAAGAAAAAGGTTTTATAAAAGAAGCTCAAGAAAAAGCAGAAGAAACAATTCGAACTTTTATTAAATCAATGGATCTTAAAGATGAATATAAAGTGAATATTACGATTACTGAATAAACCTAATTTTAGGTTTATTTTTTAATCTAATATTGAAAAAAATAATAGATATAGTATAATGTTAACAATTTGGGTATTTTTTTAGGAGGTTGCTTATGAATACAAGTAAAAATGGGAAAAAACTTGCATTAAAGATGGTTATTGCTTTGATTTGTGGTCTATTAGCTGGATTTGGATGTATTATGTTAAGAGAAAATTTGTTGGCTAGTGGACAGAGTTCTACATGGAATACTATTAATAACATCTTTTTTCAAGATATTACAGCAGAAGGCGCAACAAGTGCCATTGGTTTGTTTTATATTATAGGTCAATTGTTTGTGAATTCTTTACAACTGATTATTGTACCTATGGTATTTGTATCTATAACTTTAGCAATATGTGTGATTACTGATACAAAGAAATTAGGAAGAATTTCTTCTAAAACAATTTTAACTTTTTTTATAACTACTCTTTGTGCTTTGATTTTTGCTGGTATTATTGGTGCTTTTGTTTATAGTACAGGAGCATTTAATACTGTTGAAGTGGCAGATGTTGTGATTAAAGAAGGAATTGTTGGAACGAATCCTTTAAGTATTGTTTTATCTATTGTTCCTAATAATTTGTTCTCGGCTTTTTCAAATAATGGTGGAGTCCTTGCTATTGTATTCTTAGCTGTTGCGATTGGACTTGCTATGAATCAATTAAAAGAGAAAACAAAAACATTAAAGAAGCTATTAATTGAGTTAAGTGATATTATTTCGGTTTGTTTATCATTTATTATTAATAAATTTGCTCCTATAGCTATCTTTTGTCTATTAACGAGAACATTTGCAGCATATGGTATTGATTACTTAATGCCTGCTTTGGCATATGTTGTGACTGTTTTGATTGCTTTGCTTGTTTATTTAGTGATTGCTTTTCCTCTATACTTAATGATTATGGCAAAAGTCAATCCGAAACCATTTATGAAAAAAATAGCAAAAGTTGCTTTATTTGGTTTTTCAACATCGTCTAGTGCTGCAACACTTCCTTTAAATAAAAAAACAACAGTTGAGGAAATGGGGGTAAGTGAACAAATTGCATCATTTACTTTACCTTTAGGAATGACGATTAATATGGATGGAACGGCTATTATGCAAGTTATTGCAGCTATATTTGTAGCAGCAAGTTCTGGCTATGATGTGACTTTCACTTCTATGGCTGTCATTGCTATATTGGCATTGATTGCTTCTATTGGTACACCAGCTGCTCCAGGAGCAGGTGCAGTCATCTTATTTACAATATTAACGGGAATGGGTTATACAAATGATGCTGCATTACTTGCATATTCATTAATTCTTGCAATAAATAGACCTATTGAGATGCTCGTCACATCATTAAATGTTGTTGGTGATTCTTCAACATCAATTATTGTTGCTAAAAAAGAAAATATGTTAAATGAAGATGTTTACAATAATTAATTTTATGTTTGAACTTATATATCATTGTGGTATAATCTATGTGTTAAATCGATGCGTTGGTTAAGTAAATAACAGACAATCGTAGAGAACTGATGGTTGGTGAAAATCAGTATTGGCTGTTATTGAAATCTCCCAACAAGAGAAGCTAATCACTTCCGGCTGATCCGTTATCTCATATAAAGTTATCGTAAGATAAGAATGAGGGTGGCACCACGATTAATTCGTCCCTTTACAAAGGTGCTTTTTATTTTATTAAAAGGAGAGAAAAAAATGATTGATATAGCAAAATTAAGAGAAAATCCAGAAGCAGTCAAAGAAAACATGAAAAAGAAATTCCAGCATGATCGTTTACATTTGGTTGATGAAGCATTTGATTTAGATAAAATGTATCGTGAAACATTAACAAAAGCAAGTGAGCTTCGTGCTATGCGTAATAAGTTATCTAAGGAAATTGGACAATTTATGCGTGATGGTAAGAAAGAATTAGCTGAATCTAATAAAAAGAAAGTTAGTGAAATGGCTGACCTTTTAAAAGATTTAGAAGCAAAAGAGGAAGAATTAGGTCCTAAATTGAAAGAAATTATGATGAAGATACCTAATTTTATTGATTCTACAGTACCTGTTGGTAAAGATGATAGTGAAAATGTTGAAATTCAAAAATATGGTGAACCTATTGTTCCTGATTATGAAATTCCTTATCACGCTGATATTATTGCAAAATTTAATGGTTTAGATAAGGATGCAAGTGGAAGAACGAGTGGAAATGGTTTTTATTATTTAATGGGAGATATTGCTCGCTTATCTTCTGCGATGATTTCTTATGCTAGAGATTTTATGATTGATAAGGGATTCACATATTGTATTCCACCTTTTATGATTAGAAGTGATGTTGTGACTGGTGTTATGTCTTTTGAAGAAATGGATGCAATGATGTATAAGATTGAAGGAGAAGATCTTTACTTAATTGGTACAAGTGAACATAGTATGATTGGTAAATTTAAAGATCAAATTGTGAAAGAAGAGGATTTACCTATTACAATGACTTCTTATTCTCCATGTTTTAGAAAAGAAGTTGGTGCTCATGGTATAGAGGAACGTGGTATTTATCGTGTTCATCAATTTGAAAAACAGGAAATGGTTGTTTTATGTAAACCAGAGAATGCTATGGAATGGTATGATAAGATGTGGTCTTATACTGTAGAATTGTTTAGAAGTTTAGATATTCCAGTAAGAACATTGGAATGCTGTAGTGGTGATTTAGCAGATTTAAAAGAAAAATCTTGTGATGTAGAAGCATGGTCGCCAAGACAAAAAAAATATTTTGAAGTTGGATCTTGTTCTACATTGGGAGATGCTCAAGCAAGACGTTTAGGTATTCGTACAAAAGGAGAACAGGGAACATACTATGTTGCAACTTTAAATAATACTGTTTTAGCAAGTACGCGTGCTTTAATTGCTTTTATTGAAAATAACTATAATGAGGATGGAACGATTAATATTCCTGAAGTCTTACGTCCTTATATGGGTGGAAAAGATAAGATATGTTAAAATGGAGGAAAACTCCATTTTTTTCTTTAGAAAATCTTTTCTTTGTTTTTCACAAGATTTACACATTCTTTTGTTAGAATGACATTGTATTTTAGAAAGGGGATCATTTATGAAAAACATCCTAGAATATTTAGAAGAATCTTCTAAGTTATATTTTACAAAAGTTGCTTTTACTGATGATAAACGTGAGATGACTTATGGTGAATGTCTTGAATGTTCACAAAAAATTGGTTCATATTTATTATCACTTCATAAAAAAAGACAACCTATTGCTGTATTAATGGATAAGAGTGTTGAAAGTTTATCTAGTTTTTTTGGTGTTGTTTATAGTGGGAATTTCTATGTTGTGATTGATTCTTTTATGCCCAAAGATCGCATAGAAACAATTTTTGAAACATTGCATCCAATAGCATTAATTTCTGATTATGCACATCAAGAACTTGCTCAGTCATTACATGAAACTGTATGTTTTTATGAAGATATGATGGAAACAGAGATTAATTGTGAAGAATTAATGAAAGTTAGAAATCAAATGATTGATACTGATCCATTATATGCACTCTTTACTTCGGGTTCAACAGGTGTTCCTAAAGGTGCAGTTTTATCACATCGTAATGTCATTAATTATGCATCTTGGTATAAAGAAACATTTAATATTACTGAAGAAACACAATTTGGAAGTCAAACACCATTTTATTTTAGTATGTCAGTTTCTGATGTTTATAGTACAGTTATGGCAGGAGCAACTTTACATATATTACCTAAAACATTATTTTCATTCCCAATTAAGCTTATTGAATATATGAATGAAAAGAAAGTGAATACAATTTATTGGGTTCCATCAGCATTATGCATTGTTGCAAATTTAAAAGTATTAGACTATCTAATGTTAGAATATGTTGATAAAATTTTATTTGCTGGAGAGGTTATGCCTACAAAACAATTAAATTATTGGCGTAAGAAGTTACCAAATGCAATGTATGCAAACTTATTTGGTCCTACTGAAACAACGGATATTTGTACTTATTATATTGTTGATCGTGAGTTTAATGATGATGAGGTCTTACCAATTGGTAAAGCTTGTGAAAATTGTGATGTTTTTTTATTAGATGAAAATGACCAAGAGGTTAGTGATGACCGTGAAGGTGAACTATGTGTAAGAGGTTCATTCTTAGCTTTAGGATATTATTATAATGATGAAAAGACAAAGGAGGCATTTGTACAAAATCCTTTGAATAAAGCATACCCTGAAATGATTTATCGTACTGGAGATTTGGTTAAATATAATGAACGTGGTGAATTGATTTATATTACACGTAAAGATTTCCAAATTAAACATATGGGATATCGTATTGAGTTAGGTGAAATTGAAGCAGCTGTGAATTCTTTAGAGAAAATACAGAGTTGTGCAGTTATTTTTGATGAGATTAAAGATAAAATTGTATTGATATATACTGGTAAAATTGATGATAAAGGGATAATGGAAGGGGTTTCTGATAAAATTCCTCATTATATGTATCCGAATGTTATTGTCAAAGTGAAGTTAATGCCGTATAATCAAAACGGAAAAATCGATAGAAAATGGCTAAAGGGTCATTATGAGGAAATGGGAGGAAAATAGAGTGGAAGAATTATTAGATATTTTAAAAGGATTAAAACCTGGTGTTGATTTTGAAAATGAAAAGAGTTTAATTGATGATAGAATTTTAGATTCTTTAGATGTTATGAATTTAACTGTAGAGTTAAATGATGAATTTGATATTGAAATTACACCATTAGATATTTTACCTGAAAATTTTCAATCTGTTGAAGCAATGTATGCTTTAATTACTCGTTTGCAAGACGAAGGATAATTTATGGCTTATACAACTTATGTCTATTTAATACTTTTCTTAGGAAGCACATTTCTTTTCTATACTGTGTTTCCTAAAAAGTATAAATGGATTGTTTTATTATCAGCAAGTTATTTATATTATATTGCAGCTAGTCGCTTATGGTTAGTCATTTTTATTTTGTTAACGACTTTATCTGTTTATTTAAGTGCAATATGGCTCAATAGAATAAATGATCTCTTTACAAGTGTAAAGAAGCTATTAGATCGACAACAGAAAAAAGAGTTTAAAGAAAAGTTATTATGGCAAAAGAAAATGGTTGTCATTCTTATGTTGTTGATTAATTTAGGAGCATTGGTCTTTTTAAAGTATTATAACTTTTTTGCAGATGTATTGAATTTTGCATTATTTGATTTTCTTAATATTCATATACCGATGTTAAAACTTTTTCTACCATTAGGTATTTCTTTTTATACTTTACAGGCTATTAGTTATGTTATTGATGTATATAGAGGTAAGTATAAAGCTGATCGTAATTTTGGGAGAGTTGCATTATTCTTAACTTTCTTTCCCACAATTGTCGAAGGTCCTATTGCAAGGTATGATCAAGTTGCACATCAATTATATGAAGGACATTCTTTTCATTATGAGAATTTAACACAAGGAACTCAATTAATTTTGTGGGGAATGTTTAAAAAGATTGTTATTGCTGATAGAGCTAATATGCTCGTTAATTTTGTTTTTGGTGATTATTTGAAATTTTCAGGAATAAGTGTCGTATTTGCAATTATATTTTATACAATTCAGTTGTATACAGAATTTTCTGGTGCAATGGATATTGTGAGAGGTAGTGCACAGATATTTAGTGTTCATTTACCTGATAACTTTAAACAGCCTTTCTTTGCTAAGAGTATTAATGAATTCTGGCAGAGATGGCATATAACTTTAGGAGCTTGGTTAAGAGATTATGTCTTTTATAGTGTTTCTTTATCTAATCCATTTAAGAAATTTAATCATTTTGTAAGAAATCACTGTAATGAATATTTATCTAAATTATTACCTGCAACAACTGCTTTGTTTTTTGTTTGGATTTGTAATGGTCTATGGCATGGAGCAAGTATGAAATATGTTATGTATGGTATGTATTACTATATTATTATGGTTATTGGTATGTTTATGGAACCAGTATTTTATAAAGTAAAAAATGCTTTACATATCAATAAAGAAACTCGATATTTTCATATATTTCAGGTATTAAGAACTGTTCTTATTGTCAATATTGGAATGTTAATATTTAGAGCTGATACATTATCTAGTGCTTTCCATATGTTTATTTCATGCTTTGATAATTTTAATTTTGATATATCTGTTTTAGCACATTTGGGCTTGAGTGTTAATGATATTATGGTTGTATTAATTGGAACTATTGTTGTATTTATTGTTGGTTTATTTAAAGAAAAAGGGATTGAGATTAGAAAAAGTATTGCAAAATGGAATATTGTTCCTAGATGGACATTTTATATTGTTGGATTATTTGTTGTTATTATTTTTGGAGCATATGGTAGAGGTTATGATATTGTTAGCTTTATCTATGCACAATTTTAGGAGGAAAAGATAATGGAAGAAAAAGTTGATATGAAAAAACATATTTTAAATATTTCTAAAATTGTTATTTTTTTATCTATTTGTGCTTTTTTATTGGTCTATATTTCTCCTATATTTGTACCTAAAAATAATAGCAATCAAAGCGGAATTAAGTATGAAAATGCAAGAGGATTCTATGGTGAAAATAAAAATACTGTAGATGTTCTGGCTATTGGTAATAGTGATTTATATAGTGCTATGAATCCTTTACAAATATGGAATGAACAAGGGTATACATCATATGTATGTGCAGAACCACAACAAAGTATATTTGCGGCATATTATATGTTAAAAGAAGTTTTAACATGTCAAAAACCTAAGGTAGTTATTTTAGAAGTAGATGAGTTATTTTCTAAAAATGAAGCTGAAGATATTGATGAAGCAATTAATAATGCATTAAAATATGCATTTCCTCTATTTGAATATCATAGTCGTTGGAAAGATTTAACTGTCAATGATTTTCAAGATAGAGATCCAGATTATAAGACACGTATGGAGTCTAAAGGATATATTTTCCATAATAATATTAAATCTAATCCTGATGGGTTTAAGTATTTAGCTAAGAATCGTAATGCTTCAATAACACAAACGACACAAATGTATTTAAAGAAGTTTATTGATTTAGCGCATGATCATGGAGCTGAAGTTATGTTTGTATGGTTTCCATCAGCTACAACAGCAACAACAAAACGTCATGAATCTGTTCAAAGATTATCCAAATCTCTAAATATTCCTTTTATAGATTTTAATATTGATCAATTTGATACTGGATTTGACTGGCAGACTGATACACGTGATGGGGGAAATCATTTGAATTATTCTGGTGCTTCTAAAATCACAAAGTTTTTAGGACAATATTTAAAAGAGAACTATGAGTTAACTGATCATCGTGATAATCCTAAATATGTACAATGGAATAAAGATTATCAGACATTTATGAAAAAGAATAAATTACATTATTGATTTGTGAGTCAATTCTTGTTATAATAAACCTTGCCATTACAATAGGCGGCTTCGAACCATGTCAGGACCGGAAGGTAGCAGCATTAAGAATGTCCGTTTATGTGTAGTGGCTTTTTTCAAAGGAGTTAAATATATGGATGATGTTAAATATATGGAATATGCATACCAACAAGCTCTATTGGCAAAAGAACTTGATGAGGTACCTATTGGTGCAATAATTGTGAATCAGGAATGTCAAGTTATTGCTGAAGCATATAATCAAAAGGAAACTTTGCATGATGTTACTGCACATGCAGAAATGTTAGCAATTCGACAAGCATGTTTAAAATTAGGAACGTGGCATTTAGAAGATTGTACACTTTATACTACTTTAGAGCCCTGTATTATGTGTAGTGGAGCAATTATACAAAGTCGTATGAAACGAGTTGTGTATGGTGCTAGTGGGCAAAGATGGCATGGTATATCTGAATATTTAAAATATCATGAATTCAATCATCATCCAGAAGTTATAGGTGGTATTTTAGAAGAAAAATGTTGTTATTTATTATCCAGTTATTTTAAATTAAAAAGAAATCGTACATAAAAATTACACATCTTATTTATAGTAAGTTCATCTGAATTATTTATATTTTAAATAGGAGATGAATTATATGGACGGAGAATATAGTGTCGAAAAGATGCCATACACAAACTTTAAAGCTATTATGTTAAAATGGTTATTCATAGCTTTACTCATTACAACAATAACATCAACTATGTTATCTTTAATAAATTTCATAGAAATCTTTGAAATAGGGTATTTAATATTACTTATTGTTTCTAGTCTATTAGAAATTGTTTTTGTTATTTTATTAGCTTTAAAATTATCTAAACTTTCAATAAAATCTGCAAAAAGATACTTTATTATTTATTCAATAATTAATGGTATAACTTTATCACTATGGATTCAGATGGTTGCTCCTCTCGCAAGTATTCTAGCATTTGGGTTAACATGTGCGTATTTTGGATTATTATATACAATAGAGAAGTATACAAATTTTGATTTCTCACCAATTGGTAAGATCTGTTTGAGTGTTCTTCCAATACTTATCATTGGATATATTATTTTATATTTCTTGCAAAGTTCTATAATGTATTATGTCATTATTTTTTTGGATCTTATTATTTTTTCTGGTATGACTTTATATGATTTACAAAAAGCAAGAATTATGTATGAAGAGGCAGAGTATCATGAAGTAGAAAGTGCTGCATTATTATCAGCTTTAGAATTATATTTAGATTTTATCAATATATTTATTGATATTTTATCAGTTATTGCTGATGGATGTTAAAGATATCGAAAGATATCTTTTATTATCTTTTGATGGTCTCTAAAATGTGCTATAATTGACAAAGGAGTTGATCAAAATGGCTTATAAAACATTATATAGAGCGTATCGTCCTCAAAAATTTGAAGATGTTGCTGGACAGGAACATATTATTACAACACTCAGACATGCTGTTGAAGAAAATAAAATAGCACATGCTTATCTTTTTTGTGGTCCACGTGGAACAGGAAAAACGACTATTGCAAAGTTATTAGCAAAAGCAATCAATTGTACAGGAGACTCAAAACCTTGTGATGAATGTGAAAATTGTCAGGAAATTACTTTAGGAACACATCCTGATGTTATTGAGATAGATGCTGCTAGTAATAATGGTGTTGAAGAAGTCAGAAGTCTTATTGAAAAAGTCAAATATGCACCAACTCAAGGAAAATATAAAGTTTATATTATAGATGAGGTTCATATGATGTCTACTGGAGCATTTAATGCTCTTCTCAAAACATTGGAAGAACCACCAGCTCATGTGGTTTTTATACTTGCAACAACTGAACCGCATAAAATATTACCAACAATTATTTCTCGTTGTCAGCGTTTTGATTTCACTAAGTTGAGTATGCAGGATATCATACAAAGAATGAAAGATGTCATTGCAAATGAACATAATATATGTGATGATGAAGCATTAGAAATGATAGCTAAATTAGCTGATGGTGGAATGCGTGATGCTTTATCAATCTTAGAACAATGTTTAGCATTTAATGACAAACATTTAACTGTTCAAGATGTTAATCAGATATATGGTATTGTATCATTAGAAAATAAGATTGATTTTCTAAAAGTCTTACTTACAAAAGATATGAAAAAAGCATTAACATTATTAGAAGAAATGAAAATGAATGGAATAGATATTAAACGTTTGACTTTAGATCTTGTTGATATATTAAAGGATGTTGTTATCTATAGAAATACTAGTGATGAATCTATTTTATTCGTTTTGTCTAAGTATTATCTGGATATGATTGTTCCTCATATATCATGTGAAGAAGCATTAGAGTTTATAGATATTTTAATGGATGCAAGTGAAAAGTATGCAAAAGTTATTAATCCAACTATTTATTTTGAATTGGCTATATTAAAAATGTGTAATCAGGTTAAGAATGAAATGATAACACCTATGCAGACAGTTTCTATTCCTGAAGAACCAACTAGTATTTCACAGTCTACTCCAGTTTTAGATGACACACCCACTGAAGTAACATTGGATGACATTATGCAAGTGAATCAAGTTCAAATAGAACCAATTATCCAAGAACCTATTATTGATGATGAACCTATAGTTGATATGATGATAGGTGAACCAATAGAAGAAGTATCTGAGATAGAAGAAGTTCCTGTTTTTGAATTTGAAAAACAAGAAGAAGTGGAATCAAATGTTGATGATGATGTCAAAGTAGATCCAAATGATATTATGAATATTCTTGTTCAAGCCAAGAGAGAAGTATTAGAAACAATTCAGGAAAGATGGCCAATTATCAAAAGATATTTAGCAAATTTGAATACTGCAAAAAGTGCATCAATGTTATGTGATGGGTCAGCAGTTGCAGCCTGTCCAGGAGGGCTTGTGATTTCGTTCGAGTTTCAGCCTGCAGTTAATGCTGTAAATTATTACAAAAATTACAAACAATTAAGTCACTTTTTAACAGAAATATTGGGTCAGGAATATAGATTTATTGCTATTCAACAAGATGAATGGATACATATGAGAAGTCAATTTATTGATTTAAAGAAAAAAGGACAATTACCACCACCACATGAATTAACTTTAAAGCATATTGATTCACATGATCTAGATCATGTTGATTTAAATGAAGCACAAGAGTTTGCAATTAAACTTTTCGGTGATATAGTTGAATTTAAGGAGGATTAGATATGAATTTTAATAATTTAGTGGCACAAGCACAACAAATGCAAAGAAAAGTAAATAAACTAAAAAAACAATTTAATGAAAAAGAGTTTGATATTATTTCACAAAATGAGTTGATTACTGGAAAAATGAAAGGAAATCTTTCAATTACTGAATTACATATAGATCAGTCATTGTTAAATATTGATAGCAAAGAAGATATTGAAGATTTAATAATGATTACAATTAATCAAACAGTTCAGAAAATAGAAAAAGAAAGGGAAGATACATTAAATAAAGCAACAAATGGTGTTGATGTATCTGCATTTCTATAATGGAATATCCTAGTAGTTTTGAAGAACTTGTTGAATGTTTTAAAATGTTACCTGGAATTGGTACTAAGGGTGCTGAGCGTATGGTTTATCATGTATTAGAAATGGATTTTGAACATGTTCAAAGATTTTCAAGTGCATTAGTTGATTTTAAAACAAATATTCGATACTGTAAGAAATGCGGTCATATTTGTGAAGGTGAAATTTGTGAAATTTGTGATGATGAGACAAGAGATCAATCAACAATTTGTGTAGTTGAATCTCCTAAAGATGTTTATGCAATGGAAAAGTTAAAAGAATACCATGGATTATATCATGTTCTACATGGAACTATGTCAATTATGGATGGTAAAACAATAGAGGATTTAAATATTCAATCATTATTTGACAGATTAAATGAAAATATCCAAGAGGTTATTATTGCGACAAATCCTACGAGAGAGGGAGAAACAACAGCTCTTTTTCTAGCTAAATTATTAGCTAAACACAATATACCAGCATCAAGAATTGCTAATGGCTTGCCTATTGGTGGTAATCTTGATTATGCGGATGAATTAACTTTATTAAAATCATTAGAAGGACGAAAGAAATTATAAATCATCTCATATAGTTAATGAGGTGATTTTTTGATAAAAAGAATAACAAGAGTTTTCATTAGGTTGCTATTTGCAACATTATTTATATTTGTCTTCAATTCTTTTGAATCTATAACACATATAACGTTAACACTTAATATATTTAATATTATTATGATTTCTTTATTTGATATATTTGGTGTTATACTCTGTATTGTTTTAAAATTTATCCTTTAGTGAATTCTTAAATAATGCTTTATATCTTGTCTGATTTTTTATATAATAGAGAAAGAAATGAGGTGTTATAAATGCCAGGAGTATTTATTACTTTTGAAGGTGGAGAAGGTAGTGGTAAAACAACAATTGCTGCTTTAATTAAAGAGGCTTTAGATAAAGAAGGATATCAAGTAACTTTAACTAGAGAACCAGGTGGTGTAGAGATAGCTGAAAAGATACGTGATATTATTCATAATGTTCAATATACAAATATGGATAGAAAAACAGAGGCTTTGCTTTATGCTGCAAGTAGACGCCAGCATTTAGTAGAAAAGGTAATCCCTGCATTAGATCGAGGAGAAATTGTTATTTGTGATAGATTTGTTGATAGTTCAATGGTTTATCAGGGTATTGCCAGAGGCATTGGAATGAAAGAAGTTTATGAAATGAATTTATTTGCAACAGAAAACATTCTACCTAAAAGAACAATCTTTTTTGATATTAAGCCAGAAGATGGTTTAGAAAGAGTTTATGCAAATAAAGATCGTGAAGTTAATCGTTTAGATTTAGAGAAAATTGATTTTCATAAAAATGTATATCAAGGATACCTTTCTATTTGTGATATGTTTCCTGAACGTATTGTAAAAATTGATGCAAGTCAGAATATAGAAGGTGTATTTCAACAAGTGTTGGAAAGAATTAGAGATGTTATATGAGTTTTCATGATGATTTAAAGCAACAGCAACCTATTTTATATCAGATATTGATAAAAAGTTTTACAAGTTCGAAAATTTCACATGCTTTTCTACTTGTTGGGAAAAACAGTGGGTTAGCTGCTCATTATATAGCAAAAAGTTTGATATGTAGTCAGGAGATATTAGCTTGTAATCAATGTAATGATTGCAGACGTATTGATGAACATAACTATGGTGATTTAATTTATTTTAACGGTAAGGACGAATCAATAAAAAAAGGTAGTGTTGAGTATATTCAAGAACAATTTGCAAAATCTTCAATGGAAGGGAAGGCAAAAATATATCTGTTAGAAAACATTGAAAATTCAACACCTGAGGCTATGAATAGTCTATTGAAGATATTAGAGGAACCTATTGCTGGAGTATATGCAATCTTCACATGCCAAAACTTGAGTCGTGTGCTTCCTACAATACAATCACGTTGTCAGGTTATCCAATTATTACCAAGTTCAAAGAAATTGTTGAAAAGTCAACTTATAAATGATGATATACCTGAGGATGATATTAATGTTTTGTCTGAACTGTTTGACACATATGATGAATGTCAACCATATATTGAGTCTGAATTATTAGAAGCATTAAAATTGGAAGTCTTTCATTTTATAGAGGATTTATATTGTCATAGAGATAATCTTGTTATAAATGTTCAAACACATTTGATGAAAAATCACAAGGATAAAGAGAAAGTTCAATTATTTCTAAATATGTTAGTTCTTGGATTAAGAGATTTGTTTCACGTGAAACATTCTATGAGTTTAACATATCCATCATTTAGAAGTTTATATGAAAGAGTAGATGATACAGATGATGAAATTGTTAGAAAGATAGATTTAGTTTTAAATACTGAGTATTTATTAAATACAAATGCAAATGTTATGCTATTAATTGATAGTATGATGTGTAAAATATAGAAAGGAGATTTTATGGAAGAAAAATTAGCTCTTATACGTTTTAATAATGTTGGTAAGTCATATTACTTTTCTACTGATTTAGATATACATAAAGGAGAAAAAGTCGTTGTTGAAACAGTGAGAGGATTAGAATTAGGTGAGATGATTACAGAACTTAAAGATATATCTGAATTCAATCTAGATACTGAATTAAAAAGAATTAAAAGACGTGCCAATCGTGCAGATTTAGATTTGTATGAGTTTAATAAGACAAAAGCAATCAAATCATTAGAAATATGTCGAGATATTATAAAAGAGTATAAACTAGATATGCATCTTGTTAATTGTGAATATACACTAGATGCTTCAAAGGTTATATTTATGTATACATCAGAAAGTCGTGTTGATTTTAGAGAACTTCTTAAAGAATTAGCAAGTGTTTTTAAGTGTAGAATTGAATTGCGCCAAATTGGACCTCGTGATAAATCAAAAATTATAGGTGGATTGGGGTCTTGCGGTTTACCATTATGCTGTTCGTCATTTTTAGGTGAATTTGATGGTGTTTCTATTAATATGGCAAAGAATCAAATGCTTGCTATTAATATTGATAAGATATCAGGGGCTTGTGGTCGCTTACTTTGTTGTCTTAAGTATGAAGATGAGGCATATACAATTGAAAAAAAACGTTTTCCAAAGATTGGGTCTCGTGTGAGATACGAAGATAAAATAGTTCGTGTTGTTGGTCTAAACGTCATTAGTGATCTTGTTAAGATAGAACATGATGGAAATATTTCTTTTGTACCTTTAAGTGATATTAAAATTTTACCTCAGAAGGATCATAAACATGACCAACGAAGTCACTAATTATTTATTAGCTTATAAAAACATGAAAATTATTCAAAGAAAAGATATGTTTAACTTTTCTTTGGATACTGTTTTATTAGCTAATTTTTGTACTCTTAATAAGGATATTAATGAAATTATTGATTTTGGTACTAATAATGCTGCTATACCATTATTATTAACAAGAAGAACTGATAAAAAGATTATAGGAATAGAAATACAAGAGGAAGCAGTTAAACTTGCTAAAAAGAATGTTGAAATGAACCATTTAGATCATCAAATTCAAATTATTCATAGTGATATTAAAGAGTATGTCAAACATGAACAAATGAAAGTTAAACTTATTGTATGTAATCCACCTTTCTTTAAAGTAGGAGAAAGAAGTAATCTTAATGATAATGAGTATTTACAAATTGCCAGACATGAGATCAAGATTAGTTTAGATGAAATTATAAAATGTGCTGCTACAATCCTTGATAATAAAGGTAGATTTGCTATGGTACATAGACCAGATCGTATGATAGAAATTATTAATTGTATGCAAAAATATGGTATAGAACCAAAAAGAGTAAGATTTGTATATCCTAAAGTTGGGAGGGAATCACATATATTTCTTATTGAAGGAATGTATAAAGGAAATAAAGGGTTAAAAATTGAATCCCCTTTATATGCTCATGAAGCTGATGGAACATATACAAAAGAGATAAAACAAATGTTTGGAGAAAATAGTGATGAATAGACAAAAAAGTTTTGAAAATCAGCAACCAACATTATTTCTTGTTGCAACACCAATAGGTAATTTAAGTGAAATGACCTATAGAGCTGTGGATACACTTAAAAATGTTGATTTTATAGCTGCAGAAGATACAAGAAATACTGTAAAATTGCTTAATCATTTTGAAATTACAACAAAATTAATATCACATCATGAACATAATTTGGTGACATCTATTCCTAAAATTATAAATCTTCTATTAGAAGGTCATGATTTAGCCTTAGTAAGTGATGCAGGATATCCTGCAATTAGTGATCCAGGATATGAATTAGTAAAGGAATGTATTGTTAACAATATTAATGTAGTTCCTATTTCAGGATCTAATGCTTGTTTAAATGCTTTAGTCGTTTCAGGTATAGCACCACAACCATTCCTTTTTTATGGTTTTTTAGATCATTTAGATAAGCGTAAAAAGAAAGAACTAGATTTATTAAGAAAATATAAAGAAACAATTGTGTTTTATGAGGCGCCACATCGTATCAAAAAAACATTATCTGTTATGTTAGAAATATTTGGTAATAGAAATATAGCTTTATGCCGTGAAATCACAAAAAAACATGAAGAAATAAATAGAGGTACAATAGAAGAAATTCTTTCGGTTGTAGATGATATGAAAGGTGAAATGGTTATTGTTGTTGAAGGAAATAATGAAAAAGAAGAAGAACAGGTTTTTGAACAAAGTATACAAGAACATGTGAATGAATATATTAATAAAGGTATGTCTGCAAAAGATGCAATTAAAGAAGTTGCAAAACAAAGAAATATTTCAAAAAATATAGTATATCAAGAATATCATCAAAAATGAGTATAGAAATATATTCATTTTTATTTTTAAATAAAGTATAATAAAGATAAGTATAAAGGAGGAATCTTTATGATATATACAATGACATTTAATCCATCAATTGATTATATGGTAACAGTTGATCACTTTCAATTAGGAGAAGTCAACAGAACAACATCAGAATATTTATTACCAGGAGGCAAGGGTATTAATGTATCAATTGTTTTAAATAATTTGGGAATTGAAAGTACAGTATTTGGATTTATTGCTGGCTTTACTGGACAAGAAATAAAAGAACGAGTAGAAAAAGATTTCAATATAAAAACTGATTTTATAGATGTACATAATGGATATTCAAGAATTAATTTTAAAATGAAAAGTGATAAAGAGAGTGAAGTAAATGGAAATGGTCCTTTAATTACTGAAGTACATCTACAGCAGTTATATGATCAATTCAAACATTTAAAAGAAGGGGATGTTTTAGTCCTTTCTGGAAGTATACCAAAATGTGTGTCAAATGATATTTATTATCAAATTATGAAAAAACTGTCTCATAAAGGCATTGAAATTGTTGTTGATGCAACAGGAGAGTTATTAATGAAAGTTCTTGAAAACGGACCATTTCTTATTAAACCAAACAATCATGAGTTAGAAGAAATGTTTCACGTGAAACTTTCTGGATTAGATGATATAGTCAAGTATGCAAAAAAATTGCAAGATATGGGTGCAAAAAATGTTCTCGTATCTATGGCTGGGGATGGGGCGTTATTCATCTGTCAGAATGGAAAAGTTTATTTTAGTGAGGCACCAAAGGGAACTGTTAAGAACTCAGTTGGAGCAGGTGATTCAATGGTAGCGGGATTTATTGCAGGATATGTACAGACACATGATTATGTCAATGCATTTAAAATGGGTGTTGCAACTGGAAGTGCAAGTGCATTTTCAGATAACCTAGCAACAAAAGAGGAAGTAGAAGAACTTTTTAAGAATGTACAAGAGGTTGTTTATGAATATTAATGACTTATTAAAAGAAGATAGTATTCTCCTTCATTCTCATTACTCTAATAAACAAGAAGTGTTAGATGCTATGATAGAATGTCATTATAAAAATGGACATATAAAAAATAAAGACAAATATAAAGATGCAATCCTTGCAAGAGAAAATTTATCCTCAACAGGAGTTGGACAGATGATAGCAATTCCTCATGCTCAAGATGAAACTGTTAATTACCCTTCTTTAGTTGCAATGGTAGATCAAGAAGGTGTTAACTTTGATTCGTTAGATCAATTGCCAGCTAAAGTATTCTTTATGATTGCTGTTCCTAAAGATGGAGGATCACAACATTTAGAAATACTAGCGCAATTATCTCAGATACTTATGGATGAAACAACAGTTCATAAATTATTGAATGCCCAGACACCTCATGATTTCCTCAATATTTTAACTGGGAAAATGGAAGAAGAAATCAAAGATGAAATTGAAGATAGTTATGATGTTCTTGCTGTAACAGCATGTCCAACAGGAATTGCCCATACTTATATGGCAGCAAAATCATTAGAAGAAACTGCAAAACAGTTGGGAATTAAAATTAAAGTAGAAACAAATGGTGCAAGTGGAATAAAAAATATATTAACTGAAGAAGAAATTCAAAAAGCTAAATCTATAATTATTGCAGCTGATAAAAAGGTGGAAATGAAGAGATTTGCTAATAAAAAATTAATACAAGTTCCAGTAGCGAAGGGAATACATAATGCTAAAGAAATACTTGAGCAAGCAATGAGTGATGAAGAAATTATTTTAGAAAATAATGTGAGTTCATCAAAAGGAGTTAATTTCAATTTTATAAAAACTTTATATAATCATTTAATGAATGGTGTATCACAAGTTATACCGATTTTAATGATTTATGGTATTTTAAAAACTGTCTTAGAATGGATTGGAAAAGGTGACCCTAATACATATTATAATGGGGTAGTAGAAATGAGTTTTCAAATATCATATTTAAAGGATATATCTATGATAATTTATTTGATTATTGGATTTGGAATTATACCAATCATGAGTGCTTTTATTGCAGATAGTATTGGTGA
Organism: Candidatus Stoquefichus massiliensis AP9; assembly: GCF_000455285.1. Taxonomy (GTDB): domain Bacteria; phylum Bacillota_I; class Bacilli_A; order Erysipelotrichales; family Coprobacillaceae; genus Stoquefichus; species Stoquefichus massiliensis. The sequence goes on along the minus strand of NZ_HG005286.1, from coordinate 146,754 downwards.
TAAACCAGCCTTTGTTGTTGCATTTGTAGCTTCTTTATCCTGTATAAATTATTCCCATATTATGGTTAGTTTTATATTAATAGGCTTTATATCAGGATATTTAGTTTTAGGTTTAAAAAAACTTTTCTCATATCTTCCTAATGTTATAGAAAGTATAATACCTAATCTACTTATACCTCTTAGTGGAACACTCATTATGATATTGTTATTACAATTTGTTAATCAGTCAGAATTTAATCCAGTGGTAATAATGAGTGAATTGGTATTGAATGAAATAACATTAATAGTCATTGGATTAATTATTGGTATAATGATGTCAATTGATATGGGTGGTCCTATAAATAAAACTGCGTATTTTATTGGGATTATGAGTATTATATTAGGTAAGTATCAAATTATGTCAGCCGCTATGATTGGAGGAATGGTTCCACCAATAGCCATTGGCCTGGCAATGTTAATTTATCCAAAAGCTTTTAATGAAAAAGAACAAAAGGAAAAATGGAAATGCATGATAAAAGGGTTATGTTTTGTTAGTGAAGAGGCTATTCCTTATATGAGTAAGGATAGAAAAGGAATACATCTTCCGTGTATTATTGCCTCTGGTATTGCAGGAGCATTAGTGATGTATTATGGCTGTGGACAGTTGTTTCCACATGGTGGTATATTTACAGTTATATTTATTAATAATCCAATTCATTTTATAATAGCATTGCTTTCTTCAACAATAATTGGTGCTTGTTTGATTATTATGTTCAAAAAGACTTCTTAAGAAGTCTTTTTGAATAAAATTTAAAAATAATATCATACTTATATAGGTGATATAATGAAGGAAAATAGAAAAGTTGTTTTGATTGGAACTGGTATGGTAGGAATGAGTATGGCTTATTCACTATTAAATACTGGAGGAATAGATGAACTAGTCCTTATGGATTTAGATGAAGAAAAAGCTAAAGGAGAAGCTATGGACTTAAATCATGGCATTCCTTATAGCAGTCATAAGATTAAAGTTAAAGCAGGAACCTATCAGGATTGTAGAGATAGTGATATTGTTGTTATTTGTGCAGGAGCAAATCAAAAAGAAGGACAAACAAGATTAGAATTAACTCAAATCAATACACGTATTATGAAAGATATAGCACTTAAGATTAAAGGAAGTGGATTTCAGGGTATTATTATTGTTGCAAGTAATCCAGTTGATATTTTAAGTTATGTCGTTTATAGAGTAATGGGTATTGATAAGAGTAGAGTTATTGGAACAGGAACACTTTTAGATACTGCTAGAATGAGATATTTATTAAGCGAATATCTAGATGTTTCTAGTGATGATATTGAAGCATATATTTTAGGCGAACATGGTGATTCATCTTTTATATCATGGATGAATACATATGTTGGTTGTAAAACATTAATGGAATATGTTGATGAAAAGAAATTAGATATGCATGATTTAAATGATATCTATAATGATGTAAAGAATGCAGCATATGAAATTATTGAAAGAAAGAAAGCAACTTATTATGGTATAGGGCTATCTCTTAATAAACTTATTTTATCTATATTTGATGACTCAAATAAGATATTATGTGTAAGTGCCTACTTAGATCATGAATATAAGCATAAAGATATTTATATGGGTGTTCCATGTATTATTGGTAGAGATGGAATAAAGGAAATTATAGAGCTTCCATTAAATGGTGTTGATCAAAGTAAGTTTGATGAAAGTTATGAAATATTAAGAAAAATTAAAAGAGATGTTAAAAAAGATTTGGGACTTTAATCCCAAATCTTTTAATATAATCTTCTATAGTTGTATACATAACGTGACCAGTATCCATCAAGTTGTGCAGTTTTAACGCATTGATTTGGATATTGACCAACTGTACCAGATCCCTGTCCAGCAGCATGAACAAAACTTCCACCACCAATATAAATTCCTATATGTGCAACACCACTACCATAACTAAATGTAATAACATCACCTGGTTGAAGTTGAGATTTAGAAATTCCTTTACCAGCTCTAGAATACCCAGCAGCAGTTGTACGTCCTAGTTTGACTCCAGCATTGTTATGAGCCCAATGAACTAATCCAGAACAATCGAAATAATTTGGTCCACTAGCTCCCCACCAATAACGTGAGCCCATTTTAGAAAGTGCCTTTTGAGCAATCGCATTTCCAACTTCAGATGATCCAGCTACAAATGAACCACCGCCACCACCACCGCTAGGTGCTTGTGACATCAATTCAGTTAATGCAGCATCTATTTTCTTTTGGGCATCTGTTACTTTCTTTGCTTCTGCCTGATTATCAGCAATTTCTTTTTGTTGAGTAGCTTTTAAATTAACAAGTTTTTCTTGTAAATCAACTTGTGCATTCTTTTGTGATTGTAACGCCGCCTTTGCATTAAGCAATGTTTCCTTTTGGGAACTCAAATTTTTCTTTTGTTTAGCTAATTCAGCGACTAACTCTTTTTCATATGATGTAATATCATTAATACTTGTTAGACGTGAGAAGAATGATGAAAAGTCTTCTGCACCAAATAAGAAATCAACTAACCAATTAGAATTATATGTTGTTTGCATAACATATAAACGCTCTTGCATTTGTTTTTCTTTTTTATCAATATCTTTTTCAATCTTTGTAATAGAAGTAAGTAAATAATCAATTTCCTTTTCTTTAGAATCAATTTGTGAATTGATTGTTTTAATCTTAGAAGAGACTTCATTTATATCGTTATTTGTTTCACTTAAATCTTTTTTTGTTTCACTTATTTCTTTTTTTAGATTGCTATTCTTTTTACTTAGATACGAATTAAATTCTTCACAAACTTTTTTATTTGAATTTGTTAAAGAAGATGAACATAATTTTATGTATTTAGATTCATTACCTTCAAAGTCAACAGCATTAACATGATTAGAAGAAACTGTCATAGATAATACTGAACAAAAGGCTAAGAGACCCATTAATATTTTTTTCATTTTATCACCTCTGCTTCAACATTATAACATAAAATTATAACAGTGAGCCACCAATATTTGTTAAAACAATAAATCTTTCCATAATTCTCCACGATTATATCTATCAATTGATTGAACAACAGCAAAACCAACTCTTAACAATGCTTCATCTGTAGAGCCTCCAATATGTGGAGTATAAACAATATTATCAAGTGATAAAAGAGGATGCGTGTGTTTGACGGGTTCAAATTCTAAAACATCTAATGCTGCTCCTGCAATTTTCTTTTCTTTCAAATATTCATATAGATCATTTTCATTAATAATTGCTCCACGAGAAGTGTTAATTAAATAAGAAGTCGGTTTCATTAAAGAAAGTAGTTTTCTATCAATCATATGATATGTATCTTGATTCAAAGATGTTCCAATAGAAACATAATCTGCTTTCTGAAAAACTTCTTCCATAGACTGGCAATAAGTAAGATTTAATTCTTTTGCACGATCAGGAGTCAAAGATCGTGAATATGCAATAATATTCATATGAAAACCATCATGTAATATTTGTGCAGCTTTCAATGCAATTTGACCTGTTCCAATTAATCCAAATGTTTTATGAGAAATTTCATGTCCTAAGTATTCAATTGGTGCAATTGTATGTATTTTGTCCTCAATATAGTTTTTTTGTAAACGTATTGTTTGCCTCGATAACTGTAACACAAATGTGACAATAAGTTCAGCAACACTTAGAGCGTTAAGACTAGGTGTATTGCATAAATGAACATGTTTTGCTTTTAAATAGTCAATATCTACATCATCATAACCTGTTCCGTGAATAACAACCAATTCTAATAAAGGACATTGATCAATAAGAGACTGATTAATTTTTAAATTACGACTAATGATAACTTGACATTCATGAAGATTGTCAAAAGAGTCTATAACTTCATAATTTTCAATTAATTGCCGATATGCTTTTTGATGTATTGGTTCACATAAAAAGACTTTCATGATTATCACCCCATTAACATATATTATAAAGTGTCTCAAAACTGTGTCAAATGTAAAGGCAATATTTGAAAATAAACATATAGTATTTTGAAGGAGGTGAATTCATGGTAAGAGATGGTGTAGATGTATCACAGTATCAAGGTGTGATTAATTGGGAATTAGCAAAGAAGCATATTGATTTTGCAATTTTAAGATGTGGATATGGACAGGATATACCAGGACAAGATGATCCAACTTTTAAAAGAAATGCAGATGAATGTACAAGATTAGGAATTCCTTTTGGTGTTTATCTTTATTCATATGCTCAAAATGAAAGAGATGCTTTATCAGAAGCAAGACATGTCTTACGATTAATTGCAGACTATAAAATGGAATATCCAATATATTTAGATTTAGAGGATCCTAGAGTTGGTCGTTTATCTAATGATCAGATTGAAAGAAATTGTAGAGTATGGGCTGATGAATTAGCAAGACATAACTATTTCCCAGGTTTCTATGCATCATATTATTGGTGGAGAACAAAATTGACAGGAGCATTTTTTACAAGATATACAAAATGGGTTGCAAGATATGCTGATGAATTAGGAGCAGAAGGCTTTGATATGTGGCAATATACTGATAAAGGATTTGTAGAAGGGATTAATGCACCTGTAGATCGTAATTATGCATATCGAGATTTTCCAGTGGAAATTAGAGAAGGTGGCTTCAATAACTTTGATAAAGAAGAACCTGATGAAGGTCCAATAGAATATGAAGTAGGAGACCATGTAACATTTGATCATGTCTATATATCTTCAGATAGCAGTATTCCTTTAATTCCATATATGAATCACGGAACTATTACTAGAATTGTAAGAGATGCAAGAAATCCATATCTCATTGGTAATGGATTAGGATGGGTTAATAATGAAAGTATTACAGGAACAATGAAATATTTATCAAATCCAACTTATCGTGGTGACTCACTAGTTGATGCTTTAACACAAATTGGTGTAGATGCTTCATTTTCATCACGTAGAGAACTTGCAAAAAGAAACGGTATTGAAGATTATACAGGAAGTGCAAGACAGAATTTAGAATTACTACGTTTATTAAAAGAAGGAAAGTTAAGACAATAAAGAAGTTGATTAAATCAACTTCTTTTCCTTTTATAAAGCTTTCAATTTCTTATTATCAATCATTTCAGTAAGAATATAATCAATACGTTTTAAATTTGAATTAAGGATATAGTCTAAAATACCAAATGTATCCTTAAATTGGATATCTAAAGATCGTAAGAGTTTATATCCAGCAACAAAATCATCACGATTCGCTTCAATTTTCCCATGAAAATCAATAATATTACCATCCTTTAAATGTGCTTTTAATACCAACATACAATTCATTCCCCATAAACCAGAATCATAAGTAGAATAATTCACTTCAATAAAATCAATATCCTTAAATTTAATAAATACATCCTTTTCTTTTTTTTCGACTAAATTATCATAAAGACTCATGACTTGATGAATGACTAAACATTGCTTTTCGGTATAAATTGTATAACCATTATGCTTTGTTCCAATACAGAGTTCTGTTTCCATTTGAATACCTTCTTTCTTATAATTATTATAGCATATAAATATGACAATACTGTGACATTTAGATAAGAAAACAAATTTAATATTGTATTAATGTTTATACAAGCGTATAATGAATGCGTATTTTAGGAGGACAGTATGGTTTACGCAAAAACTAAAGAAAAGGAACAATGGGAAAAGCACGCAACATCTTTAATTTGTGTTTTAGTAGCATCTTTAATTATGTCTATTAATATCAAATCATTTGTTCGTGCAGGTCATTTAATACCAGGAGGATTTACAGGTTTATCTTTGTTAATACAAAGATCAGCAAATGTATTCTTAGGATTAACACTTCCTTATTCAATTATTAATATAGCTTTAAATGCATTACCTGCATTTATTGGTTTTAAAATTATTGGAAAAAAGTTTACAAGTTATTCGGTTATTATGATTGTCTTGAATTCATTTCTTGTTGATTTGATTCCAGTAACACCTATTACATATGATCCTTTATTGGTATCTGTATTTGGAGGTATTTTAAATGGTATTGCTATTGTCATTGCATTACATGGAAAAGCTTCTAGTGGGGGAACTGATTTTATTGCTGTTTATTTATCAAATAAGCTAAAAAAACCATCATGGAATTTTGTGTTTGGTATTAATGTTGTTATTTTATTAACAGCTGGACTGTTATTTGGATTTGAAGAAGCTATGTACTCTATAATCTTTCAATTTGTTTCTACACAGATTATTGAAAGATTTCATCAAAGGGATCAAAAGGTTACATTGTTTATTGTTACAAATGAACCAGATCATTTAGAACAGGAGTTAATGAATTTTACTCATCATGGAGTGACACATATAGAAGGTAAAGGTTGTTATTTAAAAGAAAATAAGGCTATGTTATATACTGTTGTAGGGGCTGATGAAGTGAAAGATGTTATTCATCTTGTAAAGAAATTAGATCCAAAAGTCTTTATTAATGTAGTGAAATCAGAAGGCGTTACTGGTCGTTTTTATCAGGAACCTATTGAATGAAAAAGAAACATCATCGGGATGTTTCTTTTAGTATATGCAAAAATGCTAAATTAAAGTCATTATGAGTAAAATGATTATTTTGTTTTAAATCATATAGATGTAGATGAATATATTGAAGTTGTTCTTCAATATATTTATCTAATTGAAACATATCATAAGATATATACGATTCTTTACTAGATTTTTTAATAGATATTAAAGTTTCAATCTGTTGTACATATGTTGAATCTAATTGTGATTTCATCAGTTCTATAAATGAAATAGGTGGAGATGTGTTTTCATGAATAATCCATAAACAGCATAATAATGTACGTAAACTATAGAAATAGTTTTTAACAGTTTTTTGTTGTAAACAATAATGTTGATGAGTCATGTGATAGTAGTGTTGAATAAGTTTTGATAAATCATAACAATCCTGAAGTAATGGAAGGAGATTATTCCAAAGAGTAGAAGATTTGTAAATAATAGGAGAATGAATCCATTCATAAAGTGTTGGATTAGACTTTTGAGCTAGTTTTAATACTTTTTGTATATCCCAACCATTAATATCATAAATATTATTTAATTCGAATTCAATAACATCACGTTTTTCATATAAACTCAAATAATCTTCTATTTTTCTTACGTATATAAAACGAACATCATAGTCGCTATCCTTTGATTCAAATCCCCATGCACGACTTCCTGATTCTACAGCATATATAATTGTTACATTTTCTGTTTCTTCAATTCTCTTGAGTTTATTAATAATTGTACTATACATATTTTTACCTTTTATGCTTTAAAATTATAAATAGGTTTAATAATTTCCAAAATATCAACAGTATCATTAATATTATCAATAATATCATCTATTGATTTATATGCCATAGGACATTCATCTAAAGTCCCTTCATGAATTGATGTAGAATAGATTCCATTCATTTGTTGTTTGAACTCTTCTAATGTAAATTGTTCCTTAGCTGTTGTACGGCTATATAAACGTCCAGCACCATGAGGAGCTGATTGATTCCAATCAGGATTTCCTTTACCTAAACAAATTAAACTTCCATCACGCATATTAATAGGAATCAACAGTTTTTCATCTTTCTTTGCAGAAACAGCACCTTTACGAATAATATTATATTGAGGTTCAATATAATTGTGAATAGTTTCAAAAAAATGAAAATCTTCTATAGATTGATGAAATAAATGCTTTAAAATTGTATTTGCAATCATATAACGATTGAGAGATGCAAATTCTTGACAGATATACATATCATGTAAATACTGAGCCTTATATTTTCCTTCTAAATAACAAAGATTTCTAGGTAAATTAATGTCTTTTTCTACAAATTCTAATTTTAATTGTTTTAAAGCAGCCTGGATTTCTTTTCTTTTACCTAATGCTTTATATTCTGCAATTAATTCTTCTTGTTTTTCAAATAATTCCTCTTTACCCCTTAATAAATCATAAGCAAGATTTTGATAGTAATCAGCAACCTGTTTTCCTAAATTACGACTTCCAGTGTGTATGACTAAATAATGATTTCCTAAATGATCAATATCTACCTCAATAAAATGATTCCCACCGCCAAGGGTGCCGATACTTCTTTCAATACGTTTAGAATCTTTTAAAGAACGAAAACAGTATAATTCTTTTAACTTATCAAAACGAATTATTCTTCCATTATGAACAGATGTTCCACATGGAACATAATGACGAATGATATTGTCTAATTGAGGTAAATCAATAGACTGCTGACCAAGTTCAACAGTCAGCATACCACAACCAATATCAACACCAACAATATTAGGAATAACTTTATCTTTTAAATCAGCTGTAAAGCCAATAACACATCCAACACCAGTATGAACATCAGGCATAATCCTAATTTGAGAACCACTTGTAAATGACTGATTACACAATGTTTGAATTTGTTCATAAGCACTCTCTTCAATAATATCTGTAAAGACTTTAGCATTTGCATATAAGCCATTGATTTCTTTCATAAATAAAACTCC
>NZ_HG005286.1:132211-137430 GCF_000455285.1 Candidatus Stoquefichus massiliensis AP9 | reverse complement strand
TTTCTTAATGACAATTTCATTATAGCTAAAACAAAAAGTAAAATCTTGGAAAAAAAGTTGCGAACTTAACGAAGTTCACAACTTTTTTGCATGAATAAACGTTCTTTTATTAAATGAACAAATGATTCTGGTTCTACAACTTTAACATAAGGACCAAATGAAAGTATACGAATAACAAGTTCATTTTCATCTTCTTTTTCATAATCAATTCTTATTAGATATTTATTTTCACTGATTTGTTGAGCTTGTTTTTGTAAATCAGAAAAATGTGTCATAACGCGATTTAATGCATTTCTTTTATCATAAAGTTCTATTGTTAAATGTTTCTGCAATGATTGATAAGAACGTTGATAGTCTTCATTATAATGTTCTAATAATTGAATAGATTCAATTTGACTAATATTTAATGTTTTGTAAAATCGATTGTTGAGAGTAAGAAGACTAAATTTATCATTTTTTAAAGAGTATTCAATTTTATGGGGTATACAATGAATGGTTTTATGATGATAAGTTATGGACACTTCTTTTTTTTCTTGAATAGCTTTTAAAAGAAGTTGAAAATGTTTTTGATAGATTTCATCCTGGTAAGGATCACCATCTGTATATTGATCATAAATTTTATAATCTTCATAAGTAAATAAGGGATCCTCTTCTATACTAGGAATAGGAGTTGAAAAAAGATTGAATTTTGGATCAAGACTAATGGCTTTCAGCCATCTTCTTTCCATTGTTGTTAAGGGGAATGAGGGAGTATGTAGAAGTGGTGTTTGTAGATTTTGATCAATGAGTTGCCATTTTTCATCATGGATAGATGGAAGAATATATAACTCACTTTCTTGAAATGCATATTGATGAATAACTTCTAACATTTTTTCCTCTGTTAAGTTGTTTTCTAATGCAAGATCAATCATTTTTCCAACACATTGATAATAACATCCATAAATTTCATGAAATAACATTAATGATCATCTCCTTATATTTGATAAAGTTCATACATTTTATTTAGATCTTGTTTAAATTCATTTTCTATTGTTCGATTAGAAAAGTTGAGTTGAGTAATTCGACATATAAAGGTACGTATCCATGGAATCATCTCTAAGGTATCATATACATCAGCAGTAAAACGATAATGAGTCTCATCAATTTTTGTAATTATACCACATCTTTTTTCTCTAAGTAATCTTTGATAGATATATGTTTCATGTGGCTGGATGCAGATTATAAATGATACATGTTCTAATTCTTTTTTTTGATAACATTGAATAGACCATATATGATTTTCAAGTTGTTTCAATTGTTGACGATATTCATTAAATAAAGGATGTATTTCTTGATAGATAATTTCACTGATATAATCAATACGATAACTTTTAATTGCTTTGAAGTGAATACTATAGGCGAGAAGATGAGAACGTCCAGTTTGACAGCTTATATATATTTTAAGAGGAATAACATGAAGTAAATGAGAGTTTGGATTGTATTTTTTTATAAGAATGGATTTTTGATGATGCATAGCATCAAAAAGTTGACACATGATTTCACTATCAATAGCATATGCAATGTAATAATGTTTAAAGCAAAAGATTTGTTGATTGGGAATATGATTAAGGAGATAATAACCAATAATACCAAGGATTCCCATTTCTGAATAAAACGATAGTGCTGTTTCATAGGGAGAGATAGGAAATGTTTTGGTACGTTGATAGATATTTTGATTATCAATTTTCTTTTTTTGTAAAAGGCCTAATTCTATATATTCATTGATCTTTTTTCTAAGTGTTGATTCATCAAAGACAAGAGGTGTTTGAAAACTTTCTAAATATGTATCTATTTGTGCAAGAATATCTTTAAGAGATAAGTTTACAGATTCAGAATTCAGTATATCAAAAATCATAAAATGCAAAGTCATATCTTTAGCTGTAAAACTTTTTGATTGAAAGGCTAAATATAAAGGATTATGTTCAATATGACGACTATCTATTGATAAAAAGATAATTTTAGAGTTTTTATAATGAAATGACATATAATCTTTGAGATAGCTTTCTAATCTTCTTCTTTCATTATCGTATGAACGCTTGCTATTATGATAGAGTAATTCTCTATGTTTAAATCCATAGATATAGAATTCATGCATATATATTCTAATTTTATCAAAATGTTTAATAAGTTCTTGATAAGCCATAATGCATCATCCTTTCCATTATAAAATGATTATAACACAGAAAAAGACAGGCTAATAACCTGTTTCTTCATAATAGCATTTATTTTCTGATTCTTTTAAAAATCTTTTAAAAATTTCTACATGCAGCTGTTCATCTAAAATAATACGTTGCAGCATACTTTGTATAACAGGCTCATCTATGCAAGAAATTTGATTTTGATAGATATCGATTGTCTTTTGTTCCTGTATAATAGCATTTTCAAGCATTGTATTCACTTGTCTTGGATAGACATTATATCCAGGAGACCAATATTCAAGGAAGTCATTTTGACAATCCCAAAGACGAGGGTCAACACCTAGGCGAAAACACATTTCTGCAAAAATTTCTAGATGGTGCATTTCAACAAGACTAATCCCATGCATTGCTTGAGCAAGGTCAGGCCAAGCGTCTTCTGTAATCACATGATTATAAAAATAAAGACTGACTGCGTTCATTTCTGAATGTAATCCACCTAAGTTTGATAGCATCATTTGTCCATAGAGAACATTTACATCAAGATCATCAATAGATGGATAGGGCATATCAATATAATATTTCATATAAAAACCTCCATACTCATAGATATGAAGGTTTATGATTATTTATTCAATATTTTTTCAAAACCAATACGAGGAGCACCACTTGCCAAAGTAATAGTTCCACATGCTACAAAACCATGTTTTGTTAAAAAGCGCTGCATAGAAAGATTATCTTCATGTGTATCAATTCTTATACTCCTAATTTCTTTTTGCTCACATTCATGAATAACATAACTTAATAACTGATAAGCGAGATTTTGTCCTTTTCTTGTTTCATCAACTACAATTCTATGGATAACAGCATAGGGCTGTTGACAAGTCAACCAATTTCCTTGAATAACACTATAACAAGGGTCAGCTTCAATCGCAAAATACATTGTTCCAACGATGTCTTCATCAATAAGAACATAACTATATTTCTTATGTATATCATCCAAAATAGTTTCACTATTTGGATAACCATCCTGCCATTGATCAATATGACTTTGTTTAAAATATTTTTGTGCTTGATGTATCAAAGACATAATCTTTAAAATATCAGGCTCCATTGATTTTCTAATATTCATACGCACTCTCCCTTAAACTATATAAAATTAAATCATGATACAGACCATCTTTATAAACATGTTCTTTTAGATAACCTTCTTCCATAAAATGATTCTTTTTTAAAACATAAGAAGAAGCCGTATTCTCTGCATAAACTTCAGCACATATTTTATGAATAGAAAAATGATAAAACAAATAATCACATAAAATATGAACGACTTTAGTCATAATACCTAAACCCCAATACTGTGAATTAAGCCAATAACCTATATCACAATTTTTCATATAAATATCCTGATGAAATGTCACACCAACACAACCCACACAAACATTGTTAATAACAATTCCAAAATCAACTGCTTGATGTTCTAATGAATGTGTAATGAATGACATTGCGTGATCAAGAGTATATGGATAAGGAAATGATTTTTTTAGATAACGAGAAACATTTGGGTCATTGGCAGCATTAGCTAATTCACAAGGATCAATATCAGTAAGACTTTTTAACTCTATTTTCATTATTTCCTCCCTTAAGGAAGAGGTTTTTCACTCGCAAGGTAAAGATCATACCATTGTTGTCGAGTTAGTTCAACTTTACATGCATCTGCACTTTCTTTGAGATGTACAGGAGATGTTGTACCAACAATCGGTTGCATACAAGCAGGATGACGAAGCAACCATGCAATAGCGATAGCACTCTTCGTTACATGATATTCATCAGCAAGCTCTTGCATGACAGTATTCAATTTTTCATATTTAGGATTATCTAGGAATGTTCCTTCAGCCCAAGATGCTTGAACGACACTCCAAGGTTGAATTGTGATATCTTTTAAACGGCAATAATCTAAGACACCACCATCTTTATCTTGTGCCCAAGCTTCTTTCATATTCATATTTAATCCAGAATCAATCATAACTGAATGGACAATTGATAGTTGTAATTGATTAATAATAATTGGATGTTTTGTATATTTTTGTAATAATTCAATTTGTAATGGGGTGTGATTAGAAACACCAAAATATTTGACGAGTCCAGTTTCATAGAGTTCATCAAAGGCTTCAGCTACTTCTTTTGGATCACATAGAGCATCTGGTCTGTGTAATAACAAAATATCAACATAATCAGTATTTAGTCTCTTTAGTGAAGCCTTTACACTACTTACGATATGTTCTTTAGAAAAATCATATCTTTTTCCAGGAACAATTGCACACTTTGTCTGAATAATCATCTTTTCACGTAATTCAGGATGACGTTTTAAAACTTCACCAAAAATAGTTTCTGATTTTCCACCACCATAAATATCTGCATGGTCAAAAAAATTAATTCCCTCATCAAGAGCGGTATAGATTAATTTTTCTACTTCATCAACACTCTTATCTGCAATTCTCATACACCCTAAAGCAATTCTTGATACATTTAAATCAGTATGTGGTAAATTAAAATATAACATAATCTTTTCCTCCTATATTGTTATTGTACTAAATAATCGTTATAATGTAAAAGATAATTGATGATTAGTGAGGAGTGAAAATATGGTTTATCATATTGTAAATGTAGTTGTTTATATTATTTCTATTACAATGGCTATGATTGGATTAAGTTGTTTTCGTTTTGAAAATTATATTAAACCAACAAAAATTAAGGAATTCTATCTTTTCTATATAGTTGCTTCAGTAGCATTAGGTTATTTGTTTGCATCATTTATATTATCTTTTGGCACATTAAGTTTTCAAATTTGATATAAATTATAAATAGGTCCTTTAGAAAGTTTATTTTCTAATGGACCTATTTTGACGTTAGAGCATCTAAAATATCTTCTTCATTTTCTATACTAAAGATTCTAATCTTTAACTGATTTAGTTGCTCTGTATCACTGTTTTCTATCTCTAATTCAATATTTGGTGATAATCTGCCCAACTTGTACTTTAGCTG
>NZ_HG005286.1:115936-132185 GCF_000455285.1 Candidatus Stoquefichus massiliensis AP9 | reverse complement strand
TAAAAAAATCTTATATCATGAATGAAATAAAATTTAATGAAATGAAAATGAGAAGACTTTGAAGTTATAATCAATATAGATAGGCATATAGTGTAGTATGAAAACAATATATACAAAACTTCTTTTTGTTTGTGTACTGATATTATTAATAGGATGTTTGCATTATCAAGATGCTATTACATATCTTCAATCACAATATCAGTCACACGAAAATAAAAAAGATTATATAGTTACAGTTAAGACTAAAAATAAGACACTCAAGATTCCACTTGAAGAATATGTTGTAGGTGTAGTAGCAGGAGAGATGCCAGTAAGTTTTGAAATAGAAGCTCTAAAAGCACAAGTTGTGGCTGCTCGAACATTCGTATTATCAAGAAAATTAAATGTTGATAATACAACCAATTCACAGGTTTATTTGACAGATGAACAAATGAAAAAAAATTGGGGAAAAGCTTATGATAAAAATAAAGCAAAAATAGAAAAGGCTGTAAAAGAGACAAGTTATGAAGTCATGACTTACCAGGGAGAATATATATCAGCAATGTTTTTTTCTAGCAGTAATGGTAAAACTGTAAATTGCGAGGATTATTTTACTGGTCAAGTAGCATATTTGAAATCTGTAGATAGTCATTGGGATGTAAATATTGACCCAACGAATACAAGAAAGAAAACTTTTACAAAAAAAGAATTAGCAAATATTTTTGATGTTACATCTCCACAAATAGAAATCACCTCATATACATCGAGTGGATATGTAAAAAATGTCATTATTAACGGAAAAAAATATACAGGTAGAGAAGTGAGAGAAAAACTAGCACTTGCATCATCATGTTTTCAAATCGAAATGACATCAAAAGGTTACACATTTATCACAAAAGGAAGTGGACATGGTGTTGGAATGAGTCAATATGGAGCACAGGCAATGGCTAAAGAAAATAAAAATTATAAAGATATTTTAAATCATTATTATCAAAATATTAAAATAACAAGTATAGAGTCATAACTTTTGTTCATACTTAGATTGAGGTGAAAGTATGAAAAAAAGATCTTTTAAATACAAAAAAGCTTTAGGTATTACATTAGCTTTAGCATTATTTTTAGGTGGTATTGGTGTTGTTCAAAGAATTTTAGATAATCATACAAGTGATTTTGAAGATGAATCTGTAGTTAAAGTAGAAGAACAAAAGAAAACAACAACAGATGAAACTGAAAAGAAAACAATTGAAACTTTAAAATCACCTGTGAAAGATGGTATTGGTATCGTTAGATATTATTATAATAAAGATGATGATGCCAAGAAACAGGAACAGTCACTTATTTTATTTGAAGGTGTCTATAGACCAAATCAGGGAATTGATTATGCTAATAAAAATGAAAGTTTTGATGTTTTAGCAGCAATCAGTGGAACAGTTACAAAGAAAACAAATGATCCTGTCCTTGGATGGGTAGTAACAATTACCAATAGTGATAAGATTTCTACAACATATGAATCACTATCATCTGTATCTGTTGAAATGAATAAGACAGTTAAACAAGGTGATGTTATTGGTAAAAGTGGAGAAAATGTATATGAAGCAGATTTGAAGAATCATTTACATTTTATTCTTCAAAAGGATGATGCTTTATATAATCCAGAAAAATATATTGGTAAAGCTTTAAATACAATTAAATAAAGTAATAAATAGTGATGAAGCCCTTTCATCACTATTTACATATTTTAACAAATTATTGGGTTCTCATTGAAATAAACAACACTTTTTGATATACTATACATGTACTTAAGAGTACAAGTGATTTATAATTTTATAATGACATTTGTACATTAATAAAATCCAAGTATGCATACCTATACTATTTAGTACTAGCTATTTATTTCAAATAAATAGCTTTTTTTGCGTTTAAACAGGCTATTTGATTGTTTTAAGCAAAGTGTGTAAAAGTATGCTTAGACGAATTTTATTAGCAAAATTATTGAAAAGTAATGACGTGAAGCTAAAAGGTCTTCTTCAAGGGATAAGATAGCCAGTTGCCATCTAAGATAATAACTATCTCATTTGACGTACTGTCTATCAGTGCGTCTTTATTTATTAAAGGGGATGATAAAGAAAAATGTTAGGTATTTAAAAGTCATTTACAGAAAGGAAGTATATTAAAAATGGGAAAAGTGAAAGGTAAAAGAAAATTATTAAAGATAGTATCATCATTAGGACTTTCATTGTTAATGGCAATGGGAATGATGAGTACAAATATTGTTAGTGTTAATGCATTAACTATGACAGAAGTGTTAGTTGGGAAAAAAGTGACTTTTTATGTTAATGAAAGTATTAATGTATTTGATGCATTACAAGCAGCAGATACGAGATTATCACATTTAGATACTGGTTGTTTTACAAATTTAACATTAAATTACTCTAGTGATGGAAGAAATTATTATAGTATAAATAATAAATATGTTACAGGGATACAATCTGGAACAACAACCATTCTTATTTCAGGTAATGCAAATTGTGGAGCTTATAGTATTTATGAGACATTTAACAATACGCCAATTACTATAGAAATAAAAAAGCGAGAAGGAACAAGACCATCTGGATATACAGTTAATAATTCAACTAAAAATGGAGAATTTGGTAGTATAACAGGATTAAATCCATCTATTGTTTATGAATATAAGAATGAAGATATATCAGGATCTTCATATGTTAAAATTCCTACGGGGTCAACAAATATTAGTTTACCAAAAGGACATTATTATTTAAGAGTAGCTGAAACGGCTACAACAAATGCAAGTAAGGCAGAAAGTATAGTTATAAAGGAACCTGCACAAACACCAAGCACTCCAACAGTTATGAAAAAAACAGATACGGCTATTACAATCAAAACAATAGCTGGTGAGGTCTATTCTATAGATAATGGTAACAGTTGGATTAACGGTCCAATTTTACAAAACTTAACAGCTGATACTACATATACAATTCTTGCCAAAAAGCTTGGAGTAGCAGATGAGTATACAACTGATAGTGAAGTAAGTCGTTTAACAGTAAAAACAAAGGCAAGTACAAATTCAGTATTACAAGCAAGTTCCCCAGAAGTCTTATCATATAGTGATACATCTATCAAGATTAAGGCTAAATCTGATGAAGAATACTCAATTGATGGTGGAAGAACATGGAATAAGAATGGTGAATTTAATAATTTAAATTCTAATCAATCTTATAGTGTAATTGCAAGAAAAGCAGAAAATGAAGATGCGATGGCAGGACCAATTTCAAAAGAAACTACCATCAAAACAAAGTTAGCTTCAGAAGATGTATTAGCTCCTACAAATAAGCCAATTTTAAATGCAACAGATAATACAATTGAAGTTATGAATCCAGACTCAAAAAATGAATATTCAATTGATGGTGGACAAACATGGATAAAATCAATAAAAAGTAAAGTTGAATTTACAGGATTAGAAGAAGGTAAAGAATATACTGTGTTGGCAAGAACTGCTGAAACAGATACAGCAATGCCTAGCACAGCAACAAAAGCAACAAAGATTACAACATTGTGTTCATTAACAGGTAATGTTGTTTCAAAAAATTATCCAGTTGCAATTAAAATTTTAGATTCTAAAACCGGTAAAGTTATTCAAGAAATAGAAACTGATAATCAAGGAAATTATAATACATTGTTACCTAAAGGAGATTATAAGATTGTAGCAAACTCTAATGGAGAAAGTATGATTGCAGATATTCAATTAAAACCAAATGACAGTGATAAAAACATAACTCTTCAAACAGGGGCATTAATTAATGGAATTGTTAAAGATGATAAAGGAAATCCAATTGCTAATGCAAAGGTTATTATTGAAACGTCAAAAGGAAACATAGAAATAACAACAGATGAACAAGGAAGTTACTACGTAGATGGTATTGAAGATGGAAGTTATCAATCATATATTTATACAACAAGCGGTGAGCCACAATCTACAGTTACAAAAATTGAAGTCAAACAAGGACAAATGACAACTGCGTCTCATACAGAATTAAAATCTGGTTTAATTACTAAAGGTGACGTTATTGCTAATTTAAATGGAAATTTAAATCCAATAAAAAATGGAAAAGTTGAATTGATAGATGAAAATGGAGATATTGTTGTTTCAACAACAACTGATAAAAATGGATCATACATATTACCATCAGTTGCAAAAGGAACTTATACTCTTAAAGTAACTGATTCATTAACTGGTGCAATCATTGAAAGAACTATCAAAATTGGGAACGATAATGCAACTGCTTTAGGAACAACACCTGAAAAGATTGATGGAACAACTGAAATCAATGCAGAAAAGTTTATTCAAAACAACTTAGTTGATAGTTATAAAAATATTATTACAAAAGCGACAGGTGAAAATTATAAAATAATTTTAGATTCACAAGAAAATTGGGATAAATTAACTCAAGTTGAAAAAGACGAAACAAATAAAATATTAGTTAATAAGTATCATGGAGTAACATATTCTGAGTTATTAAATCATGCAGTATTTATTCAACAACAAGTTAAAAACTTTATTGATGACAATATGACATTAAATAATCAAATAGTAACAGAAGTCAATGAAGATACATACGATACAATTATTGCAGCAAAAGAAGCATGGGATATGTTATCTAATGATGAAAAACAAGCAGCAAATGACGAACTTATGGCATCAGGATCAAAGAAAACATATGAAGAGTTGCTAGGAGATGCTCAAACATTGTTAAAAGAAACAACAGATAGTTTTATTAGTGATCATATGACTAATGAAAAAGGAATTATTACAAATGTTAGTGAATTTACCTTGGATAATATCTTAGGTGGAGAAGCAGATTTTAATACATTAAAAGATGTGCAAAAGGCAGAAGTTAACGCAAAATTAAAAGCTGCAGGAGCAACACAGACATATGAAGAAATGGTTGAAACTGCTCACAAATTAGCAAAAGATAGTGCTTCACAATTTATTAAAGATAATTTAACAAATAAAGATGGTAAAGTTATAACTTCTGCTAATAAAGATACAATAGATGCTATTTTATCAGCTGAAGATAAGTACAATAAATTAACTCAATCTGAAAAAGATGAAATAAATGCACAATTAAGTACAGCTGCAGGTAAAACAATAACATATGAAGAAATGTTAGCTTTAGCAAAGACTCAAATTACTCAATCAGTAACTGAATTTATTAAAAGGTATGTAAGTGATCAAGATGGTCGTATCTATAAACATGCAACTAAAGATAATTATGCACAGATTTTATCTGGTAAAGATGTTTGGAATAAATTATCTCAATCTGAAAAAGATGCAATTAATGCAATGTTAAATAAAGTAGGTAGTAAAAACTATGAGGAATTATTAAAACAAGCAAATGTACTAAAAGATTCAGTAAAAACTAGTGATAATAGTGATGTAATGCCTTTAGGAATTCTAATGTTATCATCATTAGTATTAAGTGGATATATTATACTAAAGAGAAGAAAGAGAATTTAAGAACATTAAAGAGTAAATACCAAGGGAGTAATCTCTTGGTATTTTAGTAGGAGGAAAGATGAGAGCAAGTGATAAGCTATATTTAATTCTTAATAATGATGAAACTTTATATAAAAATGATAGACAAGAGCCAATGATTTATAGAAAAGTCGAAAAATTTGTTAATCAAGAAAGATTCACTGATTGTAAGGTTGCTGTTTTTGAACTAAAAGAAATCATATCAATCAAAAAATTAAAAAGTAAAAAATAATATTCTTATAGGTAAGAGATTAAATATCACTTATTGTAGTAGAAAGATACGTGAATATATTGATTATATTTGTTAAAAATATTAAAGAATGAAAAAGAAATACTAGTAGGTAAAATAAGTTAATTTATGGGTGATTTTGTGAAGAATAGGAAAGCATAAAATATGTTGGATTAGTGATTATTTTTTTCTTGTATTTAATGGGAAAAATGATACAATAGAAATGCTTATAGGAGGAATGTTTATGAAATTATCAAAGGAAATTGGTATTGACTTAGGAACAGCTAACATTCTTATTTATGTTAAAGGTGAAGGAATTGTTGTCAATGAACCTTCAGTTGTAACTATCAATACTGAAACAAATAGACCAATCGCTGTAGGTGAAGAAGCTAGAGATATGCTTGGAAAAACTCCAGGTAAGTTTCAAGCTATTCGTCCTCTTAAAGATGGTGTTATCGCTGATTTTCAAATTACTGAAATATTATTGACTCATTTTATTAATAAATTAAATTTAAAAGGTGTATTCTCAAGACCAACTATCTTAATTTGTTGTCCGTCTAATATTACTTCAATTGAAAAGAGTGCTATTCAGGATGTTGCATTAAGATGTGGAGCTAAAAGAGTTTATATTGAAGAAGAACCAAAGGTAGCAGCTATTGGAGCTGGTTTAGATATTTCTAAACCATCAGGAAATATGGTTGTTGATATTGGTGGTGGAACTACAGATGTTGCAGTTCTTTCATTAGGAGATATTGTTACAAGTACATCATTAAAGATTGCTGGTGACAAGATGGATGCAGAACTTATTAAATTTGTAAAAGATAAATATAAATTATTAATTGGTGATCGTACTGCAGAAGAAATCAAAGTTACAATTGGGACTGCCTATGGAGCAAGTGCTGATGAAGTTATGGATGTAAGAGGTAGAGACTTAGTTACAGGATTACCACATACAATCCAATTAAATGCTTTAGAAACACAAGAAGCATTACAAGAATGTTGTACAACAATCTTACGTGCAACAAAACAAGTCTTAGAACAAACACCACCTGAATTGTCAGCTGATATTGTTAATAAAGGTGTTTTCTTAACAGGTGGAGGGGCTTTACTTCATAATCTAGATAAATATTTAGAAGAAGGTTTAGGAGTTCCTGTATTTGTTGCAGACAATGCATTAGATTGCGTTGCTGAAGGTTGTGGTATTATGTTAGAAAATACACAGTATTTGAAATAACTCAGAATTCTGAGTTATTTTTTTCTTATCTTGTAAATTTTAACATTACATATTTGTTTCTGCTAAAATAAACAAAGGAGGTTGAAAAAATGGATAAAAAGAAGTATTTTTTCTTTGATATAGATGGAACATTAGCAGTAGGAACTCCTGGCGATCAATATGTTCCTGAATCAGCAAAGTTAGCATTAAAAAAATTAGAAGAACAAGGACATTTTCTAGCAATAGCAACTGGAAGAAGTTATGCAATGGCAAAAGACCATATGAAAGAATTAGGATTTGAAAATATGGTTAGTGATGGTGGTAATGGTATAACAATCAATGGACAATTGTTAGAAATCAAACCATTGGATTATGAGAAATGTATCGCATTGATTGATGAGTGTAAGGAAAAGGAGTATATTTGGGCTATCTCTCCAGATAATGAAACAAGACGTTTAGCTCCAGATAATCGTTTTTATGATTTTACTCATGATATCTATATGGATACAGTTGTTCAAGAAGGACTAGATCCAAGAGACTATGATAAAATATTTAAAGTCTATATTGCTTGTTATAGTCCAGAAGAAGACAAATTAGAACATTTAAAAGATTTACCATGGTGTCGTTTTCATAAAGAATATTTATTTGTAGAACCAGGTGATAAATCCGTTGGTATTAAAGCAATTGTTGATCACTTTGGTGGTGATTATAAAGATGTTGTTGTATTTGGTGATGAAAAAAATGATTTAAGTATGTTTAGAAATGAATGGACTTCTATAGCAATGGGTAATGCCATTGAATCATTAAAAGAAAAAGCAACATATATTACTGCTGATGCAGATGATGATGGTATCTATAAAGCATGTCAGCACTTTGGGTGGATAGATTAGTATGGATAAGAAAATTATATTTTTTGATATAGATGGAACATTATATGCACCTGAATTAGGAGGAATAACAAAAAGAGTTAGAGAAGCAATAAAAAAGACTCAACAGTTAGGACACTTGTGTTTTATTGCAAGTGGTAGACCTTATGGTTATATTGCAGATAATGTAAAAGAAGTAGGATTTGATGGTTATGTTTTAGCCAATGGAGCAAATATTAAATATAATAATCAAGATTTAAAAACAAGATTTATGGATAAACTGAATGTTAAAGAACTATGTTATTTATTAAAAGAAAAACAGATAGAATATGTTTTACAAACATCAACATATTGTTATATGAGTTCAAGTAATAAATGTTTATTAGAGTTCTATTCTCATTGTAATATCGATTTTAAAAATTTCTGTTTTGATTATGATGAAGAAGAAATATATCAAAAAACAGTTAAAATGGAAGTGTGGGTTAAAGATGAAAAGGAATTAGAATATGCAATCTCTTGTTATAAAAACTTTAACTATGAATTACATCCAGATAATCATAGTATGGAAATATATGCGAAAGATGTTTCTAAAGCAACAGGTATACAAGATGTATTAAAAGAATTAAATATTCCAATAGAAAATAGTTACTGTTTTGGGGATGGACCTAATGATGTTGAAATGTTTGAAACTGTTGCGCATCCAATAGCAATGGGAAATGCATTAGATATTATAAAAGAAAGATCAGAAATTGTTTGTTTAAGTGTTCATGAAGATGGTGTTTACTATCAGTTAAAAGACTTATTTGATATATAGTTAAATAAGTTTTTTGTTTTATAAATTGATTCAAAAAGATATTCATTGTAAAATATGAATCGAAAGTAGGTGAGATAGTGAAAATTATTGCATGTGTAGATAATCAGATGGGAATGATGTTTAATCACAGAAGACAATCTCAAGATCGAAATGTAAGAAAAAAAATACTAAAAATAACAAATTGTTTGTTTATGAATAAATATTCCTCAGCATTGTGGAAAAACGATATATTGGTGACGATGGAGAGCGAAAAGTTCTTGATGTTAGCAAGCGTTGATGATTATTGTTTTGTTGAAAATGTATTATTAAAAGAATATCAGGATGAAATTGATGAGATTATACTTTTTTGCTGGAATAGAGAATATCCTGCAGATTTTTATTTAGATATTGATTTAAGTTGTTTTCATTTAGTGAATCAAGAAGATTTTGCTGGGTCTTCACATGATATTATAACGCAGAAGATTTATCGAAGGGACTAAAGAATGAGAAAGAAGAGTTATAAAAAGAAGTTATATAGTGTTATTGCATCTTTAGCAGTTGTGATTGGAGGATATGCAATCACCGAACTAAGAAGTAATGATCCACAATCTCAAACAAAGATATCTGTTCAGGATATACCTGAATATCAAGGAAAAGCATATATTGTTCTCAATGATAATATTCCTTATTTTGCTGATGAAGATTATGCAACAGAGTCTTTTGAACAGTATAGTGATTTAGATTCTTTAGGAAGATGTGGCGTTGCGTTTGCTAATGTATCAAAGGAGACTATGCCAACTGAAAAAAGAAGTTCAATAGGACAAGTGAAACCAAGTGGGTGGAAAACAGTAAAATATGATATCATTGATGGAAAATATTTATATAATCGCTGTCACTTAATTGGTTATCAATTAACCGCTGAAAATGCTAATGAAAAGAATTTAATCACAGGAACAAGATATATGAATACGACAGGAATGCTTCCTTTTGAAAATCAAGTTGCTGATTATATCAAAGAAACTGGAAATCATGTGTTATATCGTGTAACACCAGTATTTGAAGGAGAAAATCTTGTAGCATCGGGTGTGATTATGGAAGCTAGTTCAGTTGAAGATCAAGGATTAGATATTGAATTTAATGTTTTTGTTTATAATGTTCAACCAGGAATTACAATTAACTATAAAAATGGTGAGAGTCAAAAAAATTAAGGTCTAGGATTTAACCCTAGACCTTATAACTTTATTTTAAAATTTTAAAATGATGACCTGGTTTAATGAAATCTAATAACATTAATTCTTCAGGTTTCACAGTCGCAACTAAATTACGTTCACCATCATTAGGAATCTCAGTTAAAACAATTTCTAATTCTCCACGATAGTGAGCCAAGTTATCATTAACAACGAGAATATCTCCACGAGTAAAGACTTTCTTACCTGGATCTCTATATGGAATAGATTGTGAATCAAGTTCTTTATCAATTGCAGTGGCAATTGAACCATCTTGAACACTCTTTTGTTCTTTAAACCAAACTCTTGGCATAGAAGAACGTAACATAAATGTGGAATGATCATAACGATCCCAATGAGGAGCATAATCATACATGATCATTTTTTCATTATCAGTAATACCTTCAGCTTCATTAACTCTTAACTCAATAGCTTGTAAATTAACATTTGCTAAAGCTTCTAATTCTTCATCACTAGCAGGATAGTTACCAATTAAGATATCATCAACATCTTCAGTTGCAAGCATGTAACGAGCTTGTAAATCAATAGGTAATCCTCTCATAATTTCAACTGTTGGTAAACCACAGAAAACCTGCCAAGGACCAATTGTATTTTCGTTATTGCTAGAAACAAAGGCAGCAGTGTGTAAGTTTAAATCTTTCCAGTATGCGTTATATTCCATAAATAAATCAAAATCCAAACCAGTATAACGTTCTGGGAAGAAATTATGACACATAATCATTTGATCTTTATTTCCACCTTTATTAATTAAAAGTTCAACCCCCATATCCATACTTGCATTAAATTCAATCTTAATACCATATTGATTACGAGTTAATTGAATGTCACCTTGAGTCCCAAAGTTACCATCCATTCTAATAATATCAAGTCCTAAATCAGCAAAAGGTTTTAAATTATCAGGAGTTGCTCCAATTAACTTAAAGACTTCAGGATTTGTATCAGCAGCAACCTCAAATCCTAATTCATGAGCTTTTGTCATGAATTCCTTAAATTCAACTAAATAACTTTCCCTTTCATCTTCAGGAATAGATAAGAAACATGTGAAAATTCTGCTATATCCCAACTTTGCAGCTTTCTCCATGTATGCGTATACCTCATCTCTTGGTGATTTATCAGGGTATACAGAAATACCTAATTTGTGCATATTCGTTTTCCTCCTTGTACGAACACATTATACCATTAATACGAGAAATGTTTAAGGGTAAAAAAGATTTTCTATAAATTTCCTTCATTTTGTAATATAATACATACAAGAAAGGAGCATTGATATGAGTTTAGAAATATGTTTATCTTTTGTAGTAACATTTATTATAAGCTTATTGCTTGTTCCAGTTGTTAGTAAAATATCAAAAAAACTTGGAATCATTGCTCATACAAATAAGCGTACAATACATAAGGGTATCATTGCAAGAACTGGTGGTTATGCAATATATGCAAGTTTTTTGATTGGAACGATGATTTTTTTAAAAACTGATATACAAATTAATGCTATATTAATTGGTGGATTTATTGTTTTTTTAACAGGCTTTTATGATGATATTCATGATTTATCACCTAAATTGAAGATGTTAGGTCAAGTGGCTGCTGCTTTGGTTGTTATTATTTATGGAGATATTGCTTTAAAAGGATTTACTTTACCTTTTTTGCCTAATTTTATATCTCAGGCAATAGCAATTATAGTGACAATTCTGTGGATTGTTGGTGTTTCTAATGCAGTTAATTTAATTGATGGATTAGATGGATTATGTGCAGGAATTTCTATTATTGTACTGGTGACCATTTCTTTAACTTCTTTAACTTATGGACGTACTGATATATCGTCACTTTCATTATTACTAGCAGGAGCTATAGGTGGTTTTCTTGTCTTTAACTTTCATCCGGCTTCAGTATTTTTAGGAGATTGTGGAGCACTATTTATAGGTTATATGATTGCAGTTATTTCTTTATTAGGATTTGGTTATAAGAGTTCTTCTTTCTTTACATTAGGAGCACCTATTGTTGTTTTAATGGTTCCTATCATGGACACATTGATTGCTATTATTAGAAGAAAGGTTCATCATAAAAGTTTTAGTGAGGCAGATAAAGGGCATTTGCATCATAAATTAATGTTCTCATTAGAGTTGGGACAAACAAAGAGTGTTCTTATCTTATATGCCGTGACTATCTTATTTTCTATTTGTTCATATATCTATCTATATGATAAAATTGCTGCAACAATTCTATTTTTGACTTTAATGCTATTATTTGAAGTTTTTGTTGAAGCAACAAATATGATAGATCGTAAATACAAACCAGTACTGACAATTATGAATATCTTTATTAAGAGTGAGTACTTACCTTCTATTAAAGATACAAAACCTTATCGTAAGATTGCTCAACGAGCAAAGAAAAAATATGCAATTATTCTTATAGTTGTATTAGCTATTGTCTTTTCAATGATATTTATGATTAATCAGAATAATTTACCTAAACAAACAAAGGAACCTGTAACGATTCAATATAAAGAAGCATCTCATGAAACAGAATTAATGAGTAATATATACAATCAATTACAAACTGCAATAGAGAGAAATAATAAAACGGATATGAGACAATTAATTGCTGCATATTTCTTAACTGATTATTATACATTATCAAATAAAGAAGAAAATCAAATTGGTGGAATTGATTATTTCTATTCTGATAAAAAAGATGATTTTACAGCATATGCTAAGAATGGTTATTATAAAGATGCTAATACAATGATCCATAATCAAACAAATACTCAGGAAGTAATTAAGTATGATGTTCTTTCTAATGAACAAAGTTTTAATAAAGCATTATCTTCAGAATTGCAAGACTATAGTTATTATGATGTAAAAATAACACTTATTTTTAATGAAGAAAATAAGATATTAAAAAATACTGAATATACAACAACAGTAACATTGATAGAAAAGGATCAAAGATTTAGTGTTGTTGCAATAGAGGAATAAGATGGATAAATTATTATGGGTTGGATTAGGTGGCGCTATAGGTGCAATCTTAAGATATGGATTAAGCATTATCCCAATAAAATTAGAATTTCCAATAATGACTTTGATAACGAATATAATAGGTGCTATATTGATTGGAATTGTTGTAGGGTTATTTGAAAAAAATAATATATCTCCATCTACTCACCTTTTCTTAAAAACAGGAGTTTGTGGCGGTTTTACAACATTTTCAACATTCTCATTAGAATCATTATCTTTATTGGAAACTGGAAAATATGGATTAGGAAGCCTTTATATTGTGATGAGTGTGAGTTGTTGTATTTTGGGTGTTATGATTGGAAAGTTTATAGTTCAGATCATATAAAGAACACATTTTGTGTTCTTTTTACATGAAAAGGGTATCTAATCAAATCAATATAATATATAATAAGCACGTAAAAGTTTATAAATTTGTAGGTTAAAATGTTGATAAATATTTTATGAAATTGGAATCAGGTGTAAAACCTGAGCTGTCCCGCAGCCGTAAGATGGAGTTAAGGCATAAATGTCACTGGGAAACTGGGAAGACGCTAAGACGATGAAATTGAGCCGGAATACAAGCCTACATCTGAGAATACACTTTACGGAGTATAAAGTCGTTCTAGTATGAATCTAGGGCAAGTCTGTCCTATTTTTTGTCTAGACTTCAATGAGGAGGACGAAAATGAAAAAAATTTTTACAAGCTTGTTAGTCGCAACAATTATTTTATTTAATGGTATGGGAGGTGTTTTTGCAAGTACATATGACACATCAAAGTTAGATAGGGCATATGCAAAAATTGTTGAGTATTATAAAACACACAAAACATTAACATCTCCAGATGAGATTATTGCTGTAGAATCTCTAGGATTAGAAGTAGAAGATGGTTATGAGTTGCCTGATTTAGAATCACAGGATTTTGATTCCATTTCACTTGGTGATTTAACAAAATCAATCATTGCTTTAACTTTAATAGGAAAAGATCCTACAAATATCAAAGATAAGAATCTTATCACTTTATTAGAAAGCTATATTAATGCAGATGGATCAATTAAAGGTAGCTACGGAAGTACAACAGATATTTGGGTATTGTATGCATTAGAAGCAGTATCATCTGATAAAATATCTCTTGTTGCTTCTCATTTAGCTAATGATGCTAATACAGATGGTGGATATTGGTATGAGTATAATGGTAAAATATCAAGTCCAGATACAACTGGTTGGGCAATTGAAGTTCTATCTGTTGCTGATAAGAAAGCTTATGCACAAAGTATTCAAAAGGCAATTCAGTATATCGATACTGAAAAGAAAGAAGATGGGTCTTATGGTATTTCACCTAGTGGGGATACACAGGCATGTATACTTGGTGGATTATTTGTTTATGATAAAGCATTCACTCTTTCAAACTATGGTGAAGCTATTGATGTATTATTATTATTTCAATTAGATGATGGTTCTTTTAAATCTGCAGTGTATGACGAAAACTATAATGCTACAGGAGAATATGCATTTAATGCATATACAACGATAGAGGCTGCAAGATGTTTAGGTACATATAAAAATGGAAGTTTTGTTTATAAAGCTCAAAAGACATATCAAGATTTAAAGAATCCTGTACAAAATCCATCAAAGGAAGAAAAACCAACACCTACAAAACCAATCGTTACACCACAAGAGCCAGCTAAAGAAAATATAAAATCAAAAGTTGTTGAAACATCTGATCAAACAAATATTTATATGATGATTATTATGATGGGAATGACTTCTTTCGTTTTTGTTTTAACAAAGAAATATGAAAAAAATAATTAATCAGTTTAAGAATATTGAGAAAACAAAAAGAATTGTTATATGTTTTATAACAGTTTCTTTTGTTTTCATTATTGGAGTAGGTGTTTATCAGGGATTCAATCATAATTCTTATGTGGATCAAGATGTAAAAGAGAATGTTCAAGAGGAAATCAATAATCAAGTTGAAGAAAAAGAAGAATCTCAAGAACAAAAAGATAAGGAAGATTCACCACAACAAGAATCATCAACATCCCAACAAACAGTTGAAACAAAACAAAAAGAAGAATATATTCAATCTAAAAAAGAAGATAAAAAAAAGGAAGAGACTCAAAAAAAACAAAATGAAGAAAAGAAACAAGAAGAAAAGACAGTAGAAAAAACCAATATTTCTATCAATATTCAAATTATAGGAATGAATGAAACTGTATTATCGGAATCTATCCAGGTTGATAAAGAGAGTACACCTTTTACTGTTTTAAAGAATATAACATCTTTAAAAGGAATAAAAGTAACAACTTCTGGATTTGGTTCAATGATATATGTTACTGGTATAGGGGATTTAAAAGAAAAACAACATGGATCTTCATCAGGGTGGATGTATAAAGTGAATAATGTTTCGCCAAATATGAGTGCAGGAAGTTATAAACTTAAAGATAATGATCAAGTTTTATGGTATTATGTTTATGATGAGTAGAGTAAAAGAAATAAGTTTAATAGGCATACTAGCAGGTGTCAATATTGCTTCACGTATTGCCTTACAGTCATTACCTAATATTAAGCCAGTTACTTCAATTATTATTATATCTGTTATGATTTTTGGTTTAGCTTTTGGAATAAAGCTCACAATAGTCACGACTTTAGTATCAAATATATATTTAGGTATGGGTATTTGGACACTTTTTCAAATACTTGCATGGATTGTGATTTGTTTATTAACACAGATATTAATGGATTTGTTTAAAAAAATAAATAAAGAACCGTATATATTGATTATGGCTATATTTGCTTTTTTGATGGGTTATGTTTTTGGCTTTATCGTTTCATTAGAGAAGTTTGTGATTGGTGGACCTTCGTTATTTATTGTTTATTATTTAGCAGGTTTATTATTTGATACATTGCATGCGATTGGAAATTTTTTCTTCTATTTGATTTGTGCACCAATACTTATGAAAATATTTATGAAAGAGAGAGTATTTTTAGATAAATAAATTAGCCAAGAGAAAAGTATTGTAATTTACTGGCGAGTGTGATATTATAGCAATGCTAGTGTATAAAAGTTTAAAGAAAAGGAGGTATTACAATGATTTTGAATATATTATTAATGATTGTTTCAGTTGCTCTCATTATTGTATGCCTTATGCAAAGCGGAAAATCAGATGGTATCGTTAATGCCTTAACAGGTCAAAGCTCAAATCTTTTTGCTCATCAAAAAGAAAGAGGAGCAGATTTGGTACTTTCTAGAATTACTGTTGGACTTGCAGTTGCATTCTTTGTAATTGCAATCTTAATTAGAATGGGTTAAACAAATAGGGCACTGTGTGTCCTATTTTTATATAGATTGGGTAAACTATTTGGGAGGTGAAGTT
>NZ_HG005286.1:45795-114966 GCF_000455285.1 Candidatus Stoquefichus massiliensis AP9 | reverse complement strand
ATGAAAGAGAAAATATTAGAACTATTGGAAGATCAAACTTATACAAGAAGAAAAATAAATGAATTAGCTGAATATTTTCATATGACTGGAACTCAAGATTATATTGCTTTCATTAAACTTATGAATGAGTTAGAAGATGAAGGAATAATAATGAGAAGTAAGTATAATGATTATTATTTAATTGAACAATTGCATTTTTATAGTGGAACATTAGAAATGAATAAAAAGGGATTTGGTTTTGTAAGAGTTTCTGAAGATCAGGAATTTTATATTAATGAATCTCATATGAAAGACGCTTTTGATAAAGATACTGTATTAATTGAAAAGATTCGTTCTCATGGAAATAAAGAAGAAGGACGTGTTGTGAAAGTTATTAAGCGTGGAAAGATGCGTTATGTTGGTGAAGTCAAACGTGGTAAAAGAGACTATTTTGTAAAAGTTGATGATGCTAAGTTTGAAAAAATGATTTTAGTAGATAGTGCACATATGCATGGAGCTATGCCAGGTCATAAAGTTGTTGTTGAAATCAAGACTTTTAAACCTCAATTAAAGGGAGATATCATTAAGGTTATCGGGCATCATAATGATCCTGGGGTTGATATCTTATCAATTGTACATGCACATGATGTAGATATTGATTTTCCTGAAGCTGTCTATGACCAGGTGGAGAAGATTGCTGATGAGATTGATCCTAGTGATATTGTTAATCGTGTTGATTTAAGAAATGAAATGATTGTTACAATTGATGGGGATGATGCTAAGGATTTAGATGATGCTATTTCTTTAAAGAAATTAAAAAATGGACATTATCAATTAGGAGTTCATATTGCTGATGTATCATTTTATGTAACAGAAAGTTCGCCTCTAGATAAAGAAGCAATCAAAAGAGGGACATCTATTTATTTAGTTGATAGAGTCATTCCAATGTTACCACATAAGTTATCTAATGGAATATGTTCATTAAATCCGAATGTTGATCGTTATACAATAAGCTGTATAATGGAAATTGATAAGAATGGTCAAGTCATGAGTCATGAAATCATTCCGTCTGTTATACATTCTTCTTATCGAATGACGTATAATAATGTTAATAAGATCCTTGATGGTGATAAAGATTTACAAAGAGAGTATGGAGAAGTTGTTCCTATGTTTTTCTTAATGCAGGAATTAGCTGATATTTTAAGAAAACAGAGATTTGAAAGAGGAGCTATTGATTTTGATGTTGATGAAGCGAAAGTTCTTGTTGATGATAAGGGAAAACCAACTGATGTTGTTTTAAGAACAAGAGGAATTTCTGATAAGATTATTGAAGAGTTTATGTTAAAAGCTAATGAAACGGTTGCTCAACATTTTAAATGGATGGAATTACCATTTATTTATCGTGTTCATGAACATCCTAAATTAAAGAAACTACAACAATTTGCTGCTATTGTAAAACCATTAGGTTATACAATAAAAGGATCATTAGATCATGTTTATCCTAATGAATTAAATGCTATTATAGAAGCATCTAAAGGAACAGAAGAACATACAGTTATTTCTACGTTATTATTAAGATGTATGCAAAAAGCAAGATATGATAGACAATGTTTAGGTCATTTTGGTTTAGCAGATGAGTATTATACACATTTCACATCACCAATACGTCGTTATCCCGATTTATTAGTTCATAGATGTATTAGAACTTTCTTATTTCAACATGATATAGAAAAGACTGCTCATTTTGAAGAAGTTATACCTGAACTTGCTGAGCAATCATCCTTTAGAGAAAGAGAATCTATTCAAATTGAAAGAGAAGTAGATGATATGAAGATGGCTGAATATATGGAGGGTCATATAGGTGAGGAATTTGAAGGTATTATTTCTTCTATTACACAATTTGGATTCTTTGTAGAATTACCTAATACAATTGATGGATTAGTTCATATTACAGATCTTACTGATGATTTTTATCATTATGATGAAAAGAATATTATGCTGGTTGGGGAAAGAACTGGTAAGACATTTAAATTATCTAATAAAGTGAAAGTAAAGGTTATTGGGGCGAACAAAAAAGAAAGAACCGTTGATTTTGAGTTGGTTGGAATGAAACCTAGAGTAAAAAAACCAAAAACAATTCACTTAAACGACAAAAAAGTAAAGACAAATCGAAAGAAAAAAGGTAAAATAAATAAGCCAAGAAGTTTTGCAAGAAAAAAGAGAAGATAGCAAGGGGGTTGATATGCATGAAGATTGTTTCACAAAATAAGAAAGCTTACCATGATTTCTTTATATTAGATACTTATGAAGCTGGAATTGAACTGAAGGGTACAGAAATTAAATCTGTTCGTAAAGGAAGTGTGAACTTAAAGGATTCATTTATTCGAATTAAGAATGATGAAGCTTATATAGAAAACATGCATATTGCACCTTATGAACAAGGGAATCGTTTTAATCACGAACCTCTTCGTACAAGAAAACTGTTACTTCATAAAAAACAAATTAAGAAGTTACAAAAAGAAATTAAGGAACAAGGATTAACAATTGTACCTACAAAACTGTATTTCAATACAGCAAAACTTAAAGTAGAAATTGCATTGGCAAAAGGTAAGAAGTTATATGATAAACGTCAAGATCTTAAAGAAAAAGATTCTAAACGTGACATTGAAAGAGCATTGAAAAATGCTTACTAATGGGGGCGTCTTGGATTCGACAGGGGTCAGTTTGAATGGAGTTGCAGCCGTAGGCATACGTTACATGTACAAACAAATATCTGGAAACAGACAAACAAACTACGCTTTCGCATAGTCGACATAGACTTGAGAGCTGCCACTATTTAGCGTGCCTATAGTTAGATAACTGGTAACATAACCAATGGGATAAGGATATATGGAGTCTGGACGTATATCACGAAAATTTACAGAATCGCTAAGTGAAAGACTGCTTGTGGATCGTAGCTTAGTTAAATCCATTCCACAAGATAAGCTGTAGACGCTTCATATGGGACGGCTTTTGGACGCGGGTTCGATTCCCGCCGCCTCCACCAAATAAAAGTGCCAAGTTGGATGTCATCGAAAAAAAGCCGATAAATAAAGGCTTATTCGATGATTTGTCCAACTTTTTTATTTACTCCTTCACCGTGGATGTCATCTAGATTTTATGAAAAAAGAGCTATTTTTGGGTGCTGAAATTCAAAAAACTGTGCCAAGTTGGATGTCACAATGGTATCTATGTTTTGAAAATTATGCTATGATGGATATAGTTGAAAATCAGAATTTAAGGAGGTTAAGATGACAAAGTTATTTGAGATATTTCCATATTTGGAAAATGATAAAGTGATTATAAAAAAAATGGAATTAAATGATGTTGAAGCGTTGTCAGAGATTAGCAATAATGACAATGTATATAGGTTTATACCTCCATTTCTATATAAGAAAAGTAATAAAGTATTAGAGACTGCAATCAAAAATTTGGGTGAAAGGGATTTTGAAAAGAAAAAGCAAATAATTGCAGGCATCTATTTAAAGGACAATCCTAATAGACTAGTGGGTTTAGCAGAAATGTTCGACTACAAAAAAAGAGAAAACAGAATAACAATAGGTTATAGAGTGAACGAAGATTATTGGAATAAGAGAATCGCATCGAATACTCTAAAACTAATGGTGGAATATTTAGTGAATGAAATTGGGATTACAACACTTAATGCATTTGTTATGCCAGAAAATTTACATTCATCAAAAATATTATTAAACAATGGTTTTGTCAAAGAGGATTATACTTTACAAGAAAAGAATTGGGGTGGTCAAGAGATTGTATCGGTTGATGTATACACATACAGAAAGATGTAGATAAATTCCAGTTTATCGGCTTTAAACATGAGTAATAAAAATTAGAATTTGTAGGAGGAAATGAATTATGAGATTGATGATACTGTATGGTGTTAATTGCACGAAAGACATATGGAATGCTATAGACCCTTATCTAAAAGAATTTGAAATTGATTATGTGGAGTACCCGCATGAAGTAACACTACACGCAAAAAAAGTTGATGATATTACTGAATGGGTTTATAAAAACTATGGTCATCACTATTATGATGCAATTATAGGACATAGTCTTGGAGGAATCATTGCATTGCAATTAACTGCAAAATATAAAATAAAAGTCGATAAAATAATCTATTTGGATACAAATTTGAAGCCTGCTAATGAATTTTATAGAAATTTAATGACACAAAAAAACATGGATAAATATGGAAACAGTATTCTTCAAATGTTTAGTAAAGAAAGGGAATTTTATACTGCTGAATTATTGAAGTCAATTCAAGTTGATTTTGATTATAGCACTTTAGTCAATGAAGTTACACAGGATATTTATGCGATTTATGGTGACCGTGGTATGTCGGAATATCCAGCAAAGATACAGGATTTAAATTTATCTGCACAGGTTTTAAATCATCTCAATATATTGTTTATTCATGATTCTTGTCATATGATTATGGTTGAGAATCCTAAACAATTATCAAAACTTATGAAAGGTATACTACTAAATTCCAGTTTATAGGATCGTGTAGAGATTCATAAAAATTAGAATTTGTGGAGGTAATAAAATGGAAGATATTATTATCATTTGTTTAGTTGGAGTAATTATTTTTGCTGTTATAATATGTTTGGTAATTGCAACGGTACAGAGTAAACATAATTTTAAATGTAGAAATTGTGGTAAATAATTTCACCCAAAATGGACGCAAATGATTTTTGAAGTACATTCAATGAAGGAACATAAAATAAAATGCCAATATTGCGGGGTTAAAGATTATTGTACAGACGAGGGAAAAATCAGAAGATAAATTTCAGTTTGTCAAACTGGAAAATTAGAATTTGGTTAACAAAATTATATTAAAAGTTCAAATAACTCTTGAACGTATCGTTACGGTATAGTGTTAAATGAAGTTAGAAAGAGAGGTAACGATAATGAAAACTCACGAATTAGAAAAGTTATTAGGTATTAACAAAAGAACTTTAATTTATTATGAGGAAGAAGGTTTCATTCATCCACTAAGAGAAGAAAACAACTTTAGAAACTATCAACAAGAAGATATTGATAAAGTAAGGTTAATTATGTTACTGAGAAACATGGAAATATCTATTGATGAGATAAAACTAATATTTAATGGTGATTTGTCAATACGTCAAGCATTAGAAACTAAGAAGAAATATATTCAGAAGTCTAAAGAAAGATTAGATAATATTGAAAAAGATATTAAAAATTATCTTAAGAGGTACAAAGTAAATATTGTATTTGATCTTGATGATAGTAATGAATCATCATATCAAACTTTGAATATTATAAATAAGCAATTTCTATTTAATGATATTGTTATAGAATTTGATGATGTTGTTAGTATTTCTTTATCAATGTGTAGTTCTATGGGAGAAAACGGATTAATTTTCCATATTCTACAGTATTATGTTGATTTAGATATTACAACAAATAATGATATATATTCATTTCAAATTATGAATAATTCTTCGATTACAAATATGTTGGATATTTTAAAAGATAATAATTTAAAATTGATAGATGAATTAAACTTATATGATATATATCATAAATATTCAGATCCAGTTAGCTTAAGGAATTACATAAATAGAAATTTTAAATCTTGGGCGAAAAAATATAATTTAGATAATCCAAGGGACAATCCTCTAAGTATTAGAAAAGAGAACTTGATGAATCCACTAAACGAATTTAAGAATAGAAGGAAATAGGATTAGAGAAATTCCATTGTATTAATCTAGAAAATACTGGTTTGTAGAAACTATTAAAGGAATATTACTAAATTCTTGTTTATCTATAATTTTAGAAAATGGATATGTTAACTCTAACTGATTAGATACACAAGACTCGCCGTTTAATTGTTTTCAGTAGATAATAGTTTTGAAATTAACATGCTAGAAAGAAAATATGAATTAAGAACATTCATGTCACATGATATTAATGAAAAAGACTTAATGGAGTGTGTGTATTCAATATGGTCAATTATGCATAAAAAGAGTTTAATATAACTGTGCCTGAATTCACAGATATGTTTACAGCAATACTATTATGCATCTTTGCTAAGGAAGAAGATGTAAAGAGAATAGTTAATACAATGAAAACAAAAACTAATTGACAGGGAGGGAGAATAGAATGAAGATGCTAAGTGTATATCTCAATACAAGAAATAAAAAGGTAACTTATGGTATTGTCATAACAGAAATAATAGGAATTTATTGAGGAAATGGAAAAACAAGAAGAAATTCGCAGTTTTAAAAAATCAGAGTAGAAAACACTAAGCGTTGAATAAAGCAAATACTAATTATTATTAAATAATGGTATAATAGATAGCGATAAAAGGTGGTGAATAAAGAATGATTATTACATCTGAGGTATTGAAATTATTAAAGGATACTCCTAATTCAGCATATGAGAGTGTCAAAACTGAGTTTTTATATCATTCAAATAAGCTAGAGGGCAGTACCTTTACAAAGGAAAATCTAGAAAAATATCTTCAGGAAAATATTATTGAAGGAAGTCATAAGATAAATGATGTTTATGAAACAATCAATTCAACAAAACTCTTTGATTTTGTGGTAGATACCTTAGGAGAGCCTTTATCAAAAAGAATCATGCTTGAATTTCATCGCATGTTAAAAGATAAAACATTGGATTATGAAAGAGGCTTCTCTGGATGCTGGAAAAAAATTCCCAATATGATACCAGGTGTGGATTTGAAACTGGCACAGCCTTGGGAAGTAGAATCCAAGATAGATGAACTGCTCAAACAGTGGGAAGATTCAAATAAAACTATAGAAGATATTATAAAATTTCATGCAAAGTTTGAGAATATTCACCCCTATCAAGATGGAAACGGTCGCATAGGAAGATTTATTATGCTTAAACAGTGTATTGAAAATAATGTTGATCTGATCTTAATTGATGATCATTACTCAAAGGAGTATAAACAGGCACTATATATGGCACAGTCTCAAAATGATTATACAAAACTTACAGAAATTTTTAGACAAAGTCAGGAACTGCTAGATGAGAAATTTAAATTTCTAAAAGAAACAATAGATTATATCAACGAAAACGATATGGGAATGGAACATCATTCCATGTGCTAAATGAGATACTTATTAAAACTTTAATTGATAAGTATCTTTTATTTTTGCATGTTTGGGGCTGAATTTAAAGCGTGTGCGATTTTTTATAAATACTGGAGAACAATACCATTTTAAGAAGTGTCAAAACATATGGCAAAATATCTAGAAAATTATGCAACCAAAGTATATTTATTATTTTTTAAAGATTGAAATATATTGTTTTTATAATATCATATGATACTATAAAATTATAGAAAGATAAAAAATATATATGGAGTGGAGCTTATGAAAAATAAAAACAATGAACTCATAGATATTCAATTTTTTGTCGCAGTTATTATAGTTTTTGTATTCATAATGCTTATCATAAAATTTAGATTTATATCAGTATTCTTTCTTTTTCCAGTTATTATATTTGCTCTACATCTTATCAAGTGTGTAAAAACAAGAGATAAATATGAGGCATTAGACTACACAAAAAATATCTTATTAGATTAGGGATTGTGTTTATAATATTATCGATTGTTTCACAATCAGTATTTAAAACATTTGAGTTTTTAGCAGGTGCTAGGGGATATATAAAAACAGTTGTATTTCAATTATCAGATTATGAAGAAATAGATTTTATTAAAAGTTATGATCCATCAGTGTATAACAGTAGATATGAACTGCATAGAAGTATATACATTGTTAAAAAGTGTGATGAAAAACAATTGTTGTCCTATATTGATGATATGATTAATTTTCTATGTGAACCTCAGCAAATTATTTCTTAGTAGCAATTCATGATTTAGATTAAGAAGGAGAGAAATGTTTATGGGCGTTTGGAGTGCAGCTATTTTTGGGAGTGATACAGCTTGTGATTTAAAGGATAACTTCTTTAAAAGATACAATCAAGGTGAAGAACCACAAAGCATTAAAAATGATATACTTAAACAATTTGGAGAAGAAGAAAAGTGTGATGTGATATTTGCATTGGCAGATTGTATGTGGCAAGTTGGAGAGTTAGATAACCAGTTTCTTGATGAAGTGACATCTCTTGTATTAAATGGAGAAGACATTGCTCATGCAAAGTCATTAGATGCTGATGAACAATTTTTAAAACAAAGAGAGAAAATCACAAAAAAGTTTATAAAGAAGATAAGTGTTAAAAAAGCAAAGTCAACAAAAAGAGTTTCACCACCTGTTCCAGTTAAAAGTAAATACATAAATGGAACAGTTCTTGCATTTCAATATAGTGATCAAACATGGGGTGCTTTAATTGTCATTGGAGGAAAACATTTTGACAAAGAAACGTATTATACCTATATTCAAACATCACTTAGAATAAAGAATATACCATCAATGGAAGATATTTATTCATCATATATTATTGATAGAAGTTTTCATAACATGAATTATATTGCTGAAAGATCACCATCACTATATTATACATTTACAAATTGTATATTGGGATATCTTAAAGCAACAGGAACCAAGAGATTTGAAAAATATAATGATCAATTCTTTGAAATTGTTGGAAGATTATCAGATTGGGGTGATTGTTCTAGTGGGATATTTAGTCGCTTAGGATATGATAAATATAAAACATATGAAGAATTTCAAATAGAGTCTATAAAGGAATTAACAGAAAGGTATCAAGATAATCCAGAGGCTTATACGTCTATGAATATTAAAGAAATTGAAGAAGAAATGACATCACAAGATATCAATGTTATTATTGAAAAGTATAATATATGTCAGAAATATGATAAAATTATTCATTTTATCAAGCAATTACCATCATATCAGCAAATACCACAAATATTAAGGCAACTTGCTGCTGCTTATAATAATAAAGGAAATAAAGAAAGTTTATTAAAAGCAATTAATATTCTTGTCCCATTAAAAGACCAATTAAGTGACTATGAATATTGTTATACATTGGGATATAGTTATTTCTTTTTACCTGATTATATACAGGCACAAGCATTGCTTGAAAAAGCATTATCTTGTTGTGAGATTGATGAAAAAACAAGACAGATTAAAGAGATGTTAAAAGAAATTGAAAATAATAAAGGAGAATAAAATGTTTAAAATTAAAAGTCAAAAATATTCAAATATACTCTATGAACCAACAGAAGATATATGGTTTGATATTAACGAGGTAGGTACACCTTTTCGTTTTGATGTGACAGAAGAAATTACAAAAGATGAAGAAAAAATGAATAAGGTAGGATTTGTCTTAGATAATATAGACAATATCATTTCAAAAGTATTTGATTATCTTCACGAACAACTTCAAGATACTCAAAGTCAGTATTATTCAATCATTTCATACTTTTTAGAATTTCATTATAATGAATTTAAAGATGGCAGACTTGGAGAATTATTAGGGATCAAAGATGATAAAGATATATCAGTCAATGATATGCTAAAATACTTAAAATTAAATCGTTTAGGAAGTGACTTTGATGAAAAGTTTAATGATCAGATCTATATATTAGATTTTATGTATAATACAGATATGACGGATGAGATATTAGTTGTTTATTTAAATAGTCAAAGTGAAGTTATTGTTGTAACACATGAAAGTTAGTTTCTTGAATAAATAGGAGATATTCATATGTGGACATATACAGATATAATAAGAAAAGAATTTGAAATGAAAAAAGATTATGTAGAACAAATATTAATCGATTTTGGAGCAAGGCCTCTTAACATTTCTTTGCCTCATCAAGTGTCTTGTCATGGTAATGAGATTTCAGATACTATTGTATCTACAAGAACAGTTTATAAATATCAGAACCAATATTATCGTGTATGTGAAGTACTATTTCCTACTCAGCCATTTATTGTTATTGAATGGGCAGATGATATACAACAAGTCATGAACAATACAATGGAAGATACTGATCCATTTCCTTGGGACTTGTCAGATGAAGATATGACGCAAGAGATTATAAACTTGTTAAAGGATGATTACATATGATATTATCAAAAGGAATTACTGGTTTTTATGAAGATGATAATGATATGCAAGCTATAGAACCAAAACTATTTAAAAAAATCTGTTATGAATTTATTCAAGAATACCCAGCAACCATTTTATCCATTGATACTTCACTTATAAATAAGAATTTCTATGTTTCTGAACTTTTACTTGATGATAAAAGTGTTTATTTACTTATGAATGCATATTATACTTATTTTGCATTTGCTTCTTCAATAAATGATAATATAACTTTTATTAATATCTCAAATATGAATAAAAGCGTATTAATGAAGTACGGATGGTTAAATAAAAATCAACTCAATGAAAGTTATCATGATATTTTGAACTTATTAAGTCCGATAGAACTTGAACAAATTAATTATTGGAAACCACAAACGATAGGAGAAATTATAT
Source organism: Candidatus Stoquefichus massiliensis AP9 (assembly GCF_000455285.1). Classification (GTDB taxonomy): domain Bacteria; phylum Bacillota_I; class Bacilli_A; order Erysipelotrichales; family Coprobacillaceae; genus Stoquefichus; species Stoquefichus massiliensis. Next base: position 104,451 of record NZ_HG005286.1, on the reverse strand, counting down.
ATAATTATTGGGATTGATTAGAGCGATAAAATAAAAATCTAAGTCAATATTTAAAAAGGAAGTGATAGAGATATGAGTAATATTTTTGAAAGATTAAAAGAAAATAATCATTTAAATGCTAACGAAGAGATTATTGTTGAGTATTTGATTAATCATCTTGATGAGATACCTTATATATCTTCTGGAGAATTTGCAAGAAGGACATATACAAGTTCTACATCAATTATAAGATTTATCAAAAAATTAAAATATAAATCATATACTGATTTTAGGTTACATATTGTTTCAGATTTGAAAAATATGAAAAACCCAATACCCTCTATCCAATCTAACGAAGATATGATTACACTTGTCAATAAAATATCTGAAATAGAAACAAGTATTATACAAAAAACAAAAGAAACAATTTCTATAGAAACATTATATAAAGTCATGATATTAATTAATCAATACCAATATATTGATATTATTGCAACTGATACTAATTCTACTATAGCAGAATATGCAAGCCATTTATTATGGAGTGTTGGAAAAATAGCAACTGTTTATCATAATAACAATAAACAATTGCTTTTAGGCTTAAATATACCCAAAGATCATATCGTTATATTGATTAGTAAAAGTGGAAAAAATCCTTATATTATTAATACTGCAAAAACATTAAAAGAAAGAGGAATCAAAACAATTGCTTTAACATCATCATTAGATGAAGGTTTAGCAAAACTATGTCTTTATTCTTTATATGGTTTATCAGAAACTTCATCAGAGAAGTTAAAAGATGCTGTCTTTTTTATATCAATCAATTGTATCATTCACTTAATCTATGCAATTCTTTTTTCACAAAATTATGAAAGTACATTAGAATTAGAAAAACTATATATAGAACTTTTTAATAAAAATCAAAAGATATAATGTAGTATTACTACATTATAAGTATTAAAATAAAATGTTTTTTGTAGTAATGAGCCAATATGCTTTAAACATATTGTCTTTTTAAAAGGAATAAGTTATCTTGTAAGTAAATCAAGAAGAATTTATATGTTGACTTAGCAGAATGACAGACAGAGAAAAATTTTCTAAATGATACTGATGATTTTACTAGCAAAATAAATCTTCTGATTAGTATGAACACGTTATTGTAATAAATAAAAAAGAAAATAAGAGGAGGAAAGAAAGATGAGAAGAAAGGATAGAGAAATAACTGATTTTAATGAAATGATTGAAATTATAAAAAAATGTGATGTTTGTAGAATTGCATTAAATGATGAAGGATTTCCATATATCGTCCCATTAAATTTTGGATTAGATGTACAAGGAGATCAAGTTTATTTATATTTCCATTGTGCAACAGCAGGGAAGAAATTAGATTTGATTAAAAAAGATAATCGTGCAACATTTGAAATGGATTGTGATCATAACTTCATTTTATATGAAGAAAGAATGAGCTGTACAATGGGATATGCGAGTGTTATTGGACATGGTCTCATTGAGGAGGTTGCTGATGAGGATAAATATGATGCATTAAAGATATTAATGCGACAATATCATGCTGAAGATTTCAAATTTAATACTGATATGATTAAAGTGACAACAGTATTAAGAATGAAAGTCACTGATATGATTGGAAAGAGAAGAAATAATATTCATTAAATGATAGCAGGTATGAAAATATCTGCTTTTATTAAATATATTTAATTGTTTTCTATGTAATACTTTATTTCTTCAACACTATTCTTATTGGCGATCATATTCGCTATATGAACATTTTGTCCTTAATGATGTTGATGATAGGGAAAATTATTGTTGTTGAGACCTAGTGAATATTTGAAAAGGACATCATTCTTAAAATCTGTGACTTGTTTGTTCTTGCTCATATAAAAACCCTCCTACTTCTATATACGCAAAAAATTTCTATTTTTAATTTTTTGAAAAAAGTTCGTATGATAATAACAATAAGTGGAATACAATATTAAATTATGTTTTCATATATAACCAGATATGAGAAATAGAACAATAAAATTTCATTGTAAGTTTTCTATATATCATGTATTCTAAAAGTAGAAAGAGGTGGATTATGAAAGTTTGGTGGAAGGAAAGTGTTATTTATCAGATTTATCCAAGGAGTTTTTGTGATAGTAACGATGATGGAATAGGAGATATTCAAGGGATTATTTCAAAGTTAGATTATTTAAAAGATTTAGGAATAGATATTATTTGGCTATCACCTGTATACCAATCTCCTAATGTTGATAATGGCTATGATATCAGTGATTATCAAGCAATATCAAAGGATTTTGGAACAATGGATGATTTTGAGATGTTATTGAAGGAAGCTCATAATAGGAATATAAAAATTGTTATGGATTTAGTTGTTAATCATACTTCTGATGAGCATCAATGGTTTATAGAGAGTCATCAAACTCAAGATAATCCATATCGTGACTATTATATTTGGAAAGAGGGTAAAAATGGCAAAGAGCCTAATAATTGGGCATCTGTATTTTCAGGATCAGCATGGCAATATGATGAAACAACGGATATGTATTATTTGCATCTTTATTCATCAAAACAACCTGATTTAAATTGGGAAAATGAAATTTTACGTGAAGAAATTTATAAAATGATGAGATGGTGGTTAGATAAAGGCATTGATGGTTTTAGAATGGATGTTATTAATAAAATAAGTAAAGTACAAACATTTGAAGATGTATTACCACAATCTCAACAATATATGCGTCCATCAAAATATGTAAGTAATGGACCTCGTATTCATGAATTTTTAAAAGAAATGAATCAAAAAGCTTTATCTTCATATGATGTGATGACTGTTGGTGAGATTACAGCCTGTTCGATTGAACAGGCTAAACAATATACAGGTGATTATGAAAATGAATTAAACATGTTATTTCAATTTGAACATATGGATGTAGATTTAGGTGAATATGGGAAATGGACACCTATACCATTAAATTTAGTTCAATTAAAAAAAGTACTTACAAAATGGCAATATGGGTTAGCTGATTATGGATGGAATAGTTTATTTTGGGATAATCATGATCAACCTCGTGCTGTCTCAAGATTTGGAAACACTGAAAAATATTGGGCTGATTCTGCTAAAATGTTAGCAACTGCACTTCATTTTCTTAAAGGAACACCCTATATTTATCAAGGTGAAGAACTTGGTATGACGAATTATCCTTTTCAATCATTAGATGATTGCCAAGATGTCGAAGTATTCAATGCTTATAAAGAACTTGTTCAAGAGAAGAAAGTCTTAACTCATGAACAAATGATGAAAGGTATATGTGCAAATAGTCGTGATAATGCAAGAACGCCTATGCAATGGAACAATGAAGAAAATGCAGGATTTACTCAAGGAACTCCATGGATGAAAATAAATCCTAACTATAAAACAATTAATGCAAAATCACAAATCAATAATCAAGATTCTATTTATTCATATTTCAAGAAATTAATTGAATTAAGACATCAAATGCCTATTATTGTTTATGGAAAATATACTCTATTAGAAGAGGAACATCCTGATTTATATATTTATACAAGAGAATATCAAGATAAGAAATTATTAATTATTACTAATTTTTCTGAAAATGAATATGATTATGCATTACATGAATATAGTGATGGAAAGTTATTGATTTCAAACCATCATATTGATATACAGAAAACTATTCATATTGCACCTTATGGAGCATATGTTATTCAAAAATAAGTATAATTTATAACAATAGCCAAAGAACAAGTTACTGACTAGATTTAGCACAATAAATCAATAAAATAATGAAATTGTTCCTTTTCGTAGTCTAATGAGAGTTGATAAACAACTCTCTTTTATGTATGATAAAAAGAGAGGAAAAGTAAACTGAATAAGAATAAAATAAAGGGAGAAGCTATATGGAATGGATAGAACGTTTGAATAAAGTAATTGAATATATTGAAGAACATCTAACTGAAAAGATTAATTATGATCAATTAGCACAAATAGCTGATTGTCCTACATACCATTTTCAAAAAACATTCCTATATATGACAAATATGTCATTAAATGAATATATCCGAAAACGTCGTATGTCTTTAGCAGCAGTAGATTTGCAAACAAGTCAAACTAAAATTATTGATATTGCATTGAAATATGGTTATGAATCACCAACAGCTTTTAATCGAGCTTTTCAATCGGTTCATGGTTATGCACCTTCTTTAGTTAGAAAAGGCAATTGTTCTTTAAAATCTTACCCAACAGTTAAGTTTACATTTTCAATAGAAGGAAATGAAGCATTAAATTATAAAATTCTTAAAAAGGAGAGTTTTCGTATTATAGGAAAAAGTTATCCTTTAAGTAAAGAACTTACAGAGAATTTTAAGCATATTCCATCAAGATGGGATGAATCGCTTGCTGATGGAACATTGGTTCAATTAAGTCAACTTATGGATCAAGACCCCTATGCATTACTGGGAGTAAGTATTCATTATCTCGATGATTGGCGTTATATGATTGCGGTTAAATCTGAAAAGATTAATAATGCTTTTGATGATTATCTTATTCCAGCAACAACTTGGGCTGTTTTCTCAGGTCAGGGGAGTAATACAAGTTTGCAGGAGTTAGAAAGACGTGTCATCATCGAGTGGCTACCCACGTCTGGTTATCAATATGCAAATATTCCAGATATAGAAGTTTATATTAAAGCTGATCCTAACGCTGCTATTTATGAATATTGGCTTCCAGTTATAAAAAAATAAGGAGAAAAAAGATGAGTATTTCAAATATCAAAGTAGAATTACAATGTGATATAAAAAAAGTATGGGAGACAATAACTTCATTAGAAAACTATACATGGCGTAGTGATATTAGTAAAATTGAAATTGCAGAAGCAGATAAAAGATTCATAGAGTATACAAAAGATGGATATCCAACACAATTTATAATAACAGCATTTATTCCATACCAAAGATATGAATTTGATATGGAAAATGAAAATATGAGTGGACATTGGACGGGTTTGCTAAGTGAATCTGATGGAATAGTGACAATAGATTTTACTGAAAATGTTAAAGCTAAGAAACTTTACATGAAACCATTTGTAAAAGCATATTTAAAAAAGCAACAATCCTTATATATCAAAGATTTAAAGAAAGCATTAAATCTCATATGAACTGTCAAGAAATTATAGAACAGTTATATGAATTATCATCTGAAAAATATAAGGTAAACGTTGTGAAAATGGGGATTCCTGAATCTTGTAGTATTGGTGTTTCTTCTCATGACTTAAAAAAACTAGCAAGAAAGATTGGAAAATCTAATTGTTTAGCTGATGAATTATGGAATACAGAGTATCATGAAGCTAAACTACTAGCTGTTTTCATATATGATTATCACATAATGACTTATCAGAAAATTGAATCACTCATATTTACAGTAGATTCATGGGATTTATGTAACTTTCTTTGTAAGAACTTAATTATTAAGGTTAAAGGATATGAAAACTTTATATCTCATTGGGTAAAATCAGAAAAAACATATGTAAAACGGGCAGGTTTTGTATTGATAGGGAGTCATATCATTTATGATTCAAATATTTCTGAAAAAACTATGATTAACTATTTATCCTATATTATTGAATATTCAAATGATTCTCGCATCTATGTAAAAAAAGCAATTGTCTATGCACTTAAAGAAATAGGGAAAAAAGATTTCTATTATAATGAAAAAGCTATTCTTGTTTCATATGAATTGATTCAATCTTCCAATAAAGATCAACAATGGGTAGGAAGAAATGCATTAAAAGAATTAGAAAATTTGGTTGCGGCAAAAGGACGAACAAGATTAATTTCACGGAAATCAAAGATGGGAAAGGAATAACAAGCATAACAAAGATTATATTATAAAGGTGGAATGATGAAAGCATCTCTTTTCTTGAATATGTAAGACTAATTATAAAATCATGTTATTAGAAAGTTCTCATGTACATCATGTATATGAGAACTTTTCTATACATTATAGAAATAATAGAAAATTTGTAGTATATTAATAGTTAATTGAAATAAAGAGGGGATATTATGGATAGTTTAATATTTAGTTTAAATGCAACAGTTCCTGTGTTTTTGTTGATGATATTAGGAATTGTCTTAAAGAAGATAGGTTGGATTAGTGAAACATTTGCATCACAAATGAATAAATTTGTTTTTCTTGTGCCACTACCTGTTTTATTATTTCAAGATTTGGCAACTGTAGATTTTGCAAAAGCATGGAATTTTAAATTTGTTACATTTTGTTTTCTTGTAACAGTTTTAAGTATACTGATTGTTGTATTGATTTCATCCTTACTTAAGGAAAAAAGTTTGAGGGGAGAGTTTATACAGGCATCTTACCGCAGTAGTGCTGCTTTATTAGGTGTTGCATTAATTCAAAACATTTATGGTCATTCTGTTATGGGACCATTAATGATTATCGGAAGTGTACCTTTATATAACATTATGGCAGTGACTGTTTTATCATACTATCAGCCAAATAGAGATACACAAAATATATTAAAAACAACTTTTAAGGGTATTATAACAAACCCAATTATAATAGGTATTGTTATTGGATTAGTCTGGTCAATATTAAAACTACCAATGCCAGCTATTTTATCAAAAACAGTTTCTAATGTTAGTGCTTTAGCAACACCCATGGGATTGATCGCTATGGGTGCAAGTTTTGATATAAAAAAAGCATTAGGAAAAATGAAGCCTGCTTTTATTGCCACGTTTATTAAATTATTTGGATTCTGTATAATTTTCTTGCCAATCGCTATTATGTTAGGGTTTCAAAATGAAGAGTTAGTTGCAATATTAATTATGTTAGGTTCAGCCACAACAGTCACTTGTTTTGTAATGGCAAAGAATATGGGGTATGCAGGTGTATTAAGTGCTAATGTTGTCATGTTAACAACATTATTAAGTGGTTTCTCAATCACTTTTTGGTTATATATTTTAAAAGTTTTTGAATGGATATAATTGTTTGATTTGTTTGACTAAAATCGTATCTAGGGACATGTGGAAATGAGATATTCATAACTCATATTTTTGAATAAAGTCAATTAATAGAATAGTAATGTTCTTAGTGAATGAGTACTGTAAAAGGTTGTGAAGAAGTAGACGTTGTTAAAAATCTTCATCCGATTTTATAATCTTTGGATTATGAGTCTGACAACTAGGATAAAACTCATTTTATATGTTATTAAGCGTAATATGAAGGAAATATATAAATAGAAAAGGAGATGTTTATTATATGAGAAAAAATTTTGGAGCAAAACCATTTGTATACCCACAACCAGTATTTATTATTGCAAGTTATGATGAAGATGGTGTTGCTGATGCTATGAATGCTGCTTGGGGGTGTATTGCAGATTATAAAAAGATTGCCCTTTATCTTGCAAGTAATCATAAAACAATGAAAAATATTCTTAGTCAAAAAGCATTTACTGTAAGTATAGCTGATGTATCACATGTTGTAGAAGCAGATTATGTTGGACTTGTTTCAGGAAATGATGTACCTGATAAACTTACAAAAGCAAATCTACATACTATGAAAAGTGAGGTTGTCAATGCACCTATTATTGAAGAATTTCCAATGACATTAGAATGCCAATTCATAAGTTATGATCCAGATAGCGAATTATTAATTGGAGAGATTGTCAATGTATGTGCAGATGAAAGAATTTTAAATGAAAAGGGTCAAATTGACCCTATGAAATTACAACCGATTATCTTTGATCCAGTTCATAATGATTACTTATCGATTGGTGAAAAAGTAGGAAATGCATTTCAAGATGGATTACATCTCAAAAAGCCTTAATCAGCTTTTTTTATTTTCTTGAAGTTTTCACCCCAAACAAACATAGAATCAAGAATAGGCTTTAAACTATAACCTAATTCTGTTAATGAATATTCGACTCTAGGCGGAACTTCTGGAAAAACTTCTCTATGAACTAAACCTTGTTTTTCCATTGCGCGTAATTGTGAAGTTAATACTTTTTGTGAAATAGAACCTATAGATTTCTTTAGTTCACCAAATCTCATTGTTCCAGATAGCAAATCTCTAATAATCAATACTTTCCACTTATCACCTATTAATAATAATGTAGTCTCAACAGGACACGCTGGTAAATCTTGCATATGATATCCCTCCTTGTATCTAATAGTAATTAAGTATATTTTATATACTATACGATAGAAAGTCAATTACTCGTTACTTTGAAGTTCCTATACCACTTTGAAGTGCGTACTTTTCTTTTGTATTGTTTGGTAGTATAACTAAGGTATAGGAAGATAGGTGAAATTTATGAATAAAAGTGGATGTTTAAAATTATTAAGACAAATTAAAGATGTTTCTATAGCAACGATCAATGAAAATGGTCATCCAAGAGTACGTATTATTGATGTTATGTATGTGGATTCAAAGAAATTAGTTTTTTGTACGGCTAGAGGTAAAGAGTTTTATAGAGAGTTAATTATAAATCCATATATTGCTATTACGGGATTAACACAAAACTATGAAATGATAAGATTACATGGTTTTGTTGAAAAGTTAAATCATCAAAAAGAATGGATTGACCGTATTTTTATAGATAATCCTTCTATGCAGAGTGTTTATCCTCAAGAAAGTCGTTATATTTTAGAAGCATTTTGTATAGAAAAGGGTGAGTTGGAATATTTTGATTTAAGTCAAAATCCTATTTGTCGTATGTATTTTTCATTGGGAGAAGAGAAAGAAATCAAAAGAGGATATGTGATTGGTAAAGAATGTATAAAATGTGGAAAGTGTCAAAGGATATGTCCTCAACAATGTATTTACAAAGATCAAGTTTATACTATACAGCAAGTTCATTGTTTACATTGTGGATTGTGTTATGAAGATTGCCCTGTAAATGCTATTCACAAGATGATTTAAAAGAAGGGTTAGATTATGAATAAAGATGTTATGAAAAGAGTAATTCGAGAAATTAAAGAATGCGATGTTATAGTGATTGGAGCGGGATCCGGAATATCAACATCAGCAGGATTGACTTATTCAGGTGAAAGATTTCAAAAATATTTCTCTGATTTTATTAATAAATATCATTTTAGTGATATGTATTCAGCAGGCTTTTATCCTTATGAAACCTTAGAAGAATTCTGGGCATATTGGAGTCGATACATTTACTATAATCGTTATATTCAAGCCCCTAAAGATACATATTATCTGTTATATCAATTAATTAAAGATAAGGATTACTTTGTTCTTACAACAAATGTAGATCATCAATTTCAAAAAGCAGGTTTTGATAAAAAGAGATTATTTTATACACAAGGTGATTATGGATTATGGCAGTGTTCAAAGCCTTGTCATCAAAAAACATATGATAATGAAGACATAGTTAAATTAATGGTCTCACAACAGAGTCATATGAAAATACCTACATCATTAATTCCTTATTGTCCTCAATGTGGCTTACCAATGCAGATGAATCTTCGTAGTGATGAAACTTTTGTTCAAGATGAAGGTTGGTATCAAGCTCAATTAAGATATGAAACATTTATCAATAAGCATCAAAATCATCATATTGTTTATTTAGAACTAGGTGTAGGTAATAATACACCAGTTATTATTAAATATCCTTTTTGGTATTATACTCAAAATAATAAGAAAGCAAGTTATATTTGTATTAATAATTATGATATAGATTGTCCTTTAGAAATCAGAGATCAATCACTCTTAATTAAAGAAGATATTCATGAGGTTCTTCAAAAGATAGGAGAAAATTTATGAACCAAAGAGAACGATTAAAATATCTTGTAGAATACTTACTCAAAGAAAAGACTATTAATATCGATATACCGGCAACTGACGATGAACTTTTTTCACTTTATCGCTCTTTAGTGAATATACGAGAAGCAGCACCTATTTCAAAGGAGTTTATTGAAATTGAAGGTTTGATGTTAGAAGAAGAAACAAATAAAAAAGGGATTGTTGAATTAGATAAATCTCAACGAATAATTGTTTGGAAAGGAGATATAACAAGATTAAAAGTAGATGTTATTGTGAATGCTGCCAATAATAGGATGGAGGGTTGTTTTATACCAGAACATCATTGTATTGATAATGCGATACATACCTATGCCGGTATAGAACTAAGAAATGAGTGTCATCAAATCATGACAAGACAAGGATTTTTAGAACCAGTGGGTAAAGCAAAAATAACCAAAGCTTATCATTTACCCTCACGTTACATACTGCATACAGTAGGTCCTATAATTAAAGATATTATTACAACTAAAGATGAAATTCTATTAGCATCATGTTATGAAAGTTGTTTAAGATTAGCAGAAGATCATCATCTTTCATCAATCGCCTTTTGTTGTATATCTACAGGTGTCTATCATTTTCCGCCTAAAAGGGCTGCAGAAATTGCTGTGAAAACAATTCAAAAATATTTACAACATTCAAATATCAAACAAGTTATTTTTAATGTTTTTAGTGATCAAGATGAAGAAATATATCATCAAATATTAAGTCATGAAATTAAAATTGAACAGAAATGAGGATATGATGAAATATCCTCATTTTTGCATGGTGTGTCAGGCATGACATATATCTAGCCAGTGAAAGTTTACCACAAACTGTTGATAGTGATGTCGTGAGTGAAGAAGTGGTAAAGTAATCTATAAAAATTATAAAAAACCTATAAAATCTATAAAATATAAATGTGTGAATTTATATAATATGGTTGTCGATAAATAAGAAATACGTATTTCAACAATTATTTGAGGAGGACATATGGAAAAGTTAGAAAAGTTTTTACAAAAGTTTATTGGTCCTATAGCTGAAAAGATGAGTAACAATGATGTTATTCAGTCAGTTGCAGAAGGTTTTATGAGAACTGGACCTGTTACATTTGGTGTTTGTATCTTTGTTATTTTGGGGAATTTACCTATTGATGGTTATTCTGATTGGCTAACAAGTGTTGGTTTAAAGGCTCATTTTGATGCAATATCAAATGCGAGTTTAAATGTTTTAGCATTATATATTTCGTTTACTGTTGCTTATGCTTTTGCAAAAAGAAAAGGAGATAATCCTTTATCTTGTGCAGTTTTATCAGTATTAAGTTTCTTATTAATTATTCCACAAACTGTTGCAGGAGCAGAGGGAGATATCGCTGCTTTTAATGTTACTTATTTAAGTGGTACAGGTATTTTGGTGGCTTTAATATTTGCAATTATTGTCGGATATATGTTTCATTTCTTATCAAGAAAAGGATTAAAGTTTAAGATGCCTGAAGGTGTTCCACCTATGGTGAGTGAATCATTTGAGCCTATTTTTGTATCAATGATTATTGTAGCAGTTGTTTTTGCTATAAGAGTTGGATTTGGTTATACACCTTATGGGAATTTTCTCAATTTCTTTGATCAAACAATAGGGGCATTTATTATTAAGATTGGTTTATCATTACCAACAATCTTCTTATTGTACTTTGCAGCTAACTTATTATGGTTCTTTGGTATTCATCCAAATACTGTATATAGTGCCTTTGTTCCTTTACAAATGACATTAGTTTTAACAAATATTGCTGATGCACAGGCAGGAAGACCATTAACTTATTTAACTTTAACTTTAGTTTCCATGTTTGCATCATTTGGAGGTAATGGTAATACAATTGGTTTGTGTTTATCTATGTTTACTGCTAAGAGTGAAAGATATAAAAAGATGTTAAAATTAGCTTTTATTCCTAACCTATTTAATATTAATGAACCATTAATATTTGGTATGCCAGTTATGTTAAATCCTATTTTCTTTATTCCTATGGTTTTCTGTAATGTAGTAATGGGATTGTTGGGCTTACTTGCTACACAAATCTTTACATTTACTTATAATCCAGCAATGTCATTATTGCCATGGACAACACCGTTCTTTGTCAAAGCATTTATGGCAGGAGGAATTTCACTACTTATTATGGTTCTACTTTTATTAGTAGTTAATACATTGATGTATTATCCATTCTTTAGAATTGCTGATAAGAAAGCATATGAAGAAGAACAGTTAGCAAAGGCTGGTGAATCTCTTGAGTCAGTTGGATAAAGATTTTTTATGGGGTGGAGCCATTGCAGCAAACCAGGCAGAAGGCGCATATTTAGAAGGTGGAAAAGGTTTATCTCTAATGGATGTTGCGACTGCTGGAAAAAAGGGAGTATCTCGTCATATTACAGATGGTATTCAAGATGATGTTTACTATCCTAATCATGAAGGCATTGATTTCTACCACCAATATAAAGAAGATTTAGCTCTATTTGAGGAAATGGGATTTAAATGTTTTAGAACATCAATTGCATGGACAAGAATCTTTCCTCATGGAGATGAAGATGAACCTAATGAAGAAGGTTTAAAATACTATGATGATTTATTTGATGAAATGATCAAAAGAGGAATGGAACCAGTTGTAACGATTTCTCACTATGAAATGCCTTTATATTTAGCGCAAAAATATGGAGGGTGGGCGAATCGTCAACTAATTGATTTCTACTTAAACTTCTGCGAAGTGATTTTTAAAAGATATAAAGGCAAAGTCAAATACTGGATGACATTTAATGAAATTAATTCTGTTGTTTTTATGCCAGAAATTGCTGGTGTCTTAGATCGTACTCAAGATGATTTTAAACAAAGAAGTTACCAGGCTGCTCATCACCAGTTTTTAGCAAGTGCCAAGGCAGTACAATTAGGCCATGCAATTGATCCCGAGAATAAAATTGGATGTATGGTTTTAACACTTGTGAAATATCCATTAACTGCAAAACCAGAAGATGTTTTATTGGCAGAAGAGAAAATGCGTTATGGAACATTTGCTTTTACTGATATTCAAGTAAGAGGACATTATCCACGTTATATCCAAAAGTATGTAGAGAGACAGGGAATTAAAGTTGATATAAAACCTGGTGATTTAGAAGAAATGAAAAAAGGTTGTGTCGATTATATTGGATTCTCATATTATTCATCATCAGCTGCAACAACAGATCCTCATGTAGAAACAACAGGTGGAAATCTTGTCTCTGGTGTGAAAAATCCTTATTTACCAACAAGTGAATGGGGATGGCAAATTGATGCTAAAGGATTACGTTATATTTTAAATCGTTTCTATGAACGTTATGAAATTCCCATGTTTATTGTCGAAAATGGTTTGGGTTATAATGACCAGATTGATGAAAATGGTTATGTTAAAGATGATTATCGTATTGAGTATCTGAGACAACATATCATAGAAATGAAAAAAGCAGTGCTAGAAGATGGTGTTGAATTAATAGGTTATACACCATGGGGATGTATTGATTTGGTTTCAGCAGGAACTGGTGAAATGAGTAAACGTTATGGTTTCATTTATGTAGATCGTGATGATTTAGGAAATGGATCATTAAAAAGAAGCAAGAAGAAATCTTTTGACTGGTATAAACAAGTGATTGCAAGCCAAGGTGAGGATTTATGAGAATAGCGGTATTTGATGTTGGCGGAACTTTCATCAAGCACTCATTGATGATTGATGATGTGATGACCTCCCAAGGGAAAGTTCCAACACCACGTGATACACAGGAAAATTTCTTAAAGACAATTGAAAAGAAACTTCAAGGAATGGGAGAGGTAGAAGGTATTGCCTTCTCCTTACCTGGTGTCATAGATGTTAAATCTAAATATATTCATGCAGGGGGTAGCTTAACTTATAATAATCATACAGATGTCAAAGAGTGGGAAAAAAGATTTCAATTACCTATTGAGATAGAAAATGATGCAAGATGTGCAGCTATTGCAGAAATGGTATCAGGAAATATGCGAGGTATAAAACAGGGACTTGTATTGACATTTGGAACTGGTGTTGGCGGTGGTATTATTATGAATGGTGAAATTTATAAAGGACGTCATTTGATTGCCGGTGAAGTCAGTGTTATCTTCAGTAAGAATCCTAAAACCTATCATTCTCAAGGATTATTTGGAGCTATTGGTAGTGTCAATAATTTAGTAGAAAAAATAGCAATAGCTAAAAACAGTCATATACGTGATGGGAAAGAAGTGTTTAGTTGGATTGCTGATGGTGATGAGATAAGTCAGAAAATCTTCAAGGATTATTGCGATGAAGTCGTTTTAGAACTTCATAATATCCAGTGTCTATTAGATCCAGAACGTATTTGTATAGGCGGAGGTATCAGTGAAAATCCATTGTTTATTGAAGGACTACAAAAAGCATCGGATGAATTTTATAAAGGATTACCTATTGCTTTTCCACATGCAGAACTTGTGAAATGTCAATATTGCAATGATGCCAATATGCTAGGTGCTTATTATCATTATAAAAACAACGATGAAAGATAACCCTTTCATCGTTTAAGTATTCTTATATTGAGTAGGACTTTTTCCTGTTTGGTTTTTAAAAACTTTATTGAAATGACTTTGGCTAGAAAACTGTAAAATATCAGAAATTTCAGCTAATGTATAAGAAGAATTTTTAATTAAAAACTGTGCTTCTTGAATTTTCTTTTCATTAACATATTGTTTAATAGATTGACCAGTTACTTTTTTAAACTGTGTTGAGAGATAACTTGGGTTCATCCCTGTTAATTCACTTAAATCATTTAATGTAATTGTCATATGTAGATGTTGAGAAATATAATTTTTACAAGACTTTACCCAATAAGGATTTTGAATATGCTTATATCGTTTGACTAAGTTTGTAAAATCAACAATAGCATCACTTATCATCTTATGGAGTTCTTGACCAGTATGACATTGATCAAGTTTATTAATGTAAACATCACTTAATGTGTATGCTTTAGCAATTGGAACACCAACATCAATCACACATCGAGTAAACAAGGTCACTGCTGCAACTAATTTATATTTCATTGAGACAAGATGATTAGGGGCAAGTTCACGTCCATCTTTAATTTGCATGAGTTCATTCATTAAAATACGTGCTTGAGTACTATTCTCTTGTTGAATAGAATTCATAATCTTTTTTTCATAAGAATAACTAAAATCATGTAAAGGATTTTCTCTAATCACAAAGATTTCATTTTGCATAGATTCTTCTTGTTTTAAAGGTAGAGAACTTGATTGTTTATAATTCTTTTTAAGCACATTAGCATCCAATACCTCTCCTGTAATAATTTGATAAACAAAAAGTAGGAAATCAACAGTTTTATGGTGGACATAAGGTAAGTTTAAAAAATCATTAATTGTATATTGAGAAATCACATGATTTAAAAATGAATACTCTGATGGTTTGTCTTGAGGTGTGAGTTTTTTATTAAAGATTGGTCCAATACAAATATATGATATATTTTCTAAAGCATAAGGAAAGAAAAGAAATGATGCATTATGATAAAAATGCATATATGTTTTATAGTCATTAATATGATTTTCTTGAATCATTTCTTGAAAATAGTGATTTTCTAATTTAAAGAATGAGTCAGGTGATTCCATAATGAGGAGTTCTTTTGACAATAAAAAGAGAGGTAATTGAAAATGATTATAAATAGGATTGAGCAATTGAATAAGTTCATGTTTTGTTTGTATCATAGAAATCATCCTTTCATTATTATTTTACAATGAAAAGAAATAAATTGAAAAGAAAAGAGGTAGAAATATGTTAAAAAAAGATTTTTTATGGGGTGGAGCAACTGCTGCTAACCAATTTGAAGGTGGATATCAGGAAGGTGGTAGAGGGTTAGCCACTTCTGATACAAAGACAAATGGATCTTTAACACGTAAAAGAAAACATAGTTTTCTTAATGATAATAATGAAATCATTTATTTACATGAAAGTGAGTTTATTTCTCACGATTATCAGGCAACATTGGACCCAAATATGTATTATCCTAGTCATAAAGCAGTTGACTTTTATCACCATTATCGTGAAGATATTGCTTTAATGGCAGAGATGGGATTTAAATGTTATAGAATGTCTTTATCTTGGACAAGAATCTTCCCTAATGGAAATGAAGATGAGCCAAATGAAGAAGGATTAAAGTTTTACGAAAATGTTTTTGATGAATGTTTAAAGTATGGAATACAACCAGTTGTTACTCTTAATCATTTTGATATGCCAGTATATTTGGCACAACATCAGGATGGTTGGTTATCAAGAAACACAATTGAATGTTTCTTAAAATATTGTCAAACAGTCTTTGAACGTTATAAAGGAAAAGTCAAATATTGGATGACATTTAATGAAATCAATCTATTACGTGGATATGCAACATTAGGCATTCATGAAATGAATACACAAAAATATTATCAGGCGCTTCATCATCTTTTCATTGCTAGTGCAAAGGCTGTTCAATTAGGACATGAGATTGATCCTAATAATCAAATTGGTATGATGTTAGCAAATATTCTAACATATTCAGAAACATGTAATCCAAAAGATGTTGAATTAGAGTTAAATGTGTCAAGACGTTTAAAATATTTCTTCAGCGATGTTCAATGTCGTGGATATTATCCAAGTTATGTTTTGAAACTCTTAGAAAGAGAAAATATTCAAATCATTAAAGAAGAGAATGATGATCAAATCTTAAAAGATGGTTGTGTTGATTATATTGGATTCAGTTATTATAACTCAGGTGTTGTTACAACACGTAAAGATGCAGGCATGTCACTTGGTAATGGAATTAATATGGCACAGAATCCATATCTTAAAGAAAGTGAATGGAAATGGCCTATTGACCCTACTGGGCTTAGAATTTCTTTAAATATTTTATGGGATAGATATCAAAAACCTTTATTTATTGTTGAGAATGGTTTAGGTGCAGATGATAAAGTTGAGAAAGATGGATCTATTCATGATGATTATCGTATTGATTATATGAGAGACCATATTATTGAAATGAAGAAAGCTGTAGAAGAAGATGGTGTTAATTTAATGGGATATACACCATGGGGATGTATTGATTTGGTTTCAGCAGGTACTGGTGAGATGAAGAAAAGATATGGTATGATTTATGTAGATATGGATGATGAAGGGAATGGAACATTAGAAAGATCTAAAAAAGATTCATTCTATTGGTATAAAAAAGTTATTCTTTCTCATGGAGAAGATTTATAATAATATGTCAAAAGGATTACACTTTAAATGATGTAATCCTTTCATTTTGTATACAGAATTTGTATTCATCAACTTAAGATGTTTGATGAATGATTTTCCATTTAAAAATATACTATCATCTTTGCTAGGAACTCCATAATAAAATAGAAATTTTCTATTATTTCTTAGAACGCAGTTCTTTAATCTATGGCTTATTTTCAGCATCTACAAGACTATGTTCTTCTATATTTCATAAATTTATCTTGTTTATAATGAACAAGTATAACTATTGCTAAGAATAGAGCTATTTAATTTTTATATCAATGTTTTTCTAATATTTTTTTTACTTGTTCAACAGATAACAAATTCACTGTTTTAAATTGCCCTTTATAAAACAATGCCCAGTTATTAAAAACGCAAGGTAATTGTTTTGCTTCTTGTAATGTATTAATTTGAATAAAGGAAGAAGGAATATCATGTGTTGCACAATATTCTTTTAATACTTCAATATATTGATAAATAAAGGGACATTGCATATCATAATAAATAGTTAATTCTTGATTTTCAATTTGACATGCTTTTGCCTTTTGATTAAATAATGGGGCTGTTCCATCAAAAGAGAGAGCAAGTAACTCATATCCAGTATCAGTTGTATCAACAATTTCAAATCCATATGACTTCACAAAAGATTGATCAGATAACCACGCCTTTTGTTTTTTAGCTCCTAACATACATATTCCAGATTTTCCTTTTTCTTTTGCATCAGCAATACAATATTCAATAAGTTCTTTAGCATATCCTTTTCCTCGATACTCACCAACAACCCATAAACAATAAATATAGTAGTAATTCTCACCACTTATTGGAACCCATGCTGTTTCTAATGGTGCATATTCAATAAAGACGGTCCCTTTAACATTCAATTTTCTAAAAGTATGTCCTTCTTTTAATCTTTCTTTAAGCCATTGGCGTTTTGCTTCAACACCGGGATGAAGTTTTTTCATACGAATAATACAACACAAATGCTCATTTGAAATATTTTCCTCAGTTAAATTTATAAATTCAGTATTCATTTTTTAGTTCTTCCTTTCTATAAATAATTATATGTGGATTTCTTCTCTTCATCTCATCTAAGAATGTATCTTTATCAATAACAGCAATCATTAAACAAGTCTTTTTTCTACATTGTATTTCGATTCTATCAAAAGAGGCAGCCAATGAAGATAATGGATTGTGAGTTGGTGTAAGTGCGATGATATCATTATATGAAATCTTTACTTTTGTTAATCCAAAAACAATAAGAAGTGATTCATTTTGTAATTCTATATAATTATGAAATACAATGGGAATACAAAATAATTCCAAAGCTAACAAGACAATAAAATTAATCAAAAATACTATAATATCTGTATCAAGAAGCGACATAATGATAATAGGTATTAAAATAACAGCAACACTTATCATAATCGCATAAAACCACCAGGATACTTTTCCTTTAAATTTCATATCTTTTCTCTCCAATTCAATAAGTTGAGACTCATTCACTTCAACTAGAATTCTTCAATAAAATGATGGCTATACACATTCCAATACTTTTTGTATACAAAATCATCATTATTATCAAAATTGAGTTGATACATTCTAAATATAACTGTCATATTTTTGGGTTGCCATTGTTCTTCATAGGAATAACAATATTTCATACCAAGTCTTTTCATGACATTGCCACTTCTTGGATTATTTTTATCATGTGTTGCTGTGATATATGGAATCCCATCTTTTCTCACTTGTTCAATTAAAGCTTTTCCTGCCTCTGTTACAATACCCTGATGCCAAAACTCCTTACGAAGAGCATAACCAAAATCATGATGCTCCTCCATATCAACCTTTATGTACCCTATAGGAAAATTATCTGTTTTAAGACAAATAGCATATGCATAACCTTGTGGCTCCACATATTTTACTGCATATCTTTCCTCATAGAATCTTTTTGTTTCCTCTATGCTTTTTATAGGATGCCAAGGTAAAAACCGATTCACTTCTTTATCCTTTAGGATAAGAAAAAGAGCTTCTATATCTTCTTTTGTAAATCTTCTTAAAATTAAACGTTCTGTTTCTAATGTAGGTGTATTCATATTATTTTCTCTCCTCAACACTTATTACTATTAAAATATATATGACATCTGTAAGATATATTATTATTATAAACACTTCATTTCTAGAAGTTTTTTTATATCTTCATAATGATCTTGACATGTTATTCGATAATGTATCCAACCACCATCACCACAAGAATATTTATTATCAATATATTCTTGGGTGTATTTTTTTAAGTCATTATAAATCATAGTGTATTGTTTATTTAATAATCTTATCATAACTGTAAATGATCCAGACTCAGCAAATATATTACAAACAAGTTTTTTATTTTTATAGTGTCCTATTCCCCAACCATATTTATTTCCATAAGGAAAAACAATTTTCTGTTGAGTATGAAAAATTTGTGTTAGCCAATCATTGATCATAGAAAAACGTTCACCATTTTCTCCACAATACACAACCATTTCCTCCAGTGTTGGTACAACTTGCTTATTCAACATTCTTTCATACATAAAATAATCTCCTTAATTTACCAATATAAAGGTAGAAAAAACCATTAACATTGTTAAACTTCTTAATAAAATAAGTCATTTTCTATAACGATATTATATCATCGATAAATGAAAAAGTCTGCTTATTTAGATTCATGTTATAAACATTATTTGTTGACAGAATGAAACAGGTCATAGCATTCTTTATAGATAAAAACTAAGGAGCAGTGATCCTTAGTTCAGTTTCAATAAAAATTGTTCATAATCCTTAACATAATATTTAATATTTTTTCTACCTTTTTGAATAATTGTATGTCCTTCCTCTTCTAGTATCTTTTTTTGTGCATCTACACCACCGGGATATTTGGGATTTAATTCCCCATTGGCTTTTAAGGTTCTCCAATAAGGTGTGATATCCTCTGTACGCTGATAACTTGCCCAAGCAGCAATAGAAACAAATATACCAGCAGTAATAGGTTCAGTAAAATCAGCATTATTTAACTTAGCAAAGTATTCACGTATTTCTCCAACAGTTGTTACTTTTCCAAAAGGAATTTGTTTCATAATTTTATCATACGCAATAGGTGGGGCAAAGTACATTTTATCACCACCATATTTCTCAATACTTTTTTCATCTGTTATGATTTGGAACTTTGGCATATCTTTGCTGTTATGTAACATTGCATTAAAATCCTTCTTATCTTCATTAGCCATAATGATTACCTCCTACTATCATCATAGCGTTATTTATATTGTTATGCAATGAGACGGTTTTTATTTTTTACTATTTTATGATGTTGTGAAAGTATAAAATTCATAGTAAAATGATAACAAATATATTCAATAACACAATTGCAACTTCAAGTTAACAAATTGCCTTTGTACAGATATAGAGGAAATGATCTTGTTGTGCTAAGATTTGAGTACCAAGATAAAGGAGGAGAGAATAATGAATTTCGGAGAAAAATTGTTTCAATTAAGAAAAGAAAAAGGCTTGTCACAAGAAGCATTGGCTGATGAGATTAATACAACAAGACAAGCTATTAGTAAGTGGGAAAATAATCAAGGATATCCTGAAACAGAAAAATTATTAGTTCTAGGTCGTTTGTTTGATGTTTCTATTGATTATTTATTAAAAGAAGAGGAATGTATAGAAGAAGTATCATCTGGTGGTTATTATGTGAGTAGAGAAAAAGCAGAATCATGGCTTATGTATGAAAGTCAATCTACAAAGACAATTGCTTTGGGAATTTCATTAATCATTTTATCAGGAATACCATTTCTATTATTGGGTGAAAAATCTATATATGGTTTATTTGGAGCAGTTGTTTTGATTGTTATTGGAATCAGTATGATTTTATATGCTGTACTGACTGACAGTGGTTTTGAATATAAATCCTTAAAACATTATAAACTCATCTTTGATAAAAAGTATATTATTGAATTGAAAGAAAAATATAGACATGTAAAAAAGAAATATATTTGTATGTTTATTTTCTTTCCTGCCTCAACTTTGTTATGTGGTTTCTTTGTACGTATTGGGACTGATTTTTATCATATGAATGAAAATACGTTGATTGCTTTATTTTTACCTATTATATCATTAGGTTTCTTTATGTTTATTTATGCTATTGCAATGATAGATGCTTATGAATTGCTTGTTTATAATGAAGAACACATGAATAAAATAACAACAAAGCTGCTAAATAAAATAAGAAATAAGTTTTAATAAAAAAGGAGAAAAAATGAATAAATCACTAGAACAAGAATTTATAGAAAAAGCATTTTTAAAACTCATGGAACGAGGATGGATAAAAGGAGAGTTAAAATGCGCTCATATAACAGAAGAAGATTTAAATGATTTAGAGAAAAAATATAATATCCAGTTACCTAACCTTTACAAAGCATTTCTTACAACATATCAATTACCTTGTTCTACTGTAAGTCAAAATTCACTTGAAATCAATGGTATTGTTTATCAGGAATTTGAAGAAGAACCTGACATCCTATGGCTGATACTTGATGCAATAAAAGATATCTCATCATTAAGTGCAAGAATAGATGAATTTAGAGAGATTGCAGTTGACTGTTGTGAAGCACCACAAGGTTCATATTTACATCTTATTCCTATTGGTGATTGGGGTGCTGGATGGGGACCGCTTTGTATCGATTTAGAATTAGCTAAACAAGAAGTGGATTATAGTGATCAATCAACATGGTCTATTGTCTGGTTTGATCATGAAGAATTTGATTGGCAAAAGTGTTATTTAGAAGATGATGGATTACTTCATGGAAGATGTGCAGCACCGGATTTTGAAACTTTATTAGAATGGTACTTTATAGGAACTTTGGAAGAGGAATTTGAAAAAAATAATCAAGTTAAATTGAATTTTGAAAAACTATCCAATATGGATTTTTGTGAATCTTACTGGGAAGATCGTTGGAAAGAGTACAAGCAAATGAAACTATAAATATAGATGGGATTGATTAATCAATCTCATCTTTCTCTTACAAATACAAAAGAATAGAGGCAGCAAAAGTATCACGATTTGAAGTTATTTTTATTTTTTAGGAATCTTATTCATTCGCTTATATGCTCTACGCATAGACCATGATATGTTATTGGTTTTATCATTAACGGGATCTGGTAGCGTCAAAGTTACTAATGATTCTAATGAAAAAATTATAAATAAGGGAACTATTAATGTGAATTGTAATGAAACAGATGCAATCGAAGTCAATCAAGGAAGTCGGCCAAAACTAGATTGTGATGATTATATATAAATATAATAGAGAGTCAATAAAATTGATGGATTTTAAAGATAAAGGATCTAATAGTTATAAAGAGTATAAAGGAAAATGTAAGGGTAGTTCCCTATAATAGGTTAATTGTTTTAGCGATAATAAGATAGAACTATATCATAATATTAATTTATATTTTCTGACAAAATATATTTGTGATTCATTTTATAATAAAATTATGATTATAAAATGGAGGAAATTATGAAAGCAAAGTTTGGATTGTTCATTTTAACAATATTTATATTATCTGGTTGTACTCTACAAAAATGGCAAAGAGATTTTCAAATTCAAAATACGAATACAGAAAAAAGAGTTTTGATAATAACCCACAATCTTTATGGAAGTCAAAGCATATTAACAGAATATATAAGTCAAAAAATATTTGCAGATATTGTGAATCTTCAAGCAATAGAATCTATAGACATCCATCATTATGATATAATTTTGATTAATGATACGCCAATTAATGATGAACCTACAAAAGAAATGGTAACCTTTTTACAACAGTATGATTTTATAAATCAAAGAGTTTCTACATATTGGATTGGGGCAATGAGTAATCAAACATATGAAACCAATCTAAAGAAATATATAAGTAGCAGTTGTATTATCAATGGATTAGGTTTTAATGATGATGAAATCTCAGAAAAAGAGTTGATAGATGAATTTATAGAGCGATGGATAAATTCATTATTTAATTGATTTTGTTTGTAGTAACTCTTATTATTATATATACTATGAATATAAAGGATGGAAAATATATGGATATTTTATATATGATATGTAGAGCGTTATCTGTAGGTGTAATAGGTGGATTTTTAGTAGGAAGTTTAAAGTTTTTTAAGAAGAAAGATTATTCAAATGAAAGATCAATAGCAAATCAAAAATTTGTAAGTGCTTTATCATTTGTGTTGAAATACATAACTTCCCTTTGTTTGATATTAGGATTAGTCTGGTGCACTTATTTTTTAATATTAGGCGCATGTGTACCTAGTCAAATAGAGTATGCTAATAATATGGCAGAACTCATTGTTTCTGTTCTCACTGTGATTTCTATTATATTTGCATTTGTTGAATTTATTAAAAGAAAAAATGATTGAACAAATTCGTTCAATCATTTTAGTTAAAGATTTACAGAGCAAGTCTTTTCATATATTATTTTGAGTTTGTTGTTTTGTTATAGTTAATAATTCAATCCAATTATGTAGGTACTTTTTTATGAAATATATTTGCTTATTAAATTGATAGGCTTACTAATTATAATATAATAATGGTATAGATGTTTTAGAGGATGAAATGAATATTAGTTTATAGACAGATCAGTAGAGACTATAACATTATCTAGAGGGCAAGGAACCAATTGGAGTTGGGTTATTGAGATAGTAGGTTAGTGGAATAATGAAGTTAATTCTTTTCCTGTATGTTGATAAAAGTTGCTCTGAACAATATTTTAACTTCTGGGTCTTTTTCCGTTGCTTGCAGCGTAGTGCCCAAAGTTATATAATAACTTTGGGTGATTATAAATGTCAGATAGTATATTTATACACAACTCACATAATGTTTCAAATCTTGTTTACTATTTCGCATGCCCGACAAAATATTGTCACGTAGAGATAACACAAGATGTGGACAGGAGTTTAAAGCAAATATGCAAGGGAATAGAAAGGTGATTGGATTACATTTCTAGAAATAAGAACGAATCAAGAGCATGTTCATTTTCTAATTCAATCAGTATCTGAATATAGTTCAACAAAAATTATAACGACAAAATGCATATTTACTGAACATCCTGAACTTGAAAAGGAATTATAGGGTGGAAGTTTTTGAGTGGCGGATGTTTTGTTTTGAGTTGAGGGAAGGATACGAGTGAGAAAACAATTAAAGGATATGTCAAGAATTAGGGTATACAAGATTCTTATGAACAAATACTCTTAATATTGTAATCACAATGTTTTCAAATATCCTATTGCAAATGTCTAAAGGAGATTTATATGCAATGCCCAAAGGTAGGTTGTTGTAAATGTATTAAAAATGTAAATATATAGGGGGAAGAAGGTTTGGTATGATTAAATTTTTAAAAATAAACATAGAACCTAAAAAAAGGTTAAGAATGATAGAAGTCATATTTTCAATAGGATTATGTATTGCTTCGATTATATCAATTGGATATGGCTTGTTTGATATTAATGCTAAGGTTGAAAATATGCAGTTTAAACAAAGTATCCAAATGACAAGAGATACGAGCTTAGAAGACTATAGTGAAGATAATACGATTTGTGATGTTACCTATATAAATGGTGATAAACAGTTAATCATATCTTATTCATATGAAGATTATGTTAAATTAGATGATATGACAATGACAGCATATGAATATGAAACAGAAAACGGTACAAAATTATATTTTGATCACCAAAATATAAACAATCAAGAAGTGCAGTATTCCTACAAACAAGTAAGAGCTAATGAATTAGCTCCATTATTTAACTTTGGAATTGCTTCTTTAATCTTGATGTTATCTATTTTAATTATGATGTTATTTGCAAAACAATTTACAACATATGAAAAATCATGGTTTATTTCAATTATGGTTCTAGCAACGATTTTTTCCGTATTTTTCCCAGAAGAAAGTGCTAATGGGGTCAATGGAATTATCATTATGCTGCTCTATTTATTGGATACATTCTTAAATATTCTTTGTGAATTATTGATTTCTAAACAATCACGATATAATTTCCTTGTTTCGGTATTAGTTGAAATTGTTGAAATTGTGACATGCATAGTATTAATGTATCGATTTGCGACAATGGCAACAACATTATTTTTCTGGCTGCCAATTGATATTATAAGTTACATAAATTGGTCAAAACACAAGGATGATGAAGAAAATGAATTAACAGTAGTCAGAAAACTAAAAGGATATCAGGAAGTTTTAGTTATCATCGGAATCATTATTTGGACGTTTGTCATTGGATATCTTATTAGTGGTTTAAATATTGCAACGGATTTCTACAACAATGAATTATTAGAAACATTTATTATCTATATTGATGCTTGCGCTTCAGCGGTAGGGATTGCAAATGGATTATTTATTTTCTTTAGGTTGCAAGAACAGTGGATTGCATGGTATATTTGTGCATTTCTTGAAGCTATTATCAATATTATTTCGGGACAATATGTTTTATTAGTTCTAAAATTAGGCTATTTTACGAATACAACATATGGTTATATCAAGTGGAATAGGTATATTAAGGAACATACAACAGAGAAACAATCACAAATATCGTAATGTGTCTTGAGTAATGATGTTAAAATTGATAGAATAAAGTATGTATTAATATGTGCAAGATGAGGAGTGAAAATATGGCTATATTAGCAGGTGATTTTAAAACAGGATTAACTTTGATTATTGATGGTGATCCTTGTCAAGTTATGGATTTTCAACATGTAAAACCAGGGAAAGGAGCAGCCATCTTAAAAACAAAGATGAGAAACTTAAAAACTGGATCGATTCAAGAGAGAAACTTTAATGCATCGACTAAGTTTGAAGCAGCAAATATTTCAAGAAAAGATGCGCAATATTCATATAAAGCAGATTCTACTTTTTATTTTATGGATCTAGAAACATATGAAACATATGAATTAGCTGAGGATCAAGTAGGGGATAATAAATATTATATTATTGAAGGTTCAACAGTTTCATTAATGTTCTTTGATGGATTATTGTTATCAGTATCTGTTCCTGAAAAAGTAGAATTAACGGTGGCTGAAACCGATCCTGCCATCAAGGGTGCACCATCTAACCAAACAAAAGATGCCGTTACTGATACAGGGTTAACATTGCGTGTTCCTCAGTTCATTAATACTGGAGAAAAAATCGTTGTGTTTACAACTGATGGAAAGTATGCTGGAAGAGCTTAATAAGCTCTTTTTAAAATTATGAATAAAATTGTATTGATTACTGGAGGGGCTAGAGGAATTGGCAAAGCTATTGCTTTAGAATTAGCAAAACAAGGATATGATATTGTCATTAATTATTTAACATCTCAAAAAGAAGCTGAGGCATTAAAAGATATGATTGTTGATAATTATGAAGTACGTTGTTTGGCTATTGCAGGAGATGTTTCTAAGGAAGATAAAGTAGATGAAATGGTATCTTTGATTGAGGAAAAACTTGGTGGTGTTGATATTCTGATTAATAACGCAGCTATAGATTTATCAAATTTATTCCATTTAAAAAATGCTGAAGAATTTAGAAAAACATTAGATGTCAATGTAGTAGGAGCATTCAATTGTAGTAAACGTGTTTATCGTCATATGATTGATCAAGAATATGGAAAAATTATTAATATCGCTTCGACTAATGGCATCAATACCTATTATCCAATGTGTATTGATTATGATGCATCAAAAGCGGCGTTGATTTCTATGACACATAATCTTGCCTTTGAATTTGCACCTTTTGTTAATGTCAATTGCATTGCTCCAGGTTTCATTGGTACGGAAAGTGAACTGGATGGTTATGATGAGCAATTTTTAAAAGAAGAAGTTGAAAAAATCATGGTTAATCGCTATGGAAATCCTCAAGAAGTTGCTTATTTAGTAAAGTTTTTAGTAAGCAAAGAAGCTGATTTTATTAATAATACTGTCATTCGAATTGATGGTGGACAAAAAGGAAGTTGCTAATCCAACTTCCTTTTCATATTTGATAATGCTAATAAAATAGATAATTTTCCATACTCAAATGTTAAACCACCCTGCATATATAAGGTATATGGTTCAATAACTGGGGCATCAGCACTTAATTCGATTGTACTGCCTTGAGTAAAACTACCAGCAGCCATAACTTCATCAAAAGGATATCCTGGCATTGGAGCCGGTAAAACATGGACAAATGAATCAATCGGGCTAGTTTGTTGAATGCCTTGAGTAAAGCTTACTAAATTCTCTTTAGATTTAAGTTCTAATGTTTGAATAATGTCAGTTCGTGGTTCATCATAGCGAGGAGATACATTAGAATATTCTAGTTTTTCTAACATATAAGATGTAAATATAGCTGTCTTTAACGCGTTTTTTACAGCATTAGGGGCCATAAAAATTCCTTTAAAAAAAGCATTGTTTAAATTGAAATTTGCTCCTAAATCTTTTCCAATTCCTGGAGCTGTTAATCTTTCAGCTACCATATAAACTAAATCTTGATTACCGGCTATATATCCTCCAGTTGGAGCAATCCCACCACCAAGATTCTTCATTAAAGATCCAACAACAATATCAGCACCAACATGCCCTGGTTCCTTGGTTTCTACTAACTCGCCATAACAATTATCTACCATAATAATGACTTTTTCATTGACTTCACGAATCTTTTTAATAATCCTTTCAATCTTTGCTATTGATAACGACTTACGATGCGAATAACCCCTAGATCTTTGAATTTCCACTAATTTAATATTTTTTTCTTTTAAGCGTTCAATAATCATTTGATCATCAAAATCATCATTAATTAATTCAATTTGTTCATACTTCACTCCAGCAGCTTTTAGTGACTGACTTGAATTTCCGCTTATGCCAATCATTTCTTGAAGTGAATCGTAAGGAGCACCAGACAATGAAATCATTGTATCACCATATTTTAACAAGGCAGAAAGAGTGATGTATAAAGCATTTGTTCCACTCATAATTTGAGGCCGTACTAAAGCATCCTGACAACCAAGGACAGTTGCAAAAATCTTTTCAATCTTATTTCTTCCTTCATCATAGTTTCCATAACCATTGATATCACTAAAATCTGAGTAAGAAACTTTATTTTCAATAAAAGCAGATAAGATTCGATTAGAATTTATTAGACAAATGGAATCAATTTTTTCGTAAATATCATGTAAAACTGTATCAGATTCTTTAGCTAAAGTAAGTAGATCTGGATTTATTTGTTCAAGTATCATGCAAAACCTCCTCTTTAAATAATACATTGTTTATTATACACATTTTTTGTATTGATATCTATTGAAGAAATATAAATAAGTGAAGGAAATAAAAAACATCAAGTATAAAGCAAAGACTAAAGATTGAAATAAGTGATATTAAATCATTTTATTGTTAAATTATTCCTGACAACATGATTCAAGGTGTCTTATCAGAAGTTAGGTATAACTCAAATAAAAAATTACCACTAGTTGCTATGATTATGGTTAATGACAACAAAATTCATACCCTTTGGATTATTGCATTATGAATTTTTAATGAAAATAAAAGTGTGGAGAAACACTAGACTATGCTACAAGGAAGGCTAGATGGCATATCCCAATGACAATAGCTGATTGGGATTTAAAGCTAGAGGTGTTTCTACAATTTAATGATACATAAGTCTTAAAAAACAAAGAGAAGAGTACTGCTGCAATTGCAAAACCCTTTGCAGAAAATGAGACTGTGCATTCAATTCAGTATGATAATAAAAAATCTGTGGGGTGATTGATGGGCTAAAAAACAGGTGGTTGTGGCTCTTCTGTCTTCTTCTAAAAATCTCTTTACAGCTTACCTATACAATAATTATATACCCATCCTATATAGAAATAAAAAGGATAGAACTCACTTACTACAGCGAATTCTATCCTGTCCAAAGATAATAATGATTTTAATTGCAGACAAAAATTAATAGCATTTTTCACTTCTCCGGATTCAATTCAGAATCTATTCAGTTTTAGACTCTTTAAAATAATATTGTCTACAGTTTTAACTATTTGTCAATATTATGTATCAGATGCAGTGACAACTGTCAGTCTTGTATGGAGGAGTTTTTATCTTGAAAATATAAAAGTATAGAAGCAATAAAAGTATCTGATGTATAAGAGAAATGAGTCCAACCACCATATTTTGTTGCTATAGCTTGAATACTTGTAATACCTACACCTTCGGATTTATTTCGATGAGGTTTACTAGATAAAAATTGTTTATCTTTTTCATAAATAATACCATCAAAACTATTCTCCATATGAATAAGAACTTGTTCTTGCTGTGTTTGTATCTGTAGTTTAATAAAACGTTTTGAATATTTTGAATTGATAGCTGCAGTTACAGCATTCTCCCAAAGATTTCCTAAAATAATAGAAAAATCACTATCCGCAATATTCGATTTTTTAGGGAGTGAGATAATCATAGAAACATGAATATTCGCTTGTTGTGCTAGTTTTTCATAATGGCGACATAGTGTATCAACAGTAAGATTGTCACATAATGGAGGTTGAGTGACTTGAATAAGGGTGTTTTCATAATGGGTAAGATATTGAAGGGCTTCTTCAATAGCGCCCTTTTCTAACATGCCACGTAATACCAATACATGCTGCCGATAATCATGACGAATACGTTTCATTTCTTTGGCGTGATTTTCAATGTCTTCCATTTGTGCTTGTTGCAAATCTAGTTGATGAGCAAGTTGAATATGCATCTCAGCTTCTTTGGCTGTCTCTGAAGCCTGAAAAACAGCAGCAATCATTTGCGAATAGGTCATAAAGGCGCATAAGATAATCGTGATACGAAAAACATTACTTAAAACAAAGTCATCAATTGCATAAAAATTGGTTTGAAGCAAATAAAGAAGAACAAAAAACAAAGGAATTATCCATAAGCGAATATATTTTTTAATGTTCAATACTCGAATCTTATTATATAGTTTAGAAAAGAAAATAGCTAATAATTGAGTAAATAAGATAGAAGGAATACCAAAACCTAAAATATCAACCCAACAAAAAGAGCCTTGAGCTAATGATGGAAAAAATAATCCATAAATTAAAAGCGTTGTACTTCGACATAAATGAAGGACTTGTATTGATAATAACAAAATGAGAAGTATACCAGTTGAGGGTTCACCAGTTGCCCAACGTAATAGAAAATAACCAATCAAAAGCCATAGTGGCAGAGATAATGTACTGAAATCTAAAGTAATTGATAATATACTATCCAATAATATTGAAATAAACATGCTTACTGCAGTGCCAACAATTGCTAGACTTATTAGAATAATAAGAAGAGTAGATCTTTTTTTATTGAGTTGATAACGTGTTATGTAGAGACAGAAAAACATAGTCATAGTAGCTTCAATGACAGAAATTATGTATTCTGGATATATTGATTCCATTATTTTGCCTCCATACGTTTAAATATATAAGACATATAACGATTTTTCAAGGCAGTACGACCATCTCGTGAAAGTGGAATTTCTTTATTGTCTTTCATCAGAAAACTATCATCGTTCATCCTTTTTACAAAATCCATATTAATAATATAATAGCGATAACATCTAAGGAATGGATCACCTCCAAGACGTTCTTCTAAAGAAACAAGAGAATGATTAACTTTTATATCACCTTTAATCGTATGTATAAATGTTTTATGCCCATAGACCTCAATATATTGAATACCTGAAATATCAATATCAAAAGTATTACGGGTTGAAGTTACTCTTATTTTTTTGGTTATCGTGTTCATGCGTTCATAGACTCTACGCATAGATTCGCAAAAAGCCTGATATGATATTGGTTTTAAAAGATAATGTATAGCTTCTACATCATAGCCATCTGCATAATAATCTTGACTTGTTGTTGTCAATATCAATGCACCACGATAACCTTTCTGGCGTAATATATGTGCTGCATCTATTCCAGACATTCCATCCATATAAATATCTAGAAGCATGACATCAGCTGATCGAGCATCTTGACATTGAAGGAGTGTCCCAGCATTTTCAAATTCCATGACAGTCATAGGGACTCTATTCTCTTTTGCATAGTGATTACAATAATTATGCAAGATTTCTCTATCAGATATAATGTCATCACAAATTATAATGAGCATGGGTATCTCTCCTTCCATTTATATAATTTATTATAACATGAATATTTCTAAAATAACTCATAAAAATAACGGCTTAAGACATAAAAGAACGGTTTAAGCCAAGTCTATTGATTATGTGACTGATAGTTGTCAAAATATTCTTAAGGAATAAATCGTTTTCAAATTAATGTCAAACATTGAACAAAGGGATCCCTTTGTATGACCTATAGTATAGGTCATACAAAACATACCACCCTCTCTTTTAAATTATTTCAATGCCATGAACATTAAATAAAAACGATAAAAGGAGGGAAGAGTTATGAAAAGAAAAATTGTTTATTTTAATCAGTTGCTTGCCGTAATACTTTGTTTAGGTCTTATGCTCATGCCAATACCTGTATTTGCATCTAACAGTTTAGACTCTGAAATTGATTTAACAAATTATTCTGATACGAATGCAGATGGACCAGGATATACATGGGATGCAAAGGCTAAAAAATTAACATTAACAGATTTAACTATCCATGGTACACAAGGAGGAGGTTCAGCTGTTAAATTACCAAATGGCAAAATCACAGTGGATTTGGTTGGTGATAATGTATTTGATAAATGTGGAAGTGTTTTTTCGCAACCAAATACATATGGTGTTGTTTTAACTGATTCTATAACACTTACTGGGGCTGGATCTTTGACAATTAAAGATGCAATATGTATGAGTCCAGGTAATTTAAATACGTTGATTGTAGATGGTACAAGATTATATGGAAGCGGGAAACAAGGCTTTGTTATTAATAGTAGTTTTATTGCTAAAAATGGAGCAGAGGTTGAACTAAAATTAACAAATGAAGTTAGTGATCCGTTTAATCCTATATATGCAGGAGCATCGATTGAAGTTTATGATAGTCGTATTATTGTTTATCCTGGTAAGGCAGGTGGTGGAGGACTATTTGTAACAGGGATTAGTTCAAATAGTTCAGATCCTATTATGAAATTCATTAATAGTGATATAACGACTTATGGAAATAGTGTTGGATATTCAGGATACATTAAAGGAAAACAAATGACTCAAAATAATGGAAAACTTTATATTGAAAACTCTATCATTCATACTGATATGCCAATTTATGCATCTCAAGCTGAACTTGTAGGAAATGTTCAGTTTATAACACCAAAGAATATTGAAATTTTGCGTGTGGGTACTGATAATTTAATTCTCAATTTAGCTAATAATGCTGATTTACAAGGTTATATTTTAAAAAATTCTAAAGATATGATTTACGCAACTAATTATACATTGGAAACTGATCTTCAAGTTTCAGACGGAAGAAATTTAAATATCATGCCAAATGTAGAACTCACATTAGCAAGTGGTGTTAAAGTTACTAAAAATGGTAGTGCCAAAATTATAAACGATGGAATTATTCATGTGATTTGTAATGAGATAGATGCTATTAAAGTAGATCAAGGAAATGAACCAAATATAGTTCACAAGTTTGTTAATTATGTGAGTGATAATAACGTATCTTGTACAGAAAACGGAACAGAAACTGCAGTTTGTGAACGTGGTGACAATGCAACAGACGTAAGAGAAGTGCAGGCTTTAAGACATCGTATAGTAAAAGTTGAAAAAAAACCTGCAACATGCACAGAGGTGGGTCATGAAGAATATTGGAAATGTGAAATATGTGACGATTTGTTTTCTGATGAATATGGTGAAATCCATATTGATCAACCAACGGTTATACCAGCATTGGGACATCAATGTGATACAGGTGCATGGAAATTAGATGAAAACAATCACTGGCAAGAATGTAATATTTGTGCTGAAAAATTAAGTATAGCACCTCATACTTACAAATGGGTTGTTGATAAAGAAGCAACCATAACCGAAAAAGGTTTAAAGCATGAGGAATGTGAAATTTGTGGATATAAGAAAGCACCAATCGAAATTAATAAAAAGAATCAAGAAAATAGTGATATACCAAAGACAGGAGATAATAATAAATTCAATCAATGGATAATATTAAGTGGAACTGCTTTTGTAGGATTGCTGATTGGGATATATAACTATAAAAAGAAAGTTAACTAGTAAAATAAATATTAGATTTCATCGCTCTTATACAAAGAGCGATTTTTTTGTAGTAGTTCATTTGGCGAAAATATATTATAATAGAAAAAAGTTTTAATTGGCTAAATTTGGTGAAAAGCTATGGTGGGCAAGACTCTTAAATTTTGTCTATTTTGGCAAGTGACAAACTTCAAATTCAATGAATTGAGAATTGTTGTAAGGGCTTGTATAGTAAGAGTTGTAAAGATAAATTTACAGAAAGGAAAGGGCAATTTATGAAAGAAAAGTTACAAAAATTTGGACGAGCACTTAGTGCTATGGTCATGCCAAACATTGCAGTATTTATTGCTTGGGGTATTATTACTTCATTGTTTATTGCAGATGGTTGGTTCCCTAATGAAACTCTTGCAGCTTTAGTAGAGCCTATGAACAAGTATTTACTTCCAATTCTTATTGGTTATACTGGTGGTAAAAATGTTTATGGACAACGTGGGGCTACAGTTGGTGCTATTATGACAATGGGGGTTTTAGTTGGTGCACCAATTCCAATGTTTATTGGAGCAATGGTTGCTGGGCCATTAGGAGCATATCTGATTAAGAAATTAGATGAATTATTAAAAAATCACACTCCACAAGGATTTGAAATGCTAGTGAATAATTTCTCGGCTGGTATTTTAGGTTTTGTCTTAGCAGTTATCGGATGTCTAGCAATTAATCCGGCTTGCTTATTTTTGAATGATATTTTAAAAGCAGGAGTACAGTTCTTTGTTGATAATAGTTTATTACCATTTGTATCAATCATTGTAGAACCTGCAAAAGTATTATTCTTAAATAATGCGATTAATCATGGGATTTTCTCACCAATTGGCATGCAGGAAGTTCTAGAACAGGGAAAATCAATTTTCTTCTTATTGGAAGCAAATCCTGGGCCAGGGCTTGGAATTTTATTAGCATACAGCTTCTTTGGAAAGGGTTCTGCAAAAGCTTCAGCACCTGGAGCTGCAATTATTCATTTTGTAGGAGGAATTCATGAAATTTACTTCCCATACATCTTAATGAATCCATTATTGTTATTGGCTGTTATTGGTGGTGGAGCTTCAGGAATTTTCGTTAATGTATTATTTAATTCAGGATTAAATGCTCCTGCATCACCGGGAAGTATTATTGCAATACTTGGTATGTGTAATCAATCAAGTTACATTGGTGTTATATTAAGTGTCATTGTTGCGACAGCAGTGACAATGTTTATAGCATCGGTTATTTTAAAAGCTTCTAAAAATACTGATGATAATTTAGAAGAAGCACAGACTCAAGTTAAAAACATGAAAAATATTGATGAAAAAGAAAAAGCAATTCAGTATAATCAATTACGTAAGATTGTATTTGCCTGTGATGCTGGGATGGGATCAAGTGCTATGGGAGCTGCGTTACTCACAAAGAAATTAAAAGCAGCAGGTATTGATATTGAAGTTCCACATTATGCAATTAATGATATTCCAAAAGATACAGAAGTTGTTGTGACACATACTTCACTTGTAGGGAGAGTAAAAGATGGTTTACCAAATGTTGTGGTATTTCCAATTACTAATTTTATGGGTGGTAATGAGTATGATGAAATTGTAGAAAAATTAAAATAGGAGGATAGGGGTATGTATTCATCTCGTCAAGCAAAAATTTTATCTATATGTTTGTTAAGGGATGATTATATCACTTATCATGAAATATCAGAACAGTTACAAATGAGTTCTCGTACGATTATGCGTGAACTTCCTCAAATCAAGGACTCTTTACAAAGTTTCAATTTAGATATTCTTTCTAAAAAAGGAAAGGGTATTCGTATTATAGGTCATGATGAAGATAAACAAAATCTAATCATGGACATTCAAGGATCTAAAATTGACTACATGGATAAAGAAGAAAGACAAGAACTTCTCTGTCTAGAATTACTCAGAATGAAGGAGATACAAAAACTCTTTTATTACAGCAATAAATTTCAAGTTTCTGAAGCCACAATCTCACATGATTTAGATGACTTAGAATCATTTTTCCAAGAATTCCAAATAAATCTGATAAGAAAACCAGGATATGGTGTTGGCATTGAAGCCAACGAAACAAATAGAAGACAGGCTATATCTTCAATTATTAATAGTACTGTCCAGCATCATATTGCTAATGTTGACTTTGATCGATATAACGTTAAAGATGTGATGGAACAAATATTAACAACACAAAATTCTAATATGAAAAAATTATTAGATACAAATATATTAACAACTATAGTAGAAGTCTTTAAAATACATCGTCAAGAATTAGAATTAGATTCTATAGCAAAAAGTTCTTATATGGGCTTACTCATCCATTTAATGATTGCAGTGAGTCGTATACAAATAGGAGAACAATTACTTGATAATCATGAAATATTTGCATTAATTGAAAATCAGAAAGCTTATCAAAAAGCAAAACTCATTGTTAAATATTTATCTCGTGCATTTGATATTGATATTGAAGAAACAGAATGTGCTTTTATAGCCATTCATCTTCAAAGTGCAAAATCAGCAATGTTAAGTCAAGATACATCAGTAGAAGAATATAATGATGTCATTATTAAAATGCTTAATGTATTTAAAGAAAATGGTTATAATCTCTTCAATGATTATGAACTATATCAAAGCTTAGCTGCGCACTTAAAACCAGCATTGGTTCGTTTAGAATATCATCTTCCTATCTATAATCCAATGCTTACACAAATACAAGAAAACTTCTTAGAAATATTTGAAATAACAAAAAAAGCATGCACTATTTTTGATGAAACATATGGATATAAATTAAATAATGATGAAATTGGATATTTAGCATTACACTTTGCTGCTGCGATAGAACGTTATAAAGTTTCTCATTTAAGACCTATTCAAGTAGGTGTCGTATGCAGTAGTGGAATTGGTCTATCAGCATTATTAATCGCTAGATTAAAACGTGTTGTTGATCAATTTGTCCATCTTATTCCACTTTCTATCTCTGATATAGGACACCACCAGTGTGAACTATTAATCTCAACTTTTGACATAAAAAGCGCAGTATTCGTGACTCCTCTTTTGAGTCAAAATGATGTTATACATGTTTTAAAAGCTATTGAAGAACGTAGACAAATCAATTTAACCAGTCAATTCCAATCAACTCACTATGATTTAATAGCATTAATAGACATGGTCAAATTATTGATTCAAGATATACAATTATACACTTTTCCATATAACTATAATAAACAGAAAGTCATAGAAAGAGTATGTCAAACAATAAATAGTAATCCTCTCTTAAAAACTCAAATACTACAAAGAGAAGAAAAAGGAAGTAATATATATCCAGACTTTGGTTTTGCTTTGCTTCATACATCTACACATTTAGTAGAACAATGTTTAGTGCATATTATTAGATCAAATGAAAGTATTTTTACAGGTGAAAATATTGAAAATATTAAAATTATCTTATTTATGTTAATACCTGAACATGCGACGAGTGCACAAAAAAGAATGATGTCATTTCTATCAGCACAGCTGATTGAAAACAAAGTATTTTTTGATAAGTTATTGGTTGGAACTCAAGAGGAAATTCAAAATGAATTTCATGAAGTCCTCCAGACTTGGATTATTCAAATGATTAAGGAGGAAACAAATGGCACGTATTAATGTATATTTTGCCTGTGATGCAGGCATGGGATCAAGTGCCTTAGGTGCAAGTTTAATGAAACATTTTATAAATGATCAAATCTATGTTTCTAATTGTTCAATATATGAAATACCTAAGAATTGTAATGTTATTATTGCACAGCGAGCACTACTTCCTCAAATAAAACATGCTTATCGATATTTAAAAGTATTTGCTATTGACTATTTCCTAGATGAAAAGAGACTTCAAGACATTTCGAAGGAGATAATGAAGATGATTAATAATGATAGTATTCTTGCAAAAGAATCAATTGTCTTGGACTGTGCATCTTGCAGTAGTGATGAGGCAATCATTGCAGTTGGTAAACTGCTACAAGATAAAGGTTATATTGAAGAACCTTATATACAAGGGATGTTAAATCGTGATCATGATTTAACAACTTATATTGGAAATGATTTAGCTATTCCTCATGGCGAATATGATGTTAAGGATTATGTGAAACAGACAGGAATTGCTGTCATGATTTATCCACAGGGAATAGATTGGAATGGAAATTTGACACGAATTGTTATTGGGATTGCTGCAAAAGGTAATGACCATATGGAAATCTTAACAAATATTGCATTAAAACTGAGTGATATGGATACTGTAGAAAAAATTGTTTCTTCTCGTGATATTGACTTTATCTATGAGGTCTTAACAAAAGGAGAATAATGATGATTATAACAGTGACTTTAAATCCTGCAATTGATAAAACAGCACAGGTGAAACAAATGGTATGTAATGGGTTAAATCGTTTAGACCATGTGATGCTTGATGTTGGTGGGAAAGGTATTAATGTTTCTAAAGCAATTAAAGAATTAGGAGGACAATCTATTTGTACTGGCTTTATAGCTGGGGATAATGGTGAATGGATTGAGAGAAAACTTGATAATATGGGACTTGAATATAAGTTTATGCATGTTAAAGGGAATACTCGTATGAATTTAAAGGTTTTAGATGAAAATATGAATCTTACTGAATTGAATGAAGTAGGAGATGAAATTAATGTTGATGATTTGCAGAAATTTAAAAGTGATTTGTTAGCAATGACATTTGCTGGTGATATTGTTGTATTAGCAGGAAGTGTTCCATTAGGTGTTCCAAGAGATATCTATAAAGAATTGATTACTTTGCTTAAAGATAAAGGGGCTAAAGTTATATTAGATGCTGATGGTGATTTATTCACTCATGGTATTGAAGCCGGCCCTCACTTAGTCAAACCTAATAAGTATGAATTATGTAAATACTTTGGGTTGGATGAAAATATAAGTGAACTTGATTTGATTGAAAATGCTAAAAAACTTTTGTACAAGGGAATAGAAACAGTTGTAATTTCGTTAGGATCGAAAGGAGCTATTTTTATAACTCATGATGAAGTTGCACGTATACCAGGACTAGAAATTATTGCTCATTCTGCAGTCGGTGCAGGTGATTCAATGGTTGGGGCATTAGCTTATGGAATAGAACAGAATTATGAACTTGTACGACTGATTAAATTAGCAGTAGCTACTTCGGCTGGCGCTGTTATGACAAAAGGAACTAAGGCACCATGTTTAGCCATGGTTGAGAAATTAATCAATGAAGTCAATATTGAATTTAAGTAGAGGAGATTAAAAATATGAAAACAAGAGCAGTACGCTTATATGGCGTTGATGATATAAGATTAGATGAATTTGAATTACCAGAAATTAAAGATGATGAAATTTTAGTAAAAGTAGTTTCTGATAGTATTTGTATGTCAACATACAAGACTGTTAAACAAGGAGCGAACCATAAAAGAGTTCCAAATGATGTTTATGATAATCCTATTATTATAGGTCATGAATTTGCTGGAGATATTGTTAAAGTAGGTAAAAAATGGATAGATCAGTTCAAACCAGGACAAAAATTTGCACAACAGCCAGCTATTCCAGGACAAATGGAATCACCAGGTTATTCATACAAATGGTGTGGAGGAGACAGTGAATATTGTATTTTCCCTAATGATATCATTGAAGCAGGATGTTTATGGACATTTGAAGGAGATAGTTACTTTGCAGCTTCAGTTGCTGAACCAATGTGTTGTGTCATTTCTGGATTCCATACACATTATCATACTGTACCAGGTTGCTATGACCATGTTATGGGAACAAAAATGAATGGAAATATTATTATTTTAGGTGGCTGTGGTCCAATGGGATTAGGCGCTGTAAGTTATTCATTAACATATGAAAACAAACCTAAAAGAGTTGTTGTGACTGATATAGATGATGCTAAAATTGCTCGTGCTAGAGAAGTGATTTCAGAAGCAGAGGCTGCAAAACATGGAGTAGAACTACATTATGTGAATACAGCAAAGATGGATGATCAAGTCAAAGAATTAATGGACTTAACTGATGGTCAAGGTTATGATGATGTCTTTGT
Source organism: Candidatus Stoquefichus massiliensis AP9 (assembly GCF_000455285.1). Classification (GTDB taxonomy): domain Bacteria; phylum Bacillota_I; class Bacilli_A; order Erysipelotrichales; family Coprobacillaceae; genus Stoquefichus; species Stoquefichus massiliensis. The sequence continues at coordinate 64,957 of NZ_HG005286.1, read as the reverse complement.
TTATGTTCCATTAAAAGGTGTATCTGAAATGGGTGATCAGTTATTAGCATACGATGGTAACTTAAACTTATTTGCAGGACCTACTGATTCAGAATTCTCAGCATCAATGAATCTTTATAACTGTCATTATTCTAGACATAGAATTTTAGGAAGTACAGGTGGAACAATTGATGACATGAAAGAAGCTATTGATAAAGATGCACAAGGATTAATTCAAACAGCTGTTATGATTACACATATTGGAGGATTAGATGCAGTTGTTGATACCACAAAGAATTTACCACAGATTCCAGGTGGAAAAAAACTTATTTATACACATATTAATATGCCATTAACAGCTATTGATGATTTCGAAGAATTAGGTAAAACAAATGATTTGTTTAAGCAATTAGCTGAATCTATTCAAAAAACAAATGGTTTATGGAATAGTGAAGCAGAAAAAATCTTATTAAATTATTATCAATAAAATACATGGGCTTATGGTAACATAAGCCTCTTTTAGTAGGTGATAGTATGAGAAATATAAATCAAAAATATTTTGATATTCTAGCTAAAGAATATCCAACAATTCAATCAATCTGTCGTGAGATTATTCATTTAAAAGCTATTTTAAATTTGCCTAAAGGAACAGAACATTATATATCTGATTTACATGGGGAATATGATGCTTTTAAACATTTAATGAATAATTGTTCAGGTGTTATAAAAGAAAAAACTATATTCTTATTTCATAATGAGATGAGTTATCAAGAAATCAATGACTTTTGTTATTTAATATATTATCCTCAAAAAGAATTGAAAAAGTCGCATGAAAAAATATGGTATCAACAACAAATCCTAAGAATAATTCGTTTATCTAGATATGTGACATCAAAATATACAAGAACCAGAGTCAGAAGACATATTGAAAGTGAATATGCTGATATCATTGATGAATTATTACATGCTCAATTAGATGAACTAGATCAACAATATGTTTATCATTTACAGATTATAGATTCAATTATTGAGTTAGGTGAACAAGATGACTTTATTGATATTTTAACAAAACTGATAAAATATTTTGCTATAGATCAATTACATATACTTGGTGATATATATGATCGTGGAAAAGCTCCAGATAAAATTATAGATGCTCTAATAAAATATCAAAGAGTTGATATTCAATGGGGTAATCATGATATATTATGGATGGGTGCATGTATTGGTCAAAGTGCTTGTATTATTACTGTTGTTAAAAACTGTATCCATTATCATAATACTGATTTATTAGAGAAAGGATATGGGATTCCATTAAGACAGTTAATGATTGCAGCAATGCAAAAATATGCAGCAGATAAACAGGCTCTAGCAATGGAAAAGTATTGTTTAGATTTACAAATCAAATTAGAAAGAAAGCTTATCAATAAGTATCCTCATCTTCATATGGATTATCGGTTAAAATATAATCATGAAGAATTATTAAGTGAAGAAGAGATAAAAATTCTGTTTGATTTAAAAAGGAGTTTTATGAATAGTTCACGTTTAAAAAAACATATTCAATTCTTATATCAAAAAGGATCATTATATTTACGAACGAACCATAATCTATTATTACATGGGTGTATTCCATTAGATGAAAATGGACAATTTTATGAACATACTTGTTTTGGAAAAAAAGTAAAAGGTAAAACTTATTTTGATTTTGTGAATGAACATATTAAGAAAGCATTTCTATATAAAGACCTAGAGTCAGTAGATTATTTATGGTATTTGTGGTGTGGTGATAAATCACCAATATGTGGTAGAAGAATTGTCTTAGATCATAAAGAAACAGAAACCAAAGACTATTATTATCATTATATATATCAAAAAGAAATATGTGAGAAAATACTTTATGAGTTTCATTTATATGATGAGGAATGTATGATTATTAATGGGCATACACCTGTTCGTGTTAAAGATGGAGAATCACCATTGCAAGAACATAAGAAACAAGTTGTTATTGATGGGGGATTTTGTATACAAAATCAAAAAAAGACAGGAGTCGCAGGGTATACTCTTATTAGTAATAGTCATGGCATGCGTTTAAAAACACATCATATTCATGAAGGTGCATATACTGATTGTGATACTGAGTATGACTCACAAATCATTTATACTCGAGCTCATCAGGAACTGGTAAAAAATACGAAAAATGGTGAACATATTCAAGAACAGATAGATGATTTAAAACAATTATTAAAACTTAGAAAATAAAACACTTAATAAGTATAATGAATCCCCTAATGAGTAGACGTTATTCAGGGAATTTTATTTGTAGTAAGTGGTTATATCGTATTTATGAGAAATAGTGAAATCGATGGTGCTTATTTTTACTTTTCTTGATATAATGGAATAATTAAAAGCAAGATAAAAGGGGAGTACATATGAACTTATTTTATTTAATTTGTAGAGCAGCATCTGTAGGAGTCATCATTGGTTTTTTGTGTGGTGGTATTAAGATGATAGTGAAAAAAGAATATTCACTAAAACAACAGATTAGAGTACGAAAAATTATTAATATCTTGTCAATTTTTCTTAAATATATAACATTTCTTTTCCTTGCATTGGGTCTTATATGGTGTATATACTTTTTAGCTTTAGGTGCATTTGTTCCAGAAGACACAGATTATGCAAATAATATGGCAGAACTTATCGTGTCAGTTCTTACAGTCATTTCTATTATATTTGCATTTGTAGAGTATTTAGAAAGAGATAACACAATGAAACATGAAAAATAAATGGTTATTATGATTACTTCTTAATTGGAATCATAATTTCAGTGATATAATCATTCATATGCTTAATTGCAATTTCATTGAGTCCTATTTCATAAGCATAGCCAGTGAGCTCAATATGATGTACTTTGATATAATGATGAATCTTTTCATATAATTGTGGTATCTTCTTCCAATCTCCAATTGAGTAAGCGAAAAGATATTGTCCAGATGGTCTTGTCATTATATTTGGTTTCTTACCTTTTGTTGGTATAAATAACCCATCATAGTCATCATAAACATGATTCATAATCTTATCTACAGATATAAAACTTCCAAAACTTTCTTGATAAGGTGAAATGTCTTGTAATTCCTTTAATTGATTGAAAATTGTTATGCTTTCTGTCTGGAAAGTCGTTGGAGTTATAAATACATAATCCTGGTGATGTTCTTTTATAAGAATATCACCATCTTTTATATTTGGACATATCTCTAACATCTGTTTTCGCTTTTGTAAGGCAGTCTTTGTAGCCTTCAGTTTTTTTATTTCTTGATTAATTGTTTCAATCTTTTCATCAGCAATTTCTATAAAATCATCAATGTGAGGATGTTCTAAATATACTTTAATTTCTTCTAAACTCATATGTAAATCTTTTAACATACGAATATATTCAAATTCAATACTTTGCGAATAATCATAATATCGATAGTTATTATCACCTTTATATAATGGAGAAAATAGCCCTATTTCATCATAATAATGCAATGTTCTTTTATTAACGTGATGTAGTTTAGCAAATTGGGATGTTGTTAATGGAATGGAATTATGAAACATAAAATAACCTCCTTGACTCTACAGTAACTGTATACTTTATACTTATTATACACAAGGAAAAGAAAAGGAGCGAATGATTTATGAAAGAAAAAATAAAATTTAGAGAGTTTAAAAAAAGTGATGAAATATTTATTGAAAATATTATTAGAGAAGCATGGCACTATGATGAAATGTGTAGACCAAAAACTGCTAAAAAAATGGCTAAAGCCTTTTTAGCAAGTTGTTTAGCTAATCAAACGTTTACACAGGTTGCTACGATAAAAGATTGTCCGATAGGAATTATTATGGGTAAGAATATTCAAAAACATAGATGTCCACTTCGTTATCGATGGAAACAAATTGTTTCTATTTTAAAGTTATTATGTGATCAAGAGGGAAGAAGAATTTCATCTATATTTAAAAATGTGAATATTATTGATCAAGAACTTATAAGAGAAAGTCAAATGGATTATCAAGGAGAATTATCTTTTTTTGCGATTAGCCAGGAGTGTAGGGGACTAGGAATTGGCAAGGAATTGTTTTCGCGTTTGGTAGATTATATGAAGCTTAATAATGTCAAATATTTTTACCTTTACACTGATACAAGCTGTAACTATCAGTTTTATGAACATCAGGGTATGAAAAGATGTCAAGAAAAGTCTCACCAATTTATAATTGGAAAAATTACTGCAACAATGAATTTCTTCTTATATGATTATGATATGTCACAGAAATAATATATTTCTGTGATTTGTTTTAATTTTTGAAAAAAAGTGTAATTTATTATCAATAATATGAATCTATAGTATAATAAAATAAATGAAAGGTGGTGTGATAAAGATGATATTTCTATTAATAGCATTAATACTATTAAGTATATTAACTGAATTTCAATTATATGAAATTATGATAAATATAAAAATATATGATAAAAAATATTATTTTTATCATACTGTTTGTTCTGTATTACGTATTATATGGATTTCTTTATGCGCATGGTTAATGATTCAATTGCCAATTTTTTTGATTGGTTTATTAGTTTTGTTGTTACTTAATGTGGTACCTTATCATAATCATGATGTTGCAATTAAAAATATAACAATATTTCTTTATCTATTATACATATCTTTATTAATGTTAAGTATTGGTTTGTTAGGAATGGTAGGTATAGATTTATCATATTCTTTAGATAATTCATTTTTACGCATTCTTGTTTTAAATTTATCATTTATATTTTATAATTTTGTTTGCTTTATATTATTAAAATATTATCCTGAATTCTTATGGGATAATGGATACGATCATTTTAAAGTTATAATTTATACACGATTTTTGATGATTTGTATTCTTTATAATATTATAGATGCATTTGTATTAGAATATTATCAAATGCAACAGATTGAGTACTTATTATTATTGAGTGGAGATTTACTAATATTGTTTTTAATGTATTATTTGTCTAATTATAATTATGTTTTTATAAAAAGTGAGATTATCAGAAAAGATTACGAACAAAGTGAAATATTAATGGCTCAACAGTATTTTGAAAAACAAAAGCTTAAACATTTGAGTGAACATGATACTCTGACAAAAGCCTATAGTAGAAGAGAGGTTTGTTCTATTATGGAAGAAAGAATACAAAAAGGTGATGAATTAATTTGTGTTTTTATAGATCTAGATGGTTTAAAGATACTGAACGATACTTATGGACATAGTTTTGGAGATTTAGTTCTTATGCGATTTGCAAATGCATGTATAGAAAGCTTTTTAGATATTGGTTATGTAGCACGTATTGGTGGTGATGAATTTTTATTGGTCTTTTTTAATCAGAAATTAGACTATATTAAAGAACGTATGAGAAGTTTACAAACATCTTTGCAAAATGGAGAAAATCATATTTCTTTTAGTTATGGAATTTCTTATCAAGAAAAAAGTGTTGAAGATTATATTATGATTGCAGATCAAAAAATGTATGATGATAAACATAGAAAGCGACGTGATAATAAATGACAAATTTACTACAACTTATTTTAACAATAAGCAGTTACTATTTATTTAGTCATGAGTTCTTTATGTTTTCAAGTGAAATTGATCATAAGAAGATATCTCATATGTCATCCATTTTATGTTTTATTATTGTTTATGCTTGGTTTTATTGTGCAAGTGTTTTAGAATTACCACTTATTATTAATTGGCTTATTTTTATGATAATATTGGGTATGGAAGTTTATAAAGTTTTATCTTTTAATCTTCTTACCTCTTATACATTATCGATGTTTTGTATCATTATGGGATTAGCAACTAATATCTTTTTTAGAAGTCTTTTTGCAATAATTATGAATGTTCCATTAAGTCAATTTGATAATACCTTGAATTCTTTTAAAGCTTATCCAATTATTTTTGGTTTTTTATTTATGGGTTTATTATTTTGGATTTTAAGACGTATTCATTTTTCCGAAAAAATAAAAACGATAATAGAAAACAAAAAGAGTTTACGTTTTTATTTTTGGATTGAGTTTAGTATATATGTTTTTTTGATTATACAGTTATTAACATATAGTCAAATGGAAGGATTGATTGGAGTGAAAATATGGGGAGTTAAGGTAGGATTATTTTCAATTATAATTTTATTGATTGTTAATATTTATACGTTACGCGTTGCGTCGTTAAATGAATATATGGATAAACAGCATGATATTAGACACCAGTTAATAGAAGATAAAGAAGATATTGGTAAATTATGGAGACTTGCTTATGTGGATATGTTAACAGGATGTTATAATCGTCAGTTATTAGATCAAAGATTAGAAGAATATGCAAGTTATGGTGGAGAGATTACATTAGCTTTTATTGATTTAAATGGTTTAAAGGTTATTAATGATCAATCAGGACATTCAGAGGGAGATATTTATTTAAAGAGAGCAGTTGATTTGATTTTGGATGTGTTTCAGGAATTTAAAGTGGATTTGTTTCGTTATGGTGGAGATGAATTTATCTTATTAAGTTATTCACTAAGTGTTGAAGAAATGTCTCAGTCATTAGAGAAAGCCAATCAAATTATTCAAAAGGATAATATAGATTCATGTCAAAAATCAATTAGTTATGGAGTTGTACAAGGAAACAGTGATTCTTATAAAGAATTGATTCAATTAGCTGATCAAAAGATGTATCAATATAAACTGAAATATTATGAAAGTAGAGGATTATAAAATATGGCTATCAATGTAAAAGAAATATTAGCTGAAGGCTTATTAAAATTGTGTGAAACTTATTCTCTTGAAACAATAACAATTCAACAAATATTGACTTATACAGGTGTTAGCAGACAAACATTTTATAATCATTTTAAAGATAAAAATGACCTCATTCAATATATATATCTTCATAAAATTATTCCTCTATATAATGAAGCAGATACGCAAATGAACTTCTATGAATCATTGCTTGATACATTTCAAAGAATGAAGACATATCATATCTTTATGAAACAAGCATGTTTGATAGATGATCAAAATTGTTTAAAAGATTATATGTTTGAGCACTGTAAACAGTTTGATTTGGAATTACATCAAAAACTTTATGGTAAAGAACCTATGCCAGAAGCTTTACGTTTTGCGACGGAATATCATGCAACAGCCTCTAGTAACATGACATTATCTTGGATATTATCTGATATGCCAGCAAGTTGTGAAGAAATGGCACAATTAATTACACAGATGAGAAGTATTGGAATGGAGAAATTGTTTGAACATTCTCGAACAATAAAAAATCCTTATAAAAAGTAGACAAAAAAAGGCAATTGTCAAGATATGGACATAAAAAATATATTGTATATTGTACCTCCCTATATTATGGACTAAAATAAAGGTGAAAAGGGAGGTCTTTTTATGGAAATCTTAAAAAATGAAAAAGGACAGGCGGTTGCCCCTCAGACTCAGAAGTTTGGACAAGAAGCATTTGAAAAAATGAATGCAACAGAAATTCGTTGGTTGGGTGGAGCAGGAATTATGATGAATAGCCATGGAACAAATATTATGATTGATCCATTGTTAGAAGGGTTTGATATGCCACTATTGATTGATATGCCTATTCTTCCTGAAAATGTATCAACACTTGATGCATTGCTTGTTACACATATAGATAATGATCATTTTAGTAGACTAACATGTAAAGATTTGTTATCGGTTTGTGAATCTTATCATGCTCCTCATTATGTTGCTAAAGTAATGAATGAAGAAGGTATACCAGGAACAGGGCATAATATTCATGAAACATTTACAGTAGATGATGTTAGAGTCACTTTAACACCCGCTAAACATAACTGGCAAAATGAATCTTCCAAATATCATTATAGAGAATGGAAAGAAGAAGATTATTGTGGTTATTGGTTTGAAACAGCTGATGGAACAATCTGGTTGCCAGGTGATTCAAGACTCTTGGAAGAACATTTAAAGATGCCACAGCCAGATGTTATACTTTTTGATTTTGCTGATAATGAATGGCATATTACTTTGGAGGGAGCTATCAAATTAGCCAATACTTATCCAAATGCAGATTTAATTTGTATTCATTGGGGAAGTGTAGATGCTCCACAGATGTCTCCATTTAATGGAAATCCAGAAACACTGATGGGTAGAGTTATTAATCCTCAAAGAATTCAAGTCCTAGCTCCAGGAGAAGTTTATACGTTATGAAAAAAACTCTCTATTTAATGAGACATGGTCAAACATTGTTTAATGTTCAAAAAAAGATTCAGGGATGGTGTGATTCACCACTTACTGAACTTGGAAAGCAGCAGGCTATAACTGCCAAGAAATATTTTGAAGATCATCATATTATTTTTGATCATGCATATTGTTCTACCAGTGAAAGATGTAGTGATACACTAGAAATAATAACAGGTATGCCCTATATCAGATTAAAAGGTTTAAAAGAAATGTTTTATGGAGAATTAGAGGGTGAAAGTGAAAGATTAAATTGTCAAACACCTGAAGAATGTATCACATACTATTTGCAATTCGGTGGTGAATCTTCCAATGATGTTAGGGATCGTATGAAAAAAACTTTAATAGATGTTATGAAAAAGGAAGACCATCAAAGTGTACTAGTGGTTTCTCATAGTGGGGCATGTTTTAACTTTTTAAGAGCGTGGCAGGATCCAATGGAAGAATTAAAAAAAGGATTTGGAAATTGCTGTATATTTGTATATGAATATGACAATCATAAATTTACTTTAAAAGAAGTCATAAGACAGGAGAATTAAATGATGGAATATGTAAAATTAGGACAAACAGGATTAGATGTTTCTAAAATATGTTTAGGGTGTATGAGTTTTGGTGATCCTGAAAGATGGATTCACTCATGGGTATTAAATGAAGAAGATTCTCGTAAAATCATTAAAAAGGCATTAGATTTAGGTATTAATTTCTTTGATACTGCTAATGTTTATGGCTTAGGAGCAAGTGAAGAAATATTAGGTAAAGCCTTAAAAGATTATGCAAAACGAGAGGAGATTGTTATAGCAACCAAAGTTAGTGGGAAAATGCATGATGGTCCTAATGGTAGTGGATTGTCTAGAAAATCTATTCTTCATGAGGTTGATCAATGTTTAAAAAGATTGCAAACAGATTATATAGATTTATTATATATTCATCGCTGGGATTATACGACACCAATTGAAGAAACAATGTGTGTATTAAATGATCTTGTTAGAAATGGAAAGGTTCATTATATTGGGGCTTCTTCTATGTTTGCATGGCAATTTCAAAAAACTCAATATATTGCTGAAAAGAATAATTGGACAAAGTTTTCAGTTATGCAGGGACATTATAATTTACTTTATCGTGAAGAAGAAAGAGAGATGAATCCATTCTGTTTTGATTCAGGTGTCGCTTTAGTGCCTTATAGTCCATTAGCAGCTGGTCGTTTAACACGTGACTGGAATGCAGATTCCAAACGTGCTAAAGAAGATCAAATCGCAAAAAACAAATATGATAGCACTGAAGATACTGATAAAAAGATTGTTGAAGCAGTCACAAAAATTGCTGATAAGCATCAGGCAACAAGATCACAGATCGCTGTAGCATGGTTATGGAAAAAAGGAGTCACTGCACCAATTGTAGGAATTACTAAAGAAAAATACTTGGATGATTTTGTAGGGGCATTAGATGTTAAATTAACTGATGAAGATATGACTTTGTTAGAAGAATACTATGTGCCTCATCAAATTGTTGGACATCAATAAAAGAATCTGGGTAGAATAGACCTAAGGAGGTTCAATGATGCGTAGAACAATATTATTTATTGCGATGAGTTTAGATGGCTATATTGCTGATAAAGATGGAAATGTAGATTGGCTTGCAGGTGAAAGCCCAGAATTAGATGATATGCAAAGTTATCAGGAGTTCATTCAAGGGATAGATACTGTAGTTATGGGATGGAATACATATCATCAAATTATTACACAACTATCACCAGATATTTGGATATATGATTCATTGATGAGTTATGTAATGACTCATCAAAAGAAAGAAGATATTCATAACATTCATTTTATCCAATCAGATTTATATGATTTTATTCAATATTTAAAACATCAAGATGGAAAAGACATATGGATTTGTGGTGGTGCAAATATTGTGAAGCAGTGTTTGCACCACCAACTGATTGATTGTTTATATATATCAGTTATACCTACATTATTAGGTAGTGGTATTCGGTTGTTTCCAGAAAATGATTCTGAAATTAAATTAAAGTTAATCAAGACAAAAAGCTATAATGGAATAACAGATTTAGTCTATGAATTTAGAGAAAAGGTATAATGAAAATTATATCTTTTTTCTGTATTATGCTATAATTTATAAAAGAAAAGAGGGATGGTATGGAAATTAAAGAAATAATGACACCAAAAGATATCTTAATATTTATGCAGGAGCATATTCATTATGGATGGGTTGATATAGATGGAAAGAAACATTTAGATGAAATGAAAGGCTTTAGAAGAAAATATGTTACACGCACTGTTCAGGAATGCCTGTACTATGGATTAGGGACATGTATAGATCAAGTTGCTATTATGAATGAACTATTTAATCAAATTCATATTCCACATAAAATGTTTTGTTGTCGTATCTATGAACCAGACGATTATGGAAATCTAGAAGAAGATGAACATATGCATTGTTTTCTCTTATATCAATATCAAGGAAAAACATTTCAGTTAGAACATCCAAATCAAAATCGAGTAGGTATTCATGAATATGAAAGTGAAGAAGCAGCCGTTCAATTTTTAACTGATTATTATGTTAAAATAAGAGGTGGTCAAGCAAGTCCAACAACTGAATTCTATGAAGTGGAGCCAGGTTTAACTTTTCAGCAATTTAACAATTATATTAATTCATTAGATAAAAGAAATGCATGAAATAATTATCATGAGAATAAATACAGGTGTTATAGATGAATAGACTTATAAATATATAGTTTATAGACAGATTAGTAGAAACTATAATATGATTTAGAAGACGAGTTACTAACTGGAATTTGACTAATAATTATGCTTTATGTAACTATAAGTTGTCTAATTGAGTGGGTCTAGTAGGTGGATTGCAACTACATAAAACGCTATTATTGGGGTACAGTCAAGAATGGCTGAATTATAAGGAGGATAAACATGAGCGTATCAAAACAACTTATTCATTTACGAAATGTAAAAGGTATTTCTCAAGAAGAACTTGCTTCTTTAATGAGCGTCACAAGACAAGCTGTATCAAAGTGGGAAACTGATCAGTCTTTGCCAGATAGTGATAAGATTATCCGTTTAAGTGAGATATTTGGTGTAACAACAGACTATTTGTTAAAAGGAAAAGAAAGTGACCCTATGGACATCTATTCACAACATAGTTCTAAAGCTGGTGCAGATATGTCAATAGAAGTTAGTGAGATTTTGGAGAATGTTCATCAAATGACTACAATTAAAAGGTATTTGATTGGAACTGGTATATTTATTTTTGTTATTGCTATAATGATGAGCATTATCATTTTTCTTAAAATGTAACCAATATCAAAAATAGATATATCTAGAATATAGACTATAAGTTTTTATATAAATATAGTGGGTTTTATAAGAACTGATTCTTTTGAGTTTCCCACTCTCGCAAGCAAAGAAACTCAAATGTATAATTGTTATGTTTGAGGAGCCTACTCCCATTTGTTTTGCAATAAATACAAATCCTTACTAAGTTGTTTTAAAATACTTTCATCAAGTATTTCATAACAACTTCTTTTTATTTTTTTAACATATTTCTTTTGACAAAAACTATTTAAAACTCTTTGCAACTGTCGATAACTACAACCAATCATCTCAGCAACTAAAACAAAGTTATCTTCTATGACTCCCTCTTTTTCACAAGCCACCAAATAAGAAGCTAATCTGTTTTCAACAGGATAATTTAAAGAAATAGAAGAATTATGGTTTGTATTATATAATTTATAAGCAATGGATTTAGCTAGATAACACATAAAAATAGAATCATGAAATAAGATTTCCTGATAAAGTTCAATAGAAAGACGTAGACAATATGTATCTTCTAACGCATAAATATTGTTAATGACATCTTTGTGATTTAAAAACTCAACCTCACCTAGAATGTAAATAGGATAAGCAAAACAATTTAAAATAGTTAAACCATTAGCTGTTGTATGACTAATTTTAAGTTTACCTTCAACTAATATATATAAATAATCTAATCTTTGACCTTGCATGAGAAGATATTCACCTTTATGAAATTGATATAATTCAAAATATTGATAGCTTGATTCATTCATGATATGATTATCTCTTAACAGATTTATATAGAGTTCTTTTGTTTTCATTAATATCACCATATCTAATATGACATATGTCCTATTAGAAATCAATAGATAACGCTTATAATGCAATGGGAGGATAGAATATGATTATATTATTAGCGTTAATCAGTGGAATGATTATTACTGTTATGAACATTTTTAATGGACATTTATCTGATTATTATGGTGTCTATGTATCTACTGTTGTTATTCATTTTATTGGATTATGTACTTTTGTTGTTATGATGGTTATTAAAAAGGAGAAGATTTCTTTTCAAAAACATATTCCATTGATTTTATATAGTGGAGGAGTGATTGGTGTTTTGACTGTTGTTTTTAATGTGATGACAGTAGGAGAGTTAGGGGCAGCATTATTAACTGCGCTAGGTTTATTAGGACAAATGATAATATCCCTCATATTAGAACAACAAGGATGGTTAGGAACAATTAAAAAGAAGTTGACTCTATCTAAAATGATGAGTCTTATTGTTGTGATGATAGGTATAGGGGTGATGATGTTATGATATCAGTTCTATGTGCGATGTTAACAGGTATAACGATCGTCTTGAGTCGTTCTGTTAATAGTTATTTATCTCAAAGAGTAGGGGTGTATCAAAGTACATTTTTTAATTATCTGACTGGATTGATCACAAGTCTGCTTATTGTGTTAGGGGTTGGAGTAGAATTGAATATAGATTTCTCATATATATATGATCAGCCTATCTTATTAACTGGAGGAATTATTGGAGTTTTCAATATCTTTATCTTAAATATTATAGTAGTAAAAATTTCACCAGTGAAATTAACACTTATTACATTTATTGCTCAATTATCAACTAGTATTGTATTAGATTATTTCATATATTATATGTTTTCTATGTATAAATTGATAGGATGTTTAATTGTTGTTTTAGGATTATTGATGTATCAGTATAGTGATAAAGATGAAGAAAGTTTATGAGAAATTAAATTATATGTTATAATAAAGAAAAAAGAGATAATAAGTATTCATGAATTTTAATAATAGATATTCATGGATATAATAAAGGAGAAAGTTATGTTAAGAGAAATAATTACTGATCAATTTTTATTAAGTGGTCAATCAACTGAAGCTACAAAAGATGATCTATATATTGTTCAAGATTTAAAAGATACAATGCATTCCCGTCAGGAATTTTGTGTAGGAATGGCTGCAAATATGATTAATGAACATAAAAGAATTATTATTGTTATGGATAATAGTAAAGAACTTGTTATGATTAATCCTATTGTTATGAAAACAAGTGGACGTCATTACGAAGCAGAAGAAGCTTGTTTATGTCATCAAGGGACAAAGAAAACAAAGAGATATGAGAAAATTAAAGTACAGTATTATGATGAGAATTTTAAAATAAAAATCAAGACTTTTAGTGATGTGACTGCACAAATTATTCAACATGAGATAGATCATTGTAATGGAATTCTGATTTAAAGAAAAGGGAATGATATAAATGAAGTTAATCAATAGATTAAAGAATATTGGACCTGGAGCATTAGTTGCAGCTGCATTTATAGGACCGGGAACAATTACAGTGTGTTCTAATTCAGGCGCAAGTTATGGTTATACTTTATTATGGGTGGTTATGTTTTCAACTATAGCGACTATCATGTTTCAAGAAATGGCAGCAAGATTGGGTATTGTAACGGGTCAAGGATTAGGAGAAAACATTAGAGAACGTATTCATCATAAAGGTATCAGAACGATTATGACAATGATTGTTGTGAGTGCTATTTTCATTGGAAATATTGCTTATGAAACTGGTAACCTAACTGGAGGAGCAATGGGTTTTCAAAGTCTAGTACCTCAAATTTCAATGAAAACTATTGCTTTGATTATTGGAGTCATTGCTATTGTACTTTTGTTTTCAGGTAGTTATTATTACATAGAGAAGTTTTTAACTGGATTGGTATTTGTGATGGCATTTGCATTTATTCTCACTACAATTCTTTCAAAACCAGATATGGGAGAGGTTTTGAAAGGATTTATTCCAAGTTTTCATAATGTTGATTGGTTAAGTGTAGTAGGGTTAATTGGAACAACTGTAGTTCCTTATAATTTATTTCTTCATTCATCTAGTGCTGCTCAACGTTGGAAGAATAAAGAAGATATTCAAGATGCTAGAATAGATACTTTTCTATCAATTGGATTAGGTGGTATTGTTTCAATGTGTATTGTAACTGTTGCTGCTACGAACTGTGCGGGATTACAAATTCAAAGTGGTGGTGACTTAGCCAAAGCATTACAGCCAATATTAGGAGACTTTGCAACTATCTTAGTGAGTATTGGATTATTTGCTGCAGGATTGACATCAACAATTACAGCACCACTTGCAGCTGCTTATGCAACAAGTGGTATATTAGGTATACAGCAGGATATGAAATCTAAGAGATTTCAATTCATTTGGTTAGTAGTGATTGGATTTGGTATGATTTTAACCGCATTCAATCATTCTACACCTACAGAATTAATATTAATTGCACAAGGTGCTAATGCTATTATATTGCCTATTATGGCTATTTTCTTAATGATATGTATGAATGATAAGAAACTAGGTAAGTATCGTAATGGAAAGTTAAGTAATGGTATGGGAGTTGTTATTTTGATGATAACTATTGCTATCTGTATCAAAAATATCATGGAAGTGATAGGATAAATGAGTATTTTAAGGATATTTAAGGTACTTAGCAACAAATTATCAAGAAATAATTGATAGAAGTTTGTGAAATAGAGAAGTAAATGATATATTTACAAACACAACAACAATAGTGGCAAGCATTTATCCTTGATAGTGAGACAGAAGGTAACTCTCTTTGGAAATATTATCAATAAGGAATTTAAAGCGAGAAAAACGTCTTATATATTTGGTAAACTGTGAGATATAGTTATTTTGCTAATTATAAATTGAAGGCATAACCTTTTATTCATTGTTTTTTCTCGCTTATACTATAAGTTTATAATAATAAATAAGTGATAAGAATTTTGTATTAAGTAAAAAAGTAGGTTCTTGCTCTATTATGAATAAATAAAAATAAAAGATTTCAAAATATATTGAAGAATACAATAGATTTTGAAATCTCTTTTAAATATCATTACTTTAAGTAAGAAAAAACCTTATATAGTTTATATATGTTTTTATTTATTCTTTTGGACTCATAACAGGAAATTTCTTATACATAAATTCATCATCATAAATTTTATCATATATTTCTCCAATAAATGTAAAAGGTTTTTTACCTTGATCTCTAAAAGCCATTCTTCCAAATGCACTATATGTTACAATGAGATCAAAGGTAATAAAGATAACTGAAATTATATAGATTGGATGAGCAATCTTATATGGAATCTTTTCAACCCATTTTGAAACAAAGGGATAGATGACTTTCATAAGAATCATACCACCAACACCCCATCCTACCATGAAAGGTAATGTTGTACGTCCCATAATATTTAAAAACATATGTGAATAATCCCAAAAGATAACTCCAAAACATACATCAGCAATCCAGCTTGTCATAAATTCCGTACCACCACCAATAAGAGCAGCATAAATCCAAGTTTTTAACCAACTTCTTTCATCATTATGCTTACCTAATATGACTACAAATATGGCAACACCAACCCCATAAATAGGACTAAACGGACCATAAATCATTCCTTGACGATTAACCCATTCTCCAAATCTGACAAACCATAATATTTCTTCATAATATGTACCAATTAAACACCCTAGTACAAAGAATATAAATATTTTAGCAAAACAATATCCCCTAGCAAAAATTTTTTCCTCCATGATACCCCTCTTTTCTTTAAGATTATCATATCATATATAAGAGCTTGAACGCAATGGTATAAGAAAACATGTTATAAATTTCATAACATGTTTTTTTATTGATAAAACCAATATAATTTGTTTGTCGTTATTTGTATAATGAGGATGGCTTAAGAAAATAGTAATGTTTCAAAGGCAATAATGGATTCACCAAAGAACGTATTTTTTCGATTTAAATCATGAGAAAAAGAATCATATTGACCAATGAGTACAGGTAATGAAGAATAATTAAAAATAGGTGAATCTTGATTACCAATGAAACTGATAATGGGAACTTGATTTTGATAAGCAGTTTCTACTATTTCATTTAAGCGTGGTGTTTTACCAGAATATGAGATAACTATTAAAATTGTATCTTTATTGAAGATTTGGCTAAACATTTCCATATGGACAACGCACATAGCTTGATAATTGAGTAGTGTGAGTCGCTGTTGCATATATTCTGCAATAGGTGCTGAAAAACCTAATCCAAAAACAACAATACGTTTCGAAGTATCTTGTAGTAATTGAGAAAATTGGGATTGATATTCATGATAACGATGATGAAAATCATGAGATGTATCTTTGGTAGATGTCAGATGATAAATCATATCACTATACCCCTCAAATCCAAACTTATTACAAAGTTTATAAATGGTTGATGTACTTGTATAGTTATCTTTTGCCATTTGACGTATACCAATTGATTTAAGTTCGTTCATATGATCTTTCATATAAGAAACAATTTGAAGTTCTAAGTCATTTAATTCATATTTCTCTGATAAATGTACAATATTCATGAGAATTCACCTCCTAGCACAATTATGTCATATAAAAAAGAAAGGGGCAAGAAATTATGGCAAAAACAATGTATGATCCATGGTCAAAAATCACAACAAGAAATGGGTATGCTGGCGATGAAGTCATCTCAGCATTACAAAAATCTATTCGTAGAGGGTTAGAAGAACAGGCATGTATGTTTGCTTATGAACTTTATGTTTCATCTCCACAATTAGAAGAAAAGTTATGGAGAAGATTATTAACAATCTCAGTTGAAGATATTGGTATGGGTAATCCAATGGCTGCAATTATGGTAAATAATTTATATCGTATGAGTAGAGAATTTGAATATGCAGATGGTGATAGACCAATTTATTTTATTCATGCAATTCGTTATATGTGTCAATGCGAAAAAGACAGATCTAGTGATTTATTGAAGAATATTTGTATTAAATCTTTTGCGATGGGTAAATTCCCAGAAGTACCTGATTACGCTTTAGATAAGCACACTCAACGAGGACAAGCAATGGGTAGAGATTCTTTCCATTTCTTAAATGAAGCAAGTAAAGTGATTCCCCAAAAGGAAATTGACAATGATTATAAAGAAAGATATGCAGAAATATTAGAAGAATATGATCCAGAAAATGTTGTGGATTCAGCATTTAAGTTTAACGGATGGCAATTTTAAGATAGGGAGAGAAAGAAAATGATTAATGGTTTAGAGAAATTATTAGCACCACTTGCTAATAAATTAGGGAATCAAAGACATCTTCAAGCTATTTCTAATGGGATGATGATGTCATTAGCTTTAATTGTTGTGGGATCTATATTTTTGATTGTAGCCAATCCACCAATTAATTTGGATCTTGTTGATTTGAATACTGGAAATATTTTCTTAAAAGCTTTGATTGGTTGGAAACAATGGGCAATTGCTAATTATGATATGATTACAATTCCATATACAATGACAATGGGACTGATTGGGTTAGTCACATCCTTTGGGGTGAGTTATTGTTTGGCTGAAAGTTATAAAATGAAAGCAGCCATTAATGGAATTATTTCTATGTGTGTATTTTTAATGATTGCAGCACCAGTTAAAGAGGGTCAATTATCAATGACTTACTTAGGTGCAGATGGTTTATTTGTTGCTTTGATTATTGGTTTATTATCAGTTGAAATTTGTCGTATTGTTGGGAATAAAGTTGTCTTTACTTTTCCAGAAAGTGTTCCAACTGCAGTAACAAACTTCGTCAATTCATTATTACCACTAGCAGCTAATATTATTATCATTTATGGATTAAATTTAATTGTTATGGGAGCATCTGGAAAAGCGTTACCTGAATTGATTATGAGTATTTTAACTCCAGCTATTTCTGGAGTTGATAATGTATGGGCATTTATGGGAATCTTTGCTTTTTCTAATATTCTATGGTTATTTGGAATTAATGGTTCTTCAATTATTTTCCCAATTGTCTTTACTCTAGGAATAACGAATTCTGGACTAAACGCTGAATTGGTAAATGCTGGACAAAGTGCAACTCATGTTATGAACTTACAGATGTATCGTTATGCTGTTCTTGGTGGAGGAGGAAATACATTAGGATTAGTTTTATTAATGTGTTTTTCACATGTTAAACATTTAAGATCAATCGGAAGATTAAGTGTTGTTCCAGGAATTTGTGGTATAAATGAACCAGTTATTTTTGGTGGTCCAATTGTCTTAAATCCAATTTTAGCAATTCCTTTTGTATTAATGCCATGTATCTCAATTGGCTTAGGTGCATTTGTTCAAAGTATTGGTCTTGTAAATATGGGGTATATTATCGATCCTTCATTTACACCATTCTTTGCACAAGGGTTCTTGTCAGCATTGGATTTTAGAAATGTTATCTTTATGTGTGTATTAATTGCGATTAGTGTTGCTGTTTATTATCCGTTCTTTAAAGTTTATGAGAAGTCACTAGCTGAAAAAGAGGGTGTTGAATAAGGTTAAGAGAGATTTCTATTCAGAAATCTCTATTTTTTTAACTTTTTTGAAAATAAAAAAAGAAAAATGATAATTTTTTGCGTATATAGAAGTAGGAGGGTATTTTTAGAATTTATAATTGTTTTCTATAAGCAATTATTGTATAATG
>NZ_HG005286.1:30116-45667 GCF_000455285.1 Candidatus Stoquefichus massiliensis AP9 | reverse complement strand
AAAAAGATATACTCGATGCTCTTAAATAACATTAATGCTGGAAGACCTTACCAATGATAAAGAACTGTTAAGTGGCATAAACAAGAGATGAGAGAATGCTTAAAGGACTGTAAAGATAAGTCGTTAGACTCATTCGTGATACATATGTTTGATATTCATATAGAAGAAAATATTTTAAAAATACTTTTATTATAATTTTTATTCCATATTAAAGATTATTTGGATATACTAAATAGAGGTGATTTGATGGATAAATTTGAAAATCTCAAAAAGGAATTATTAGCCTGTCATGTTTGTGAGAAATCTTTAGGCTATAAACCACATCCTATTTTTCAAGGACAACAGGATTCATTAATTATGCAAATCAGTCAAGCTCCTTCGCGTAAAGTTATGGAAACAGGATTACCATTCAATGATGCAAGTGGCGAAAAGTTAAGGAATGATTGGTATTATTTAACACGAGAACAATTTTATGATCCAGCTAATTTTTATATTACTTCTATTGGTAGATGTTTTCCTGGAAAAGCAAAAACAGGAGATAATCCACCATCACTTCAATGTGCACAATTGTTTTTAAAAAGAGAATTGGAAATGATTCATCCACAAATTTATATTTTAATTGGAGCACATGCTGCAAAATTCTTTTATCCAAACATATCATTAGAAGAACTTATTTTTAATGATCATCTTTTTAATGATAAACCTTTGTATGTATTGCCTCACCCATCTCCATTAAATAGAAAATGGTTAAAAGATCATCCAAAGTTTGAAAAAGAGAGAATTATTTATATTAGAAAACAGATACATAAAATAATAAAGCATTCACTAAAATAATAGTGAATGTTTTTTTATCTATATTATAGAAAGTCATTTAAAAATGTTAACATCAATATTAATCGTAGGCATTAAGTGAAACGGACAAATATGACAACAGGACCTGCTATAAAAAAAGTGTTTGATTTATTAAATAGGACAAAAAGACAGAAAAACTGGATTATAGTGAAGACAGTGAATCAGATGCTGGACTATTGTGATAATAGACTAGTGAAATAATGGAATCTTTCTTTTTATTGTATAAGCATATTTATTGTAATAAATCATAAAATATTGTTATAGTGGAATAAATATGTAAAGACTATAAAAGAAGGTGAGAATACATGATTAAACAACAACTAGATAAATTTCATATATTATATAAACAAAATATTTCTTTAAAGGATTATACAACATTACATATTGGTGGGAAGGCAGATTATATTGTTTTTCCTAAATCTGTTTTTGAAGTCCAAAAATGTATTGAAATTTTTAATAAATGTTATATGCCATATACAGTCTTAGGAAGAGGTAGTAATGTTTTGGCATTAGATGAAGGATATAAAGGAGCTATTATCATTTTGACAGATTATTTTTCTCGTGTTGAAAGGCTTAATGAAACATGTGTAAAAGTAGAATCCGGAATGACTTTAAAGCAATTATGTCAATTCTGTTTAAAACATAACTTAACAGGTTTAGAATTTGCATGTGGTATACCAGGAAGTATTGGTGGTGCTATTTATATGAATGCTGGGGCATATGGTGGTGAGATGAAGGATATTGTTGAGAGTGTCACATATCTAGATGAACAAAATAATATCAAAATTTTATTGAAAGATGATTTAATGTTTGGCTATCGACATAGTTATTTTACAGAACATCAAGGAATTATTTTAGAAGTTATTTATCAACTAGATTTGGGAGAACAACCAGTTATTCATGATAAAATGAATGAATTTATGGAAAGAAGATATGCAAGACAGCCAATGGATGCATATAGTGCTGGGAGTACTTTTAAAAGACCAAATGGTTACTATGCTTCTGCTTTAATTAAAGAATGTGGATTACAGGGATTATGCATTGGTGATGCTGAAGTTTCAAGAAAACATGCAGGATTCTTAATTAATAAAGGTAAGGCAACAAGTCATGATTTCTTGCAATTAATAAATAAAGTTCAAGAAAGAGTTTATGAACAAACAGGATATATGTTAGAAAGAGAAGTTCAGATACTTAGTCATAAAGAAAAGACCTTATGAGGTCTTAGGTAATATAATTTTTCTTCTTTTTTTAGAACAATTTCTATCATAAATAAGCGAATGAATATTCATAGAAATTAATTCATTTTTATGAAAAGTAGTCAGAGTTAATTCTTTTGTTTGATAATCAAAACAATATACTGTTGTGACACAATTAATAAAAAGATATCTATAAAAGAAATGAGAATAATTTAATGATAATAAATATTCTTTTATTTGATTTTCTTGTATATTATGACAATGAGAAAAAATATAAAGTCCGTTATTTTGATATTGTTCATAATTTTTGCTTTTTGATATTTTTCGGGTAATAGCATTATTAATATTATTAATAATATGAGAAATATTTTGACTGCTGTGATCAAATGGATTCATATCTAAAGAGGCATATAGTGGTTTCTTCATGTCTGCAACGGCTTCTTCTGGTGTTAATGCTTGAGTGACTTCTATTCCATAATGTAAAAGAGGAATACGTAAATCTGGCTTATCAGATTGAATAATATGATGCTCCTTAATATTGAATATATGCGCAAGTGTCAAGGCAGCATATTTTTCGAAATAATTTTTACTATAACTTTCATTCATTGGTTTCACATCCTTAGTTTTATTATACAGTTATTATTGATAAATGTTGACTATTATGAGATATCTTTTAAAATTAAAGTGAAAGATAAAGATGTGATGGAAATGTTAAAAAACTTATAATTATTGGATTGATTATTATAGTTGCTTTAAGTGTAATATTTATATATTATACATATTCTATTCAAAATTATTTATTTTCTCCAGAATATCATTCTATTCAGGATTTTGAAAGTTTATCAGGAGTCAAGATATATATGAGACGAGATTGTGTAGAATTCATAGAGGATAATCATCAAGTTTTATTACAGGATGTATCTAATGAGTTATTATTGTCAACGTATGGTATAGAAAATAAAAATGAAATGACGTATGACATTATTGTTGGAAAACAATGTTTCTATAGAGTTTATATTAATTAACCAGACTATAGCGAAATAAATAATAGTATAATGAACAAAACAAACTTAGGCACAATATATCAATATAATTCTAAAGAAGGATATGATGAAACACTTATCTATACAAATACTGAAATTTATAGAAATGATTATGTTAGAGTATAAATACTTTTGTAATAAGTTCAAGAAACTGTTTTAAATCATTGATAATGGTAATAGTAAAATAAGGAGGTATTTCAATGTGTGGAAGATATTATTTTGATGGTGAAACATATCGTTTGACAAGTCAAATTGTACAAGATAATGAGTATATGTTTGATGAAATAGAAAGAGATTTCTATCCAGGAGACAATATTCCTGTGATTTTATCTCAAGATCAAACATTAGTATTAAAACCTATGAAATGGGGTTATTCTATGAAGTCAAATTCTCAACGAGTCATTAATGCACGTAGTGAAACATTGTTAGAAAAGAAAATGTTTGCAAATGATGCAGCAACACATCGTTGTTTAGTTCCAGCTAAAGGTTTTTATGAGTGGGATTCACATAAACATAAGTTTGCATTTGAATCACCAAATAATCGTTATTTATTGATGGCAGGAATTTATCGTGAAAAGGAAAATGAAGTCACAATTATAACGACCAATGCTAATGAATTGATGGAACCAATTCATTCTAGAATGCCTTTAATGATTCCAGAAGAAGATATTCAAAGATGGTTATTTGATAATCATTATTTAGAATACTTTTTAACATCTGTAAGCACTGAATTAAATATTGTGTCAGGAGAAATGCAGCAATCCTTATTTGAAGACAATGATTTATTTCATAAAAAATAAAGCATTTGGTTTGCCTTTAAAATAGAGAATAGGTAATATAATAACAAGGAGTGTGAAATTATGTTAGAAGTGGGAATGAAAGCACCAGATTTTACATTATTAAATCAAAATGGAGAAGAAATATCTTTAAGTGATTATCGTGGTAAGAAAGTGATTTTATATTTTTATCCCAAAGATAATACACCAGGATGTACAAAACAAGCTTGTGGTTTTGCTGAAAACTATCCTCAATTTCAAGAAAAAGATGCTGTTATATTAGGAGTTAGTAAAGATTCAGTCAAATCACATAAGAAATTTGAGGAAAAATTTCAATTACCTTTTCCTTTATTATCTGATTCTCAAAGAACAGTGATTGAAGCTTATGATGTTTGGAAAGAAAAAAATATGTATGGAAAAAAGGTTATGGGTGTTGTGAGAACAACTTATCTCATTAATGAAGAGGGTATCATTGAAAAAGTTTTTGATAAAGTAAAAGCAGCTGATAATCCCAATCAAATGTTAAATGAAGTTTAGAAATTCATGATATGAGTTTCTTTTTTTTGTAATCTATGAAGTTGATTGGTGTAAATGCTTATAAAAATAAGGAAAACATAAAAAAGATTATAATTATACTCAAGAGGATAATTATGGATATAACAAAAGGAAAGAAATATTTATTAAGTTCTCAAAAACATTAAAGGGAGAATATCATCAGGTGCATCATTTGATTCCTAATGAAGTTTTGGTTCAGTTCTTAAAGAAATATGATGTGAATAAAACTGAAATGAACTATTTAGTAGGTCAATCTGATAGCGACTGGAATGCTATTGTACTATTAATGCAAGGTAATGCAGTTTGTCATTTGGAATCGCATAATTTCTATGACGAATTAATTAGAACTATTTTATTCAGTCGAGAATGAGACAATTGAATGAAATATTGATGAGTTTACAGAAAAGATTCTCATTCCAGAAATTCTTGAAAGTTAAGAAAAAAGATGCTTTGTCCTATGAAGACAGAGTGTTTTTGTGTATTCTTATTATAAAAATATGGTATACTGACTACATATGGAGGTAGGTTATGATTAAATTAATCGCAACTGATATGGATGGAACATTTTTAGATTCACAAAAGACATTTGATAAATCATTTTTTGATTTATTTTACCAGTTAAAAGAGAAAAATATAAAATTTGTCATAGCAAGTGGAAATCAGTATTACCGTCTCTATCAAAAGTTTTTACCATTAAGTGAGCAAATGTATTTCATTGCAGAAAATGGCAGTTATATAGCTGATGGAACAACTGAGTTATATTGTAATACAATTCAAAATAAAGATATTGACGTTATAAAAAAATTCCTTTTAGAAATTCCTAGATTGATTATGGTATTATGTGGCCGTAAAGGAGCCTATATCTTAAAGAATCATTATTTTTTAAGAAATGAAATTAAGAAATATTATTGTGCTTATACATTTGTAGATTCATTTGAAGAAGTGGAAGATGAATTTATGAAGATTTCATTATATGATACACAGCATCATAATAATGAAATATTGAATAGTATTCAAAATCAGTTACCTCAATCAGTTAAAGTTGTTACTTCAGGTAATGAGTGGATGGACATTCAAAATAAAAATATTAATAAAGGCATTGCTATAAAATATTTACAAAGTATTTATGATATATATCCTGATGAATGTATGGCTTTTGGTGATCAAATGAATGATTATGAAATGTTACAAGAGGTGAAATATGCATATGCTATGAGTAATGCTGTTAAACCTATTCAGGAAGTGGCCTATGAGGTGATTGGATCTAATGATGAACAAAGTGTAATATGTAAAATCAAAGAAATATTAAACAAGGAGTAAGTGTATGAATGATTTAAAGGTTGTTGCAATGGATATGGATGGAACTCTCTTGACTGCAGGGCAAGAGATCCTTCCCTATACAAAAGAGATACTTATGAAGCTTCAGAAAACTGGTGTTTCATTAGTACTAGCAAGTGGTAGAGATATAGATAGTTTACAGAAAATAGGTCAAAAGTTAAATTTATCGGCATATTCTCAAAATGGGTATATCTGTTTAAATGGATTAGAAATATATGATGCAAAAGGGAATCAACTTCATCAGGAAGAAAAACTAAAGAGGGAAGATGCAATTGTTTTAGCAAACTTAGCTAAACAATATTCTATTGATATGATTCTGTTTTTTAAAAATGATTTATATATTATGGATTTTGGTGAGACAGGAATCACAGAGCACCATTTTATGACTTCTACAAAATATAAAATAAGAGATATTAATGATATTCCTATTCATGAATTTGAAGATTTAAGAAAAATTGCTTTTATACAAGCCCCTACACATATTCGTAAAGTTATTCCTATCTTACAAAAACAGTATCATCATCAGTTTGATATATGTAAAGTTGAGCCAGAGTGGGTTGAAATTAATCCCTATGGGACCAATAAAGGAACAGCACTTATGAAATATGCAGAAATAAAAAATGTTTCTATTGATCATATTGTTGCTTTTGGAAATGGTGAAAATGATATGGAAATGCTTAAACTTGCTGGAAGAGGTATTGCTATGGAGAATTCATTTGAAAATGTAAAAACAATTGCTGATGATGTTTGTGGTGATAATGAACATGATGGGATTGGGTTGTACTTACAAAAATATTTAGAAATATAAGGGAATGATGAAACAAGGTATACGTTTGATTTTATTAGATATAGATGGAACACTTATCAGCCAGTTCATTATGTAGTTTGTAGAACACTATGAAAAGAGCCTAAGAAGGTTTGAAACAATAAGAAATTGGGAGAAGATATAGTGGAAATAGCCACAAGTTTTTGTATAAGGAGACTTATTTCCTCCTAAAATGATGAACCAATAGAATCTTGAAATCAATGATGTAAATAGAAAAGCGAAAAATAGATATAGTCTTTTACGCTCTTAAAAAAGTGATTAAATAAAAATTATATGATAACAAGAAAAATGCTTAAAGCATAAAATTTAATTTTTAGTGCTGTATACTATTGGAATGAGATTGTGAATAAAAGATGAAAATAGTAAGATAGAGATAATAGAGAGGATATAGGAATGAGTTTAAAGGAAAAAGCAAAACAATTAAAGAGTGATATACCAACAGTTTATTTGGTATTAAAAGATAAAGAAACTCCCATTCTTGCAAAAATGATGGCAGCTGTGACAGTTATGTATGCTTTATCACCAATTGATTTGATTCCTGATTTTATACCAGTATTGGGTTATTTAGATGATGTAATTATACTACCTTTCTTTGTCTTCTTAACTCTTAAACTCATTCCACTTGATATCTGGCAAAAAAATTCACAGTTATCTGAAGATATATGGAAGAATGGAAAACCTAAGAAATGGTATTATGCTATTCCAATTGTTGGTATTTGGATTGTTTTATTAGGAATTGTTGTTAAATTCATGGGATAGGAGGAATGTTTATGTATTGTGATTATCATGTGCATACAGATTATAGTGATGATTCGACATATTTAATCGAGGATGTTATAAAAGATGCGATTGATAAAGGAATTGATGAAATATGTATAACAGATCATGTTGATTATGGGATTAAAGACGATTGGGAAGAAGTAGAAATAATGATCTATCGTGATGGTATGCCACTTGCGAATGTTGATTATCCAAGATGGGAAAAGGAATTAACTGGACTTCAACAAGTTTATCAAGATCAAATCAAGATAAAGATGGGAATGGAATTTGGTATGCAAGTTCATACGATTCATCAATATCAAAAATTGTTTCAAAGATATCCTTTTGATTTTATAATTTTATCAGTTCATCAAGTAGAAGATAAAGAGTTTTGGACACAGGATTTTCAAAGAGGAAGAACACAACAAGAATATATTGAAAGATATTATCAGGAAATGCTTGAACTTGTAAAAATCTATAAAGATTATAGTGTTCTTGGACATATGGACTTAATTGTCCGTTATGATGAAAATGGTTTGTATCCTTTTGAAAGAATTAAACCAATGATTCAAGAAATATTGAAGATTGTAATAGAGGATGGAAAAGGAATTGAAGTAAATACATCTTATCACCGTTATGGTTTAAATGATATGACACCTAGTCGTGATATTTTAAGACTTTATAACAAATTAGGTGGAAAAATCATAACAATTGGAAGTGACTCACATAAAAAAGAACATTTAGGGGCTTATATTGAAGAAACAAAGGATGAATTGAAGAAACTGGGATTTGAATATTATTGTACTTATGAACAGATGAGACCTTTTTTTCATAAACTGTAATTATCATTGATAAAGTCAAATTTACACTTATAGAAGATACAAATAATTTAATTACTACTTGTATAGAGATATGTTACTACAAATGAAGAACTGATACTAAGTTTAGAAGGTATTGCTATTGGATTGGCAGTTAAGTTATTAATTGTACGCAAAAAGTAATGAACTATAAAATGATATACTGTATGATTTATTACACTTAGAAATATTTTGTTTAATGAAAGGCCTATAATGTATTTCAGTTGTATTAAACGCTACAGATACTCGTGACGACTGTAACTGGAAGACGTAGGCTCATTTTTTGCGTATATAGAAGTAGGAGGGTATTTTTAGAATCAACTATTTTCTATAAACAATTATTATATAATGTGCTTGTAGTCATACCTCACATCAATATTTCTTTTTTTACCTAACTATAAATTCAATCGGGAGGTATGAATATGACTTATAAAACAAAGAATTGAAAAGCAGATACTCTTTTAAAGGATTATTTTTCTGATCATTGTTATTTTACTAACGTGACTAATGCAACAATCTTTGATGGCTGACAGGTTGTTCTTCCTGATAATATAACCGACTATGACACTAGTACATCCACATATTATGATGAAAAGGGTGCTACTGTTACCATTGATAGGAATCATGATGTCATCAAGAATAGAGTTAGAGGTAGGGAATTGTGATATAAAGCAAGAATTTTCGGCATTGAAACTGAAGAGGATACACTTGATGATCTTCAATAAAACTTAGTTGTATATGTAAGTAACATGCACTTTTATGTATTTGACCGAATTTGTGTAGATTATCGTAGACATACGCATTATAATAGTCAAAAGAGGTACAGATATGAAATTGATTATTACAGATATAGAAGATTTCCATGTTCAAATAGATGGTGAATATAAGATTATAAAACCACATGCACATATTCAACATTGTATAGGGTGTTTTGGATGTTGGGTAAAAACACCAGGAAAGTGTATTATTCGTGATGGTTTTGAGAATACAGGAATTTTGATGAGTCAAAGTATTGAAATGATTTTTGTAAGTCAATGTTACTATGGAAGTGTAAGTCCCTTTGTGAAGATGGTGCAAGATAGAGCAATTTCTTATATACATCCTGATTTTGTTATTCGTGAAGGGGAAATGCATCATAAACGCAGATATCAAAATGTTATCACATTATCTGCATATTTATATGGAGATAAGATAAGTGATGCTGAAAAGGAAACAGCACGAAGTCTTATGAAGGCTAATGCTTTGAATTATGATGGAAAAGTCAAGAATGTAAGTTTCTATAACTCTCTTAAAGAATTGGAGGATATTGTTTTATGAGAATAGCATTCATTGATGGAAGTCCAAAGATTAAACAAAGTACAAGTGGTATTCTACTTGAAGATATAAAATCTAGTATATCTCAACAGGCAGAATGTATTGACATAACTATGCATAAACAAAAACTTTCAGATATACAATTAGAGCAATTAAAATCTGTTGATGTATTTGTTATTTCTTGTCCACTTTATGTCGATGGCATACCGGGACATTTATTATCATGTCTAGGCCAACTTGAAGAAACTTTTAAAAATCAATTACAAATCAATGTCTATGGAATAGTTAATTGTGGGTTCTATGAAGGGCAGCAAGCAAGGTATGCTTTGAATATTTTAGAAAATTGGTGCATTAAGACAGGATTGATTTGGAGTGGCGGTATTGGTATTGGTGGAGGAGGAGGCATTTCTCAGATGCCTAATGGGCCTCGAGTACCTATTAACAAAGCATTTCAAGAAATGGGAAATAATATTATGCAAAAACAAATACAAAAGAATCAATATGTTTCTATTGCTTTCCCAAGATTTTTATATAAGGTAGCAGCACAGTTTGGATGGCGTCAACTTATGAAATCCAATGGTGGAAAACCAAAAGATTTAAATAAACAATGGTGATAAGGGTATAAGATAATTGTCTTATACTTTTTTGTTGACTTTTCCCTTAGGGAAAGGTGTAAACTAAGCATATGGAGGATGTTATATGTTATCGATTGGAGAGTTTTCTAATATTTGTAAAGTATCTACAAAAACATTACGTTATTATGCACAAATAGGATTAATATTGCCTATAGAAATTAATCCTGAAAATGGTTATCGTTATTATTCAATTGATCAGTTAGAAACGATGTTAATGATTAATCGCTTAAAATCATATCACTTTTCTTTAGATGAAATTAAACAAATATTAGAATTAGGTGAATCACAAAATACAGTTTTGTTTATGAAGTTGAATCAAAAGAAAGAAGATATCAAAAAACAGTTACAAGTCTATGAAAATAACCTAATACAAATTGAAGAAGATATGAATAATATTAAAAATGGCAAAACAATCATGTCTTATTTAGATAAGATTGATGTTCAATTAATAGATGTTTCACCTATTAATATTTTATCTATTCGTAAAATGATTCTTGAAGATGGATTTCCACAGGAATATCAAAAATGTTTTGGAGCATTGTTAGAAAGAATAAAGAAAGAAGATTTAAAAGTGTCTGCATCACCAATGGTTCTTTTTCATAGTGATCAATTTACATCATTAGGATTAGATACAGAATTTGCTATTCCAGTAAAAGAAAAGACAACGAGAACAAGATTATTTGATCCAGGACTTTGTTTAAAAACAGTTCTCTATGGTTCATATTCTGGCTTGCCATCTGTCTATATGAAACAAAGAGAATGGGCAGAACAAAATAATTATGAATGTAGTGATGCAGTTTTTGAAGTCTATATTAATGATCCAAGTTGTATTACTAATGAAAATGAATTGATCACAGAAGTTTATTATCCAGTGAGAAAGGGAGATAACAATGAATCAAGATAAAAGAAATGAATTGGAAAAGAAAATAAAAGAAGAGTATAGCAATACTATGGGAATAGTTATTATGAAAAATAATGAATTACAGTATGAGCAGTATTTTCAAGGATGCACAGATCAATCTTGCGTCCATGTTTATTCGGTAACAAAAAGCATAATATCTTTACTAATTGGAATAGCAATTGATAAAGGATATATCCAAAGTGTTCATCAGAAAGTCTTAGATTTCTTTCCAGAATACCAGATAAAAAGGAATCAGAAATCAATCAAAGAATTGACTCTTGAACATCTGTTAACAATGACAACACCATATCAATATAAAGATTCACCATTATCATATATAAAATACTTTATGAGTAAAGATCATTTAAAACACACTCTTAAGTTATTGGGTGGAAAAGATTCTATAGGAGAATTTAGATATACACCTATTATTGGTCCAGATATTTTATCTGGTATTCTGGTGAAAGTGTCTGAACAATCAGTCTATGATTTTGCAAATGAAAATTTATTTAAGCCATTAGGAATAACAGTTGCAAAAAATCTTCTTTTTCATAGTGCAAAAGGACAAACAGCATTTAATAGTTCGACAACAATAAGTGGTTGGGCAGTGGACGATCAAGGATTAAATACTGCAGCTTGGGGATTAAGTCTCACAGCAATGGATATGGCTAAGATTGGACAATTGTATTTGAATAACGGAAAGTGGGATAATCAGCAAATTGTTTCTTCCCAATGGATTCAGGAAAGTCATCAAGAGCACAGTTTGTGGACTGAGAATCAATTAAAATATGGTTATCTTTGGTGGATGATTGATGAACAAAGTCGTGCAGCTATGGGAGATGGTGGAAATGTTATTTATATAAATTATGAAAAACAATTGGTTATTTCTATAGCATCACTTTTTGTTGAGAATGCTAAAGATCGAATTGTGTTTATTAAAAATGATATAGAGCCACTATTTAATTTATAAATAGAGAATATTAGGTATTGCTTTGCCTATGAAGATGTCCTATTATATAAGGAAGTTAGAAATATAAGGGGAATTAAAATGATTGGATTAGGAACAGTAGTCAATACATGCGCAATTATATTAGGTGGTATAGGTGGTTTGTTATTTGGTTCTCGTTTGCATCAAAGATATCATGATACATTAATGAGTGCAACGGGAATTTGTGTCTTGTTTTTAGGAATTATAGGAACTATGGAAAATATATTGACAATTCAAAATGGTCAATTGGTAAGTGGTAGTTCGATGATGATTATTGCAAGCTTAGCAATTGGTGGGATAATAGGAGAATTTCTCAATATAGAATTATATTTTGAAAACTTTGGTGAGAGGTTAAAACGCATAACAAAAAGTCAGGAAGACAATACTTTTGTTGATGCTTTCGTTACAACAACGCTTACTGTTTGTATAGGTGCTATGGCAATTGTTGGAGCTTTGCAAGATGGATTAGCAGGAGATATTTCTACTTTACAGGCAAAAGCTGTACTGGATGCTATCATAGTATTAGTGATGACTGCCTCAAAAGGAAAAGGCTGTATTTTTGCTGCTATCCCTGTTTTTCTGTTTCAGGGAAGTATCACTTTACTTGCTGGATTGATAGAACTTATTATGACACCGTCTGCATTTACAAATCTTTCATTAGTTGGATCTATTTTGATATTCTGTATTGGTATCAATCTTGTTTGGGGCAAGAAAGTCAAAACTGCAAATTTATTACCAGCTATTGTTATTTCTGTTATATTTTCATATGTGATGTGAAAGTGATTTATGAATGAATAATAACTTTTTAAGATTTATATATGATAAGTTCATTCTTGATTTAATAAAAGTTATTTTTATTGTAAATTGCTTGAAATATAAGCATAATATGCATATGACAACTTATTATTTGGCTTGTTCGAAAGAACTGGGTCACTGAAGACGAGGACACTTCCCCGTCATTTTTTATTATAAGGGAAAATAAAGGTGAAAGAATTAAGTATATTTGTTGATGAATCAAGAGATTTTCCCAGAGATGAACAAATGTAAAGAATCACTAAGTTAACTTAATATAGACCAGAAATTTATACATACTGGACCAATTGGAGACTATCAAAATTAACATTTGATCAAAGAAGAGCATTAATATATAAAATGAGAATGTTTTATTTACATGCCTCTACCTTACATCACACTCTTGTTGTAAATAAAAGACATGTAAAAGATAAATTTCAATTGAATTCATTATCAACAAAAGGTATAAAAGAAATAATTGAAAAAATTTTTTATATTTCTAGTTTTTAGATAAAATCATTGTTTATTATGATAATGAACAACAGGAGTTAAGCATGGTATTAAATACAGTATTATGCTTATGTTTAAATAATGTGGAGTTTAGAAGAACTCAGTAGGATCAATATATACTTTTACAATTAGCAGGTTTATCTGTACCTTTGAGTTATTAAATCTTAAGTTTGATGAAAAACGATTCTTCTATAAAAGAGTTTTATTAAAATTTTAGGGGAAAAAGAATATATAATGTAAGAAAGTTGTTAGAGTATAATCCCACTGAGATTAACTTAATAGGATTAAAAATAATAAAGTATAAGAAAAAATACAAATAGTATTGAATTATGTCAAGACGATTTGTATTTAAATGTAATAAGCATTCTTGTTTTATGACGTTAGTAAGAATATACAAGAAAAGGAATCATTGCATCATTTCACTGGTTTATTATCACAATAGTCTAGTTTCAGTAAGTTTCTTGCCCTCTGGATAATGTAGGTCTGTTGATAGACTCATATTTGTCTGTAAGTCGCTCACTTGTTTCTTTTATAACACTGATTGGATCCTCATGATAATTTTAACATTGACTATGGCTGTGTGTCTAACCCTTATAGGCATCATAACCTTAGCGATAATTATCACAAGTGTTTTTCTTTTAATGCTATAAGATCACTTTCTTCATAGCGATTATGTCCAGATAATGATTTCTTATATTTCCAACATGCAATTGCTTGATCTAAAGATTTACCAGGGTTATGATCAAAAAAATCACGAATATAAGTATTGTATTCAAATTGTTTGTCTATTTGTGTACGACCTTTTTTCTTATCATCTAATATTTGATAATATGCTGCAATTGCCTCTTTATATGTCTTTCCGGTATTCGTTTTCAACCATTTTTGAAAAGCAACTGGAAATGTAAAACTCGGACCAATCTTTTCTTTAAAGAAAGCACGATGTATTTCAGAACAAATAAAATTTGGTTCTATTTGTGTTTCTTCTGTAATATTTGAAATAATAACTTGAGGACGAGATTTTATTTTTGTTTTTAAAATCTCACCAGTTTCTAAATAATGTGCAATTCTTTTAGTGATATCTATTTTGCTACCAGATACTGGTAGATTATATTGTCTACAAAAAGCAACCAGTTCTTCCTTTAAATAGTAATAATTTAAAAAAGTATCAGCACTTAATGTTTTTGTGAGTGGTGGTCTTTTATCCATTGTGATTTCCTTTCCATTGTTGATAGAGTGTTACAACCAAATGACAAGCTTCTATTGTTTTTGCTGGTGTCATAATTGGACTTGTGATTAAGTCTTGTTTCAAACAGTTATGAATATGATTGATTTCATAAACAAATTCACTTTGATAAGGGAAATCAAAATGTTCAGTCTGACCATTATGAAAATAAATATCTAATTGAGATGATTTCCAGTAATTTGGAATCACAATATATCCTTTCTCACCATAGAATACAGCTTCATTTTTTAATGCAACATTCATAGCAATTGTTGAAGAAACAAGAATCCTTTGATTTATTTTTAATTGAAAGTTACAAATTTCATCACTGCCAGTAGGACACTTTAAACAGCTTCCATCAATTTCAAAATAAGGTTGATCAAATAGAAATTGCATCAATTCAATTGTATAAGTAGCACTTCCATATAAAGAACCACCACCCATAGATAAATCATACATCCAATGACTGTAATCAAAACGACCTGGGAATCCAGCTTTCAGTTCAATATATTTCAAATCCCCAATAATACCTTGATTTAATAATTCTTTTAATTTTAAAGTTGTTGGTAGAAAAACACATTTCTGTGCTTCCATAAGAAAACAATTCTGTTTTCTAGCAAGTTCAAAAAGTTCTAGTGCTTCTTTTGATGTTAAAGTAAAAGGCTTTTCGACAATCACATGTTTATGATGTAATAAAGCATTTTTACAATCACGATAATGAAAACCATTCACTGTAGGTATATAAACAATATCAATATTTTCATCATTATATAATTCTTCATAGTTTCCATAATAATGTTCTATTCCAAATTGTTTTGCAGCTGCTTTGGCTTTATCAAGTGTTCTTGATGCAATGGCATAAACTTCTCCATCTTGACTTTCTCTTATTCCAGCTATAAATCTTCCAATAATAGAAGCAGTACTTAATATTCCATAACGTATCATTTTTCATCACCCTCTTCATTATAGAGAAATCATAAATAGAAA
>NZ_HG005286.1:0-28679 GCF_000455285.1 Candidatus Stoquefichus massiliensis AP9 | reverse complement strand
AAATAGAAAGCAATCTTATTGACAATAACAAATAAAAGGATTATAATGAACAGTGTTCAGTTTGGTGGTGATATGATGAATAAAGTTGTGACATCAAAAGAAGCAATTCTAGAAATGAGTCAGCAAATTGCATCAGAAAAAGGAATGAAGGCAATTAGCATAAGAACAATCGCAAAAGCGTGTCATGTTTCTGTAGGATCTATTTATAATTATTTCCCATCTAAAGCAGATTTAATGATTGCGACAATCGAACAAGTTTGGAAGTCTTTCTTTCATATGGGAGATGATTGTCATCAGTTTGAAAACTTTATTGAATGCATAGAATGGGTTTTTCAAACTATTCAAAAAGGAACACAAAAATATCCTGATTTTTTCCTGGCACATGCTCAAGGACTAGACGATGAAGGATTTTATCAGGGAAAAGAGATGATGGCAAAGTATTTCCAGCATATTCAAGATGGAATGCTTTGGGTATTACATCAAGATGAACAAGTCAAGACAGATATTTTTAATGACAGTTTTACAGAAGAACAATTGATTCAATTCGTCTTTTCTTATATGATACAACTCTTATCACAAAATCAAAGGTCATGTCATATATTAAAAGAGATATTAAAAAGAGTGATCTATTAACCCACTAAAGTGGGTTAATAAATGAACAAAAATGAACATCGTTCAGTTTGGAGGAAGAAAATGATACAAAAGAAATATTTATTATTAATTGGTGGTTTGGTATGGGGTATTGCTGGTTTCAATATATTAAGAATAGGAATAGAAACCTATGCACATTATATAACAATTCTTAATATATTATTGTCAATCATTGTTTATGGGTTATTTCAATATTTTGTTTTTCAAAAGATGGTTAAAAAACATACTGAAAGAATAATAGGATATGAACAAGAAAAACAATTATTTATAAAGTTTTTTGATATGAAAGCATTTGGGATTATGGCATTTATGATGACGTTTGGGATTGGGGCAAGAGTACTGCATGTATTTCCTGATATATTCATTGCTGTCTTTTATACAGGATTGGGTGTTTCTTTATGTCATGCAGGCTTATTATTTTTAAGGAATTATATAAGAAGAGAAGTATATAGAAAAGTGGAGGAAATATAATATGCAGGCAATTATGGAAACATTATTTGATATTGTTTATTTAGTGACAGTTATCACATTAGGTATTCTCATGATCAAAAGAGGAAAAGAGAATAAGCAGTATTTGTTATTTGGTATTATGGCAGTAACTTTAGGATTAGGAGATTCTTTTCATCTTATTCCTAGAGCATACGCATTATGTACAACTGGGTTACAGGATTATACAGTTGCATTAGGTATTGGGAAATGGATAACATCAGTTACAATGACAATCTTTTATGTCATTCTATATTATGTATGGAGATTACGTTATCAAATTCAAGATAAAAATATATATACAATCAGTGTCTATGTACTCGCGATAGTACGTATTGCTTTATGTATGTTTCCACAAAATGCTTGGACAAGTGCTGATGCTCCTATTTCCTGGGGAATAATCAGAAACATTCCATTTGCATTATTAGGACTATTGGTTATTGTATTGTTTTATCAAAGGACTAGACAACATCAAGATTCTGCATTCAAATATATGTGGCTAACTATTGTATTGAGTTTTGCGTTTTATATCCCAGTTGTTTTATGGGCAGATGTTGTTCCAATGGTAGGTATGTTAATGATTCCTAAGACTTGTGCTTATGTTTGGACAGTATGGATTGGATATAGTGATATGAAGAAGAAATTGAATTATTAGTATCAATTTCTTTTCTTTTGTCTAAAAATGTGAAAACATAATAAATATTCGCTCATGTAATGTGTAAAATAAGATTTGAGATGATAATATATGACGTATTTACATAGAAAAATTGATAATTTTTGGAACAATGGGTTTTAGACAATCATAAAAATCCTTTTCTTGTTAGGAGTCCGGATTGTTTAATTTATATTGAAGTGAAGCCTGGTAATAATAAAAGTAAATCTATGCGTACTTTGATTGATGAAACACATTATCCTGATGTGAAGTATGGTATAAAGTTTGCAAAAACAAATATTGGATATACAAATTCTATTTATAGCTTCCCATTATTTTTAGTATTTCTACTATATAGATATATGCATGAATAAAAGAGTTATCTTATATTCATAAATTCCATTCCTATTCATTAATAATTCATTTATAATATAAATAAGGAGGATAATTTATGGATACAAAGATAGCTTTTTTTGATATTGATGGAACATTGGTGAATGTGCCTCATGGACTTATGCATCCGACCCAGGAAACCATTCATGCATTGGTTGAGTTTAAAGCAATGGGACATAAAATTGTCATAGCAACTGCAAGAGGAGAAGTTCCACAGAGTGTACAGGATATCACATTTGATGGTTATATATGTAATGATGGACATTATATTCGTTATGGTGGAGAAATATTGATTGATGAACTTTTTAGTGAACAACAAATTCAAAGACAGTTAGATGTTTATGAGAAGTATCATGGACGTTCTATGTTTAATAGTCGCTTAGGAGAATGGTGTGCATTTTTAGATGATGAACTGGTTATAAAGCATCGTGAAATGTTTCGTGGAACAAGTGAAAGACCTATAGGTGTTCATGAACATTTTACTGCCAAAGATATCCAAGCAATAAGCTGTTGTGTTTTATTTGACACCGCTGATGAATTATGGGCAGCATATCATGAATTGGAAGATGATTTTACAATGATACCTTATGATACGGAACTTATCAGAATGGATGTTTATTGCAAAGGATTTACCAAAGGAACAGCATGTCAGTATCTTTATCAAAAGTTAGGTATAGATTATGAAAATACATATGCTTTTGGTGATGGTGTGAATGATGTTGAAATGCTTCAACTTGTCAAACATGGTATTGCTATGGGAAATGCAGTAGATGAACTTAAAAGAGTAGCTAGTGAAATAACAAGTTCAGTAGATGATAATGGTATTGCAGTAGCGTTTTATAAACATTTTGGGATTAAAGGAGAATAAATGAAAACAATAGGATTAATTGGTGGTATGAGTTGGGAAAGTACTGTGACATATTATCAGATATTAAATGAAACAGTGAAACAAGAATTAGGTGGATTACATAGTGCAAAATGTATTTTATATAGTGTAGATTTTCAAGAAATAGAAGAATGTCAAGCTAATGGAGACTGGTATAAAAGTGCAGAAATTTTAGGTGATGCAGCTTGTTCCTTAGAAAAAGCAGGTGTAGACTTTATCGTAATCTGTACAAATACAATGCATAAAGTTGTACAAGACATTCAAAATCGTATTCATATACCCATATTGCATATTGCAAAAGCAACAGCAAATGAATTAAAGAAGAATCATATCAATAAAGTAGGATTATTAGGAACAAAATATACAATGCAACAAGATTTTTATAAACAGGTTTTAATTGATCAAGGAATAGATGTAATCATTCCAAATGAAGAAGATATTCATATTGTTAATGATGTTATTTATAATGAATTATGTCTTGGTCAAATGAAAGATACATCAAGAAAAGAATATTTAAGAATTATTGATGCATTAAAAGAAAAAGGAGCACAAGGTATTATTTTAGGATGTACGGAAATTGGTTTATTAGTGAAACAAGAAGATACAGAAATGCCTTTATTTGATACAGCATTGATACATGCAAAAGAAGCTGCGCTTTTTGCAATGTATCAATGATAGTATTTGATAGCTTATCATCAAAGTGATAGAATAGAATATAGAAATCAGGTGAGAAGATGAATAATATATTGAATGATGTCTTATTTGAAGCTTTTGCGAATGCATCTGAAAATGTCTATATTTATGTATGTGATATGAGAACTGATGAATCAAGATGGTCAAAGAATACCATTGATTATTTTTCTATGCCTTGTGAATATATGAAAGGGGCGGGAATGATTTGGCTAGAAAAGATTCATCCACAGGATCGAGATGTTTACTTAACAGATATTCAAGCTGTTTTTTCAGGTCAATCACAGCATCATAACTGTCAATATCGTGCATTGAATAAATATGGTGATTACATTTGGCTAGAGTGCAGAGGTTCAGTGATTTGTGATGAAGACAATCAACCGCTTTATTTTGCAGGTATGATGACAAGAATATCGGCTCAAAACAAATATGATCCTTTGACTAATCTTCTAACAGTTCATGAACTTTATAAAACTGATCTCCTTAAAGAAGGAATCATGATATTGATGGGATTTGATTCATTTAGAAAGATTATTAATAATTATGGATATACATATGGAGATATGATATTAAAAGAATTCTCTTCTCATGTTGTTAAGATTTTGACAAATGAAAAGATTTTTAGATTTAATGGTGATCAGTTCATCATTGTATGTGAAAATTATGGGCATAAACAAGCTCAAGACTTGTTTATGAAATTAATTAAGATAATTAAAGAAATTGGTAAGAATTTAGAACCATCAGTGACTTTGAATATGACAGCAGGTGCAGTTGTTTATCCAGATGATGGATCAAACAAAGAAGAACTTTTAAGTAATTTGGAACATTCCTTAGAACATGCTAAAGAAAAGCATAGGGGTGAAATTGTTTTCTTTTCACAAGATATAGCAAAACTTCATTTAAGAACATTAAAAATAAAACAGGAACTTACAAAAAGCATTCAAAGAAACTATGAAAATTTTGAATTATATTATCAACCTATTATCCATCAGCATCATAAAAATATAGTTGCTTGTGAGGCATTATTAAGATGGCATACATCAATAGATCAAGTTTCACCTATTGAGTTTATTAAACTCTTAGAAGAGAGTGGTGAAATTCGAAGTGTTGGATTATGGGTTATGGAGGAAGTTTTTAAACAGGCACAAATATGGCAAAAAGAATATCCAACATTAAGAATCAATTTTAATGTTTCTTATTTACAGTTTGAAGATAAGACATTTATTGAATCTTTAGTTCAAAAAGCTGATGAATATCGAGTCGATAAATCATTGATTGTGATTGAATTGACAGAAAGCTGTCACGTTGAAAATATTCCAAGATTATCAGAAATATTTGGTTATTTAAGATCAAAGGGATTTAAGATTGCTTTAGATGATTTTGGAACAGCTTATTCATCATTAAACTTATTAAAAAGTTTACCAGCTGATTATATAAAAATAGACCAATCTTTAGTGAAAGAAATATCTTTAACACATAATCAAAAGGATATGATTATTATTGATTATTTAACTGAATTAAGTCATCGACTAGAGTTTGAATGTATTATTGAAGGGGTTGAAGATTATTGTATTGAACAAGCATTGATGCATGTAGATGCTCCTTATTTTCAAGGTTATTACTATGCTAGACCACTTTCCAAAGAAGAATTTGAAAAATTATTACAGAAATAGGAGGATATTATGGCACTTATAAAAGTAGATTTCTTTTCACAATCATTAATGCGAACTGTATCTATTCAGGCTATTATACCTGTAGATAAGCTTTTAAATCCTGGTCAAGAATTACCAATACAAAAACCTTTTAAAACATTATATTTGTTACATGGTATTTATGGTAATGATACAGATTGGCTAAGTGGAACACGTATTGAAAGATGGGCACAGGATTATCATTTAGCTGTTATTATGCCATCAGGTGAAAATAAGTTTTATGTAGATAATGAAAAATCTCATGAATATTATTCACATTTTATTGGTGAAGAATTAATAGATATAACAAGAAGATTATTTCCGTTATCTCATCAGAGAGAAGATACATTTATTGCAGGATTATCTATGGGTGGGTATGGAGCAATTATTAATGGATTAAAATATTATCAAACATTTGGATATATTGCAGGTTTATCATCAGCACTTATATTGGATATGGTTACACAATCACAAGACGGAGAGAATATTCCATATATGTTTAAAAGAAGCTATTTAGAAAGTGTTTTTGGAGCTATAGAAAAAATAAAAGGTAGTGATAAAGATTACAATGCTCTTATAAAGAATATACAACCAAAAGATGTTCCACAAATCTATTTAGCCTGTGGAACAGAAGATCCTCTGCTTAAAAAGAATAGAGAATATTATCAATTCCTAAAAGAACATCAAATTCCAGTAATATTTAAAGAGGGAAAAGGTGGTCACGAATGGGATTTTTGGGATCGTTATATATTAGATGTTTTAAAGTGGTTACCACTCAATGAAAAACAAGAAGGGATTAGCAGTGGACATATAGCATAATAAAATATATTCGCTTTTAGATATATTATCTAAAGGCTTTTTTTGTCTATGTTTTTTATATGACAATAATTACCAATAGACAGTATCGTATGAAATGATAAAATCTTTTTAGAAAAAATTAATAGAAAGGAGTTTGGCCATGGAATATGGGTATGCAAAGGTATCAAGTAAAGACCAAAATCTTGATAGGCAAATAGAAGCACAAAAAGAAATGGAATCAAGGAAAAAATGTTTATGTTAAAAATGTATCAGGAAAAAACTTTGAAAGAAATGAATATCGTAGACTTATATGTAAGTTAAAATCAGGTGATATTCTTTTTGTAAAATCTATTGATTGTTTAGGAAGAAATTATAGTGAAATTATTGAACAGTGGCATAGTATCAATAAAGAAATGGAGGTAGATATTGTTTTAACGTTTATAGGTGCTAGTATAAATATTTGTGATTCTTTCTATACAATTTGATTTATGTTAGAGTGGGTGATAAAATATAACTGTGTGATAAAATTGTGATTCTAATGAAAGGTGCTAATTATATGAAACTCAAACAAATGATATTAAAATGTTTAATTATATCATTGCTTATTATCTGTATAGGATGTCAGGATAAATCAAAGAATGTTGTTATTGATAATAATGAAGAAGAAATAATTAATTTAAAATTTTATGGATATAAGAGTGAGGCTATTAATGTTATTGCAATAGAAAATAGTTTACAGGCATATATGGAAGAAAACCCAAATGTAAAGATTACTTATGAAAGTGTTAAAGGTATAGAGTATTATAATATTTTAGAGAAAAGACTGAAAAATGCTCGTTATGATGATATTTTTATGATTGATGAAGATCACTTACAAGAATTTAAGGGCGATGGATATTTTGCTGATTTATCAGATTTATCAACGATTAGTCATTTTAGTGAAATGTCTTTAAATCAAATGAAAGAAGAGAATGGTTCTATTTATTATGTTCCATCAACAATATCTGCATTTGGATTATATTGTAATATGGATTTATTAAAGAAACATGGACAAAAGGTTCCTCAAAATGAAAAGGAATTTATGCAAGTTTGTGATTATTTTGTGAATAAAGGAATTGTTCCTATTGTTGCGAATAATGATATATCTCTTAAAACAATTGCTATCGCAAAAGCTTTATACCCAGTTTATCAGAGTGCCAATCATGATGAAATCATTAATCAAATGAATCAAGATCCAAAAATACTTGCTCAATATATGAAAACAGGTTATGAATTTGTTGAAAAAATAATCAACAATAAATATGTAGATGCTAAGGTTGCATTAAAGACAGAAAAAACAAAAGACGATCTAATACAATTTGAAAAGGGAGAAAATCCTTTTATGTTAACAGGAGCATGGGCAGCGGTACGTGTCCAAAACGATGCACCCAATCTTCATTTTGAAGTTCATCCTTACCCTATATTAGAAACAGGATCTGTACTTGTTACTAATATAGATACAAGACTATGCGTCAATGCTAAAGGTGAACATGTTGAAGAGGCCAAGAAATTTATTGAATATTTAACTCAAGATAATGTTATATGGGAATTTGTGAACAGTCAGTCATCTTTTAGTCCGTTAAAAGAGACACGACTGGCAGACGATGAAACGATTCAGCCATTAAGCTCATATCTTAATGAAAAAAATGCTATGCTTGGAACAGATTCACGTATTAAATATTCACTTTGGTCATTAACACGTCAAGGAATACAAAAACTATTAAAGGGAGAAGATATTGAGTCAGCAGTGAGTATTATAGAAAATGCTAATCAATAGAAGGAGGCTATTATGAAGAAAAGAAAAATTCCAATTCTTGTTATGAGTAGTATCTTGGCTATTGGAGTTGTAGGTATCACAATGTTTACATATGTGAACTATGTTCGTCAATCATTATGGAATCAAGCTGTTAATGATATCTTGGATTCTACAACACAGGAACAGGAGTCTTTTCAATTATTTATTGAAAAAGACATGGAAAACCTAACGACAATTTTAAATAGTGTTTCATTAGAAGATGAAACAGTGATTGGTTCGATTATGGAACACTCTAGTTCAAATGGTTATAATCTTATTTACATTGATCTAAATGAACGGACATATTTGCATCAAAGACAAAAAGAAAAACTTCTAGATGAAGAAGTTAATTTACTCAATAATCTTCCTTTAAGTAAAGGTATTACAAAACCTTATTTAAATCGTGTTAATGGGGAAAGGACAATAGCTTCTTATATTAAATTAGAAGATAAATTATTAGTTAAAGAAGCACCGGTAGAGTATATTGCAGAACAATTTTCATTATCATTCTATAATGATTTAGGTTTTTCTTATATTATTGATGATAGTGGGAATGTTTTGATGAGAAATAATCATAAAAATGCAAATAGAACAATGCAGAATTTATTTGATATTATTGATATAGAAGGTAATGATCAAGCAATAATCCAATCATTTGAAAATGCTCTAGCCAATCATAAAAAAGGTTATGCTTTATTCAATTATCATGATGATACAAATGTTTTCTGTTACATCCCTATAACAATATTAAATGGATGGTATATAGTATCTATTATTCCTAATGATATTATCATGACACAAGCAAATAATATTATTATTTTTACAATTATACTTTCAGTTATTATTATAGGAGCTATTGGATTTATTTTGCTATTATATAGATATAATCAAAGAAAACATAAAAATGAAGTTGAATATCTTGCTTACTTTGATGCTCTTACAAATTTATTTAATTATCAGAAATTTAAAGAAGAAGGAAATCAAAGAATAAATCAAGATGAAAAGAAATGGGCAGTTATTTATAGTGATATTGCAGGATTTAAAATCATTAATGACTTAAATGGTTATGAGTTTGGTGATAAAATTCTTAAAGAATTAGCAAAGATCATTCAAAATACAATTTCTTTGCAAAGCTTTTCATGCCATATGACAGCCGATAAGTTCTTAATGATGTGTGATTATCAAGAGAAACAAGATTTGGCTAAGATTTGTGAATCTATACATCGGCAATTGTATTCTATATTAAAGAAATATGGATTAGAAAAGGAATCTGTTATTAAATTTGGAATATGCTGTTTAGAAGATGATGAGATTCATAATATTGATGGTTTAGTTGATCGTAGTCATTTGGCTTTAAATGAAGTGAGCAGTAATCCTAAAGATTATTATAGTTTCTATAATTATTCAATGAGAGAACGTATGATGAAAGAGGCAGATATTGAAGCAAAAATGGAAAAGGCCTTAGAAAATAGGGAGTTTGTCTTCTATCTTCAACCTAAATATAATGTCTTAGGAAATCAAATATTGGGTGCTGAAGCACTAGTGAGATGGATTGATCATACAGGAACAATGATTATGCCAGGAGACTTTATTCCAATCTTTGAAAAAAATGGATTTATTTTAAAATTAGATGAATATGTTTTTGAAAAAGTTTGTCAATATCTTTCAGATCGTATACAAAAGAATTATCCAGTAGTTAGTATTTCTATTAATGTTTCTCGTTTACATTTCTATCAGCTAGATTTCATAGAAAGATATGTGAATATTAAAGAGAAATATCAAATTCCAGATGGTTTATTAGAATTGGAAGTTACAGAAAATGTCTTACTTGAGGATATGAAGAAAATACAGGAGATTATTTCACAATTACAAAGTTATGGATTTAAATGTTCAATTGACGATTTTGGTAGTGGATATTCATCCCTGAATTTATTAAAAGATTTATCTTTTGATGTTATTAAATTA
The DNA here is from genome assembly GCF_000455285.1 of Candidatus Stoquefichus massiliensis AP9. Classification (GTDB taxonomy): domain Bacteria; phylum Bacillota_I; class Bacilli_A; order Erysipelotrichales; family Coprobacillaceae; genus Stoquefichus; species Stoquefichus massiliensis. Next base: position 18,633 of record NZ_HG005286.1, on the reverse strand, counting down.
GATAAACTCTTCTTAGACAATAGTGTCAATAGTCAACGTAGTGAAGAAATTATTAAATCTATTATTGATATGGCTAAACATATTGAAATTAAGACAGTAGCAGAAGGAGTAGAAACACAAAAACAACTTGCATTCTTAAAAAAGACAGATTGTGATATGATACAAGGTTATATTTTCTCTAAACCTTTACCTATACATGAATTTGAAGATATATTAAAAGACAGTCAGAGGCTCGTAGCCTAATAGATTATAAGACTATAGTGAATTGTTATTGAAATAATTCATTATAGTCTTTTTATCACTTGATAGGAAAACAAATGTCTAGAATTCAAAATCATAGTCAACTTAAAATTATCATGGATGTAAATAAGCAATGAAGTATTTTATCTATTATTGAGAGTGAGACTAGATAAATGTTATTTCTTCTTATAGGTAATATGTTTATTTTGACAATAACATGAATATTGGTTTACATAAATAGTATAAGAATATTCTTTATTATCAATATTTGTTGTATATCCATCATCATCATATAAAATATACTGGGTATTCTCTTTGACATAACCTATAATTTCTAAATGATTAAAATCCATATCTTTTGTTGTTAATGCAGGCTTAGCTAAAGGAACAATATGATTTTCTTTAATGAAGAAAATCATTTCATTTAAATTGACTTGAATATAATGGTGTCCCTTTGGCAATATAATTTCATCATAGTCATTGAAAGAACGCATTTTTATCAATTTCATATTTTCAGGTAAATAAACATATCTTCCTCTCCCATTTTGTTCATATATGGGAGCAATCATTATTGATTCACCAACCATGAGTTGGTCTTCAATTAATCTTGCTTGTGGGTCATTCTCATAATCAAATGATAATGCTCTAAAATAACAATCATTATGGATTGCTGCTTTTACAAATTCACTATATAAATATGGTATAAAAGCGTACCTGATTTCTATCATATTTTTAAAGGTATTTGTATTTTTAAAGGTATAGAGTTCCTGAGCTCGTTCGCTTTGAGAGTGATTTCTCATTAAAGGTGTAAATATAGCAAATTGAACCCAGCGGGTCATGAGTTCTTCATTCGTATTATTTCCAAATCCTCCCAGATCCCCACCAGCATATAAGAAGCCACATAAATTGAGATTTGGCATTTGTTGTATACATAATTTTAAATGAGACCACCAAGCCAGATTATCACCAGTCCAAATACCGCTATATCGATGCATTCCTATCATAGATCCACGTGACAACAGTAATAATCTTTTGTGTGGACGAAAGCGTTCAAAGGCTTCGCCTGCTGCTCTTGTGAGAAAATATCCATAAAGATTGTGGACTTTGTCATGTCTTACTTTTTGACCATCGATATCATGATAAAAGAGTTTGTAATCTTTAGGGTTGTTAGATAATTTTGAAAATTCATCACACATTTGAAAATAAGTATTTAAGTTTAATTCAGAATTTTTTAATTTATCAACCAATTCATATGCCTCTTTTAATCTTTCATCAGTATAAAAGATAGAAGGTTCGTTCATATCATTCCAAATACCATCTATACCTTTATCTAATAAGAACTTATATTGATCACCAAACCAATTTCTATGCTGAGTATTCAAGACATCTACAAAGTGACAGTATCCAGGCCAAACACCGCATCGAAAAAAATGTCCATCCTTATCCTTACAAAATCGATTTTCTTTGACTCCGTTTTCATAGACATGATAACCATCTTGAACTTTAATACCTGCGTCAATAATAGGAACCATGTGGATACCCTGATTTTTCATTTCTTGAATTAACTCTTCAAAATGTGGTAGATTATCTTTATGAATTGTAAAACTTTGATAATTATCCATGTAGTCAATATCTAAATAGACAGCATCTAATGGAATCGCATGTTCTTTATATTGTCTTACAATTTCTCTAAAATCATTTTCTGTTTTATATTTCCAACGACTTTGCTGGTAACCAAATGCCCACTTTGGTGGAATATAACTTCTGCCAATCAATTGTCTAAATTGTTTGGCAACATCTTTTAAACTTTTTCCTTCAATCATATAAATATTCAGGTCTTTGTCATCACAGGTTATGATGATTTGATCAATATCAGTTTCTCCAATATCATAACTGACAATCCCAGCTGTATCAATGAATACACCAAATGTTTCAATACCATAAATGATAATAAAGTTGTGAGCAGCATATAGACTATGACAATCTTCAGTATGTATGGCATTATCCACGCATCGTGAAATATAGGTAAAGCCTCTTTTGTTTATACCACGCATATTCTCTCCAAGTCCATAAACCATATCTTGTGGTTTCATTTCATAAGTAAAAGTTATTTTTTCTCCATCTTCATAAACAAGGTGTTTTGGATATCCTTCTTCTATTGGTATATGCTTAATTATAGAATCAGTACGAATAGGATGTCCATATTGAAATCGTGTTATCATATCATTGCCTCCTTCTTATCTTTGTGTAGTATAATATTATCGTAAAAAAAGAAAAAAGCACCATTCCTTACAAATTTAGTAATTGCTTACAAAAAATGTAAGGATTTCTTCTTGAATTCTTTTTTATGCTATATTGGGAACAGGAGGAGAGAGAAATGAATAAAATATCTAAATTATTAGAAGACAAACTACTACCGTTTGCAATTAAAATCAGCACAAATTCATACATATCATCATTAAGAGATGGATTTGCTGCAACAATGCCAGCTATGATTATTGGTTCTTTTTTAACATTATTGCTTAACTTCCCAGTTCTAGCAGTATCTGAATTCTTAACAAATACGTTTGGGGATAGTTGGCAATTATATATTAATGGAATATATAATGCGACAGTCCCTTTAATTTCAATGCTTGCGACAATTTCTATTACTTATTTTTTAACAAAGAAATTAAAGGGTGATGTTATATCTACAATTGTCGTGAATACAATGTTATACTTTATGTTTACTCCCCAAGCCACACACTTATTATCAGAAGGTGGAGAGAGTATTGTTGTCAACGGTTCATATTCGACAACTTATTTAGGGGCAAAAGGCTTCTTTTTAGCAATTCTTCTTGGATTGTTAATTCCCCCATTATTAAAGAAATTATGTGAGGTAAAATTCTTAACGATTCAATTACCAGATAGTGTTCCACCTAGTGTATTGAAGTCATTTTTAGTCATGATTCCAGCATTAATTATCCTTATGAGTGCTGGTATTATTCAATTTATCCTTGTTCGTTATGCAAAAGTTGACTTATTTACATTTATTTATCAAGTTATCCAAACACCAATTAGAGAAATTGTTGGAACATCATTTTTAGGTGGATTACTCAGTTGTTTCTTTACTTATATTGCATGGTTCTTTGGATTGCATGGAGGCTTGTTAATGGGTCCTATTAACAGTGTCGTTTTTGGAGAATTATTACCAGCTAATAATGCTGCATTTGTTGCTGGAGAAGCTATTCCTCACTTTTTTACAGGAGTGCCTTTTTTAGAAGTTTTTACAAAAATGGGTGGTGGTGGAAATGTTTTAGCACTGATTGTCGCAATCTTATTTGTTGCTAAAAGTTCTGAATATAGGGAAGTCGCTAAAATTGGCCTTGTTCCATCCTTATTTAATATTTCTGAACCAATGGTTTTTGGTTTACCAATTGTGTTTAATCCTATTTTAATTATACCGTTTTTAATCGCTCCATTGGTATGTTATAGTATTGCTTATTTTGCAGCTGCAGTAGGTTCTATAGCACCAATTGTTGTTCAAGTTCCTTGGACGATTCCTATTGGAATTAATATGTTTTTATCTACAGCTGGAGATATCATGTCAGTTGTTTGGCAATTAGGTTTATTTGTTCTATCAGTCATTATTTATATTCCTTTCATTAGAATTAATGAAAAAGCCAATATGAAAATGAGTGAAAATAGAGTAGGTGGAGAAAATGCCTAAAAGACCTAATGTCGTCCTCATTTATACAGATCAGCAAAGATTTGATTCAATTCATGCAAATGGGAACAAATTGGCAATAACACCAAATTTAGATTCATTCATCAATGATGGGGTTAATTTTGAAAATTATTATGTAAATAATCCAGTTTGTATGCCAAGTCGTATGTGTATGTTAACTGGAAAATATCCTAGTCAACTTGGGATAGGGGATAATGGTATACCACTATCTAAAAAGGAGGATACAATTGCAAATTATCTTAAACAATATGACTATCAGTGTTCACAAATAGGCAAATTACACTTTTTACCTCATACAAATAGATGTCATACAGATCCACATCCTCATTATGGATTTGATAGTCTCATCATTTCAGATGAACCAGGTTGTTATGATGATGCCTATATCAAGTGGGTTGAATCTCAGGCACCTGAACAAGTTGAAAAAGTAAGAGTTGGGTTACCGTCAGAAGGAAAAGTCTATGGGCAACCTATGTATAGTACCCATGAACGTTCCCCACATCAGCCTTATCCTTTTGAGGGCAGTGATCATTTAACGCATAGTTGTTTTGTCAGTGATGAGGTCTGTCAATATATTAGAAATCATAAGCAAAATGACCAACCATTCTTTGTGATTGCTGGATTTTATGCCCCTCATGCACCCATCAATCCACCGCAAAAATATCTGGATATGTACAATATTGATGATATGCCATTACCACATCGCTCTTTAGAAGATAATCAACTAATGGAAACATTACTTGGAAGTCATTGGAACCATCAGCTTAAAGATATTGATGAAAGAAAATGGCGTGAGATATATGCAAGTTATTTGGCTTTAACAACACATGTTGATGATTGTATTGGTCATATTTTTAATGAGTTAAAAGACATAGAAGAAAACACTTTGATTATTTTTACAAGTGATCATGGAGAATATCTGGGAGATCATGGACGTGTACATAAAGGTATGCCGGGTCATGATTGTATTATCCATGTGCCACTGATTATGAAATATAAAGGAAAAATACAGCCAGGAACTTGTATAAATGAGTTATGTGAAGCAGTTGATATTGTTCCTACAATTCTTGATTATGCTTGTATTCAAAAACCACAATATTTAAAAGGAATATCTTTAAAACCAATCATAGAAGGAACAAGTCAAAGAACAAAGGAATCTATTATTGTTGAATATATAGGTAGTCACCATTTTTATGAAACAACCATAAGAACTAAGGAATATAAGTATTATTGTAATACTCATCATCAGGAAATTTTATATGACTTAAAAAAAGACCCTTATGAACTTTATAATGTTTCTCAAAATAGTGATTATAAAGATATACTTTCTTTCATGAGGTTAGAGATGATTTATAAAATACAATATAGTGCTTATAACAGTTTGAAAAAAAAGGCTCCTTATTAATTTCATAAGAGTAAAAGATAGGATATACTATAAGTAGAGGTGATGAAGAGTGGATGATGTCTATTATAAATTAGCTGAAATAGCCAATCTTTCTTTTAGAGATTCATTAGATTATATTATTGCTAAGGAGATGTTGCAGCACATAGATAAAATACCAAATATGAGTATTGATGTGATTGCTGATATATGCGCAACCTCTACTGCCAGTATAACAAGATTTTGCCAAAAAATAGGGTATGATTCATTTAAAGAATTGAAATATAATATCACTCAAAATGAATTTTGTCATCATATGTTAGATGTTCAAAGTATAAAAGATATTTCAGTTAATAAAGCTATTTTAAGTACAAAAGTAAAATTTGATTATATGATTAATCATTCTTTACTTTTGATTGAGCAATCAATGATAGAAAGTCTTATTCAAAAGATTATTGATAATAACAGGATTGCTATATTTTGTGCCTCCCATGAATTATCTGCAGTTGTTTTATTCCAAGCTTTATTAAAGAAATATTATAAAAAGGTAGATATTATATTATGTAATACAGATGTTCAAAAGATGGATTATGTTCTTGAAAATGTAGACTTTATATTATTTTTAACATATGGTGGAAGATGGATGAAGCGTTCATATAAATTAATTCAGAAAATTTTGAATTCCTCAATTGAAAATTGTGTTATTTGTTTAGATGATAAAGAGATTAAAAATTATCAATTTGATATGAAGATTAAATTTGATTTACCACCAGAAATACAAGATAATCATTTTGAGTTTTTTATATTCTTATTTTCTGTGATGACTGATTCAATTGTGCTTTATTATAAAGATTAGAATATATTATTATCTTGTAAAAACAAACAATACAAGAGATGTATGAAATATTAAGTTTTAAAATTATTTTTAGGAGAATGGTATGGAAAAAATAACTGTACTCATAAAACCAGTATCTTTTGTTTGTAATATGCAATGTGATTATTGTTTTTATAAAGATGTTATTAAATATAGAACAAATCCAGTTAAGAAAATGAATAAAAATGTTTATCTATCAATTATTAAAAAAACTTTAAACCATTGTGAGACTCCTATTGAAATTGAGTATTGTTTCCAAGGAGGAGAGCCACTTTTAGCAGGAATAGAATTTTATAAAGATTTTATAGATGAAGTCAACTTAAGGAATACAGTTCATATGATTAAATATTCTATTCAAACGAATGGAACATTGATTGATAATCAATGGATTGATTTATTTAAACAATATCATTTTTTGGTAGGAATATCACTTGATGGAATTCAAATTACACATGATTTTCATAGAAGGATTAAGGGAGAAGAAAGTTTTCATAAAGTTATAGTTGCAATTAATTTATTAAAACATAATAATATTGATTTTAACATATTAAGCGTTATCACCTCACATATGTCTATGTATGCAAAAGATATTTATCGTTTTTATAAAGATATGAATTTTAAATATACACAATTCATACCTTGCTTACCACCTTTGGGAGGTGGAGTAGGTTTGAAACCAAAAGAATTTTTTCGATTTTATAGAGAATTATACGATGAATATAGAAAAGATCAGCAAGTACATATTTCTTTATTTGACCAGATACATTATTTATTAAATGGTCAAATTGATTGCTCTTGTGGTATGTTAGGATATTGTTCTATACAGATAGTTATTGAAACTGATGGAAGTATTTATCCATGTGATTTTTATGCATTACGAAAATATTGTTTGGGTAATATTCTGCATCACAGTTTAAAAGAATGTATAACAAATAAAATTGCATATATTTTTTTAAGAGAAGAAAAAGAATACTCTTATGTATGTGATGACTGTGAATTTTATTCAATATGTCAAGGTAATTGCAAGAGACAAAACGTTTGTATGTTTGATGAATATTATTGTGGATATAAGGAGTTATTAAAATATATAAAGAATAAAGAGGATAAGCATAATGAAAATATATGAAACAAGTCATTATACATTTAGACGATTGATTGCCTATATTATTGATTGGTATTTAGGAAGTATTGTTTCTATGTTACCATTTCTTATTATTAGTTTAGCAAAACATATAGATTATAATAACATAATGAATTTAGAATTATATTCAAATCAAGATTTGTGTATTGGAATGTTTTTCAGTCTATTGTTTTCTTTGATTTACTTTTTAGTAATTCCTTTCAAGTTATATGATGGTCAAACTATTGGAAAGAAAATTATGAAATTAAAAATAATAATGAATAGTAATCAGGAAATGAAAATATTGAATTTATTTCTACGACAAATATTGTTTATATGGTTTGTTGAAATGAGTCTTCATTCTATAGGAGGAATATTTAATCAGGGTATATTTATTTTGTTAAAATTTAATATTATCTTGTTCTTTAAAGAAATGAATTTTTATGTTATAGCTATATCAGTATTCATGTTATTGGTTTCAAATAATCATATAACTTTACATGACTTAATATCAAATACAAAGGTTATTGATTTAAGATATAAATAATGGTTACTATTTCATTTTATTGTTGTATATAAGGAGAAAGCAAAACTATTGTATTTTTCAATAGAAATTTGAGTTCTCCTTTTATATTTGTTAAATAAGACAAAATAACAATTGTTCTTTGTGATTTTCCTCTATTTGAGGAAAATCACTGTCTTTATAAATATCTTACAATGAACTATGATAGACATAGGAGTTGATGATATGAATAATACCAAAAAAGATACAATATCAATCATAGAATTAACACTAAAAAGTTATAACTCTTATAAACAAGCACTTTATTATGCAAAATGCAATAAAGAAAAGGAATTTGTTTATTACTTTCAAAAAGGCGATGAGTTATTACTTCAAGTCAGTACAATTCATGCTAAAATGTTATCGGATGATGTTGAAGTGAGTTTGCTGATGATTCATGCTGAAGACCTGTTAATTTCTGTTCAATTGTATAAATCAATGATAAAAGAATTATTAGCATTCTATACACAATTTCCTACCCTTAAAGGAAATTAACAGTCTTTTTGTTTTATGAAGGTATTATATAATGATATTGTAAAGCATTTGGAAAGGGGAAAAGACAATGCAAAAAATGATGGACAAAATGGAGTCAGTCCTAGCACCACTGGCTAGTAAAATTGGTGGTAATAAAATATTGAAAGCTGTATCAACCGCTTTTAATTTAATTATGCCACTTATTATTATTGGTGCTATCTTTTCATTATTAAGTACTTTATCAATAGGAGGTTATCAAGATTTCTTAAATAGTACAGGTATAGGTAAAATCTTAGGATTAGTTAGTCGTTTTACAACTGACTTGATGGCATTATATGTTGTTTTTGCAGTAGGATATGCATATTTGAGAAATGAGGGAATGAGTGGAGATGCAATACCTGCTGGATTATTATCAATATTAGCTTTCTTTATTATGACACCTTTAGCAGAAGTTGTTATAAATGATGTGCCAACAACAATGTTATCATTTGATTATTTAGGATCTAAAGGATTGTTTACAGGATTATTAGTAGGATTGCTGGTAGGATATATCTATACTTTTATTATTAATAAAGGTTGGGTTATTAAAATGCCAGAAGGTGTTCCACCTACTGTTGCGAAATCATTTAGTGCCTTGATTCCAGGTTTTGTGATTACAGCATTCTTTTTAATTATCAATGGAGTGTTTATGTTTATGATTGGGGCAACATTTAGTGAATGGTTCTATAGTATTATTGCAGCACCTTTATCAGCATTATCAGGTAGTGTTATTACATTTTTAGTTTTGTTATTGGTATGTCAAGTTTTTTGGTTTTTTGGTATTCATGGTGGACAAGTCACTATCCCATTTATGATGATTTTATTTATGCAGGCAGGTGTTGAAAATCAAGCTGCATTTGCTAATGGGCAACCTATGACACATATTGTTACTGTTGGATTTTTATTTATTCTTATGTTAGGTGGTGCAGGAAATACAATTGGTTTATCTATTGATATGTTATTATTTTCTAAAAGTAAAAGATATCAGTCTTTAGGTAAATTATGTATTTTACCATCGTTATGTAATATTAATGAACCTGTCATATTCGGATTACCAATTATATTGAATCCAGTAATGGCAATTCCATTTATTTTCGTACCACAGATTACTGCAATTATAGCATACTTTGCTATGAATTCCGGTCTTGTTTCTTTGCCAAGAATTGCAATGGGTGCTACAGGAACACCATTATTATTTGATGGATGGATGATTGCTGGAATATCTGGGATCATTTTAGAAATTGTTTTAATGTTATTAACTGTTGTAATATATTATCCTTTTTTCAAAGTACAGGATAATATAGCATTAAAAGAAGAACAAACAATTTCTGAATAAAAAGGCTGATTTTCAGCCTTTTTAACCTATCCTAAACATGGTAAAATAGGAATATGGAGGTGCGTATGTATGGATAAGAATCAAAAAACCATAATAATGGAATTAATGAATCATGAATCTATGTCTGGTCAAGAATTATCAGCCTGCATTCAAATGACGACCAGAACAGTACGTACCCTTATAAAAGCAATTAATAAGGATATCACAGGAGCGAAGATATTATCAGGAACATTTGGATATAAATTATCTATTGAAAATCCTGAACAATTTTTATCTTATCTTCAACAAGATAATGCTGATGAGGATGAAGAAACACGTTTTGACTATTTATTTCAACGTTTTATAGATAATCAGTCTTATATTAAAATAGATGACTTATGTGATGAACTTTATCTATCAAGAACACAATTAAAAATATCATTGAAGGAATTAAGACATTATTTCAATGAATATGATTTAACAATTGAAACAAAACCTCATTATGGCATATTTTTAAAAGGTTCAGAATTAAATAAAAGAAGAGCAATTGCTCATTATAAACAATACCAAAAAGATATCAGAATAACTCAGCAAATTAAAAATATTCTTATATCATGTATTGCGAATACAGATTATACAATGAGTGACAATAATTTAGAAAATCTCGTCTCCCATCTTTATATAGCCTATACACGTGTTTTAAAACATGAATATGCTTTGATTGATAGTGAATGGTTAGAATCAATTCAGTTAGAAAAAGAATATGAATTGGCATGTGCCATTATGTCATTAATGAGTCAAATGCTCAATATGGAATATCGTGAAGAAGAAGTTGCTTATTTAACAATGCATCTTTGTGGAAAAAATTGTCACCAGCAGTCCCATCTCTATATAGATCAAGAAATATTGGACTTAGTTAAGAATATATTAGAGACACTTGAAACAGAATCTCATATTTCATTTACTTCTGACTTAAATTTACAGCTAGCTTTATGTTTACATATTATTCCATTATTAAAACGTATTCAATATGCAACCTATATGAATAATCCCTTATTGCAAGATATAAAAAAGAATTTAATTGTTGCATATGAACTTGCCGTTAAACTGAGTGAAGTTATCAATCAACAATATAATTGTCTATTACCAGAAGATGAAATTGCTTATTTTGCATTACATATTAATCTTTCCCTTGAGCAAAAGAAAACAAGTATTCATAAAAAGAATATTTTACTTATTTGTTCAAGTGGAGTTGGCAGTGCAAAATTACTTGAATATTTCTTTCAAAAGAATTTTAGCAATTACATCCATGAACTCAAGGTCTGTTCATTACATGAATTGTTTGATCAGGATATTCATCATTATGACTGTATCTTTACAACTGTACCAATACAAGACACATTAGATATTCCAATATTTATGATTAGTCATATTATGAATGCAAAAGATACAGTCAACATTACACAAAACTTAAAACAGCTGAATCATCATGATATTATGCAATACTTTCCACCTGAATTGTTTTTTACCTATGAAAGCTTTCCAAATAAAGAGAGTGCAATTCATGAAATCATTCAGCAATGTCATCAATACTATGAGTTACCAGATTGTTTTGAACAATTGGTTTTAGAAAGAGAAAATCTAGCAACAACAGAATTTAATGATCTTGTAGCATTCCCTCATTCTCATCAACCTGTTTCATCACAAACCTTTGTATCCATAACATTATTAAAAAAACCATTACTCTGGAAAAATCATAAAATCAGAATCATTCTCTTATCATCTATTGAAAATCAGCTATTAAAAGATCTTGATCAGTTCTATGAAGTGATTTCTACAATCATGAGTGATTCAACTATTCAATGGAAGTTATTAAATCATTCAACATATGATTATTTTCAAGAATTAATAGAAAGACTGGTGGCATAATGAAAAATATACTTTTGGTTTGTGGGGCAGGAATGTCTACTAGTTTATTAGTTAAAAAGATGAAAGCAGCGGATATGAAACACCAATATTATATTCAATGTACAGATACAGTATCAGCTCAATTCGCTCTTATGAAAACAGATATGTTTCTGTTAGCACCTCATATTGGATATATGAAAGATGAGTTTATACCATTATGTGAAAAAAGAGGAATCCCTTTCATGGTTATTGATTCCCTTGATTATACAAAGATGGATGGTGTATCTGTTTTAAAAAAAGTTTCTATTATTTTGAATGATTTAGATCAAAATCATATCTTTAAAGTGATTTTATTACATTCTCGTGCTGGAGCAATGTCTGATTTATTAGCGATGGATATGAATAAGAAAAAGAATGATTCAGAGAAGGATTGGATCATTAAGTCAATAGATATTGAACTATTTGATGAAGAGATGGAAGTTGATATTATTTTGTTAGAACCACAAATTTGTTTTGAAGAAGATTCACTGTTAAAGAAATTAAAAAATAAAAAAACTAAAGTTTATGTTCCATCAAGACAATTATATGGGGCTTTTGATGGAAGAAAGATTTTAAATTTTATACATCAAATGAAAGAAGGTTAATAGAAATGAAATTAATTATGCGTGCAGATGATTTAGGATTTAGTGAAGCAGTAAACTATGGGATTTTAAAAGCTATTAAAGATGGTGTCATTACAAGTGTTGGTATGATGCCTAATATGGAAAGTGCAAGTCATGGATATGCATTGGTCAAAGATTTGAATATTGCTTTAGGGCAGCATACCAATATTTGTGTAGGCAAACCAATATCTGATCCATCACTGATTTCCTCATTAGTACAAGAAAATGGAGATTTTTGTTCGAGTAAGGAAATTCGAGCTAGAGAAGTTGATAGTATTGTTATAGAGGAAGCAGAAATTGAAATCGAAGCACAGCTGAAAAGATTTATTGAGATTACAGGAAAAAAGCCTGATTATTTTGAAGGTCATGCTGTTTTTTCAATGAATTTCTTTATTGCTTTAAAAAATGTAGCTGACAAGCATGGACTGTTTTTCTGTATTCCATCAATTGACAAAGAATGGGAAAAGGAAAATGGTATTTATGGGTTGCCCTTCTTTAAACCTGATCAGGAAGGTTTATATGATCCTCAGGAATATTTAGAAGAATATCTTCCTTACATTCAAGAACATCCATGTTGTGTTGCTATATTTCATCCAGGATATTTAGATCAATATATTTTAACACATTCATCTTTTACAAAGATTAGAACTATGGAATGTGATTTCTTATGTAGTCATTGGTTAAAAGAATGGATTTATAAGAATGGAATAGAACTTGTTAATTTTAAAAATTATAAAAATTTATAGCCACTTCTCAAAAAGTGGCTTTTCAATTTCATATTTTTCTTCCTTATTTATATAATATTGCCTATAATAAAATTATGAGTAGAATATTGTGGAGGAAATTGCTATTAAAAGATTATTGTTTATATTGATATTCACCTTGTTAATAGCGGGATGTCAGAAAACATCAGAAATAAATCAGAAAAAAGTTTTTAATGAACCACAGTATGAATGGGGTAAAGTCTCAGAACAGACATTGACAATTTGGGGAGTATCACCAGATTTAGATAGAAGTTATATCCAAAAAGCATGTCAAAGATATGAAGACTTAACAGATAATCATCTTGAGATTATCCAATATAAAAAAGATGAAATTAATAATCAAATGGAAAAAGCACTAAATGGTGAAATCCAAATGCCAGATATTTTAGTAAGTTATGGTGGTACTAATATTGATGCATATCATCCAGATGAAAATTTTTATGATTTCACAAATGCAGAATGGGTCAATGATTTAACAGAAACATCAATTAATCAAACTGTATATAATGGAAAAATTATAGGTTTACCTCATTGGGAATCGTCAATATCTGGAACTTTATATAATAAAAAGATATTTGAAAAATATAATATTGAAGTTCCCCAAACACAAAAAGAATTTATGCAAGTTTGTGAGAAACTATTATCTCAAGGAATAACACCACTCTATTTACCAGCTAAAGAAATATCAATGTTACTATATCAATTTCCCTTAGATTCAATTGTAAAGGATTCACAAGTATTATCAAATCTTAATCATAATAAGATTAGCTATACAGATATTCCAGAATTTAAAGAAATACTGAATTGGTATAAGACGATGGCAGATAAAGGCTATTTTGGAGAAGGTTATTTAGATAATGATTGGGATACAATGAGTCCAGCATTAAAAAGTGAAAACTATGCAATGTTACTGTGTTGGGATACATGGTTATATACAGATTTTGAAGGTGATGCAGATGACTTTGGATTAATGCCAGCTTTCATGGGAGTACCAGAAAATGGGACTTTTGAAGGACCAAATATGAATTTGTTTATGGTGAATAAAAAGAGTGAGAAATTGGAAGGGGCACTAGATTTTATTACATTCTTAGCTGATCCTTATAATTATAATGTTGCTTTTTCTGATATTTTAACTGCTCCAGTATTTAAAAATCAGGCTGAAAGTATTTCAACACCTCAATATCTAGAAAATGAATGATTAATAGATAAATATTATTCTGATTCTATTGCCTGGTTACGAATTAAGGGGTTCTCACAGATGGATGCATCATGCATATTAGAATATATAAAACCAGATAGTCAAATGAGTTTGACAGAATGTTTAGATAAGATGGATAGATTAAGAAAAGAACGTATGTCTTAAGGAGGATTTTATGAAAAAATTAAATAAATATGCTCATGATTATCCTCAAATAATTATATTAAGTCTTTCATTATTAGCATTTATATTTATTTTTATAGGGTTATCAGTATCATATATCAATAAGTTTAATGAGACACTATTAGCTGAAAATGAAAGTCATTTATCAGAAATTGCTGATCATATTGCGATATATACGAAATCTATTATTGATGATACAACACACTCTTTACAAAATGCAGCTTATTCGTTAGTTGCTATTCCTGAAAATCAACGTATGGATTATATGGAGGATATAGCTAAAAGACAGGAATTTGCTTATATCGGATATGCTAAAAAAGATGGTTATTTTCAAGCAACGGAAGAAACTCAAAATAGAAATATAAAAAATGAACTTGCCTTTAAAAATGCTTTATCTGGTCAAACAACAATTAGTGATTTAGAACGTAGAGTTTTTAATGATCATGTTGTTTCAGGAATTATTATAACGGTTCCTATTTATAGTAAGGAACATGAAACAATTGGTTCAATGTCAGCAATGATATCATCAAAAAAACTTGATGATGCATTAGAGATAGATAGTTTTCAAGGGAAAGGGTATTCTTATATTATTAATCAAAAAGGAGATTTGATTTTACATAATAAAAGCATGGATTATAGTAATTTCTATCGTATTTTAGATAATGCTGAACTCTTAAGTGATAACACTTTAGATGAGATTAAAGATCATATTAAAAATGGTGATTCAGGACTTATTGAATATAAACAGTTAGGGATAAAACGTTATACATATTATACGAAAATTGATATTAATTCATGGACAATCTTAAATACTGTTGATAGTGATGTTATTACTGAAAAGACAGATATGATGATGAAAGAATTGATTGTTATTGCAAGTTGCTTTATTATTGCTTTTTTGGTGCTATTAATAATTGCAGGTATTTCATGGGTTGTCTCTGCTAATCAAAAACATATCTCTCGTACAAAATCAATATTTTTGACTAATATGAGTCAGCAAATTCAAAAACCAATGGATATAATTATAAATACTGCTCATAAATTATTAGAAAGTGATTTAAACGATAATCAGAAAAAACAAATAGAAAGTATATTTGATTCTAGTCAAAATTTATTAATGATTATGAATAATGTATTAGATTTTTCAAAGATTGAGGTAGGTAAGTTAGAACTTACTGATGAATTATATGATTTAGATGCTATATTATATGATATAGCCAATAGTGCAACATCCCGTTTAAATGAAAAGAATGTTAGTTTTATGGTTGAAATCAATAAAGAGGTTCCTAATCATCTTTTTGGTGATGTTAAAAGAGTCAAGCAAATTCTTATGAATTTAGTAGATAGGGCTATAGAGTATACTGAACAAGGATTTATACAATTATCAGTCTCATCCTATATGAAAGATCAGCAATTCTATTTAGAATTTAAAATAAAAGATACTGGAACAAGCATAAAAAAGGAAACAACAAATAAGTTTTTTGAAAAGGAGTTACAAGAAAAGCAATATGATGATAATCAGAATAGTAGTCTTGGTATTGCAATGAGCCAGTCATTGAGTCAATTAATGAATGGATATATACAAGTAGAAAGTCAATATGGAATGGGAACAACATTTACCGTTGTTATTCAGCAAAGATTTCAGGATAAACAACCAATTATTCATTCAATAACATCATCTTCTAGAATATGTATTTGTGAATCAAGAACTATTTTACAAAACTTTTATAAGACATATCTTGATCAAACAAATATTCAATATAAGATGTATAGTCAATTTAGCCTATTAGAAAATGATAAAGATTATTCATTATATGATTATATATGTATTAATTATGACATGATTAAATATTTACCTGAAGATATAGATTTTACTCATTTCATTATTCTAATTAATAGCCAAGAACAAGCATCATATTTAAAAGATAAAAATCTAGTTTATATACCAATGTTTGGAATAGAATTTAATAACATATTTATTTAAAACGATGAAAGTAACTTTCTTATAAGATTATTTTTATATATAATAGATTTATGAAATGGGGAATGTTTATGTATCCAATGAATAATATTGATCAGGATTTAAAACAATTTGTTAATGAAATTCACTTATTTGATCAATATCGATTAGTTAATCATGAGACATTTGAAGTTTATGATTATCAGAATAAGCAGCTTATTAAAAGCAATCATTATTGTTATGAGGTATGGAAACGTGGTGGTCCATGTAAGAATTGTACATCACGTCAGGCATATATAAATAAATCTGAAATGTTTAAATTAGAGTTTTTAGCTGGATATTTGTTTCTCATTATTTCATATCCTATACTAATTTCACAGCAGAATTTTGTTTTAGAATTAATAAAAGATGTTACACAAAGTTTAACAGTGAGAAATATTGATAGAGAAAATAATGAGGTAGAAAAACTAATTAGAGATTTAAATGATTATATCATCCATGATGCTTTTACAGGTCTTTATAATAAGGCGCATGCTATCCAGGAAATTGATAGAAAGTTAAATATGGGGAAAAGGTTAACCCTTGCAATGATTGATTTAGATCATTTTAAAGAAATTAATGATACATATGGTCATGTTAAGGGCGATGAAGCTATTCTTTTCTTGGCAGAATTGTTAAAGCAACATTTAGATAATGAACATGTTTTAGCAAGCCGTGTTGGTGGTGATGAATTCATTATCATTTTTGATGATGTAAGTGATTATGATGTTCATATTATTTGTTATGAAATACACGAAGCTTTACATAAACATGTGTTTATGAAGGATGAGGAACAGTTTTTTATTGAAATTAGCATCGGATTAGCTTATAGTCATGACAATGATACATCAGTGGAATTAATGGATAGAGCTGATCAGGCAATGTATCAAGTCAAACACACAAAAGCAAAAAAACCACAAATTGATCAGAGCCCTGTCAAGTAGACACTTGAAATATCTAAAAAGCTTTATACTCCAGCTAGTACTGCACTAGCTGTTTTTTCTTTTATATTTATTTGTTTTAAATTTTCTTTATAATCTTCAATTCTTTTGTTAAATGCTATTGGATAAACTTTAGGTTCTTCTTGTTTTAAAGCTTCATTTCTAACTTCCATCGGTGTTTTAGAATCAAATCGGTCTTGGTATCGTCCATAGTTATAAAAATGGATATATTTGGTTATAGCTGCTATTAGCGACTCTTTGTCATGAACATCATATAGTTCATACATTTCTGCTTTGATGATTCCCCATAATGCTTCAGTTGGTCCATTATCAAGACAACACGCTACTCTAGACATTGATTGTATCATTCCTTGCTTGTTTAGTAGATTTTTAAATATTGGACTTGTGTACTGAAATCCCCGGTCTGAATGAAATAGTGGCTTAGCTAAAGGATTTGTTTTAATCGCTTCGTTGAATGTATCAAATACGAGTTTATTATTATTTCTATCGCTTATAACCCATGAAACAATACTTCTGTCATAAAAGTCAAGGAATGCACTAAGATATATTTTTTCATTACTATGAGGGACTTTGAACTCTGTTACATCAGTTGCCCATTTTTCATTAGGCTTTGATGCTACGAAGTTTCTTTTTAATAAGTTCTCAGCTTTTTTATCAGTTTTATTTGCTGCTGTACAACAGTGACGTGCTCTTCTTATTCCAGAATGAATATCCAATATCTTCATAATTCTATGTACTCGTTTAGGAGAATAGTTCTCATTTAAATCTCTGTTAATAAACATTGTCACTCTTCGATAACCAAGTATCCCATGAAATCTTTCGTGATATTCCTCAATCGTTTTTGAAAGGCTAATATCATCTATTTCCTTTTGTGGAACATCGCGTTTGTACCACTTATAATATGACGCTCTACTGATATTTAAATGCTTACACATCCATTGAACGCTATAACCTAATTCATTATGCAATTCCCTTATAGTTATGTATTTCGCTTCTTGCTTTGCTTTGGAGAATATCGCCTTCCTTCTACTTCCTTCAATTTTTTTAATAGAATGACTTCCATTTCTTTTTCTCTAAGTTTGTTTTCAAGTATCTTATTTTTACGTTGTAATGTTTCTAGTTCACTGAGTTCTGTTTCTTGTTTGCGTTTTCCTCGTTTATCGTTTAATCCATCATCACCATTTTCAAGATATTTTTTTACCCAATTAAGCACTTGGCTATATGA
>NZ_HG005285.1:351303-373892 GCF_000455285.1 Candidatus Stoquefichus massiliensis AP9 | reverse complement strand
TCAAATCTGAGAGTGATGTTTTCATTTTACTCTGTTTTATTTTTTTGTTGATCATTGAGCATACTAATGGAGCCTATTAATAGGAATGATGGGTAATGATACATTGACTATTCATTTACTACTTCATGTTTCATAAGGCTTATAGACAATGATTTTAAAGGAATAGGATAAGCTTCCCATTTGAATTGACGTCTTATGATTATAGACAATGGATTGATGAAATTCTTCTTTTCCATATATATCAATTGTTTAATTCTTTCCCGTTTTTCTTTCTTTATAGATGAAAATGTAGTAAAATTATTGTGATGATTAAAGAATGATAATTTAATATATGTTTTTGATTAAAGGAAAGTCAATGATTTAAATGTGTTATAATAATAGATCATTTAAATGCATTAGAAAGGAGTTTTAAAGTTTATCATTGAAATGAAGACTTTAAAAGATTATCTATGAAAAATAAAAAGTATTTTATAAATATAGCTATTATTCTGATTATTGGCGGAGTATCAATTTATCTTTCTATTGGACAACAATTCGATCAAGTTATCCATGCATTTCAAGAAGCAAAAATATATTGGATTATAGTTATGGCTGTTGTCATGTTTAGTTACTATCTTTTTGATGCTTTATCACTTCTATACTTTGGTAAAGCTTATAAGCATGATTACACTTTTAAACAGTCTTTTGTAAATGCTATTAGTGGTACTTTTTTCAATGGTATTACTCCTTTTGCAAGTGGTGGACAGTTTGCTCAAGTTTATATTTTTAATAAGCAAGGAATTCCACCTACCAATTCGGCGAGTATTCTTTTAATGTGTTTTATTTGTTATCAAAGTGTTTTGGTCATTTATACGGGGATTGTTTTGTTGATGAAATATAATTATTTTGTGAATGAGCAGCCAGGTGTTTTTAGTTTAGCAATTTTAGGTTTTTTCATTAATTTTGCAGTAATTCTAGGATTGTTTGGTGGAGCAAAATCAAAACGTCTTCAAAATTTTTTAACGCATACAGTATTAAAATTTTTAAGTAAGATTCATATTGTTAAGGATTATGAGTTAACATGTATAAAGATAGAACAGTATTTATCAGATTTTAGAGAACAGTTAAAGTTTTTACAAAAAAACAGACAAGTATTGGTACGTTCTTGTTTATGTAACTTTGTGAAGTTAACAATTATTTATAGTATGCCTTTCTTTGCAGCAAAAGCATTGAATTTAAATGTTTCTTGGAGTTCTTTCTTTGATTATTTAGGACTTTGTTCATTTATTTATTTGATTAATGCTTTTCTACCAATACCAGGAGCGAGTGGTGGAAGTGAAGGAGTTTATGTTTTATTGTTTAGTTTTCTAGGGTCAGTGGGGACATCTTCATCATTATTCTTATGGCGTTTTATGTCTTATTATTTAGGATTGATTATTGGAGGATTGGTTTTTTCTTTGAATAAGGAAATTAATAATTCAAGATTGGAGTGATTATAGTGAATATTGCATTATTTAGTGATACGTATTTACCAGATATTAATGGAGTTGCAACTTCTACACATATATTAAAAAAAGAACTAAAGAAACATGGACATCATGTTTTGATAGTCACAACGATGTTACCGCATGATAGTGATTATCAGGATGAGGATTTATATATCTTACGCTTACATGGATTAGATTTAAAGAAACTCTATGGATATCGAGCTTCAAATATTTATTCTTTTAAAGGAATGAAAGAGTTAAAAGAGTTTCAGCCTGATATTATTCATATTCAAACTGAATTTGGTATTGGTATTTTTGGAAAGATTGCAGGTGAAATATTGAATATTCCAGTATGTTATACTTATCATACAATGTGGGCTGATTATTCGCATTATATTGCACCAGGAAATATTAAAGCAGTTGATTATGCAGCTAAGAAGATTATAGAGAAGATTTCTAAGATATATGGAGATAGTTGTTCAGAGTTGATTGTACCTTCTCAAAAGACAGCAGATGCGCTTAGAGAGTATGGTATTTCTAATTCAATTAATGTTATTCCTACGGGGTTGCAGTTAGATAAGTTTTCTGTTAATAATAAGAATCAGGATTATATGAATAAAATTATTACAAAATACCATTTACAAGATAAATTTGTTGTAACTTTTTTAGGACGTGTTGCTCCTGAAAAGAGTGTTGATTTATTAATTGAGGCAATGGCTGATATTGTAAAAAAGAATTCTCATATTTGTATGTTAATTGTTGGTGGTGGTCCACAGATAGAGGAATTAGAAGAAATGGTTCATCAATATCAATTGGATTCATTTGTTTATTTTACAGGTCCAAAAGAGAGTGAACTTGTTCCTTCTTTTTATCATGTATCTGATTTGTTTGTCTCAGCTTCCATTACGGAAACACAGGGATTGACATTTATTGAAGCTATGGCAAGTGGTATACCTGTTTTAGCAAGATATGATAAAAATCTTGAGGGTGTTATCATTAATGGTAGAAATGGATATTTCTTTAGGGATAAAGAAGATTTGGTGGAGAAGATTATACAGTTATCTGACGCTCCTTTAGATGAATTGATTCAGAATGCAACAAGTGATGCACAACAGTATAGTAGTGAACATTTTTATGAAAAGATTATGAAAACATATCATAAAGCATTATCTAAACATCATTATTGTTATGAAGTGGTATCTTTAACACCGGATAAGGGTCATACTTATAATGTGGCTTTTCAGTTTGATAATCATCAAGTTATTATTAATTTATCTTCGCAAGTTATTGATCGTTATGGGCTTAATGTTGGACAGGTTGTTGATCGTGAGGAACTGGATGCCCTAAAGGATCAGGAACAAGTTGCTAGAGCTTATCATTTAGCGTTAAAGTATTTGACATATAAAGATTATAGCTATGCTAAAATGCAGAAGAAATTATCTGATAAGGGTGATTTTGATGATATTCAGATAGAAATGACAATGGAGTTACTTGTACAAAAGAATTTAATAGATGATGTTGAATATACAAAAAATTATTTTCAAAAGGCGAAACGAATGGGTGTGGGTGTTAATAAAATTATTTTTAATTTGAAAAGAGAAGGAATTTCACCTTTTGTTATTGATGAGTATTTAGCTGATTATTCGCAAGATTTAGAATATGATAAGGCAGTGGAAATTGTTAAAAAATTGTATAATGAAAATACATCTAAACCACAATATGCTTTGATTCAAAATATTAAGAATAAATTATTTAATAAAGGTTTTTCGCAGGATGTTGTGGAAAGAGCAATTAATGATTTTGATTTTGTATTTCCTAAAGAACATACAAAGAAACTTTTAACAAAAGAATATCAGCGTGTTTATAATCGTTATAAAAATCGTTATGATCCACATATCTTAAAGAGTAAAGTCATTACTTTTTTGGTGCAAAAAGGATATGAGTATGACGATGTTATTGAAATTATAAGAGAATTATGGGAGGACAATAATGATTAAAATTAAAGATATGAAGTGCGGGAATGACAATGTAGAATTTACAGCGATGATCAATCATGTCACAACAGGAAAGACAAATGGAGCGAATAAAAGTAATTATTTGAGTATTGTTTTTCAAGATGATACAGGCACTATTGATGCGAAGTTATGGAATGCAACTGATGAACATATTCAGTCTTTACGTAGTGGAGCAGTAGTGAGAGGAAAAGGAGATATTATTAAATATAGTGATGATCGTCAGATGAAGATTATCAGCATTGATGATATTTCTTATCAGCAATCACAACAAGTAGAATTTTTAGTGAAGGCACCAATGGACAGTGACACAATGATGAATGAATTATTGAAATATGTAAAGCGTATTTCTAATACAAAACTTTATGTAATAACAAAACATTTGTTTGAAAAGCAATCTGAAGCTATAAAGATATATCCAGCTGCTAGTAAGAATCATCATGAATGTGTGTCTGGCTTAGCGTTTCATACTTTATCTATGCTGAAAATTGCAGATAGTTTATTAAATATATATCCAAGTTTGAATGCTGATTTGATGTATGCAGGTATTTTATTGCATGATATTGGTAAAACAGTTGAATTAAGTGGTCCTGTTGTACCAACTTATACAATAGAAGGCAAAATGCTTGGACATATTTCTATTGCACAAGCGATGGTTTATCAGGCTGCACAGGAATTAAATATTGAAGGTGAAGAAGTTGTTTTGTTGCAGCATATGATTTTATCTCATCATGGTAAAAATGAGTTTGGGTCACCAGTATTACCACAAATTAAAGAAGCTGAAATGATTTATTTGATTGACAATATGGATGCTCGAATGAATATGTTTGATAAGGCATTAGAACAAGTTAATGCTGGAGAATATACAAAACGCATCTTTGCTTTAGAAAATAGAACAATATATAAACCTAAAATGTATGAATAAAAACACAAAGTTTATAAATCTTTGTGTTTTTCTATTGAGCACCATGAAGTGCTTAACCATTAACAATTTTCAAATAAAATTCTCTCCACATTTCTTTAACATGTTCTTTTGTATAATACTGACTAATTTCATATGAGTATTTCTGATATTTTTGATAGAATTGAGGATCACTACATAAATTTTGAATTTGCTTAGCAAAACATTCATTATCATTTTCTGCTAAATACTTACAAAAAAGAATATCCTTATATAACTCTAAATCTCTTAATAGAAGAGGTTTTTGACTATTGACAGCTTCTAATATGGCCATAGGAAATAATTCGTTATATGAAGGCATAAATAACACATCAGCGATATTGTAAATATCATTCATTTCTTCTCTAGGAATAATACCTATAAATTTTACATTATGTGGTGGATTATGATAAATTTCATTAAGTTCATCATAACCATCAGTAATCTTCCCAAATGAAAAACCACCTGCCCATACAAAAGTGATATCTGGTAGCATTTTTGCAACTTCAATAAAATCTTTAACTCCTTTTCTTGTTTGAACTTGACCAACGCCTAATACAACAAAGTCATTATCTGAAATTTGATACTTTTGTCTTGTTAATAATATCTTTTCATGACTTTCTTGATAGAATGCTTCTTTAGAAACATAATTAGGAATATATTGTATCTTTTCTCTAGGAATACCAAATTGAACGAGATCTTCAATAAAGATAGGATTCACAACAATTAAATAATCAGCAGTATTATAAAAATAAGTCACATATTTCTTAAAAATCTTTAAAGCTGATTTTGGTAAACTAATACTCCCATCAAGTGTATCAGGTAAAAAGTGAACATATGCAACATTCTTACCCTTATTTCTTTTCATCTTGATTAAATATTCAGGTAATATCGTATGACAATGAATAATATCAGCAGGATTCGAATCATTAATAACAACTTCGAATTCCTCATTCAATTCATCTTTAATCAAAGAAACCTGTTCAAGATAAGCACTTCCTACTCCTTGTCCATCAACCTTATCAGCATTAGACAACATATTAATTCTTATTCTCGCCATCATTCTTTCCCTCTTTCTTTATTATATTATATGAAGTGATCATTCCAAATAAAAAAGAGTTCATCAGAACTCTTTGTCCAGATGGTTTTTAATCCATTATTCGATGATAAATAGCCTCTAAATCAATTTCTTTGCTACGATCAGTGTAAATTGCATTGAAACCATCTTGTTGGCTAAAACGTGGAATAATGTGAATATGAAAATGATGAACAGATTGGCCAGCAATTTCATTCATATTAGTCATAATATTGAAACCTTGAGCATCTAACTTTGTTTGCAGTTGATGTGCAACTTTTTGTACAACATTCATCATATGAGACAATGTTTTTTCATCAACCTCTAAAATATCATGAAAATGTTTTTTAGGAATAACTAAAGTATGTCCATCTGTTGTTTGACTCAAATCCAAAAAAGCCATACACATCTCATCTTCATAAATGACTTTCCCTGGTATATGATGTTTTCCAATTTCACAAAAAATACAACTATCCATAAATATAACCTCCGTTTTCTTTATTCTACAACAAAAAGAGAATAAGGGAAACCCTTATTCTACATAATTGCTAGAAATCTTTTCAATTGCTTTTTTGATTTTATCATCATTGACTATAAATTTATATTTTTTAAGATAAGATGCATTAATTTCATCTTTAACATCACTATCATTAGAAAGAGTTGTTGTTAATTCATCAATATTCTTATGATCAGTATTATATAAATAAAGAACAGCATAAGTATCATCGCTTAATTTAATAGCTTCTTTATAAACACCATCTTTGTCAACAGCTGATAATTTTTCAAGAACCTTTTTGAGATTATCATCTAAAGAAGAATTTTTTGTAACAATACCACTATCTTCTGATTTATCAGAATTGTCTTTCATTAATTTATCAAAAGCTTCTTTATCAGTTGCTTTTTCAATCAAAGATAAAGCAGTTGACTCTTTATCAACAACAATCTTTTTAAATGAACAAATCTGATAATTTTTAATTAATGTTTCTAAATTTTCAGTAATATATTTCTTTCTTAAAAGTTCTTGTTTAGCATCAGGAACTAAAACTGTTTTAATATAATCATCCTTAGAATCATAACCAAGATTTTTTGCATACTTTTCTAAGTCTCCATTGGCATACTTAGCATAATCTTCTTCCCTTTGTTTAACAAGTTTATCCAAGGCTTCTTGATCATCAACTTCTTTGTCAGCAATAGTTGTTAAAACTTCATTAATAATTTCATTGGCTCCATTCTTATCCAATAGATATTCAAAAATATCTTGTTTTGTGATATTTAATTCACCACCACTGATCATTTCTTTATCACCATCTGTAACTTTCACTGAATATTGAGAAGAACATCCAACTAATAAACCACCACACATTAACAACATTAATAGTTTTTTCATTATGAGTTCTCCTTTCTTTGATCTTCTCTGGCTTTTAAAGAATCATCAACAATTTGTTTAATTGTTTTTTGTAAATCTTCATCACTGTATTTTAATTCATAAGTATTAAAAACAAGATAAACCATATAATCATCATAAACAAGCAATGGAGAATCAACATCAATTGTCTTTAATTCACTTTTAATCTTATCTTTTTGCATACTTGTGCAATTTAAGAAATAATAACCATCACTTCCTTTAATTGCATCACTGACTTTCCCTTCAGCTAAAGATAAAGCTTCTTTTTCTACATCACTACCATAAAGATTACTTAATCCAGAAGTAGAATCAATAACACCAATATTTCCTTTAGCACTCTTAGAATCATCATCAGAATATTCAGATGCAATATCTGAAAAACTCTTATTTGTCTTTAATAAAGATTTGACTTCTTCCAATTTTTCTTTTTCTTCATCAGTTGGGCTTTCAGGATCTGCCATAGAAATTTTAATTAAACTTATGAAGCGAGGAGTTTCTTCTTTATAATAATCTTCAAAAACTTCATCAAAATTTGCTTTGACATATTTCTTTAAAAATTCAGAATATTGTAAAGATTGAATTAAAGAATCTTTGTAAGTATCTAAACTTTCATACCCACTAGAAGCAAGTGCAGATTCTAATTGTGTATCAGCATCATCACCATATTGATTTTTGTAACTTGTTTCAATATTTGTAATAATATCAGATGCATTTTCTTTCATATCATCAGTAACTGGAAAATTTTCGCGAATTAGCTGATCCAAAACATAAGTAAACAAAGATTGTTTCCCAGTTGCACTGGTAGATAAATTTTGATAAATATCATCTGCCAGAATGTTTTTTCCATCAATAGATGCAACCACATCTTTGCCATTATCCTTGACTGTGCTTGAACATCCACTCAAAACTAATAAACTGGCTAATGCTAGCCCTACAAGTCGTTTTTGTTTCATATAAACCTCCTTGACTTAAACAATATCATTATACACGATATCTATTTTTTTTCAACTTTTGTAGGCTATAACACAAAATTTCCTGACATTTTACCATATTATATATTGTGCATAGGAGGAGGGAATCAATTGGAAAAGAGAAGTCATGAAAGAAGTCAGGAAATCACAATTGTATTGTTTATATTATTAATTTTATTATGTTGCTTTATTATTTAAAAATAAGGGAGGGATTTCTATGTTAGCACATCAAGGATCATTTACTTTAATTCTTGTATTATTTATCTTATTAGTCATTATTTGTGGTATTTGCTAGTTTGACTACTCTATAGAAGATTCTATAGAGTTTTTTTTATTGTGGAAGGTTGTTTGAAAGGTAACGATATATTCGATATATTTCAATTGTTTACTTGCCATAATATTTTTATTTAAATCTATTTAATATATCGGAAATACATTGATTATCTTTTTGTATTTCTTTTTTTATATTTTGGCTGTGAAAATGAGAATTATTAATAGAATTTCTTGAATTGTTCTTAAATAAATTTCAGCAATTTATATCTTAGAAAGATTTTGATGTAATATCTATTCATATTATTTTCTAGTGAATGTGTTGTCTTTGGTTTTCTTAAATTTTAAAATTGGAATACTATATTTTTAAGTATGTTTATCATTCTATTGGTAGTGATATTTCTATTTGTTTGTCTCTTTTGTTATAATGCATGAGGATCCTAAAATCAACTATTGAACTGTAGGTAGTATTTCATATTATTGCAGAATGAAGGAAAAGACATGATGAAAAAATTCTCATAAGGGTATATGGAAAAATTAGTAACTCACTTCTTAAAAAGTGATGAAACTGTTATCAACTGATAAGTCGTTAATTAAAAAAATCTATGATGTTGATATGGTCAGGACAGTTGCTAATTGTAACGGAATTATTGTGATTATAGACCGGTGAAATGCTGAAGTCATTCTGATAATGGTTTAAGATAAAGAAAATCATCGCAAAGAGTCTTTAACATCGTTCTAAAAGTAAGAAATGAAATGGAGTTTATTCTTATCTTAGAAGCAATGGGATTTATTTTAAGAAATTCTTTTCTTGGGTATAATAAATTTATTATCGTATTGCTTGATTGCATAAGCAATTTTACGTAAAATATATGTTCGAAAGGGGCGTATTTTATGTCAACTTTAAAGATTGAAAATTTACATGTTAAAGTCGGAGAAAAAGAAATTTTAAGAGGTATTGATTTAGAAATTAAAACAGGAGAAATACATGCGATTATGGGACCTAATGGTAATGGAAAATCAACATTACTATCAGCCATTATGGGTCATCCTAAATATATAGTGACAGATGGAAGTATAACTCTTGATGGACAGGATGTTTTGAGCATGGGTGTTGATGAACGTGCAAGAGCTGGTTTATTCTTAGGTATGCAATATCCACAGGAAATTCCTGGAGTCACAAATTCAGATTTCTTGAAAGCAGCAATGAATGCAAGAAGAGAAGAACCCATTTCATTATTTAAGTTTATTCGTACATTAGATAAAAATATTGAAGAATTAGATATGGATGAGAATCTCGCACATCGTTATTTGAATGAAGGATTTTCTGGTGGAGAGAAAAAACGCA
Organism: Candidatus Stoquefichus massiliensis AP9; assembly: GCF_000455285.1. Classification (GTDB taxonomy): domain Bacteria; phylum Bacillota_I; class Bacilli_A; order Erysipelotrichales; family Coprobacillaceae; genus Stoquefichus; species Stoquefichus massiliensis. The sequence goes on along the minus strand of NZ_HG005285.1, from coordinate 364,405 downwards.
ATGAAATTCTTCAAATGAAGTTATTACAACCAAAATTTGCTTTATTAGATGAAATTGATTCTGGATTAGATGTAGATGCATTAAGAGTTGTGAGTGAAGCTATTAATTCTATGCGCAGTGATGATTTCGGCTGTGTGATGGTATCACACTATGAAAGATTATTTGAACTTGTTGTGCCAACACATGTTCATGTATTGGTACAGGGACAAATCGTCATGAGTGGTGGATATGAAGTGATTGAAAAGATTGATCATGAAGGATATGAATGGGTAAGAGAATTAGGTATTGAAATACATCAAGAGGAAGAGAAACAACCAATTCTTTTGGAATCTTGTGGAAAAAAGGAACAATTGAAACATGATAAATGATATATTGAGTAGTAAATTTTATCTTGTTTTAAAAAATGGAGAATGTATAGATTCTCATTTGCCTGATCGTGTCTTTTATCAAGATGGACTTTTAAAGTTTGAAAACCAAGAATTATTAGAAGTTCAGGTTGTTTATATTTTAGAAACTCAACAAGAGTTTCAAATTGATATTCGCATTGCAAAGCATTGCCAAATTCAAATGATTGAAACAAAGATTTTGGCTAAGGATGCAGTTTTACATAAAAATATGTATTTAGATGAGAATGCTCAAGTTCATATATTTAGTGAAAATCAGTCTGATAACAGTCGCAGTATAGAAAATGTTTATTTAGCAGGATATGCTTTATGTCAATATGGTTTTGCAGAATTATCTGATCATCATTTTGAAGGAGTTTATCATTATTATTTAGATGGTGAAGGTGCAGATGTCAAAGTTCGTATGGCAATCTTATCAAAACAAGATGAGGATAAACATTACGAAGTTCTTATTCAGCATAATCGTCCTCATACATACGGTCAAATGGATAATTATGGTGTTGTTAAAGATCAGGGAAGACTGATTATTGATGGCATTGGAACGATTACAAAAGGTCAGCATGGGTCTGCAAGTCATCAGACAAATAAGATAATGGTTTTTGATTCTTCTTGTGTGGCAGGAGCAAATCCTTACTTATATATTGATGATTTTGATGTTAAGGCATCACACGCTGCTGGAGTAGGGAAGATGGATGAAGAACATCTTTATTATTTACAGAGCCGAGGACTTTCTAAGAAGCAGGCAATGCATTTAATTACTTATGGTTATTTAAAGCCAGTTGTGGAAGTGATTGATAATGAGATGTTAAAGGATCGTTTTGAAAAAGCTTTATCAAAGGTAGGTGCTTAGCATGTTTGATGTTGAAAAGGTTCGCCAAGATTTTCCAATGTTAAATGGAAAAATGATGCATGGACATCCTTTAATTTATCTTGATAATGGTGCAACAACGTTAAAACCGCAAGTTGTCATTGATAGTATTTGCGATTATTTAAGTCATTATTCTGGAAATGCTCATCGTGGTGATTATGATTTATCACATGAAGTAGATGAACAATTTGAAGATGCAAGAAAAACAATTGCAGCTTTCATTCATGCTCAGCGTCCAGAAGAAATTGTTTTTACATCTGGGTCAACAGATTCATTAAATATGATTGCTTATGGTTATGGTCATACCCATTTGTCAGCTGGTGATGAAATTTTATTGACAGTTGCTGAACATGCTTCTAATACATTGCCTTGGTTTGATGTGGCAGAAGAGGTTGGGGCAATCATACGATATATTGAGTTAGATGAAGAAGGTCGTCTAACATTAGAAAATGTCCAAAAAGCAATAACTGATCATACAAAGATTATTGCGATTGCAGAAGTGACAAATGTTTTAGGCTTTCATGCACCAATGAAAGAAATTTGCGCTTATGCCCATGAACGAGGAATTAAAGTTATTGTTGATGGCGCACAAAGTGTCCCTCATCAGGTGACGAATGTACAAGAAAGTGATGTTGATTTTTTAGCATTTTCAGGACATAAAATGTGTGGACCGACAGGCATTGGTGTCTTGTATGGAAAATATGATTTGTTATGTGAAATGAAACCAACGCGTTTAGGTGGAGGAAGTAATTCTCGTTATAACAGTTGTGGTGTTGTAACTCTAAAAAATCCACCTTATAAGTTTGAAGCAGGGACACCTAATATAGAAGGTGCTATTGGCTTAGGTGCAGCTGTTCGTTATCTTTCTCAATTAGGAATGGAAAATATTCATGCTTATGAAAGAGAATTACGTGATTATTGTTTAACCAAAATGAAAACATTGGATAATGTTGAAATTTATAATGAGCAATCTCATGGAGCAATTGCTTTTAATTTGAAAGGTGTTTTCTCACAAGATGGAGCAAGCCTTTTTAATACTTATGGCATTGCTATTAGAGCAGGCCAGCATTGTGCAAAGATATTAGATGAATTTTTAAATGTATCCACAACATTACGTGCTTCTTTTTATTTCTATAATACAAAAGAAGAAATTGATCAGTTTATTGAAGTATGTAAGAAAGGAGATGACTTTTTAGATGCGTTCTTTGGATAGTCCTCAAATACTACGAGAAATTATTATGGATCATTATGAACATCCTCGTAATCGTGGATTAGTTGATGATGATACATACAAAAAAGTCAATATGAATTCAGATACTTGTATTGATGATTTAGATATACAAGTCAAGTTTGATGGAGATGTTATTTCTGATGTGAGATATGATGGGGAAGCTTGTGCGATTTGTACATCTTCAACATCTATTATGAGTCAGTTAGTAAAAGGTAAAAGTAAAGCAGAAGCCAAGAAAATCATTGAAAATTATATGAATATGATTTATGAAAAAGATTATGATGAAGAATTGCTGGAAGAAGCAATTGCTTTTAAGAATACTCATAAGCAAGCTAATCGTATTAAGTGTGCAACACTTGGTTGGAATGGGCTTGTTAAGTTGATTGAAGAAAGTGAGGAATAGTTAGTGGCTATTGATAATCTTGATATTCCTACAAATAATTCAGAGTATGATTTTATTGATGAAGATGTTTCTGTTTTTAAGACTCCAAAAGGTTTAAATGAAGAAATTGTCAAAGAAATTTCAGCTATTAAAAAAGAACCTGAATGGATGTTAGAATATCGTTTAAAAGCATTAAAATGCTTTTTAGAAAAACCAATGCCAACTTGGGGTGTTGATTTAAGTCGTATGAATTTTGATGAATATACATATTATAATCGACCAAGTGATAACTTAACTGATAAGTGGGATGAAGTTCCTGAAACAATTAAGAATACATTTAATAAATTGGGAATTCCTGAAGCTGAACAGCATTTCTTAGCTGGTGCTTCTGCGCAATATGAATCAGAAGTTGTCTATCATAATATGTTAGAAGAAGTAAAGGAAAAAGGCGTTATTTTCTTAGATATTGATAGTGGTTTAAGAGAATATCCAGAAATCTTTAAGAAATATTTCGATACTGTTATTCCATATCATGACAATAAGTTTTCTGCTTTAAATGGAGCTGTCTGGTCTGGAGGGTCATTTATTTATGTTCCACCAGGTGTTAAATTAGAAAAACCATTACAGTCATATTTTAGAATTAATAGTGAAAGAATGGCACAGTTTGAAAGAACTTTAATAATTGTTGACAAAGGTTCTGATATTCATTATGTTGAAGGATGTACAGCTCCATCTTATTCTAAAGATTCATTACATGCTGGAGTTGTTGAGATTGTTGTCTTAGAAGGCGCAAAATGCCGTTATACAACTATTCAAAATTGGTCTAAAAATATTTATAACCTTGTGACACAACGTGCAAAAGTTTATAAGAATGGTTCGATGGAATGGGTCGATGGAAATATTGGTTCCCTTGTGACAATGAAATATCCAACTTGTGTATTGGCTCAAGAAGGAGCTAAGGGAACATGCATCACGATTGCTGTGGCAGATGATGTTCAAATTATTGACTCAGGTTCAAAAATGATTCACTTGGCCTCACATACGTCTAGTCAGATTATTTCAAAATCTATTTCTAGAAATGGTGGGAAAGTCAATTATCGTGGTTTGGTTCGTCATTCAAAGAAAGCCATGAATGCTAAGAGTAAAGTAGAATGTGATACCCTTATTTTAGATGAAAAATCAACGAGTGACACTGTACCTACGAACATGATGATGAATAATGATTCTATCATAGAACATGAGGCTACTGTTTCTAAAGTATCTGAGGATCAGTTATTCTATCTTATGAGTCGTGGTCTGACAAAACAACAAGCAACAGAAATGATTGTCATGGGATTTATTGAACCATTTTCTAGGGAATTACCAATGGAATATGCAGTTGAATTAAATCAATTAATTAAACTTGATATGGGTGAAGACAGCATTGGATAAACATGTTATTAGGCATATCATGAAGGAAAAACGTCTCATCATTAGTAGAGAGACGTTTTCTTATGGTAACCAGCAAATATTTCAAAAAGTCATCAATCATCCCATCGTACAATCTTCAACAACCATTGGTTGTTATGTCTCATTGCCTCAAGAAGTTCAAACAACTCAAATTATATCAGAACTTCTGAAAAGTCATCGTGTATGCGTTCCAAAAGTAAAAGGTTCTCATATGTGTTTTTATGAAATACACTCTCTTGATGATTTAAAAGAAGGCTGTTTTCATGTTTTAGAGCCTATAACATCAACTCTTATTGATGCTTGTGATATTGATTTGATGATTGTACCTATGTTGGCCTATGATCAAAAAAAGTTTCGTGTAGGCTATGGAAAAGGTTATTATGATAAATATTTTGCGAATGGGTATAAAGGTTATAAACTTGGGTTGGCATTCTCTTTTCAATATGTTGAAAAGATAGATACTGCTGATAATGATATTGCATTAGATGAAATAGTTACAGAAGAGAAATGCCAATAGGCATTTTTTCTTTTGTCGAGACATATAATGTTTTGGTGAAATAGGATGAAAAAATGGTTGATTATGATATTGGTGATAGTGTTGCTGGTGAGTGGTTGTTCAACAGGAGTCTATTTAAAAATGATTCCCAATTTAAAAGAATATGGAAAAATGGAGATAGAAAGATTTAATCAGCTCATTATTTCTCATTGTTATTTTACAAGTGACTCACAATATCAAAACTTAGTTGTGATTGAACGAGGAGAAGACAATGAAATAGAACTACTGGATTTTGATATGGTTAAAGTGAATGAATTGGCAACAGCTATTGTTATGGATATCGAACAGACATATGCTTCTTTAGAAACAGGAACATATATAGCAAGTGATGAAAGCTATTATCAAAAAAGATTACAGGAAGTGAGTCGTAGTGGTATTGTTTCCCAAATTCCTATTGCCACTTTGTTAAACCTCCCAGCTTTGTCATTTCTCTCGCCATCAATCCCTGTACGTTATAAACATCTCTCAAGTGTAGGAAGTTCTATTGTCAAAAGTATTGAAAACTATGGTGTTAATCATGTTATGGTTGAATTGTCTATAGAAGTGAAAATGAATCTGACAATGGTTTATCCATTTTTTATTCAATATCATACCCATGCAATTAAAATTCCTGTTTTGTTAGAAATATTTCAAGGACAAGTTCCACTTGTTTATTCTCATTAGAAAGAAGAATGGTTATGTCTCATATTTTAAAAATGTATTATGGTATTGATGTCTCAATTGAAGAGGCTGGTTACTTTCGTTATCAAGGTGAATTATATTATTTTTGTTTTATTGAGGATATAACGCACTTTATGAATGTTTATCGTTATTATCGTTATATGATGCATCAATGTGGCAGTCAAGGCTATACTCTTGTTAAAAATCATAATCAGGATATTATCTCACAAAATTATATTTTATTAATTTATCATTCTGGTTATTTCTCTTTTGAAAGTTATTTGCAAAACTTCCTACAGCCCTTTCCTCTTCCTAAATTAAAAATTATGGATATCAAAGAACAATGGATTCAAAAAATTGATTGTGTAAGAGAAAAGGTTAAAGAGTATGCTTATAGTTTTAAACATGATCAGGATGTCATCTCTTTGATTTATTATTATTGTGGTATTGCAGAAAACAGTATTAACATCATTAATGAAATCCTAAGAATAGATCAGCATGCATCACTTTGTCTTTCATTATCTCTGTCACAGCCTATTAAAAACTATGTGTATGAAATATTAAATCCTTGTTATTATATAATTTCCTCCAGACCACGTCAAATTGTCTGTTTATTAAGAAGTCAATTATTAACATATGAAAATATACAAGAACTCTTAGAAAGTCAATATTATGATGTTTATGAAATTATTTATTTATATGCAAGAATTTTTTATCCTTCACATTTCTTCGATGCTCTTTTAAATGGTCAAATCAATTCAGCATTATTACAAGAATTTTACCAACATTTAAGCCAAGAGCGAGAAATGTATCAACAAATGCAAAGAATTTTATCATTTTATGTGACACTTCCTAAAATAAGTTGGATAAATGATGAAAATATGATATAATAGTAAGCAATTAGTTGAAAGGGAAGTAAGTATGGATTTTGTAAGTAATATTAAAAATAATGAAAGAATTAGGGAATCATTGATTGAACTTAAAGCTCATGATGAATTAAAATTGGATAATGATCAAGAATTAAAAATGAAACTGATTGACTTATTAAATCATGAGGATCCAAAAGTTAGAAAGAATAGTGCTATATTATTAGGATATTATGAAGATACAGTTGATGTTTTATTGAAGGCTTATCAGCAGGAAAAAACTGAATATGTGAAGAATGCTTATTTAAAGGGGATAAGTATGCAGGATTGTCATCATTATTTAAATGATTTAAAGATAATTCAAAGCCAGCTTATGCATTTTGAGGATATCGAAACAAAACATGTACAAGCACAATTAAAAATACTTAACCCTTTGATTTTAAAAAATCAAGCTCATAAGAGAAAAATTATTAAATTAAAACATGAGCCAGTTGATGTTATTCTTACATCTCTTCCTTATTACCAGTTTGTTTTGTTTGAATCAGTGCTTCATTTAAAATACAAGCCAGTGACTCAGGGAGTTCTTGTTCGTACTGATTCGATTTATGATTTGCTAAATATTAGACCATATAAAGAAATGCTCATTCCATTACGCAGAGCAACAAAAATGAATTTAACTTTTGAAAGTATTATGGATGGTCTTAAAAATTGTAATATTTGTGAGCTATTAGATATTCTCTATGATGATCAGTCTGTTTTTTATTTTAGAGTTGTTGATTCTTTAAGATATAAAGACCCAACTTTAATCAAAAAAGTTTCAGAAAAATTATTTGAACTTTATCCTCAAAAACTTTTAAATACGACTGAGAATTATGATATAGAAGTTGTCTTAAAAGAAGTTCGTAAAGATCAAGTTAATGCTTATTTGAAATTAACACATTTAAGAAATCCTCGCTTTAACTATCGTCGTGATGTTATTGCGACATCTATGCAGCCATATGTTGCAGCAACACTTATAGAATTAGCAAAACCTTATATGAAAGATGATGGTAAAGTCTTAGATCCTTTTGTAGGAACAGGAACATTATTAATTGAAAAGAACTTTGTGAAACCATCTAAGTTTGCAATGGGAATTGATATTTATGGTAATGGTATTGAGTCTGCGCGTAAGAATACAAAACTTGCAGGACAAACGATTTATTATGTTCATAAAGATTCATTACGTTTTGTGAATAATGAAATGTTTGATGAAATTTTAACAGATATGCCAACTTTAGCTCAAATAAATGATGTTCATCAACTTCATGATATTTATGATCGTTTCTTTGATCGAATAAAACGTCTTGTTAAACCAGGAGGATATGTCTTTTTGTATACAAGTGAGATTTCATTAGTAAGAAAGAATTTAAGATTACAAGAGGGCTATCTCAACTTGATAGAACATTATGAAATACCAAGAGGTAAAAATATGTTTTACTTCTTCATTATGAAAGTGAAATAACCTACGGATGTAGGTTTTTTTGAAACATGTATTATGTATATATGATAAGATGTACAGATATGAGTATCTATACTGGTATTACAACAGATCCCAAAAGACGATTTCAGGAGCATTTGACAGATCATAAAAAAGCAGCGAAGTATACACGCAGACATCCAGTGTTAGAATTTGTTGCTAAGTGGTCATGTGAAAATCGTCAACAGGCATCACAGTTAGAATATAGGCTAAAAAAACTGACAAAGAAACAAAAAGAACATATTATTCAAGATAACCAATATTTTAGATATTATTTAGATCAACATATTCAAATAGAACTTTATACTCGTATTAACTTATAATGAAGGAGATGAATGCAATGACTATTAAAGAAGTAAGTGAAAAGTTTCATATTTCAGCAGATACTCTACGTTATTATGAAAAAATAGGATTAATTGAACCTGTCCGTAGAAATGCAAATGGAATTAGAAATTATCAGGAATCAGATATCAATAGAATTGAATTTCTGCGCTGTATGCGATTATCAGGATTAAGTATCCAAATGTTATCACAATATTTGGAATTAGCAGCTGAAGGGGATCAGACAATTCATCAGCGTAAAGATATTTTGCTTCAGCAAAGAGAAGAAATTCTAGCAAAAATGCGTGAATTACAGGAAACACTAGATCATTTAAATCATAAGATTGATATATATGATGAAAAACTTAGTCAAAAGATTATCTAACTCTCTTATTAGAGAGTTTTTATTATAAAACTTTATAACGAAATGATTTAAATTCTTGACTTAGAGTTCACTCTAAGTGATACTATAAATATAAAGAGGAGATGGTTATAATGAATAAAGTAAGACTAGGAAGAACAGAAATTGTTGTAAATAAGAATGGATTTGGGGCTTTGCCAGTTCAACGTGTATCAATGGAAGAGGCAAAAGTCATTTTAAGGAAGGCTTATGAAAACGGTATTCATTTTTTTGATTCGGCAAGAGCTTATAGTAATAGTGAGGAAAAGATTGGGCAAGCACTTCATGATGTAAGGCATGAAATTTATATTTCGACCAAAACAATGGCAACAAATGTTGAAGATTTTTGGAAAGATCTATCAATGAGTCTAGAAATGTTACAGACTGATTATATTGATATTTATCAGTTTCATAATCCATCATTTTGTCCAAAACCAAATGATGGAACAGGATTATATGAAGCTATGTTAGAGGCAAAGAGACAAGGGAAGATTCGATATATTGGTTTAACAAATCATGGTATAGATGTTGCATTAGAAGCATTAGAATCTGATCTTTATGATACTTTACAGTTTCCCTTTAGTTATTTAGCAAGTGAAAAAGAAGAAAGACTTGTTCATTTATGCAAAGAAAAGGATATTGGTTTTATTTGTATGAAGGCACTTTCTGGAGGGTTGATATCACGTAGTGATGCTGCTTATGCATACATGCAGCAATATGACAATGCATTACCAATATGGGGTATTCAAAAGGAAAGTGAACTAGATGAGTTTATTTCATATCAGGATCATCCACCTGTTTTGAATGAGGAAATCAAAGCGCTGATTGCTCATGATCAAAAAGAATTAGCTGGGAACTTTTGTCGTGGTTGTGGATATTGTATGCCTTGTCCTCAAGGGATTGTCATTAATCAATGTGCACGCATGTCTTTGATGTTAAGAAGAGCTCCAGCAGCTGGTTGGTTATCAGAAAAATGGCAGGCCGAAATGAAGAAAATAGAAGAATGTATACATTGCGGCAAATGTATGAGTCATTGTCCATATGGATTGAATACACCAGAACTATTACAAAAAAATTATGAAGATTATCAAACATTTTTAAAATAGGAGACGTATATGAAATATAGAAAATTAGGAAGAACAAATATAAATGTAAGTGAAGTTTCTATTGGATGTGAAGGATTGATAGATAAAAGTGATGAACAAGTTCAGCATTTTGTTGATAAGGCTAGAAATATGGGTGTTAATTTCATAGATTTTTATTCATCTAACCCACAAGCAAGAAGTGCTTTTGGTAAAGCTATTAAAGATCATCGTGATGATTGGGTTATTGAAGGTCATTTATGTTCAGTATGGAAAAATGATCAATATTTAAGAACGCGTAAAATAGATGAGGTGAAAGCTGGTTTTGAAGATTTATTAGAGCGTTTGAAAACAGATTATGTCGATGTTGGAATGATCCATTATGTAGATAGTCAAGAAGATTTTGATGAGGTTTTTACAGGAGAAGTGATTGCTTATGCCTTGGAATTGAAAAAACAAGGGAAAATCAAACATATTGGATTAAGTTCTCATAATCCAATGATTGCGAGAAAAGCAATTGAAACAGGGTTGATTGATGTTTTATTATTTTCTATCAATCCTTGTTATGATATGTTACCTGCCAGTGAAAATGTGGATGATTTATGGGCTGATGAAAACTATGAAAAACCATTGACAAATATTGATTCAGACCGTCAGGCACTTTATGAATTGTGCGAAAGAGAAAATGTTGCTATTACAGTGATGAAAGCCTTTGGTGGTGGAGATTTATTAGATGCACAATTATCACCTTTTGGTGTTTCTATGACACCTTTACAATGTATTCATTACTGTTTGACACGTCCAGGTGTTGTGTCAGTCATGGCTGGAGCACATACGATTGAAGAATTACAGTTGTCTACTTTTTATAGTGATGCAACGAATGAAGAAAAAGATTATGCTCCCATTTTAGCACATGTGCCAAAACATAGTTTTATTGGAAATTGTGTTTATTGTGGTCATTGTGCCCCTTGTGTAAAAGGAATAGATGTTGCTAGTGTTAATAAATTTACTGATTTGTGTATTGCTCAAGGTATGATTCCAGAAACAGTAAGGGAACATTATAAGTTATTAGCTCATCATGCAAGTGAGTGTATTGCATGTGGGTCTTGTGTACATAATTGTCCATTTCAAGTTGATATCATTTCAAAGATGAAAAAAGCTGTTGAAATATTTGGTTATTAAGATAAAGAGGTGGAAATATGAAAATCAATGAAGTGGCTCATATGTATAATATGACTCAAGATACATTGCGCTATTATGAAAAGATTGGTTTGTTAGATCCTGTATTAAAAGATAAATGTGGTAATCGTGATTATCGCTCTCAAGATTTGAAACGATTAGAATTTATTCGCTGTATGCGTGATGCGGGATTGAGTATCCAGGTGCTGCAAAAATATATTCAATTGTATAATCAGGGTGATAAAACAGTTGAAGAAAGAAAAAAATTGCTGATTCAGCAAAAAGAAGAATTAATGAAGAAAAAAGAATGTATACAAGTTTCAATTGATAAATTAAATCATAAAATAGAGAATTATGAAAAATTATTGAAAGAATAAAATGGAGGAATTATATGAAAACAAAAAAATTAACATTTGGAGCTATGTGTTTAGCTTTAGCGTTGCTTTTACCGCAAGTGTTTCATCTTATAGGTATGCAACAGGCAGGTTCTGTATTTTTACCAATGCATATTCCTGTTTTTATTGGGGGAATGTTATTAGGACCAATTTATGGTTTGTTCTTAGGTATCTTTGCACCACTGACAAGTTTTGTTGTGACTGGAATGCCTAATGCGCAAAGAGTTTTCTTTATGGTCTGTGAATTAGCAACTTATGGGATAGTGAGTGGATTATTATTTCATCAGTTTCATTTCTCTAAAAAGAAATTAGGGTCATTTATAGCGCTATGTTTATCAATGGTAGCTGGAAGATTAATTTATGGATTTTCTATAAGTTTGGCTACTTATTTATTTCATATTCCATTAGGAGGTATTCCTGCAGTTGTTGCTGCCACTATGACAGGAATACCAGGAATTGTTATTCAACTGTTATTTGTTCCTGCTATTGTGACAGTCATTGATAGAGGAGGATATTTTCGTGAATCTGAATATGTTACAAAACAAGCTTAAAGATGAAAATTATACATTAATTGCAGATATAAATGGAGTATTTTATACTTCTCATCAAAGAGGTATTGCACCTATTTTAAATCCTATGAAAGAACAGATTGATTTTTTTAAGGATGCTATTGTTGTTGATAAAGTGATTGGTAAAGCAACGGCAATGTTATTGATCTTATCAGGCGTTCAATATATTTATGCATATGTTTTAAGTCAAAAAGCTAAAGATATATTGGATTGGTATCATATTGATTATGGGTATGATAAAATTGTAGAGTATATACAAAATAGAGATAAAAGTGGTATGTGTCCAATGGAGAAGACAGTCTATGATATCAATGATCTTCAAATGGCTTTTGAAGCTTTAAAAAATAAACAAAAAGAATTACAGGGAGTATAGAATGATGTTTCATTTTAAAGTTAATTTATTAAAAGACAATATCTTAAAAGCTTTATTGCTTTTTGCATTACCTATATTAATATCTAATATATTCCAGCAATTATATAATACAATGGATACAATGATTGTAGGGAATGTATTAGGAGATACATCATTAGCTGCTATTGGGGCTTGCGCAGCCGTTTATGAACTGTTAATAGGATTTGCCTTAGGAGTTGGAAATGGTCTTTCTATTGTGACTGCGAGAAGTTATGGAGCACATGATGAAGATTTGTTAAAAAAATCAGTTGCTGGTTCTATTGTGATAGGTATTGTCATTACGATTGTCATTATGCTGATTTCATTTCTTTTTCTTTATCCATTATTAGAACTGCTTAAAACACCTACAGAAATTATTAAAGAATCATATTCATATATTATTATGATTACTATGTTTGTTGGTGTGATGTTTGCTTATAATTTATGTGCAGGATTGTTAAGAGCTATTGGGAATAGTATCATGCCACTTGTTTTTTTAATTATATCCTCAGTGATTAATGTCGGATTAGATTTATTATTGATTATTTATTTTCATATGGGAATTCAAGGTGCTGCTATAGCAACTGTAATAGCCCAAGGAATTTCAGCAATTTTATGCATTTACTATATATTTAAAAAGTGTCCAATCCTTATTCCTTCACGTCAGCATTTTCAAATTGAAACTTCACTTTATAAAGAATTAGCTGGACAAGGTTTTTCAATGGGATTTATGATGTGTATTGTCTCAGTCGGAACTGTTATATTACAGAGTTCTATAAACGAGTTAGGTTATCTTGTGATTGCAGGGCACACGACTGCTCGTAAATTGAATT
>NZ_HG005285.1:349061-351277 GCF_000455285.1 Candidatus Stoquefichus massiliensis AP9 | reverse complement strand
CATTTTTCATGATGCCAGTAGGAACAATTGGATTAGCATTATCAACCTTTGTTTCACAAAATAAAGGAGCCAATCAACGTCAACGTATTCGAGATGGTGTCAAATATGGAAATTTGATTGCGATTGGATGGGGAATTGTTATTACAGTTATATTGGTTATTATGGCACCATTTCTTGTACATTTATTATCTGGTTCAAATGAACCTACAGTCATAGAGAATGGAACATTATATTTAAGAATAAATGCACCTTTTTATGCAGTGTTAGGAATTCTGTTAAATTTAAGAAATTCATTACAGGGATTAGGTATGAAAATTATTCCATTGATTTCAAGTGTTATAGAATGTTTAGGAAAGGTGATGTTTGTTGCTTTGTTTATACCAGTTTTAGGTTATTTTGGTGTAATTATTTGTGAACCTGTTATTTGGTGTTGTATGGCAATTCAGTTGGCCTGGTCATTCTATCATAATCCATATATTCAAAGTCTTGAAAATTAATGAAAGGATGAGAGAATGAATTCATTATTTTTACAATTACCTTTATTAGCGATACTTCCTACAGGTCTTTATTTTTATTTCTTTTTTAAAAGAATATATCAAACATGGTTTGAACCAACATTACTAATAAAGATTATTTTATCCATATTAACAATTTGTTTTGTCATGCCATTAACATATATATGGGGTGTATGGACAGTTATTGTCTATTATTTATTGTGTTTTTGTTTATTGATGGATATATTTGTATGGCTTATTAAAAAGACTAAATATCATCATGATAGACTGATGAAAATTTATCATTTAGGAATGATTCCTATTCTATGTTTAATGTTAACACTTGGCTATGGATATCATCATATGAAAGATATTCAAGTTCAGAAATATACTATTTATACACAAAAACAAATCAGCCAAAATTACCGAGTTGTTTTGATGAGTGATCTGCATTTTGGAAATACAATGAATAAAGATGAATTAAAAACATATTGTCAACAGATATCACTACAAAAACCTGATCTTGTTTTGTTAGGTGGAGATATTGTTGATGAAAGATCAACTCATCAACAGATGTTGGATGCTTTTGAAGTGTTGGGAGATATAAAGAGTCAATATGGAATCTATTATGTTTATGGAAATCATGATGAAGCCCGTTATGCAAAAACACCCAACTTTTCAATGATCGAATTAGCTCAGACAATTGAAAAAAATGATATTCATATTTTGAGTGATCAAGTTGTGAATATTCATGGTGGTATGATTTTAGCTGGTAGAAATGATCGCAGTTATGGACAAAGAGAAACATCACAAGATTTATTAAAAAAGAATGGACATGATGATTTTATCTTAATGTTAGATCATCAGCCAGTTGATTTAAAAACAAATGATGAAATAGGAGTTGATCTGCAAGTGTCTGGACATACACATGGAGGACAAATGTTTCCTGTTGGTGTTATCAGCAATATTTTAGGCTTTGGTGAAATGAACTATGGGTATCGTCAAATGAAACACATGCAAGTCATTGTTTCTTCAGGTATTGCTGGTTGGGGTTATCCACTGCGAACAGGATCACAATCTGAATATGTGATTGTTGATATTCTTAAACAATAAATTCATAAAGACCTAAACACAAAATGATGATACTCGCAATTTTAGGAGTGTAGGATTGTATTTGGATTAAGAAAGAACTTCCTCGTAATGCTTGTGCTAATGCAATGAATAAAACTGAAAAAACAAAAGTAAAAAGACAAGTGGATATATAGGGCAATCCTGTAATACTGGCACCTAAGCATAAGCCAATGTTATTTAGTGATAGAGTAAAACCAAGGAAACATGTTTCCTGCCAAGAAAGATGCTGATGAGTCAATTTGATATCTGATTGTGATTTTTTGCTTAACATCATTAAACCAATCACAATCATAAAAAGTGCGCCTATATGATTGGCCGTATCTATTGATATAATTTTTAATAAAAAATGTCCTGCTTTCATGGAAATAAAAGTACCAAGAGTTGTTAAAGTAGCAATCAGAAGATTCTTAAATAAAGATATCTGAATATTTTTAATGCTATAAGATAGACCTAAAATAAAGCAATCTATATTTGCTGATAATGTTAAAAAGATTACAGAGAAAAAATGCATGAAATCACCTCTTCTTATGATATGATAAAAAAGAGAATATGATATGAAAAGAGAACTCAATTTTGAGTTCTCTTTTGATT
>NZ_HG005285.1:315285-348570 GCF_000455285.1 Candidatus Stoquefichus massiliensis AP9 | reverse complement strand
ATTTTCTGGAATTTCTTCATCTGGAGTGTCAGGCGTTTGTTGTGATTCATCCTGGTTTGGAGTTTCTTGAGTTTGGGTATGATCCTCGACTGGAGGGGTTGTTACAGGTGGAGGAGTAGGCTGTTGTTGAGATTCTTGTAATTGCTGCTGTAATTGATCAATCTGTGCCTGCTGTTTTGTGTAGTAATCATAAGCTATGTAACCACCAGCACAAATACCAGCAATGATAAGAATAGATAAAAGAAATAAGAGTAATGTTGAAAACCAAGAACGTTTTCTTTCTTTTATGATTTTTTGAGGCCGTTTCTTTTTTACAACTGTTTTTGTTTTCTTTTTTATTTTTGTTTTTGGCTTTTTATGATGAACTTTTGAATCTTTACGCAAAGAAGTTTGTTCTTTTTGATATTGATTATTCTCATACGGAGCATTATCATTGATTCTTTCATCATTATTGAATTGAGAAGAAGCTTCTTCATATTCATCATCAAATGTAAATCTTTTTTGATTCATATTTATCACCCACATATAGTATTGCCTCTTTTTATGTCTTTATGATTAACTTTGTGATAAGAAAATTTGTGAAATATTGGGATATCATTCTATTTGACAATTTCATTATTTTGTATTAGAATGTATTTAGTAATACTAAATAGAAATGAAGTGATGCGATGAATGTAAAGTATGAAAGACAATTAAAGAAAGGAGCACTTGAAATATTAGTTCTTCAGCTTCTTTCAAAAGAACGGATGTATGGCTATCAGATGATTATGGAAATGAAGAATAGAAGTCATGGATTATTTGAAATGAAGGAAGGAACTTTATATCCTATTTTATATCGTTTAGAAGACGATGGCTTTATTAAAAGTGAATGGAGTGAGCCTAAGAATAAGGAAGTCTCAAGAAAATATTATGTGATTACTTTACTTGGAATTGAAACTTTAAAGGAATTAAAGGAACTATGGAAAGAATTTTCAACAACTGTGAATCAAATGTTAGGGGATGATTGTGATGAATAAGGATTCATATATTAGGATAGTGGTAAAACATTTAGGATGTTCAAAACAACAGAAAATGAAAGTGAAAAGTGATTTAGAAAGTGATATTCAAATAGCTTTGAACAGTGGAGAAACATTTGAAGATATTATGAAAAGAATGGGTAAACCAGAGCAATTAGCACAAGAACTGAATGATAATATGGGAGTTATTAAAAAGAAATCTCACCTTAAACTTATCGTTAGTATTGGTATAGTGATTATTGCTCTTGTGATTGCAGCTATATTCTATATTCGTTCATTAATTCCTGAAACCACACCATTAGGTACATCTGGACTATTTAATGAAGAATTATTGTTGCAGTGGAGTGAAAGAACTATCACTCATATTCATGATTATCAAGTTCTTTATAATGCTTGTACACCACAAATGCAACGACAATTTACAAGAGAAAATTGGGAAACTGCATTAAAAACAATGGGAGAACTGGGAAAATATCAAAAGATAACCAGTCACTATTTTGCAGAAGTGAAACAAAATGGAGAAGATATGGCCGTTGGTGAAGTTGTGGCTTTATATGAAAACAAATCAGTAACATATACATTAACTTTTACAAGTGATAGTCATTTAGCTGGATTGTATATGAAATAGTGGGTGGAGGACAGAAAAATGTTGATTATAATAACACTTATATTTGCTGTGATTTCAATAATATTTTTACTTGGAAAAGGTAGTTTCTTGATTGCTGGATATAATACAGCTAACAAAGAAGAAAAACAAAAGTATGATGAAAAGAAATTATGCCGTGTAATGGGAATTGGTTTTTCTGTTGTGACATTAGGTTTATTGGCTGCATTATTATTAAAAAAAGATGGGACAATTCTTATGATGTCTTGTATGTTCGCTGGTACAATCATCATGCTTTATGGAACTAGATTTTGTTATAGCAATAATACTCAATACCAACATAATAAACCTTGGTATAAGAAAAAAGAAATGTTGAGTACACTTTTGGGGATTGTTGTTATGGTGGTTATTGGAGTTGCGATGTTTACTGGCAATGTCTATGTAACATTTGAAGATGATTATTTAAAAGTCAGTGCGTCAATGACAAAATCAATGGAAATAGATTATCAGGATATTGATTCTGTTGATTATATAACTAATTTAGATACTGGAAGTAGAACATTTGGAATTGGGAATGCCGTTATAGGTGCCGGTCGCTTTAAAAATGAAAAATTTGGAAGTTATCATTTATATGCATATGAAAATTGTGATGACTATATTGTGATTTATTTGAATTCAGAAGTGGTTGTATTCAATGCTAAAACAAAAGAAGAAACACAAAAAATTTATCAGGAAATTCAATATAAAATAAAATAGAAAAGCGATTCAATCGCTTTTCTTGTAATATCTTCTATTATTTTATTTATTCCATAAAAATGAGAAAAGTTTTGAAAAACTATCACAATTAAAATAACGTTCACTTTGAATCCAAGATGGATAAGTATCATAATTGTGTGTTAAATAATAATAATCATAAGTAGCGTTCATAAAAGTACCTCCCTTGGTTTTATTGTTCCCTTTTTAATACAATTTCATTATATACTATATATTAAATAATAAAAGGGTCTCAAAATCTAAAGATAGAGACTTTTTTTGTGCTCATTGCACAAAAAGTGATATAATAGGAATAAGGAGGGAAAACATATGGGGTTTACAATTGAAGATGCATTGGTGCAAACACAAGAACGTTTCCAGTTAAACCTTTTAGCAGGTCAATTAGGGTGTGCTAATGCAATTAGTTGGGTTCACTTAATAGAAGATACGATTATTATACGTCAGTTATGGGGGAAAGAATTAGCTGTGACAACAGGCTTAGGCTTTCAAGAAGAGGGGGCATTAATGAATCTGGTACAAAAATTAATACAATATCATAGTGTTGGATTAATTATTAATACTGGAAAGTATATTGTTGATGTTCCTCAAGATGTGATTTGTTATTGTGATGAGCATGATTTTCCATTATTAACAACACCATGGAAAGTTCATTTAGCTGATTTAATAAAGGATTTTAGTATGCGATGTTTATATTCTGAAAAAGAAGATAGGCAAGTTTCTAAGTATTTTAAAAATGTTTTTATGAATCCTTTAACTGTAGAAGATTCAAGAGCAGGAGTGGCAACTGCTTTTGATGTGGATGGAACTTTTCAGGTATTACTGATTGATATTGAGAATTCTGATCAATGGGATACGATTGAAAGAAGACGTATGGCTTTTCAGATAGAACTCTATTTTGAGAAAATAGAATGTACTTATAGTTTCTTTTGGTATGATGGACATTTTACATTAGTTGTGAATAATTTAGATGAAAAATTATTTGATGCAACAATTATGAATATGTATAAACGTGCGCAAAAAAGAATGAGCAAGTATTTCATACATATTGGATTAGGAACACAAGTGACTGATTTTAGAAATGTTATTGCCAGTTATAAACGTGCATTGAGTGCTGTAAGATTAGCTTCACAATTTCATCAGCCGATTTTATATTTTAGAGATATGGGAATTTATCAAGTTCTTTGTTCAATTGATGATCAGTCCATATTGGATGATATGTATCATCGTTTATTAGATCCACTCATTGAATATGATCAAAAACATCATGGTGAATTAGAAAAGACACTTTATTATTATTTGGAATACAATGGTAGTCCACAGGCGATTGCTAAACATCTTTACACACACCGTAATACGATTAATTATCGCTTAACAAAGATTAAAGAATTGCTCCATAATTCATTATCATCTTATGAAGATATGTTTCCATATATGATGGCATTTTATATAAAAGAGATGCGAAAAATAAAATGATGTGATATGATGAATTTATGAACAATAGTGATATACGAAACTTTAGCGAGTCGCTAAAGAATGAGAAAAATAAAGACATGGAAATTGTCATATTCCAAGGGGCTTAACTACACGAGACATGTAGAGTCACCGCCCATTTCCATATGACAATATCATTTGTATTGTTCAGCAAGGAGGGAGATAAAAATGTGGAAGTATATGAATCAGGAAATGTGCAACCAGTTTTTATTATCTCTTCATCTTATTGATGGTGATTTATCTGATCAAGAAAAGATAAAATTATTATATACAATTAGTAATACTATTGAAAACCAATATGAAATTATTAAGATAAAAAAGAATAGTGGAAAATTAAGAACAATCTATTGTCCCCATCCTCTTCTTAAATCAATTCAAAGAAAAATCTTACATCAAATATTAAATCATAAGTCTATTTCCTCTTATGCAAAAGCATATCATCCTCATATTGGATTAAAAGAAAATGCGTTACCACATGTTCATCAAAAAAGAATTCTTAAATTAGATATTCAAGATTTTTTTAACCACATACAATTTATTAATGTCTATGAATCATGCTTTTCGCTTGCATATTTTCCTAAACCAATAGGTATGTTATTGACACAGTTATGTACTTATCATGATGATTTACCACAAGGAGCACCTACTTCTGCTTATATATCTAATCTTGTTATGAAAGATTTTGATGAAGAAATAGGAGATTGGTGTTCACAAAGGAACATATCTTATACAAGGTATTCTGATGATATGACATTTTCCGGCGACTTGATACCAGCTGATGTGATTAGAAAAGTTAAACAATATCTTAATCCATTAGGTTTAAAACTTAATTATCAAAAAATTCATGTTATCAATCATTCACAACAACAGAATGTTACAGGTATTGTTGTTAATGAAAAAATACAAGTTCCTCGTTTATATCGTCGAAAAATAAGACAAACCATGCATTATATTGAAGCATATGGATTACAGTCACATTTAGAAAAAATTGGTTACCAAAAAAGCCCTGAGCGTTATCTTAATCATATTTATGGACAAGTTTTGTATATTCTACAAATCAACGCTCAAGATAAAGAATTTCAAATATATAAAGATAAGTTGAAAGAATATGAAAACTCATACACGTTTAGTGTATGAGTTTGTTTGTTTTATGGAGCGGGTGATGGGAATCGAACCCACGTAGTCAGCTTGGAAGGCTGAAGTTCTACCATTGAACTACACCCGCAACTCTTGATTTGACTTTTATATTCTATCATTTTTTTGAATAGATTTCAATATTTTTTATAAATAATTATCGCAACCATGATTTGCAACCAATAGTTCCTTAAAAGGAAAGCAAAGTTTGTAGCCAAAATAATATGAAATCTTTATAGTGAAATCAAGGAGGAAGATATATGAATAAAATCTTAGAAGTCAAAAACACAGAAAAAAGTTACAAAGAAAATAAAGCTATTCACAATTTATCATTTGATGTTTATGAAGGAGAAATTTTAGGTTTATTAGGGCCTAATGGAGCAGGGAAAAGTACAATGATAAGTATACTGTCTACATTATTAAAAAGTGATGCAGGAGAGATAAATGTATTTGGATACTCACTTATGTCTCATACCAATCATGTGAAAAGTCAGCTGGGTATTGTTCCTCAAGAAATTGCAATTTATGAGGATATATCAGCTTATCGTAATGTTGCGTTCTTTGCTTCATTATATGGTTTACAAAAAAGTGAACTTAAACGAAGAGTTCATGATGCATTAAAGTTTGTAGGATTGGATGACAAAGAAAATGAACTCCCTAAAACATTTAGTGGAGGGATGAAAAGAAGGCTGAATATTGCTTGTGCGATTGCCCATCATCCAAAACTATTGATTTTAGATGAACCAACAGTAGGGATTGATCCACAATCAAGGAACCATATATTATCATCACTAAAACAATTGAAAGAGATGGGGACAACAATTATTTATACAACTCATTATATGGAAGAAGTAGAAGAGATTGCTGATAGAATTGTCATTATGGATAAAGGGAGAAAAATAGCAGAAGGTACACTTCATGAACTCTTAGAAAGATATAAAGACACACTGATTTATCGTTTGTATATACAGGGGCTTACATTAGATATTGAAAATCAGTTAAGAATGATTCAAGGAGTGGAAAATATTGAAAGATTGGAAGATTCATTGACGATTACAATCTCAAAAAAAGAAGATATTTTTCATAAAATCATTTTGTTGATCATTCAAGAGAATTGTCATATAACCAAAATGGAAATGGAAGAAGGAAATTTAGAGATGGTTTTTTTAGAATTAACAGGAAAGAAATTGAGGGATTAATGATGAAAGGTTTTTATACATTATTTAAGCAAGCTTTATGTCAATTGCTTACACCTGCAACATTGACTATCTTTCTTATATTTCCGTCAGTTTTGACATTTCTTATGGGATTCCTATTTGATGGTTTATACAATACTACTTTAGTCAGTTCTTATGATTTTTATGGTGTGACAATGATTGTTTTTATTGCCATGATGGGAGCTACTGTTCCTGCTAATATTTTCTTAGAAAAACATTTAAAAAGTGGAAATACAAGAATTTTTTATAGCCCTGTTTCAAGGGTTAGTATATATATGGCAAAGATATTGGCGTGTTTTGTAGTCATGTCTTTATGTATATCAATCAATATGATTCTATTTCAAGTCACGTCATTTGTTAATTTAGGTGGTTCTCGTATCAGTTATGTGATTTTATTAATGGGGGCATTTGTTTTGTTTTTGATATTACTGAGTACTGCTCTTTGTGTTACGATTCATAGTGAAGAATTAACAAATGTAATTATTTCTAATTCAATGTCTGTATTGGGCTTGTTATCTGGAATTTTCTTTCCTATTGCAAGTTTAGGTGATTTCTTTGAAATGATTGCACAATTTTCTCCTATGAAATGGACTGTAGATTGTCTTTTTCAGATTATCTATGATGGAAGAAGTGAATATTATTGGTGGATTATATTTGGACTTGTTGTTTTGTCTTTATTGTTACTGATGATTGTTCATAGAAACTATCGTCCAGATGATTATATATAGGAGGAAGAAAGATGTATAAACATATGAGGTTAATGTTTTATCGTATTGCGCATAACAAAGCATTTTTTATAACCTATTTAATTTTAATACCTGTTGTGATGGGAATAGCAGTCTATATAACTAATAATCTTTCTTATCAGATGCAAATCGGTATTGTTGGCAATATAGAAACAGGAGAAAATAAAAATGTTGATTATATTCCATTGGATGAGATTCCAAAGACATCACAAATGGTTTTGAATGAATATGATGCTGTTGCTTATTTAGAAAATGATAGTATACAAATTCTATCTACTAAAGGTGACGAATATAACCAGCTTGTTCAACTTATCATCAATGGCCAAATAGATTCGTTACCTAATGAGAATAGTGGAGGAACTGCTTCTCATATTCTTGGATTCCTTATGATGGTTATTTCATTATTGGGCGTTCAAATGTATCAATATTATTTTGATGAAAGAAAAGGAATGAATAAACGCATATTAGGAACAGCATGTTCCTGCTGGCAATATTTGTTAAGTCATTTTGTCGTTGTCTTGAGCTTTCTCTTTGTTCCAGCGTTCATCATTATAAGTCTGGTTTTATATCTTTTTCATATACCTTTATCAATTGATTATGGGTTATTTGTATTCATATTATTCTTACTATGCTTTTTTGCAACTTCATTTGGTTTATGGATCAATGTATTATCAAAAACAATTGAAGAGAGTATGATGATTGGAAATATGTTTGCAATAATAGGAACTATTGTTTCAGGAGGATTTGTTCAAGTTACTGACAATGTCATTTTTCATACCATTGTTCAAATATTTCCACAACAACAAATCATGTCATTACTACTGGCATTAGAAAATCAGACATCATTACCATCGATAGGGATTGTTTATGTTATTGTAGTATCATTTCTCTTTATTTTAACAGCGGTTATAATTGAAAAAAGAAAATTACCAAGTCGATAAACAAAAAGGACTCGTTTGAAAGAAATGAGCCCTTTATATTTTTCCATTATTGCTTTGTTGATTAAAATACATAGCCATTTTTTCTGGTGTATTTTTCATTCCTCTTTTATACCATTCATTACACCAGCCAAAGATAAGATAAGCAATAGTAACCTTAGAATAAGCCATTACATCAGAATCATCCTCTTTATAATCACATATTGCTAAAATATGCTCAATAAGGAGATGCTGAAGATTAGCTTTATATAATATATCAATTATTTCTTTATTTTCTTGGAAGAATAAAAATATTTGATATCCAATATTATCGTTGTTATCCCACTTCTGTTTCCATTCATCAAATATAATTTTTAAATAATAAGATATGATTTCATTCTTGTTTTTAAAATGACGATAAATCGTCATGTGAGAAACACCAGCTTTATGACTAATATCTTTGTTTGTTATTCTTTCAAACTTCTTTTTTTGCATTAGATATATTAATGCATCAGCAATACATTTTTTCGAAAAATCACTTTGTAATTCCATGTTATAAACAACTCCTTTTCTTAACATTTGTACTGAGTGCTATTGCTTTCTATTTGTTTTTAGCATAACATAACAGATGTTATAAATATAACATCATTAAAATAATAAATCAAGGAGGAGAAGAATAATGACTGGAAAAAGATGGGTTATTCTAGGTGCTGTTATTGTGTTTGGAATAATTATGGGAAGATTAGTAGTACGTGCAATCTTAAATTTACTGATGGGTGGAACATTGTTTGGGGGTAATTTTTTGTGAAAAATGATAAGAAGAGGAGAAATGGTATGTTTATTTTATTATGTGTATTTGTTTTTTTAGTATCTATGGGAGTAGGAGCATATTCTAAAATAGCCATGAAGCCTGCATGGTCACAAAAATATTCTATTGAATGGAGTGATAATTTAGGAACACTCTATAATGATATTGCCTATGGAGATGGAGAGGCACATAAGTTTGATCTGTACTTACCTAGGGATAATACAAGGAAAAATTATGGATTAGTTGTCTATCTTCATGCTGGAGGTTTTACCCAGGGAGATAAGTCAGATGATAGAGAAATGCTTTCTTGGCTATGCAACAAAGGTTATGTGACAGCAGGTATTAATTATACGCTCAGAAATGAAACAAATGATAAAAGTGTTTTATCTCAATCAAATGAAATAAAAGAAGCAATACCAAAGGTTATTGAAACTGCAGAGAAATATGGGTATCATGTCAATGAAATGGGAATCGCTGGTGGATCAGCTGGTCATGCACTGGCAATGATTTATGCATACAGAGATGCCAAAGAATCACCAGTACCTGTTAAATTATTATTTGGTGCCGTAGGACCATCAAGTTTTTATGCTGCAGATTGGGATATTTATGGTTTTGATAAAGATACAGATGAGGCTAGAGAAGGAACGGCAAGATTGTTAGGTATCATGGGCGGTGTGGAACTGACATCAAATATGATAAAGGATGGTTCCTATATTGAAAAACTCAAACCAATATGTGCAGTAATGTGGGTGGATGAAAATACAGTTCCAAGTGTTGTAGCGTATGGTAAACATGATAAGGTACAACCATATAAAGGGTCACAACGATTATTGCAGGCATATCAAAAATATAATGTTGATTATCAATATTTTGAATGTTCCCATTCAGGGCATGGACTTCAAAATGATGACGAAGTTTACAGAAAATGGCTGGAGACTGTAGAAGAATATTTAGATAAATATTTAACAGTAAGATAAGGAGAAGATATGAGAAAAGTATTGAAAATTATTAGAATGATATTACTGGTTATGGTTATTATCATTGTTTGATTTGTTGTATTGAGTTTTATGACTTCTATTCCAAAAAATGATATAACAAAAATTAATACAGTGGATGCATTGAAAATAGGAAATATGAAACAACTGTTTACAAAGAATCGACACTCCAAAAATTTAGTAAATATATCATTTATTATTCAAATGAATTAGAAACAAGTTATAAAAAATATTCTGTAACTGTATTTGTTAACGGAGGTAGTGTGAAAATTTCTAAATATCTTGCTTTATTTAAGTGTTTAGTATCATGAGAATTTATTGTAATGGGAACTAAATGGCTAAGATAAGTTCAATCCATATACAAATTCTTATAATTTTAAATCAGTTAAGATGAAAGTTGTGTATTATATATAAAATAAAAACTTACAAACTATTATGTCTGTAAGTTATTTTTTTAATGGAGCGGGTGATGGGAATCGAACCCACGTAGTCAGCTTGGAAGGCTGAAGTTCTACCATTGAACTACACCCGCATAAGGATTTATAAAATTTTAAATGGAGCGGGTGATGGGAATCGAACCCACGTAGTCAGCTTGGAAGGCTGAAGTTCTACCATTGAACTACACCCGCATTTAAGAATGGTGACCCGCAGGCGACTCGAACGCCTGACCCTCTGATTAAAAGTCAGATGCTCTACCGACTGAGCTAGCGGGTCAAATATACATTGGCTGGGATACCTGGATTCGAACCAGGGAGATGACAGAGTCAAAGTCTGTTGCCTTACCGCTTGGCTATATCCCAATAAAAAAATGGTGGGGAGGGGCGGATTCGAACCACCGAACCGAAAGGAACTGAGTTACAGTCAGCCGCGTTTAGCCACTTCGCTACCTCCCCAAGAAACATGGTGCCGGCTAAAGGACTTGAACCCTCAACCTACTGATTACAAGTCAGTTGCTCTACCAGTTGAGCTAAGCCGGCAAATGGTGGAGGTTAACGGGCTCGAACCGCTGACCCTCTGCTTGTAAGGCAGATGCTCTCCCAACTGAGCTAAACCTCCGTATTTCTTAGTGCTTACTTATAATACCATAGGAGATATAGTCAGTCAAGAAGAAAATATCAAAAAAAGAAATAGAATTTCTATTTCTTAAACTATAATTGTCTCCAAATCTCTTTTTGCACTACAGCAAGCTTTTCTTCAATATTGTCATTTTGATTGTAATGAAAGACTTGAATAATAGGTTGTAGTATAATTCTTTCGTCATCAATAATAATTGATTGAATGATTTCAATTTCAAGTTCTCTATGAATCTCACGAATTTGTTTTTCATCGAAGTATTCATCAAATACAATTGCAAACATAGATTCCTGTATTCTAGCTAGCACAGTCTTGTTTTTAGCATATTTTTGTAGTGTTGCAATAATGTCATTTTTCCAGTCAGTACGTTTATCAATATCTAACATATTAAATATTTTATGAGCTCGCGTTGTTTCAATAACAAATATTGTTTTTTGAGAATGACTATTTTGTAAGAATTCTATAAAACCAAATAAATTTAAAAATTGAGTTTCTCTATCAATACGTTCTAAACGTTTAAGTTCATCTTTTTCTCTTTTGGCAACTAAGTGAAGATAGAATAATCTTGTTAAGATTGTTCCGAAGAATGTCCCTATAACGACTATTGGAACAATTGCAATTCCCCAGCCGTTTTTAGGTCTCACTAATAAAGACCACTGAGCAGGAATTTCAAAACTTTCTTCAACAACATCTAAGTAATCAGCATTTTCATTAGATGTTTCAAGTACAAGTTTATGTCCAGTTTCCGCTGAAACAGTCCATAATTGATAATCATAATGAAATGTTTCTGCTAAAACATCAAGACCCAATTCATCAATAATCTTTTGTGCGTCTAATACAACAGCAACACAGCAGATAAGATTGTTATCTTTATAAATCGGTAGAATTGTAATAATAATGCTTTTATCATATTCATCTATTTGAATAGGTCCATAAATAATTAATTCTTTTCTTAATACTGCTAAACGATAAGGATAATCTTTATCTAATTTTCCAGGTTCAGCAGAAGAACCAAATAATTTTACTTCATTTTTTGATTTAATAATGATATCAAGAACTTCTTCTTTATCCATGACACTTTGATATAAAGAAGAAGCTTTAATATTGGCTTGGACATCAGCTTGTAAAAAACTATTGAATTGATCTGTATAATTATATTCACTCTTTAATTTATTTTCAATGAGTTGACATTGTAAGGCAATGAATGGTTTAGCATCTTGTTTTTGTGTTTTTATATAACTATTATTAACTTGAATTCCAATAAATAATGAAAGAAGAAAACTGACCAAAATAAAACCTGCCAATATACATTTTTCTATTTTGCTAATCATTTGATTCTCCTCTACATTTCATCAAAAATACAATATGTGTTTTTACCACGATGTTTTGCTTTATATAAAGCTTTATCAGCTTTTGCAATTAAATCTTTGATTGTTGTTGCATCATTTGGATAAAGCGAAGCACCAATACTACAATGAATAGAATGTTTATTTTCATTAATATTTAATTCAGAATCCAATTGAACAATAATATCATGAAGAAGATTTTCAACTTCCTTTCTTGATTTCAAATTAGGAATAAACAATAAAAATTCATCTCCACCATATCTTGTTGTAATACCATCATATATCTTTTCTAATTTTCGTAAACAATATCCAATATTTGCTAAAGCTTTATCTCCTTCTTCGTGACCAAATGTATCATTTAAAGTTTTAAGATTATCAAGATCAATAAAACATAAAACAGAGAGTTTATCAGGATTAGCTGACTTAAGTTTGTTAACGATAGAATTTGCAAAAACAGTTCTTGTTGCAGTGCCTGTTAATGAATCAATAAGACCCTGACTTGTTATGTCTAAAATATCTTGAGTATTCATTTCAGCTTTTTCACCACGAATCTTTAAATTCATTGCTTGAATAGATGCGATTGTTGCTTCCCATGAAGAAAGACTCTCTTTCATATGTTTTCTCATCATTACGTCAAATATATATCCAATGATAATAATGATAAGCAATTGAGAAACAAGTCCACCTATATCTTTTGACATTTGTGAAAAGATATTACCACGAAACATAATAGTCCAAGGTGTTTGCTCAATATTCTGATAACTTGCATACCACAATTTTCCATTCTTAAAGCCATAATAATGTCCAGACTTTCGATCTTTTAAGTTTTGATTAACAGTTTTTATGTTTCCTCCAAATAGAGTTGATCCTTGATTGAGATTATCTAAGCTCGTATCATATGTTCCTTCTTCAGAAGAAGCAAGAACAGTATTTTCACTTCCAAATAAAACAAAGTCATCTGACTGATTACGTTTTACAAAAGACAGTATTATCTCCTCTAATTCATTTTGAGCAAGAGAAGCCCAAACACTACCAACAACTTTTTCATCTTTAAAAATAGGGACAGCAATTGTGTAAATAAGTAACGAACCATTTTCACCAGCACTATAAATATTCGTGACCTGTGTTTCACCAGTCGAATATAATTTTTGCATAAAGTCTCTACGTGCAAGATTACCAGCTTTATCATTAGAAGAATAAACATTGATTTCTTCATCGGTAATACCCATGATTTTATAATGAAATGCATTGCTGTATACTTTTAATTTTTCAGCTCTTTCCTTTAATGAAAGCTGTGTATTTCCAATAATTTCATCATAGCGTATAGACTCAAGCAATTGAATAGTTGTTTGGATTCTACTCCCTATAACATTAGAAATATCATGTAATTGAGAAACAGAATTCGAATGAACTGTTCTTAATGAAGAATATATATTTCCAAATATGCAAATCACTATAACAATTATAAAAAAAGGCGATAGTATATTTTGATTTTATTTAGCGGACTTTTTTGTTTTTTCATGCCATTGTCTCCCCATATCTATACTTATTGTACTTTTTATTTCATAATTCGTCAATGTAATAAAAGAGAATAATGCTATACTTATATTTTCAAATAATATGAAATAAAATACCTATATATAGGAAATATTTGGAATAACAAGACTGATTACAAAGAAAAAAGCATAATCTTTTTTTAGATTATGCCTTGGTATGTTATGCTCCAGGTTTCCCTAATAATTTAAACATGTTCTTTTTATAAACTTCAACACCAGGTTGATTAAATGGATTAACATCTAATAAATAGACTGACATAGCACATGCTTTTTCAAAGAAATAAACCATATATCCAAATGAATATGGTGTTAATTCATCAAGTGTAATTTGAATATTTGGTACACCACCAGTATTCACATGAGCATCGATTGTTCCTTCGCATGCTTTTTTATTAACATAGTCAACAGTTTTACCAGCTAAATAATTTAAATTATCTAAATTATCTTTATCAGTAGGAATTTCTAAATCAGAAATTGGTTTTTCAATTTTTAAAACCGTTTCATATAAGACTTTTGTACCTTCTTGAATAAATTGTCCAAGTGAATGTAAATCAGTTGAGAAAGTTGCACTTGTTGGTAAAATTCCTTTTCCTTCTTTACCTTCAGATTCACCAAATAATTGTTTCCACCATTCAGCAGTCATTGCTAATTGTAATTCATATGTGACAAACATTTCAGCAGGATAACCTTGTTTAGATAACATTTGTCTTGCTACACCATATTGATAAGCAGCGTTGTCATCTAAGTTAGGATTGTTGTAAGTTTCTCTTGCATCTGCAGCTCCTTTTAACATAGCTTCAATATCAATTCCAGCCATTGCAATTGGGAATAAACCAACAGCAGTTAAAACTGAATAACGTCCACCAACATCATCAGGCACAACAAATGTTGTATATCCTTCATTTGTTGCTAAAGTTTTTAATGCACCTTTTTCTTTATCAGTTGTTGCAACAATTCTTTTTCTTGCAACTTCTTTTCCTTTTGTTGCTTCAAGTAAATCTTTAAAGATTCTAAATGCAATAGAAGTTTCTGTTGTTGTTCCAGATTTAGAAATAACATTAATTGCAAATTCTTTATCTTTTACATATTCTTTAACTTGAGTTAAGTAATTAGAAGAGAATGTATTACCAACATAAATGATTTGAACATCATTAGCAGGGAACAAACCATTCAATGCTTCAATAGCTGCTCTCGCTCCTAAATAAGAACCACCAATACCACAAACTAATAAAACATCAATTTCATCTTTTAATTCTAAAACTTTTTCTTGAATTGCTTTGACTTCATCTTTATCATAAGCAACAGGTAAATCTACCCAACCTAAGAAATCATTTCCTTTTCCAGTTTTGTTATGAATCATATCATGAATAGATGTAACTTGTTCTTTGTATGAATCCATACTTTCTGTTAATTTTGCTTGAGATAAATCAACTTTAATCATTATTCTTCCTCCTTTATGATGCCTTGAGCTATCCACTCAGGCAATTTCTCTTTTAATGGATTAAATCCTAAAGGTGTTTCCTGTATCTTTTCCCTTTGATTTTTATAGGCTCTTTTATACTTTCTTTTTGCACTATGAACAGCTTTTAAAGAAAGTTTAGCTTGATGACTCTTTTCATCTATATCAATGACCTTCACTCGAATGATTTCACCAACATGAACAAAACTTTCAACATTTCTAACAAACTTATCAGAAATTTCAGAGATATGAATCAATCCAGAGGAATGATCAGGCAAAGATGCAAATGCACCATAAGGTTGAATTCCAGTAATGGTCACATCAATAATATCACCAGTTTTGACGCGATATTCCATTAACAGCCCTCCAATCAATGTGATTATATCACATTTCAAATTCACAATAAAGTGAAAAAAGGTTATGATACTTTTATATTTTAAAAATTATGGTATAATATGAAAAATACGAGGAGGAATGAATGATGAATGTAGAAGAAGAAATCAAAAAGGTTATTCATAAATTAAGACCATATCTTCAAAGAGATGGTGGAGATATTGAATTTATTAAATTTGAAGAAGGTATTGTGTATGTCCAAATGCACGGAGCATGTGCTGGTTGTACAATGCTTGATGCTACACTCAAAGATGGTGTTGAACAAATCCTCATTGAAGAAGTTCCTGGTGTTTTAGAGGTACAGGCAATCTAATGAAAAAGTTCATTACAGAATTTAAAGAATTTGCCATGCGAGGTAATGTTCTAGATATGGCAGTAGGAGTCATTATTGGTGGAGCATTTGGTAAAATTGTTTCATCATTAGTCAATGATATGATTATGCCTATTATTACCTTAATTACTGGTGCTGCTGACTTTTCAAAATTATCTTTGGTTTTAAAAGAACCTATTATGGAGAATGAGAAAGTTATCAGTGAAGGAATTTCTTTAATGTATGGAAGTTTTTTACAAAATGTTATTGATTTTTTGATTATTGCTTTGGTCATCTTTATGATGTTAAAGTTTGTTATGAAGTTATCGTCTTTACGTCAAAAACAAGAAGAGGAAATTGTGGAAGAAAAAGGTCCATCAACTGAGGAATTGTTAATTGAAATTAGAGATTTATTAAAAGAAAATAAAAATTGAGACAAATTTGAGAAAAATATCAAAAAATATGTGTTATAATCTTAATATGCGAAAATATCTCTTGATTTATAGATATCAGTAGCATATAATTGAGAAAGTCTTGATTTGTAGAATAATGTCATTTGATTGGGATAAACTAATAGTGGTGATACTATGAATACAAGAAAGCAAGAGCAGTTAAAAATCGCTGCGATTCTTTATGATTTAGGATTAGAAATGGAACTCATTGAAGCCATGACATCTCTAAGTCATGAAGAACTAACAAAATTATATCAATAATAGAAAGCTCTTATTAAGAACCACGAGATGAGGATCAATGAAGTGGTGGCAACCCTTTTTAAAGAAGGTGCCTTACCTAGCAAGTTTACTTGAACAATAAGAGGAAGCACAAAGCTTTCCTCTTGAAAGCTTTTTTTATTGAATTGGGAGGAAAGAAAAATGGAAAAGATTTTATTTACATCTGAATCTGTTTCAGAAGGACATCCAGACAAAGTCTGTGATCAAATTAGTGATGCAATTTTAGACGCATGTTTAGCACAGGATCCTTATTCAAGAGTTGCCTGTGAATGTTTTACAACAACAAATCTATTAGTTATTGGTGGAGAAATCACAACCAATGCGAAAGTTGATTATGAAAGTATTGCGAGAGGTGTTTTAAGAAAAATTGGGTATACAAGTGATGAACTAGGAATTGATGCTGATCATTGTCAGATTGAGGTTGTGATGGATACTCAATCAGTAGATATTGCTTTAGGAACAAATGTCGAAGTTGGTGGAGCTGGAGATCAGGGCATTATGTTTGGTTATGCTTGTAATGAAACAGAAGGCTATATGCCATTACCTGTTTCTATTGCTCATCATCTGGTGCGTTATGCAACTGAAAAAAGACATGCTGGTGAATTTAAATGGGCCCGTCCTGATATGAAATCACAGGTGACAATTGATTATTCAGATATGCAAAATCCACGTATTGATACAATCTTAATGTCAATTCAGCACGATGATGATTTTGATGAACGTTTATTTAAAGATTATATTCAAAATGTTATTATGAAAGATGTTGTGAAAAAATATGATATGAATACTGATTATAAAGTTTATATCAATCCAACAGGACGTTTTGTAATTGGTGGTCCACATGGTGATACAGGACTGACAGGACGTAAAATTATTGTTGATACATATGGTGGAACAGCTCGTCATGGTGGTGGTGCTTTTTCTGGTAAAGATCCATCAAAGGTTGATAGAAGTGCTGCCTATATGGCAAGATATATGGCTAAAAACATTGTGGCTGCTGGACTTTGTGATCGTATTGAAATTCAGTTGTCTTATGCTATTGGTGTGAAAGAGCCAACAAGCGTTTATATTGAAACATATGATACAGAAAAGATTTCCAAAGATACGATCTTACATGCTATTAAAACAGAGTTTCAATTAACACCTCAAGGTATTATTGATACACTACAATTATTAAGACCAATTTATTTAAATACAGCCGTTTATGGACACTTTGGTAGAGGTGATTTGAATTTACCATGGGAGAATTTAGATAAAACAGAAGATTTAAAAAAATATTTGTAAGCTCCTATGGGAGCTTTTTCACTTTTTTGTGTCTAAGGAGTGTAATTTATTTAAAATTATTGTATAATATAATTATCAAAGGAGGAATATTTATGAAAGTCATTATTAGAGGAAAAAATATTGAACTAACTGAAGGGATTGAAACAAAAGTCAATAAAAAGCTAAACATGTTAGATAAGTATTTTATCATGAGCGACAATGTTGAAGCAAAAGTTTTAATCAGAACTTATCCAGTTGGTCAAAAAATCGAAGTGACTATTCCAACAGAATATGTATTATTAAGAGCAGAAGTCATTGATG
Source organism: Candidatus Stoquefichus massiliensis AP9 (assembly GCF_000455285.1). Classification (GTDB taxonomy): domain Bacteria; phylum Bacillota_I; class Bacilli_A; order Erysipelotrichales; family Coprobacillaceae; genus Stoquefichus; species Stoquefichus massiliensis. The sequence continues at coordinate 330,415 of NZ_HG005285.1, read as the reverse complement.
AAGATCTTTATAATGCAATTGATCTAGTCATTGACAAGTTAGAAGGGCAAATTAGAAAGTACAAAACGAGATTGAGTAGAAAATCTAAAGATAATAAACTCGCATTCAACGTATCTTCTATTGAACCATTAGAAAACGAAGAGGAAGATGTTATCGTTAAAACAAAGACAATTAGTCCAAAACCTATGGATATGGAAGAAGCTATTATGCAAATGGAATTAATTGGACATTCATTCTTTGTTTATAAGGATACTGAAACAAATCTTATCAGTGTTGTTTATAAGAGACATGATGGAGATTACGGTTTAATTGAAACAGAATAAAAAAGATCCGAAAGGATCTTTTTCTTATAAGAGACATCCTTGGTAGATGTCTTTTTCTTTCATCAGTTTATCAATATCATTTAAGATAGTTACTTTTTTAATGGACCATAAAGGTTCAACAAGATCGTGCAATGGAGCATCACCAGTTAACCGTTCAATGATAACATTGTCTGGAATATATGCTAACTGTTTGACAACCAATTGAATATATTCATCTCTAGAAAGTATAGGAAATGGCTCTTTTTGATAGATATGATGAAGAACCGTATTTTTTAACATAAAGAGATTATGAATTTTTAATCCCTGAATATCTAACTGACCAACAGTTTTGGCAGTTTCCATCATCATTTCATGTGTTTCATAAGGCAAACCATTAATAATATGGACACATACATCAATGTTTCTTTGTCTTAAACGTGATAAGCCATCTAGAAAGGTCTGATAATCATGCCCACGATTGATGAATTGAGCAGTTTGATCATGAATGGTTTGTAATCCTAATTCTATATATAAGTCACATTTTTGTGATAATTCATAAAGATAATCACAAATCTCTTCACTTAAACAATCGGGTCTTGTTGCAATCGCAATACCCACAACATCTGGATAGTGAATAAAAGGTTCAAATGTTTGTTTTAATCGTTCAACAGAACCATAAGTGTTTGTATTGGCCTGAAAATACGCAATAAACTGACAATCAGGCCACTTTTGACGCATGATGGAAGAAACATCAGCAAATTGTTTTTGCAAAGAATCATAAACATTTCCTGCAAAATCTCCAGATCCTTTATCGGAACAGAATATACATCCACCAAAACCACTGGTACCATCTCGATTAGGACAGGTAAATCCTGCATTTAAAGAAACTTTTGCGATTTTTTTCTGATATTTATTTTTTAAAAAGTAATTATAAGTATGATAACGCTTGTTATCGAATGTATAAGGAAATTGATTCATTTTAATCACCATGTGTGATTATAACATAAAGGAGGAGACAATGTTAGAGTTAAAACATATTTCAAAAAAATTTCAAGATCGTATCATTCTTGATGATATATCTATCGTTTTTCCTGATACAGGAATGATTGGTATACAGGGAGAAAGTGGGTGTGGAAAAAGTACGCTGCTTTATGTCATTGGAATGCTGGATAAAGACTATCAGGGAGATATTTTTTATAATGGAGAAATCATCGTAGATAGACCAGCTTTTATACGTCAGAATATCTCTTATATGATGCAGAGCAAAGATATGATTTCAGCTTTGACATTAAAGGAAAACATTATATTGCCCTGTCAGGTCAGTCATGTATTTTATGATATGAATCAATTAAAGAAAATAACGTCTCAATTAGAAATAGATTCACTGTTATCAAGATATCCAACTCAATTATCAGGTGGTCAATTAAAAAGAGCCTCTATAGCAAAAGCTCTATTAAAACAATCATCTATAATTCTAGCTGATGAACCAACTGGAGCTCTTCATTCTTCACAGGCACATGTTGTAATGGAGCAACTTCAAAAACTATCACAAAATTCATTAGTTATTGTCGTTTCACACGACTTAGATTTACTCAATCAGTATTGTGAACATGTTTTAACATTGCAAAATGGACAATTAAAAGGACGGATGAAAAAGAAAAAATCACTTCCTATTCATCATCAAAAATACCATCATTCCTCATTAATCCATTATCCAATCAAACAATTACTACATCAAAGAAACAAACTCGTGTTTCTTTTTTTGTTTCAGTGGATTGTGATTGTCTCTTTCTTTTGCATTGTCACAGCTATGAATGGCGTTTTTGAGGCTATTGAAGAAAGTGAATGGCAATCCGTGCATGCCAATACGATGACAATTGAAAAAAGAGATGGAACAGCCTTTCAAGAATTTATAAACAATACTTTCATTCACTATGTCCAATATGCATCCTATTTAGAACAATTATCACTTACAAATGATTCACAATCGTTATCATGCATGGTTCATTATTTACCCCAGCAAACCAATCATATCCCTTTACAGCAGGGAAGATTACCACAATCAGCCTATGAGATTCTAGTTTCACATTCCTTGTATCAATCCATTAAATCCAAAGAAATAATTCAGTTTACCTATCAGCAGCAAGTCTTTGATATGAAAATTGTGGGTGTCATTGCAGATAGTTTTTTTGATAGTGAAGATATTTATTGTTTCTCTTCTTTTGGAGAATCATTACAAAACTTTACTAACAGTCATGTTTTAGAAATTGAAGCCAAAACAAAGAAAGCAAGAGAATTATATGAACAGTTATCTAAAGAATACAATGTTTATAGTGATGTGATTGAAAGGGTAGAGAATTATCAGTCTATTCTGACTTTAGCAAGATTCATTGCATATATTTTTATAGGAGTGAGTTTTGTGATTTCTTTACTTTTGATTGCAATTGTTGAATCAATTATTTATTTAGAGCGAAAACATGATGTTGCTTACTTACTGTCACTTGGGATGAGTAAAAAAAGATTATTCTTTTTATCATTTATGGAAGCTTTATTTATGGGAATGATGATGGGATTAGGGGGATGTTTATTATCAATGCTTGTTTATTTTTATGTCAATGATGTTTATCGGATTGCTCAGCATATTCATATACGGTTGGTTTTAAAGAAAATCATTGTGACACCATTTGATTTATATATTTTTCTGATTATTGTTTATATGTTCATGACAATGATAGGAAGTCTTGTTCCAATGAAAAGGATGATGAAAACAGATATGATTGATGTTTTAAGGGAGGAATAGTTATGTTGAAATTATCACATATATCCAAGCGTTATCAATATCAGAAGGTGCTGGATGATATATGTTTAGAAATGCCTGATTGTGGAATGATGGGAATTGTTGGAGCATCTGGTTGTGGGAAGAGTACATTATTACATATTATTGGTGGTATAGATCGTGATTTTCAAGGTAATATTATCTTTAATGGAAAATATGTCAAACGTCATTTATCAAACTATCGCAGAAAACATGTGAGTTTTATATTTCAGAATTTTCACTTAATTCAATGGTTGACTGTTCATCAGAATATACGTTTATCACACTATTTTCAAAAACTTTCAAATACCGAAATACGTCTTAATATTGAAGAATTCAAGGAACTGAATATGCCTTCTCTTTCACATGGACAAAGACAAAGAATTGCTTATTTGAGATCTCAATATCAGCAAGCTGATATTTTATTATGTGATGAACCAACAGGTTCATTAGATTCGGAACATGCTGTTGAGGTTATGAAACTGCTTAAAGAAGAATCACAATATCGTCTTGTGATTTTAGTATCACATAATCATGAGTTAGTACAACAATATTGTGATGAAATCTATACAATAACAGACGGACAAATAACAGGACATCAAATTATACATGAATGCCAAAAAATAGAAAAAATATCAAAGAAACCCTATCATCTTCCATTTTCTAAACTTTCTCTTTCCTTTATGTCATTGTTGTCACATAAATCACGTTCTCTACAACTCATCTTTGGTTTAACTCTATCCTTTTTATGTATTGTTTTAACACTGACAATGAGTCAAGGATTGGAAAAACAAATTCAAGATTATATTTACTCACTTGTTCCTGCTTCAAGTATCAGTTTCCAAAATCAATCGAAGCAATCTATTTCACAACAAACTTATAATCAACTGAAAACCTATGAATCCATTTCAAGGGTTCAGCTTTTTTTAGATGATTATGAGAATCTCGGTATCAGTTTTCACTTAGAACGTTATCAAGAATCACAAGTTCTATTTATTGGGGATGATGCTTCACCATATCTGAATATGCAATTAAAATATGGAAACTATCCTGAGGATGATCAAGATATTCTTTTATCATTATCAACTGCTAAACATTTGTGGCAGAAGGAAGATCTCTCGTCATTAATTGGACAAACAGTTTATTCATGGTATCAGCACGATAATCAAGTCAAGCCAGTAACTTTAAAAATTGTTGGAATTACTGATCAATCAACAACTCTGGATACCCTTTATCAAAAAGAAAATGCTTATATCCATTTATTAAAGGATATCTATCAATATGATGAAAACCAAGTTAAAAAGACTTTAGGTTTAGTTTATATTCAACCAGAATATCAAAGAAGTGATATCATTGCACAATTAAAAAAAGATTTACCTGAATATAAATTTATAGAAGTAGGAGCCTCAACTTCAAAGAATGTTACAGATACAATGAAACAAGTGAGAATTGTTTTGATTGTTTTTTCCATACTTGCAATTCTTTCGTCGTTGTTTTTAATAGGAGAAGTCATGTTTTTGAACGTTGTTCAAAAGAAAAAAGATTTAGCGATTATGAAATGTTTTGGAGCGAATTCTTTTGATTTATTGAGAATTGTTTTGTATGAATCATTAGAAATTATTTTATTTTCACAACTGATGTGTACACTTTTATATTGGCAAATAATTCATCTTGTGAATCAGTTTGTACAGGAACTGTTATTGAATGATACATTTTCTTTTGCGTTTAATTATCAGATCTTACTGATTGTTTATGGTCTTTCTTATGGTCTGGTTTTTATAAGTCAGTTACCACCACTCTTTTATGTATTGAAGATGAATACTGTTATGCATTTAAAGGAATAAAAGAATTTCTATCCATTTTCATCACATAATTCAAAAGAAATCGGTTGAAATTCAAAAAACATATGATATAATGATGTGTATGTAAAATCAATGAAGAGGAATAGTAGTTGTTAGGAATCTTGTAGAGAACTTGTGGGTGGTGAAAACAAGTAGAGGATGCAATGAACTCGCCTTGGAGATGTCAAAATGAAATGAGTAGTTTTGATCGTATCACTGCGTTAAGGTGTTGAGGGCATGTAAATACATGAACTAAGGTGGTAACGCGATAAAGTCGTCCTTAGATGGACGACTTTTTATATTTTAAAGGAGGAAATGAGTATGCCGTTTGATCACAAACAAATTGAAAAGAAGTGGCAAAAGTATTGGGATGAAAATAAGGTTTTCTATACAGATGTATGGGATTTTTCAAAACCAAAATATTATGCTTTGGATATGTTTCCATATCCATCAGGACAAGGATTACATGTTGGACATCCAGAGGGATATACAGCCACTGATATTATGTCAAGAATGAAAAGAATGCAAGGATATAATGTATTGCATCCTATGGGATTTGATGCTTTTGGTTTACCGGCTGAACAATATGCAATCAAAACAGGAAATCATCCTGAAGGATTCACTTTAGAAAATATTGCAACATTTACAAAGCAATTAAAGATGTTAGGATTCTCATTTGATTGGGATAAATGTATTTCTACATGTGATCCAGATTATTATAAATGGACACAATGGATTTTCAAACAATTATATCAAGATGGGTTGGCTAAAAATGTAGATATTCCAGTTAACTGGTGTGAAGAGTTGGGAACTGTTCTAGCTAATGATGAAATCATTGATGGGAAGAGTGAACGTGGTGGATTCCCAGTTGTTAGAAAGAATATGAAACAATGGGTAATTGATATTCCTGCCTATGCTGAAAAACTATTAGCGGGATTAGAAGAAATTGACTGGCCTGAATCTACAAAAGAAATTCAAAGAAACTGGATTGGTAAATCTATTGGTGCACATGTTGACTTTAAAGTATCAGGACATGATGATAAGTTTACAGTCTTTACAACACGCTGTGATACTTTATTTGGAGCAACTTATTGTGTTTTGGCACCAGAACATGAATTGGTTGCTAAAATCACAACTGATTCACAAAAAGAAGCGGTTGAAGGCTATGTACAAGCTTGTGCAACAAAGTCAGAATTAGAACGTACAGAGTTAAATAAAGAGAAGACAGGGGTATTTACAGGAGCATATGCGATTAATCCTGTCAATCAAAAAGAAATTCCTATTTGGATTTCTGATTATGTTTTAGCAGGGTATGGAACTGGAGCAATTATGGCAGTGCCTGCACATGATGATAGAGATTATGAATTTGCAAAGAAATTTGGTATTGATATTATTCCTGTTTTGGAAGGTGGAGATGTTTCTAAGGAAGCATGGACTCAAGATGGATTACATATCAATTCTGATTTTTTAGATGGTATGAATAAAGAAGATGCCATTGCAGCTATGACAAAATGGTTAGAAGACCATCATTGTGGTCAACAAAAAGTTAATTATCGTTTGAGAGAATGGATCTTTGCTCGTCAAAGATACTGGGGTGAACCAATTCCTGTAATTAATTTTGATGATGGAACATCTGTTGCCTTATCAGATGATCAATTACCATTGATTTTACCACCATTAGAAGATTATTCACCATCTAAAACAGGAGCTTCACCATTAGATAAAGCCACTGACTGGGTAAATGTAGAAGTTGATGGAAAACACGGAAAACGTGAAACAAGTACAATGCCAGGAAGTGCAGGTAGCAGTTGGTATTATATGCGTTATATTGATCCACATAATGATAAAGAAATCGCTGATAGAAAGTTATTAGATCACTGGTTACCAGTTGATTTGTATGTTGGTGGACCAGAACATGCTGTTGGACATTTATTATATTCACGTATGTGGAATCGTTATTTATATGATAAAGGATTTGTATCACATCCAGAACCATTCCAAAAGTTATACCATCAGGGTATGATTTTAGGTGGTAATGGAGAAAAAATGAGTAAATCAAAAGGAAATGTTATTAATCCTGATGATATTATTGAAGCTTATGGTGCAGATACATTACGTGTTTATGAAATGTTTATGGGACCATTAGAAGCAAGTAAACCATGGAGTGAAAGTGGTGTAGATGGAGCAAGAAAATGGCTGGATCGTGTTTATCGTTTAATCATTGAATCAGATAAATTGACTGATGAAAATGATCATTCATTAGATTATATTTATCATGCTACTGTGAAAAAAGTGACTGCTGATTATGAAACATTAGGATTTAATACTGCTATTTCACAAATGATGATTTTTGTAAATGAAGCTTATAAAGCCAAAACATTATATCGTCCATATGCTGAAAACTTAGTCAAGATGTTAAGCTGTATTGCTCCACATATTTGTGAAGAAATGTGGACTTTGTTAGAGCATGAGGGAACAATTGCTTATGAAGCATGGCCAATATATAATGAAAAAATGTTAGAACAGACAACAGTAGAAATGGCTGTTCAAGTGAATGGAAAACTTCGTGCTAAAATTACCGTTGCTAAGGATGAAGATGACGAAGTTGTGAAAACTGAAGCATTGTCACAAGATAATGTGAAGACGCATACTGATGGTAAAAATATCGTCAAAGTGATTGTGGTTAAGAATAAGATTGTCAATGTGGTTATAAGATAAATAAAATAGGATGTCAAAAAATATTGGCATCTTTTTCTACGTTTTTATGTATTTAAAAGTTGATAGCAATTTATAGTAGCCAAATAAATTAAAGAAAAAAATTATATTGATGCTATAAGGAATAAGGGATACTTACATGCATTAGCATGTGGAATTTCTTTTTATAAGAAACAGTGTTATGTAGTGAAAATTATTAATGAAAAGTAGAAAAAGGCCAGAAGTAAGATAAACTTCTGGTCTTTAGTCATTGTATTTCTTTTGAGAAGGATTCTTATCGTCGGGAATAAGATGTTCAAGAATCATTTTTTCTCTTAGGACTTTATCTTCTAAATATTTGACTCTTTGTTGTGCTTGATTAAGTTCTTGTTTACTTTTTTCAAGTTGTTTGGTTAAAATAGTCAATCTTTGCAAAATAGCTTCATCACCATCTTGCTGACATAAATATTGAAATTCACGAATATCATCAATAGACATGCCGAGACCTCTTAAATATTTTACGCCATGTAACCAATCAAGTGTTTCATCATTAAATATTCTTCTATTATTTTTATCTCTTTGGACATGTGGGACAATATTTTGATCAGTATAATAACGCAAAGTATGTTCGCTCATATCAAGTAAAAGACAGACTTCTTTTAAAGTATACATAATATTTTTCTCCTTTTTCAAAAAAAGTTCTTGACCTCAAGTAACTCGAGGATATTACAATACAATTGTAACAAAGATAATATATTGTGTAAAGGAGAGAAATATGGAATATATCAAATTAAATAATGGCATTATTATACCTCAAATAGGATTTGGAGTCTGTGGATTTACAGATTTAAAAGCGTGTGAAGATATTGTCTTAAAGGCAGTCGAATCTGGTTATCGTTTGTTTGATACAGCAGCTATTTATGGAAATGAAGAAGCTATTGGAAATGCAATTTTAAAAAGCGGAATACCAAGAAATGAATTTTTTATAACTTCTAAGTTATGGGTAACTGATAATAGTTATGAAAAAGCAAAGAAAGGTTTTGATGAATCATTAGAAAAATTACAGTTAGACTATATTGATTTGTATTTGATTCATCGTCCTCTGGGTGATTATTATGGCGCATGGAAAGCTTTAACAGAATTATATAAAGAGGGAAAAATCAAAGCAATTGGTGTTTCCAATTTCTTTGATGATCGTTTATATGATTTAATTTATAACACAGAAGTCAAACCTGCAGTAAATCAAATTCAGTGTCATCCTTTTATGCAGCGGGAAGATGAAAGAAAATTATATCAGGAATGGGATGTTCAATTGCAGGCATGGTCACCTTTTGCATCAGGGATGAATCACTTGTTTGATAATGAGTTATTAAAAGAACTTAGTTATCAATATCGAAAAAGTGTTGGACAAATTATATTGAGATGGCATATTCAAAGAGGAATTGTCGTTATCCCTCAATCTCATGATGATAAAAGAATGAAAGAAAATATAAATATTTTTGATTTTACTTTAAGTGATGAGGATATGAATAGAATAGCAGCTCTTGATGTCAAAAAAGTAGAAGATACATCGTATCGTTTAGAGAGTCTTAAAAGAGTTTATAAAATATAAATGAAAAAGAAAGAAGGGTATAAAATGAGTTTAGGAAAATTAGGTTTTGGATTGATGAGATTACCTTTGATAAGTGATAATCCAACAGATATAGATCAACAACAATTGAATCAGATGGTTGATTTATTTATTGAATCAGGATTCACTTATTTTGATACATCATATGTTTATCATGATGGTACATCAGAGAATGCAATAAAAAAGCATTGGTTGATAGATATCAAAGAGATCAGTATGTTTTGGCATCAAAGTTTCCCACATTCAATCTTCCTTCTGAGGACCAAGTTGAATCAATCTTTTTAGAACAATTAGATAAGTGTGGAGTTGAATATTTTGATTACTATTTATTACATAATTTAAATCGTATTTTATATGAAATAGAAGTTGAAAAGAATCATTTATTTGATTATATGAAAAAATGGAAAACAGAGGGAAAAATTAAACATATAGGTTTTTCTTATCATGATGATGCAACGCATTTAGATCAAATATTAACTGAGCATCCAGAAGTAGAAGTTGTACAAATAGTGATGAATTATTATGATGATAATGAATCTATGATTCAAGGAAAAGCATGCTATGATGTGATTAGAAAACATGGGTGTCAAGTCATCATTATGGAACCAGTCAAAGGTGGTGCATTAGTGAATATTCCTCAGACGGCAATTGAAAAGATGCAGGCACTTTATCCTCATGCGAGTACAGCAAGTTATGCAATACGTTATTGTGCAAGTTATGATGGTGTTGTAGCGGTTCTTTCAGGTATGTCAAATATGGAACAAATGCAAGATAATATATCATATATGCTTGATTTTCAATCTCTTACAAAAGAAGAATATGATATTTTAGCCTATACAAAGCAGGAAATCATCAAAACCTGGAAATATCAATGTGATGACTGGTCTGTATTGGATGATAATGATTATCATGTTCCTTTATCAGCAATTATGAGGTCATATAACAGTTTGTTGATTCAACCCATTCCAACATTTGGGGCTGAATTGAATTATTATAAAACATTTAGATCAGGCTATGATAGAGCTTTTGAAAAGGCAGATTACTCATGGTTAAATTCAAAAATCAACAATGCTTTTGATGTCAATACGGCCTTGCAAGAAGCTATCAATTTTTTAACTGAAAATAGTTTTCAGGGATATATTGAAGATTAATAGAATAGCAGAGTACATTCGATGTATTCTGTTTTTTTATCTATACGTTTTAGGTATGACAAGATATTGAATATAGGTATTTGATATTTGTAAGAAATAGAAATAAAATAGAATTAATAAAGAAGGTGAGTAAGTGAAAAGAATAGGAATATTTATCTTTATAATTTATTTGCTTGGTTTGTATAGTTGTCAAAGCCAAAAAGATGATTATCAAAAACAAACAAATATTCAAATGAAAATTCAGGAGGAAAAATCAATGAAAATAAAAGTCAGCAATCAAATGTCTGAAATCATCTATTTATTAAAAGACAACACAGCATCACAAACACTCTATCAGCAATTGCCATTAGATATCACAGTCGAGAATTATGGTAATAATGAAAAAATATTCTATCCACTGAAACCTCTTGATACAACAGATACACCATTATTGCAAGAAGGTGGAAAGGGAACACTGGCTTATTTTGCTTTATGGGATGATGTGGTGATGTATTATGGAGAAAGTCATGCTTATAGTGAGTTATACATATTAGGAGAAGCCATTGAAGGAAGTGATTATATTCAAGAATTGAGTGGACAATTACACATTGAAAGAGTAGGTGAGTAGAATGAGAAATATTTTAGTCATTGTTGGTAGTGGAAATCGTCATGGGAATACAAATCAATTATCAGATTATTTTATAAAAGGAGCTAGTGAAGCAGGACATCATGTCATGAAAATTAATCTCAATTATGTTATACAAGGATGTAAGGGCTGCAAGGCTTGTCAAAAGAATAATCATCATTGTGTTATTCAAGATCAAATGCAAGATATTTATCCTTTATTTGAAAAGGCTGATACAGTTGTCATGGCTTCGCCACTTTATTTTTGGAGTCTTTCAGCAAGATTAAAATCATTTATTGATCGTCTTTATGCGATATCCACAAATGATGAATATCCATATAAAGAAACCATTTTATTAATGACTGCTGGCAGTCAAGAATTTTATGCTTTTGAACAGTCTGTTTCATTTTATCGCTTCTTTACAGAGGCACTTGGCTGGAAAGATTTAGGAATGGTTTTAGCAGGTGGATGTGAAGAAAGTGACGAGTCAAAGTCTGTTATAAAAGATTTTATGAACCAGGCTTATGAGTTAGGAAAAAAATTATAAAAGGAGAGAAGTATATGTTAGGAAATTTTAGTTATTGTAATCCAACAAAATTATATTTTGGAGAAGATTCATTAGAATATTTAAGAGATGAGTTAAAGAATTATGGTGAAAGAATTTTACTTGTTTATGGTGGTGGATCTATTAAGAAAAATGGAATTTATGATGATGTTATGAAGATTTTAAATGAATCACATAAAACAGTTTATGAGTTATCAGGAGTTATGCCTAATCCAACTGTTGAAAAATTATATGAAGGTGTTTCTATAGCTAGAGAGCATCAAGTCGATTTGATTTTAGCAGTGGGTGGTGGGTCTGTTTGTGATTATGCAAAAGCAGTGTCTGTATCAGCATATTGTAATGAGGACCCATGGGATAAGTATTACTTAAAAATGGAAGATGTTGATAATGAAATCATTCCAGTAGGTTGTGTTTTAACAATGGTTGGTACTGGTTCAGAGATGAATGGTGGAGCAGTGATTACCAATCATGAAACAAAATTAAAGATTGGACATGTTTTTGGTGAAAATGTTTTTCCAAAATTCTCAATCTTAAATCCAGTTTATACTTATACATTACCAACTTATCAAATGGTCGCTGGTTTTTATGATATTATGTCTCATATTTTAGAACAATATTTTTCCGGAAGTGATGATAATACTTCTGATTATATAATGGAAGGATTATTAAAATCATTGATTCATAGTTCTCAAATAGCTGTCAAAAATCCTCAAGATTATGAGGCAAGAAGTAATATTATGTGGACTGCAACTTGGGCATTAAATACCTTAGTCGCAAAAGGAAAGACAACAGATTGGATGGTTCATATGATTGGACAAGCAGTCGGTGCTTATACAGATGCTACTCATGGCATGACATTATCAGCTGTATCAATGGCATATTACCGTTATATTATGCCTTATGCTTTAGATAAGTTTAAACGTTTTGCATTAAATGTTTGGAATGTATCTCCAGAAGGTAAAAGTGATGAAACAATCGCATTAGAAGGATTAAAGGCAATGGAAGATTATATGAATCATTTGGGATTAGTTATGAATATTCATGACTTAGGTGTGACTGATGAAATGATTGAAGGCATTGCTGATGCAACATTTTCAATGAATGGTGGTTATAAAGAACTATCTCATGATGAGATTGTTGGTATTTTAAAAGCAAGTATGTAAAAAATCCCAGTGAAGAGATTTTTATTTTATAACTTTTCTAGTATATGAAATAGTAAATAGTGATAAAACAATAGTTCCTAAGATTTCTTCAGCAATGATACTAATTGGAACAAAGTTTTGTATACTATATATAAATGCGTTTATAAATCGATTATGTTCTGGCAAAATCACAACATTGATATTAAGATAAACGTATATATATGCAGATAACAGAATAAGTATAATAACATTGAGTAAAAATTTAAAAGGCTTTGTTGCATAGGAACTACAAAAAGTTTCTAAAATAATTTTTTCTTCTAAATAGGAAATAGAAGCAAATATGATATATATAATAATTAAAATATACTCTTTCATATATTTTATATGGTTCATATCTTTTTTGCTATTAGAAAGTTGAAAAATAAGAATTGAATTATTTGTTATTTTACTTCTATTTTTTATATTTTCTTGCTAGTAAATAATATTCATCATTCAATCGGCTATTTCCTCGTGAATCTTCATTCGCTTGTAATACAGTAAATTGCATTGCCTTTTCTTCATTGGATGTATTACATAAAGATATTGGAAGTTTTATGTTTGTTTAATAATATTCAAGATGATTGTTATTATTTTGAGTATAAGGATCAAAATATATTTTTTTCTCAATGGCATCAACTTAACAAATTCTTAAATTGATGCTATTGGGACATGCTACAGCATTAGGAATTAAAGTGGAAGATTATTATAAAAAGAAAGATCGATTAATTATGACAAAACAGGATTTTATAGATAATATTGCTTGGTTATTTGGGGAAGCGACAGAACTAAATATTGATTTATCAGAATATCCTTGTTTTGGTGAACTTAAAACAGAGTTTTATAAGATATTGGATCAGATGTATATAGATGGTGATTATACAATAGATGAATATTATGATGCATGGAAATTACGAGGAGATAATCCTGAACTATATAGAGTAGATGGTATAATGAATAATCAAATAAAATATAGAAAAATTGATTACTATGCAATTAATAAATATGTCGATGAAAAATATAGAACAGATAAAAATCAAAGGTTATATTATTTATATCATTACGATTCGAATGTAAGAACAGTCGGAAAAGAAACATATGACTTCAAAATTGTTTTTGATTACATTAGATTGGTTAGTGTGATACAAAAAGGATGCAATTTCAAATAGCTCATTTAGGAATCTATATTGAATGCAACCCAACTTCAAACCTTCTCATTTCTAAATTGTGTTGTTACGAAAAGCATCCAATTATTAAGTTTTATAATAGTGAGTTATGCCAGGGTCAAGATAAAGAATGCGCACAAATTAATGTTTCTATCAATACAGATGATCAAGGAGTTTTTGATACATCATTAGAAAATGAGTATGCATTGATGGCATATGCACTTGAAAATGCAAGATTAAAAAATGATTTTCTATATTCATCAAGTGATGTATATAAATGGATTGATGCAGTTAGAAAAATGGGGTTACAGCAAAGATTCAAATAATTGTTAAAAATATGTGATATTTTTAAGGTTATTATGTAAAATTATCTAAAAGTTTTGTCATGACTTAAATGATTTCATAATTTATGCTAAAATACTAGCGGTGATTAACAGTGAAAGAAAAAACTATAGAAATAAACTTGAAAAGAAAAAAATTACAAGATCTATTAATAAAAGTTAAGAATAAAAGTCAAACTTTTTCAATAGTTAGATATTATGATGGTTATATGAGTTTAGATGAATATACACATATGCAACAACAATTCATGGATAAAATTGTATATGAACATGAACAACATATCTTAGATTATCAAGAAAATAGAAATGGCTATCGTGATGAATTAAATACCCTCTTCCATTTTGATAACGAAAAAGAAGCAATGGATTATTTTGATGAACTCTTTAATCAGAAACTAGAAGTTTATGATGAATATCAGTATTGTGAGTTTGAAAATCAACAACCAGAAGTCTTGGATATTCCACTAGATTCATTACTCAAAAAAGAATATACTAGAATTACTCCAGTCACAATAGGACCAGTCTATGAAATGTTTACATTTTCTATGAATGTTTTTGATGAAGTTATGATTCATATGAAAAAACTATTCTCAACATATAAAATCTTTGGTGGTGAGTTTGAAGATTTGTGTTGTTATGATGTGGAAGGAAACGTTATATTTAAAATATGCAGTCATGAAGGTTATGCAGTTATTGATGAAGATATTGAATAAGAACTCTTAATTGAGTTCTTTTTTTGATTGTTCTTAATAAAAATGGATTTGATTCCATTTTATGGTTGAAATTTCTTATAAAACACTGAATTAATAGTGATAATAGGCTATAAAATTCAAATTAATTATT
>NZ_HG005285.1:230286-315183 GCF_000455285.1 Candidatus Stoquefichus massiliensis AP9 | reverse complement strand
GACTATAGAATGGAATTATGATATTGTTTACTAGCGTATTAAATGATAGCAGCACATAAAGTGTTAGCCAATGCGTTTGTAACTGACGGATGTAGAGTATTCTTGCTGCTAATGAAGAAATACTTAGTACAAACACAACCTAACAGATTTATGCATGTTATTGTTTTATGCAAAATAAAACAATAGGAGGAAGACATTATGTCACGTTATACTGGACCACAATGGAAAAAATCTAGACGTTTAGGTTTTTCTACATTAGAAACTGGTAAAGAATTATCAAAAAGACCTTATGCTCCTGGTCAACATGGGCAAAAGAGAAAAAAACCAACTGAATATGGATTACAATTAGCTGAAAAGCAAAAAGTAAGACATATGTATGGAGTTAATGAAAAACAATTCCATAACACATTCAAAAGAGCAAGCAAAATGGAAGGAATCACTGGTTATAACTTCTTCTGCTTACTTGAATCAAGATTAGACAACGTTGTTTACAGATTAGGTTTTGCAACAACTAGACGTCAAGCAAGACAATTAGTTAATCATGGACACATTATGTTAAATGGTGTAAAAACTGATATCGCTTCTTGTCATGTTAAAGTTGGAGATGTTGTTTCAGTTAAAGAAAAATCTAAATCATTAGAAATTATCAAAACTGCTTTAGCATCACAAGTTCATACACCAGGATTCGTAGAAGTTGATGCAGAAAAAATGGAAGGTAAATTCATTAGATTACCTGAAAGATCTGAATTAAACCAAGAAATCAACGAATCACTAATCGTAGAATACTACAACAGATTGGGATAACAATAATAAAGTATTTGATAACTGTTTTACAGCTATTGGATACTTTTTTTATTTTATATTTATTTAAAAAGACTGTAAATAATAGTTTTTGTTATTTACAGTCTTTTGTTTGATATTGGATTTTTTGAACATAGATGGCTTTACTGTGGTAATTTCCCATTATCTATCCATTGATAAGTAAAAGATTCCTTTTTTATAAACAAGAAACCTCTTTGTCGTAGAACAACAAAGAGGAGTCTGTGCAGTAGGCATTTGATGATTCAAACTAATTTATCCATTAATTTTGTAAAATATTAGATTAATAATCAATTATATTTATTGGTTGATGCATAGTGTTTTTTTAAGAGTTAATAAATTTCATCACTCGTAAATTACGAGTAGGCTTTTGTTGTTTTTTGTGATACAATAAAAAAGTAGAAAAAGAAAGGATTTTGGAAGTATGGATAAAGTGATGGAAATTATTGAAAAAATTGGAACCCGAAACCTGATCTTTGCTGGGATAGGATTAATTGTTTTGGTGATTCTCTTTCTTTTATATAGAGGAATGAGATTAAGAAAATATAGAAAACTAATTGTTGAAGTAGAAAATAGAATGAATGCAATTAAATCATTACCATTACAATATCGATTAGGGAGAGTTCATAGTATTTCTAAAAATATGCCTGATGTTGTTGAACAATATCAAGAGTATGCTGCTGAATTTGAAAGAATTACAGATTATCAGAAAAATGAGTTGGCTGTTTTAGTTAATGAAGTAGATGAACAATTATTTTATGGGAAACTTCGTAAAGTTTCTAAAAAGATGAAAGAATTAGATGATATGTTATTTACATATGAAAAAGATTCTCAAGCTTTATTAGCACAAATAGAAACAATTACTGAAATCGAAAATGTACAAAGAATAGAAATTATTCGTGTTAAAGAAAAATATCGACAAACAATTGATCAGTTTGAATCTATTCGTTTTAAAGTAGAAGAATTTGTTCCAAGTCTTTTAAATATCTTTAATGAAATTGATGATTCTTTTGTTAAATTAGAAGGTATGATGAATAATCAGAGATTTGAAGAAGCTCAGCATTATACAAAAGAAATAGAAGAAAGAGTAGATTGGATTGATCAGCGCTTAGAAGATTTACCAAGTTATATTGCAGTTGTTAGACAATATATTCCTAAAAAAATAAATCATATAGAAACATTGCTTGAAGAAATGTCACAAGATGATTTTTCATTAAATCAATTAGATGTTCAAGGTCGTTTTGATGTGATTAAAAATACAATTGAAGAATCAATTGTTCATATCAAAAAATTAGAATTAGATAATATGGGCGAGGTATTACAAAGTCTAGTAGATAGTATTGATGCTTTAATTCATGATTTAGAAACTGAAAAACAATCTTTTGTAGAATTTAAAGAAAAATGGGATGCATGTTATACTTTGATCACTGAGATTTATGATCAATATAAACAAGCAATGATTGACTATAATCGTATGAAAAACTTATATATTATTGATATTGATCATGTTGAAATAGATGAAAAATTCCATGAATTTGATAAAATTTTAAGAGAATCTTATAATTTGGAAGAAGAAATGAAAAAAGGTGATTTTTCATATTCGCAAATGATATCTAAAGTGGAAATAATGCATAATAGGGCTGCTGCTCATCAAGATAACTTGGATACATTCTTTGCTTTTAGAGATAATCTTTATTTACAAGAACAACGAGCAATTGATGAATTAGAAAATATTAATATTGTATTATTAGAAATCAAATCTGAAATTAAAAATAAGCACTTACCAATGATTAACGAATCATATAAAGATTATATACAAGATTCATATGATAAAGCAGCTCAAATTCAAGCATATAGAATGAATCGACCAGTCGAATTAGCAGAATTATCAAAACGTGTTGATGGGGCAAGAGATGTAATTTATAAGCTTTATGATAATGTTCATAATTTGATTGTTACGGCTGAAATGGTAGAAGAAGCGATTGTCTTTGGTAATCGTTATCGTTCAACTTTCTTAGAAGTGAATACAGAATTAACAAAAGCTGAGGTGCTATTTAGAAATGGTGAATATACCAAAGCTTTATCAACTGCTGTTGATATTATCGAAAAGATTCAGCCAGGTTCTTATGAAGAACTTATAAAAAAATCTAGTGAAAAGTCCAATTAAGGACTTTTTTAGTAGTATTTTTTCATTAAAAATGTTATATATACATATATTAGATGTGGAGGGAACATATGATTTATTTAGATTATGTATCAACAACACCTTTAAATAAAGAAGTTAAGAATATGTATCAGTCTTTACTTAATGATTATTTTGCAAATGCTGATTCATTATATTCATTAGGTTTACAAACAAGTTCCTTGATGGAAAAATCAAGAAGTTTAACTGCTCAGATGTTAGGTGTTAAACCTACAGAGATTATTTTTACAAGTGGAGCGAGTGAATCTAATAATGCAGCAATTAAAGGGTGTGCTTTTCAATATCAAAACAGAGGAAAACATTTGATAACAAGTGCTATTGAACATTCTAGTGTTCATAATACTTTTATTCAATTAAGGGATGTTTTTGGATTTGATGTTGATTTTATTTCAGTAAATGAACAGGGAATGTTAGATTTACAAGAATTAGAAGATAAGATACGAGAAGATACTATTCTTGTGTCAATTATGTATGTGAATAATGAAATAGGTATTATCAATCCTATTCATAAAATTAGAGAAATTGTATCTCAAAAAAATAAGAAAACAAAATTACATGTAGATATGGTTCAGGCTTTAGGGAAAATTCCAGTTGATTTATCATTGGTTGATCTGGCTAGTTTTTCAGCCCATAAGATCTATGGATTAAAAGGAAGTGGTGTTTTATACAAGAATGAATCAACATCATTAGTTCCATTGATTAGTGCTGGACAGCAGGAATATGGAATACGTGGTGGAACATCAAATACAGCAACACATACTATGTTTGCAAAAACACTACGTTTAGCATTAGAAAATCAAAATCAGAAGTATCAGTATGTTCAATCATTAAATCATTATGTGAGAAAAGTTTTAATGACATTAGATGATGTTGTTATGAATACGCCAGAAATGAATAGCTCACCATATATTTTAAATTTCTCATGTATTGGATATAAACCTGAAGTTATTTTACATGCTTTAGAAGCACAGGAATGTTATGTCTCAACGAAGAGTACATGTTCATCACATAAAAATGATGTTTCTAGGACACTTGCTGCAATGCATTTACCAGATGCTGTTGCAAGAAGTGCAATTCGTATGAGTTTTTCGGATTTAACAACACAAAATGAAGTAGAAGAATTTTTATTTCATTTAAAAACAATATTAAAAACAATTAAAAAGCAGAGGTAAAAGAATGGAATGTAATCATATTTTAGTTCGTTTTGGTGAACTTACAACAAAAGGTAAGAATCGTAAATTATTTATTCGTAAATTATGTCAAAATACAAAAGAAATATTAAAAGACTTCTCGGAGTTGAAATATGATCTTTCTTTTGATCGTATGTATATTATACTAAACGGTGAAGATGCTAAGGCTGTCTGCGAGAAATTAAAGACAGTCTTTGGGATTTATTCTTTTTCAGTTTGTTATAAAGTAGAAAGTGATTTAGAGAAGATTAAAGATGTTTGTTTGCAGATTGTTGAAAAACAGCCAGGTCAGACTTTTAAAATTAATACAAAGAGAAATGATAAAGACTATCCACTGCATTCTCATGATATCAATACAGCAATTGCTGGTTATATTTTTCATCATACAACGAAAACAGATTTAAAAGTTGATGTCCATAACCCTGAAATTATGGTAAAAGTAGAATTGCGTAAAGAATATACATATATTATGGACAATGTTATTTTGGGTGCTGGTGGATATCCTGTTGGTATTGGTGGTAAAGCGTTATTAATGTTGTCAGGAGGTATTGATTCTCCAGTGGCAGGTTATTTAACATTAAAAAGAGGTGTTGATATTGAATGTATCCATTATGCATCACCACCATATACAAGTGATCAGGCACGTGAAAAAGTGTTGGATCTTGTTGATGTTTTAAGACATTTTACACATGGAAAGATTGTTGTTCATATTGTTCCTTTTACAGAACTTCAATTAGCTGTTTATGAACATTGTGAAGAAAGTTATGCGATGACTGTTATGCGTCGTATGATGTATCGTATTGCCCAAGGTCTTGCCTTAAAAAATAATTGTTTAGCGATTGTAAACGGTGAAAGTATTGGTCAGGTAGCATCACAGACATTAGAAAGTATGGCGGTAATTAATAGCGTTATTTCAATGCCTGTTTTACGTCCTGTTGCATGTATGGATAAATTAGAAATTATCAATATCGCTAATAAAATAGGAACTTATGATATTTCTATCCGCCCACATGAAGATTGTTGCACAATCTTTACACCAAAACAGCCAGCAACAAAACCAAAAAGTTATAAAGCAGAAACTTTTGAAGCGAGTTGGGATTATGAAAAGATGGTTTTAGATTGTATTGAAAATACAACTGATATTGTCATTGATGACAATTATAAAAATATTGAAAATTTATTTTAAAAAATATGAATAAGATTTTAACTCTGACACAAACTAATTGTGTCAGGAGGTGAAAGTTATGAACTCAAACAATTCAAGTAAAAACAGATTAGTAGTTCCTGGTGCTCAAAACGCAATCGATCAAATGAAATACGAAATCGCTAATGAATTTGGTGTTAACCTTGGACCTGATGCAACTTCTCGTGCTAACGGATCTGTTGGTGGTGAAATCACTAAGAGATTAGTTGAAATGGGACAAAGCCAAATCGCAGGTAGACAATCTCAAAATCATTAAGCTTTATAAAGACCCTAGTCATAAAACCTTATGAGTAGGGTTTTTTTCATTTCTAATTCATATTGATAAACATTGGGATATGAAAGTTCACAAATAATTATAGTATGACTTGAAAGAGTTTAAAACATAAATTTATAGTATTCAAATACAGATGTTTAAATAAATGAAATGGAAAAATCAAAAAAACGATTAAGTTTTTTGGTTTTTAATAATATTATCTAATATATTCAATACTTTCTTTTGCTACGCATTATTTTATTTATGATATCATATCATCCGTTAATTCTTACGCTAGTATCTTGTAATAATTTAACAGAAAACACAAATTATTTTCTTTTAGTAGTATCTTACATAGCTTCAAATGTAATATGTTTACTATTATTTTTTTGATATTTATTATTGTGAAAAAAATTAATAGAATTATACGGATCTGATATAGTAAGTGAAGTATATCTTATATTTAGTGTTTGAATATTATTAAAATGAATAATAGAAATATTATCTGATTTATAAGACTTTTTTATAATGTCTGATGATTTTAGTAATGAAATATAAATGTTTGGAATCTTTAATAAAATTTAGAAACTATTTTTCTCTTCAAGAAAAAATCTTAATTCTTCATAGAATTTTGTTATAATAAAAAACATTGGAGGACATAGATATGATTAAGTGCGTTGTATGTGACCTAGATGGAACACTCATTAAAAGAGATGATACAATTGAAGAGAAAACGTATCAAGCATTAAAAAAATATATGCAACAAGGAATTGAGTTTATGATTGCAACAGGAAGAGATTATAATATGGTTATAGATTTTTTAAGAGCATATCATTTGAATTGTGATTTAATATTAAATAATGGAACACAATATTGTAATTATAATCAGACTGTTAATGAAATATATCCTATGGATAATCAATCTTTTCAAAAGATTGCTGATATATTAAATGATTATGGGTATTTACAGGCGATACATACTGATCATGGGAAATATTCATTATTAGAAGCAGATGATTTCTGGGATTATCATATGAAATTATTATTACATTCTAAGCAATTTCCAGATGAGCAGTTGCCAAAAAAGACCTTTACAACAAGAGAGGGATATTTAAGAGATTTTCATTATGTGACAAGTCCTCATGAAATCATTGATAGAGGTATTAAAGTATTAAAAATTGATGCCCGTCATCATGATGTTGAACTTGTTAAAGGTATTAAGAAACAATTAAATATAGATAATCTTGATATTTCTTCTTCTTATGAAGAAAACATGGAAATTACAACCAATATAATGAATAAAGGAAAAATGTTAAGAAAAGTTATAAAAGAAAAAGGCTATCGTGATGATGAAGTTGCCGTGTTTGGAGATGGAGAGAATGATTGTGATATGCTAGGACATTTTCAGTATTCATTTGCTCCAGAAAATGCTTGCTCATTAGCTAAAGAAGCTTCATCCTATCAGCTTGAAACAACAGTTGATGAAGGTGCTGTTTTTGAAGGGTTCCAAATATTACAAGAATTAGAATTATTATAAATATGAGGAACCGATTCGGTTCCTCATATTTATATTTGATAAAGAGATACCATTGTCTGAATAAAATCTAAATAATTCTGACATTGAGAGAGTAGAGTAATATTCATAGGTTCAGAGAGAATTTTTGTAATTGGTTCAAAGACCTGATTAAACAAATAACGTTCATTAGCATGAAAACACATCATTAAAACAATCTGAACAGTTTCATCTCCCCAACGAATCCCTTTTTTACAAATCAAGATAGAAATGGCTGTCTTTTTTGCTTCCATCTTCATCGCATGAGGAATCGCAAAATTCCCATAAGCAGTTGATGACATTTCTTCTCTTTCCCATATTTGTTGTTGAAAATTCTTATGAACATAACCTTTGCGATATAATTGAAAAGACATATAATCAATAATATCATTTTGATTATCATAAGGAATATTGACTTCAAAGAGTTCCTTAGATAAAAGTTTTTCAAGATTATTTTGAAAAACCTGTTTTTCTTTAAATAACTTTATTTCATTGATTTTCTTTTCTATTTCTAAAATATCCTGTTGTTGAAAAAATATATGAATTTGAACAGATTTTTGTAAAGGAAGAGTATGAATGGGAATAGTTGAAATAATGAAATCAACTGATTCATGATTCATATCTTCAAGCTGATTAACAACATCTTTAATTAATAATTGATGTGAGAAATGATTTTGAATTTGGTAGACCAAATTCGTTGACATATCATAATATTGAGGACAATAGAGAACAGCCGTGACTTTATTTTGCAATTCTTTTTGTGTTTCAATAGTACTGCCAATATGAAAAGCAATATAAGCAATTTCATCATCATTCACTTGTACACCGGTTTCCTCTTTAATAATTGATGATACATAAACAGATATATCATATATCAATGGACAGCCAGCTTTAATTTCTTGGACTAAAGGATTTTTAGAAAAGTGAGCATTTTGTGAACGAATGAGTAAATTTTTAATATGTAAAGCAAATCTGATAAAAAACTCAGGATCTTCTAATTCAATGAAATAAAATGATTGAATAGAATCGATTAATTTATAAACAAGTTGAATAACATCTTTATCAATATATTGATAAAGATTCTTTTTATTTATATTATGATAATTCAGGGAAGTTGCTCGTGACATTAATAAAATAGCTAATTCACAAACTTCATTATCATTGTAAATAATATGGAAATATTCTTGCAACTGGATAGATATTTCTTTGGCTAATTCATATTCATGTTGAGCAAGATGATTAACATGATACTGATAAGTTGCTGAATTATTATTCTGTATACGATCTATCGCAATCGCAATATGTAGAATTAAGTTGGTTAAAGAATAATCATTAATAAAATATAGATGTTTTTTAAAGACCTGAGTAATAACTTCTTTAATATAAAAGATATCAATATCTTTAAAGTTATTTTGAATAGCAGTTAAATCAACAAAGTTAATATTACTTTCTTTATAAAGAATAGAACTGACAAGCTTTCTTTTATTGATTTCAAGTCCTTCAATAGATAAGACATCATTTTTATTTTGTAATAACAAATCATATTTTTTAATCATTGTTTTGACTTTCTTTAAATCGTTTTTAAGAGTTGATAAACTGACATAGAGAAGATCGCATAGTTCATATGTATCCGTAGCAGCTTGCAAAAGTTTATTTATAATATAGATGACTCTTTCATGACTTGTCTGAGGAATGGTTGTTTCTTCTGCCAGTGCCTGAGTAGCTATTAGATGTTGAATAATATATCCAGATGCATCAGAATGAATACAATCAGGATAGAGATCATTAATATCATGTACATATGTTTTGATACTTCTAATCGAAACATTCATTTCTGAAGAGAGTTGAGCAGCACTTATAGCTATATCTTTTTCTAAAAGTATCTTGATAAGTTTTTCGTATTTACGATTTAACATATGACCATCTCCTTATCATCATTATACTTTAAGATGAAAACAATAATCCACTATTATTTTGCACTTATAGGCGTGCAGACCTTTATTTGCACGCCTATAGAGGAAAATGTTGAGTGGAAATTAGAAGAAATTGATTAGATAATAACGGTGTACAAAGGAAAGGAGAGAAAGAAATGAAAAGATTATTAGATTGTACAGCTTCAGAGATTGCCCAAATGAATAAGACAGAAAAGCTAAAAGGAATTCAAAAAAGTGAAGGGAGAATTATTGTATCTGAAGTCACCACAATAGATGCACCTAATGCATTAAAAAATGCCTGTTTAGGTGAACTATATGCTTCAATGGGTGCCGATTGTCTGATGCTCAATGTATTTGATGTCATGCATCCGTTTATTTTAAACTTACCTGTTGCTCATCCACAAGATTCTATTCGAGAACTCAAAAGATTGACAGGTAAGTTAGTAGGTACAAACTTAGAAGCCATTCCTCAGGCAACATTGGACTCAACTGAGTTTATAAAACTAAGTCCCGGTCGTATATCAAATCGTGAAACACTCTTAAAATGTCAGGAATTAGGAATGGATTTTATAAGTTTAACAGGTAATCCAAATACCGGTGTCACAAATCAGGAAATCATGTTGCAAGTTGCTTTAGCCAAAGAACTTATAGGCGATAACATGATTATTATGGCTGGAAAAATGCATGCTGCAGGAAGTCTAAAAGAAGCTGGGAGTCATATTATTTCAAAAGACATTGTCAAGGGATATGCCAAAGCAGGAGCTGATATTATTATTTTGCCTGCTCCAGGGACTGTTCCTGGCATAACAACAAACTTTATCAGAGAACTTGTTGATTATGCACATAGCTTCGGTGTTATGACTTTAACTGCTATTGGGACTTCACAGGAAGATAGTGACCAGCAAACATTGCGTCAGATTGCTTTAATGGCAAAGATGACAGGAACTGATATGCATCATATTGGTGATGCTGGATATGCTGGAGCAACACCAGAATCAACTATGATTTATAGTCTTGTCGTAAGAGGTAAAAGGCATACTTATAATCGTATGGCAACATCACCCTTAAGATAAAGGTTGATTTAAAAAGTTGCACGTTACTCGTGCAAAAGACAAGTCGCATGTTTTGATATTATTTTGTATAATGATAATACAAAGAAAGGAAGAGGATTTATGGATAAATTACGTATTTTATTAGTTTGTGGTTCAGGAGCAAGTTCTGGTTTTATGGCTGCCAATATGCGAAAAGCAGCAACACAGATGGGATTACATTTGGATATAAAAGCACGCAGTGAATCAGAAATTGAAAATTATATAGATGAAATTGATGCCTTGATGGTTGGACCGCATCTTGCATATATTTTAGATGATGTTGAAGATTATGTTGGAGATGCACCGGTTAAAGTGATTTTAATGAAAGCTGAATATTATGCAACATTAAATGGTCAAAAGGCTATTGAACATCTGCAAGAAGTGATGGAACAATAAGGAGAAGAAAAGTGAAGAAATTACTAGACTGGATGGAAACAAGTTTTTCACCAAAAATGAATAAAATCAATCATAATATCTGGGTTGTTACATTGAAAGATTCTATTAACCAAACAATGCCATTAATCTTTTTAGGCTCAATCTTTTCAATGTTAACATTGCCTGGTTCAATATTTAACCTTGCATGGTGGCCTAATTTTTGGGTACCTCAAGGATGGACAATGGGAGTTATCTCATTAATGATGGCTTTCTTAGTACCATTTAATTTAATGGAAAAAAGTAAATTAAGAAAATCAAGAATTATTGCTGGATTAAGTGGATTAATTTTATTTGGTATAACCATTACACCACAATTGATAGCTGATGAAGCAATTGGCTTTTCTCATAGTGCTTTTGGTGCTGGGGGAATGTTTATTGCGATTATTACCGGAATCATTGCGGGTATTATAATTAGAATGTTTGGAAAGTTTTCTTTCTTCAAGGAAGATTCTGTTTTACCAGATTTTATTAAAGCTTGGTTTGATCAAATGCTACCAGTTGGCAGTATAGTTATTCTCGGATGGGTTGTTGTTGATATCATTGGTTTTGATGTTTATAATACGATATTAAATATCTTTATGCCATTACAATATTTTACTGAAACATTTTGGGGTTTTGTGCTTATTTATCTCATTACAATTATCTTATATTCAATGGGAATTTCAGCATGGGTATTAACACCCATTACAACACCTATTAAATTAGCTGCAATTACAGCAAATATGTCAGGAGCAGTCAATGTTTTTACAAATTCATTTGAATATGCTTATTTAGCAATTGGTGGTGCTGGCTGTACACTTGCCTTAGCAATCTTATGCTGTACTTCCAAATCAACAAAATTAAAAGCATTAGGAAAAGCAGTTATTGTTCCTTCAGTATTTAATATCAATGAACCATTAGTATTTGGTGCCATTGCATGGAATCCTATTTTAATGATTCCAATGTGGTTAAATAGTATTGTTGCCTGTTCCCTGGCTTGGTTATTTACAAAAGTTATTGCCTTTGCTCCAATTCCGGATTTCTTATTTCAATTGTGGTATTGTCCTTCACCAATTGCGACATGGTTAGCAACCAGTGGAGCGATGACAGGTGTGATTTTAGTTGTTGTTATTTTTA
This sequence comes from Candidatus Stoquefichus massiliensis AP9, assembly GCF_000455285.1. GTDB lineage: Bacteria > Bacillota_I > Bacilli_A > Erysipelotrichales > Coprobacillaceae > Stoquefichus > Stoquefichus massiliensis. The sequence continues at coordinate 303,386 of NZ_HG005285.1, read as the reverse complement.
TTGCTACTGGTTTTGTCTGGTATCCTTTCTTTAAGGTTTATGAAAGACAATGCTTAGCAGAAGAACAAGAAATGATAAAGGAGTGATAGATGATGGATGAAAAAACAGTTCAAATAGCAATGGAAATTATCCTTCATGCTGGGGATGCAAGAGTATCATGCAAAGAGGCATTAGATGCTTTAGCTAGTGCCAATATGGATTTGGCAACTGAAAAAATCAAGGATGCCCAAACTAAAATTACTTTAGCACACAAGGTTCAAACTGATGCTATTCAGGCAGAAACCAGTGGGGAAAAATCTGAATATTCACTTCTATTTGCTCATGCTCAGGATACGTTAATGACGATATATAGTGAAATTAATATTGCTAAACAAATGATTAAAATATTAAGCAGTTATGAAAAAAGATTAGCTGCTTTGGAAAATAAATTAGAAAATTCTTAAATCATATTCTCCCTTAAAATATAATATTTAAGAATAAAACGAAAGAAGGTTAACAATGAAAACAAATCCAAAACAATTTCCTCAAGGATTCCTTTGGGGTGGAGCATTAGCTGCCAATCAATGCGAAGGAGCCTATTTAGAAGATGGCAGAGGAATGTGCGTTCAGGATATCTACCCTTATAATCCCAATGAAGATATCAAGAAAAAATCAAACAAAGAAATTTCTACAGCCGATATTCAAAAAGCTATTGAAGATAAAATCAATTATTATCCTAAACGTCATGGTATTGATTTTTATCATACGTATAAAGAAGATTTAAAATTATTATCTGAACTTGGTATTAATTCACTGAGAATATCTATAAGCTGGTCAAGAATTTTCCCACAAGGGGATGAATTAGAACCAAATGAAAAAGGTTTACAATTCTATGATGATTTATTAGATGAAATGCTTGCTTTAGGCTTAGAACCATTAGTGACAGTATCACATTATGAGATGCCTCTTTATCTAGCAACCCATTACAATGGATGGTATAACCGTCAAATGATAAATTTCTTTACTCATTATTGTGAAACAATTTTTAAGAGATATAAAAATAAAGTTAAATACTGGATTTTAGTGAATCAAATTAATCTTATTGTTCATGAATCATTCAATCATTTAGGAATACCTAGTGATAAGGTTGAAAACTTAATACAAGCTAAATATCAGGGTGTTCATCATGAATTAGTGGCTTGTGCCAGAGCTACAAAAATAGCTAAGGGTATAAATCCTAACTTTCAAATTGGAATGATGTTATTAGCTGAATTAGCTTATGGTGAAACAGCGAAACCCGAGGATCAATTAGCAGCAATGAAGTTTAATCAAATGGAACAATACTTTTTCTCAGATGTTTTGATGAGAGGATATTATCCAGGTTATGCTTATCGTTTCTTTGAAGATGAAAATATCCATATTGAATTTTCTGAGAATGACGAAGAGGATTTAAAAAATACAGCTGATTTCTTAACTTTCTCATATTATTATACAGTGATGACAAATGCAGCTGTATATCAAAAAGGACAAAAAGAAAATTATAAGCGATTTGTCAAAAACAATACATTACAAGAGAATGATTGGGGATGGTCTTTTGATCCAATTGGATTAAGAATAACACTTAATCTCTTATATGAAAGATATCAAAAGCCTATGATGATTGTTGAAAATGGTTCTGGATCATTTGATGAATTAACAGCTGATCATAAAATCCATGATCCTTATCGTATAGCTTATTATAAAACTCATATTGAACAAATCAAAGAAGCTATTCATGATGGGGTTGAATTATTAGGATATTATCCATGGGGACCAATTGATATTGTCAGTTGTTCTTCTTCAGAAATGAGTAAACGTTATGGGTTTATTTATGTTGATATTGATGATTTTGGACAAGGAACAAGAAAAAGATATAAGAAAGATAGTTTTGAATGGTATAAACAAGTCACAACATCAAATGGAGAGATATTGTAAAAGGTGTATGGATTTCCATACACTTTTTATAATAATAGGTAAGAATATGAAAAGAAATAAATATGATATATTACAAGATATTTCGATGGTTCTTTTAGGCAATCTTATGATCGCAGTGTCAACAGTATGCTTTGTTATTCCTAATAAAATACTTGTTGGAGGAACAGCAGGATTAGCAGTTATCTTAAATGCATTTTTTGGCTTTCAGGAAGAATTAACAATTAAGATTCTTGTCTATGTATTATTTATGATAGGAACTATTATTCTAGGAAAAGCATTTGCATTAAAAACCTTAATTAGTACAATATGTTATCCGATTTTATTAAGTCTGGTGAGTTATTTGTATACGCTATTACCAATCGGATTATTCCAAGTTGATTCCTTTATTGCCAGTTTATGTAGTGGAGCTTTAATTGGATTAGGGATAGGGTTAGTCTATCGAAAGAACGGCAGTACTGGAGGAATGGATATTATTCCATTGATTATTCATAAATATACACATTTATCATTATCTGGTTTAGTTCTGATGGTTGATGGGATGACAGTGTTGTTTGGAGCCATCGCAAATGGGATTGAAGCAGCTATTTATGGGATTATATCTGTATGGATATGTTCATATATCATTAATCAGACTATGTTGTTAGGAACGCAAAAACTGAAACAAGTTGAGATTATGAGTAGTGAAATGGATAAAATCAATGATATGATTCATCAAAAAATAGATCGCGGAACAACAATCATGAAAGCTTTAGGAGGGTATACCAAAAAAGAAACTCATGTACTTATGGTAGTCATTGATACAAAGGATTATCCTCTTTTAATAGATTCAATTTATTCTATTGATGAGACAGCTTTTATCATTGTTTCAGATATTAATGAAGTAAAAGGAAGAGGCTTTACCATAAAATCAGAATATTTATAAAATTTGATACTATATGAATTAAAATAAAAAATAGGGAATGAAAAACTCTTTTCTTTGAGCGATTATTGTATAATATCCTTAAGATATATTTTACTAATATGTGTTTATTTTTTCTTTAGAAAAAGAGTATATATGATTGTATTAATAACAAAACCATCTGATGGTTTTGCTGAGTATTTAAAAAAATCCTGAAAGGTGTGTTTATTTTGCTAATCTTGTTCTTTTTGAAAGCAGGGATATCCTAAACCAGATAAACTTTACCATATAATTTGACTATCTTCATTGCAATTGAATATCAGCAGACAATTAACTATTTCACAGGTATTAAGTGATAAGATGAATGAACTGGAATCATTGTGAATATGATAGATATGGTTGTTGCAAAACTCAGTTGTATTGATCATCAGAAGGTTTGAATGGCATTACAAAGATTCTATATATAGGATAAGGATACAAATAACATGCAGATATATTATAATGATTATTTTGACAACGATAAGTGTCACTAAATTGATTGGTTACATAGAAAAAGAAAACAAGTATATGTAAAGCAATTATATTGTTTAGAGCAGAAGGCGTAAAGATTAGCTAAGAACGTTAATTAGGCTGTTAAAGAACAATAGAATAAATTTCTTGGAAAAACAAAAGAACAAATTGAAATAAGTCAAGATAAACAGTTGGAGTTATTAACTGATTTTCTGTTTGATATTCAAACAGAGGAAGATGTTCTAAAGATTATTGCATGAATGACTTTAGTATAGATGAATATTTAAAGTAAAAAGTTGTTATCGCTTTCAAAATAATGTTGAGTTTATGTCTTATTTTAGGTACAATAGTAATATGTATGTAGGAGGAATAAGAATATGACAAAAGTTATGGCGGTAAACGCAGGAAGCTCATCATTAAAATTTCAATTATTCAACATGCCAAGTGAAGAAGTTATTACTTCAGGTATTGTAGAAAGAATTGGAATGGATGATGGTATTTTTACGATTAAATATAATGGAGAAAAAAAGACAACAACTTGTCCCATTCCAGATCATCAGGTAGCTGTAGATATGTTATTAAAAGCACTTGTTGAAGAAGGTGTTGTTAAAGAATTAAGTGAAATTCATGCAGTTGGACATCGTATTGTTCATGGTGGTGAATATTTTAGTGATAGTGCTGTGGTTGATGAAGACGTTGTCGCTAAAGTTGAAGAACTTTGCGAATTAGCACCATTACATAATCCAGCACACTTGGTTGGATATCGTGCTTTTAAAGAAGCTTTACCAGGTGTAGAACATGTTTTCACATTTGATACAGCATTTCATCAAACATTAGATCAGGAAAGATATTTATATCCTTTACCATTAGAATATTATACTGACTTAAAGGTAAGAAGATATGGTGCACATGGAACAAGTCATAAATATGTTTCTGAACAAGTCATTGAAATGTTAGGAAAACCTAGGGGATCACGTGTTATTGTTTGTCATCTTGGAAATGGTGCAAGTATTTCAGCAGTGTTAGATGGGAAATGTATTGATACATCGATGGGGTTTACACCACTTGCTGGTGTGATGATGGGAACACGTTGTGGTGATGTTGATCCATCAATTATGCCTTATTTATGTAAGAAATTAAATAAAACACCTGATGAAGTATTAGATATTTATAATAAGAAATCTGGGATGTTAGGTATTTCTGGTATTTCTTCAGATTCAAGAGATATTGAAAATGCATTATTTCATGATGGAGATGAGCGAGCTTTATTAACTGGTTTATTATATGCGCGTATTGTTTCTAAATATATTGGTGCTTATTATGCTGAACTTGGTGGTTGTGATGCTATTGCTTTTACGGCAGGCGTTGGAGAAAATGCAGCATATTTAAGACGTATTATTATTGATGATGTTTCTAAGGCTTTTGGTGTTTTCTTGGATGAAGAACTGAATTCTGTGAGAAGTTCAGAAAATAGAGTTATTTCTCATCAATATTCACAAATCAAAGTCATGGTTATTCCAACAAATGAAGAGGTCATGATTGCAAGAGATACAGTAAGATTGTTAAACTTATAAGAAGAACTTCAAGTTCTTCTTTTTTACATATTGCTTAAATAATATGTTATAATATAAATGACAGTGAATCAAAAAAGGAAGGTATGTTCTATGAAAAAGGTATGGGATCAATCTGATTTTAGAAAACTCTTTCAAATAGCTAATGATGAAAAAGAAAGCAAGAAACTATTTGTTCAGTGTATGAATAAAACTGAAAATAATGAATTTATTATAGATGAAATTAAAGAAACACTTCATCATGATTATTCTAACTTTTTAGATTTGATGAGTGAAATTTATCAGGATTTAGAGAGTGATATCAAAAATGAACTCATCCAATGGATTATCGAAAATTCAGAATTCACAGATGAATATGCCTTATATCATGAATTAGATACATATCATTTCTTTATCACCACAGTTTCCCGATTAAGCGATTATATGAATTTGATGACATCACAGGTGGCTATAGGAAGCATTCAAAATTCACATCATATAGAAGATGTAACACGTTACTTACTCGCAAAATATTATTATCAAAATAAAGCAAATAAAGATGACTTTATATATCAAAAAAATGATCATGGTAAGGTTATGCGTCATATGATTAATGATTATTTTCAGCAAGAAACAGGCTATTTATTAGCTATTGCGAAACAAAATTATCAAAGTGAGTTAGAACTTCAAAAACAAAACAGAGATAAGAAAATTGATAAACTGGTTATGAAAACCTATAAGAAATTGAATCGCCTTATCAATAGTCTTAAAGATCCTCAGCTGATGATTGCAGAACTTACACAATTAAAAACAGAATCATTTCAAAAATTAAGTACATATACAAGTCATGATTATCAGCAATACTCATCGATACTCACATTACAGTCGGCCATTGATGAGCACCTTACGCATTATCAAACATTAATACAGAATCAACAACCCTTAAGTATTTCACATAATCATCAAGAACCTATAATCAATCAGCAAGACCTTGAAATCATTGAATGGTTCTATAAAGAAAATCATTTATACTATAAAAAAACACAAATTATCCAAGAACTACAAGACCATCCATTTGTGATAGAATTTTACCAATTCTATAATGATATTCAACAATTAGAGGATAAAGAAGAAACTGTAAATAAACTTGAAGAATTAATATCTGATATTAGAGAAAGTGGTCTCAAAAACAAAGAAATATTACGTCGTTTGTTGTCAGTGTCAAAAAAGAAAATAGAAGACTTCATTGAAAATGAACAAGATAATTGTGTTGACGAAGAAGATGTTTCAATCAACGTAGAGGATAGCCATGAAACAATTAAAATTGGAAAGTTCAATGTTTTAAAAGAAAGTGTTCAGGATAACCCAGTTGATATACAAAAGATTGTCCATCTTCTAGCACCTTCTGATCATCAACAGTTAGATTGGCTTAAATCACTGGTTTATCAGATAGGATATGATAAAGTGAATGCTTATCTCTTAAAATCGCCAGGGATGACTTTACATGATTTACAAGTTATTATGAAGTTAGATCGTTCCTTACGCTTTGAATATCAACGCATTTTAGAAGATATTGAAATGTATTTTCGTTCAACTTTTACTTATTTTTTATCAAATCGTTATGATCAAAAATATTTAATGGAAGAAACATATCAGCCTTTCTATAAAAGAGGCTATTTAATAGGAAATTTATTTTCTGATTATCAGGATCATTATGAACAAGTGAAGTTGTTACACGATCGTATTGATGATGAAATGAAAAATAACAACTTGCAGGTTATTGAAGAATATCAGCGTTATAAATATGCTTTACCATTTTCTACAGCTGCAGGAATTATGACATTTGGCTGGATTATTAATTTGTTTGAAAATTTAAATTATTACGATAAATCCGAATATCTCCGAACATATTTTTATCATCTTACACCTCAGACGTTTTGTAGCTGGATGATGAGCTTAAGTAATTTACGTAATCGTTGTGCTCATTATCAAAGTCTTTATCGCTTATCATCTTTAAAAGAATTACGTCCGATCATGACAAAAGATGTTGATGCTAATGGATATGATGATGATTTAAAACATTCTTCTTTGTTTTATTATACATTGATAATGACAAGATTATCTCCTGATATGAGTAATATTGAAGATTTTATTGATGATGTAGGGATTTTAATTAGAAAAGCCAATCGTGAAAGTAATGCTTTTGATTTTCAAAAAGATTATTCTTTTCCAAAGACTTGGAGAACAATTTTGGAAAATGAGAAGTCTTCTAAAATGAATTTAAATGGGAAACTTGTTTAAAGAGTTTCCCATATATTATAAATAATTACGGTTCATGGTTCATATTAAGGACATTCTATGATATTATAGTGATTAAGGTGATAATAATGGATAGGATATTAAAAGTAAGAAAAGAATTTGATCAAATTGTTATTTATCGACATGTGAATCCTGATTTAGATGCTTTTGGATCTCAATTTGGGATGTACCATGCTTTAAAAACTTTATTTCCACAAAAAAATATTGTATTAGCAGGAAATATGGAAAGTGAACTTTTGTCACTTTTTCCATCTTTTGAAGTCAGTCAATTGATCAAAGGTTCAACTTTAGGAATTGTTTTAGATACAGCTAATCGTGAACGTATTGATGGAGATATTTCAGACTGTGATCGAATCTTAAAGATTGATCATCATATTGTTGTGGATTCATATGGTGATTTTAATATTGAAGATGTGGAAGCTTCTTCATGTAGTGAAATAGTTGCTTTGCTGTTGAAAGAAGCACATGTGGCTTTGCCAATAAATGCAGCACAGTCTCTTTATTTAGGAATTATAGGTGATAGTAATCGTTTCCTATATAGTTCTACATCCCAAAAAACATTTGGAGCTGCGGCTTATTTGCTGAGTGCTGGAATTAATATAGAGAAACTTTATCAATCACTTTATATGAGAAATAAAAAAGATTTGGAAGTCACTCGTTTCATTTACAACAATTATCAAGAAGACGGACAAGTTGCCTGGTATTATTTGAGTGCTCAAGACTTAGAAATGTTGCAAATTAACCGATCACAAGGATCAAACTATGTGAATACATTGGCTAATTTTGAGGAATTTAAAGTGTGGATGGCGATTACACAAAATGTGGAAGAAAACAATTATCGTGTTAGTATTCGTAGTCGGGATATAGCCATTAATGAAATTGCAAGCGAATTTAGAGGGGGCGGACATGCCTATGCCAGTGGAGCAACTTTACTGACATTAGATGAATTAGAAATATTAGTTGGGAAATTAAAGGAGAAATTGAATGGATAAAATATTTGAAAAGTTTTTTGGGAGAGTGACTGAAAATCAGCACGGAGATTTTTTTAAGAATCGCACACCACGCAAGATGGGTACAGTGAAAGCACTTGTGATTGTATTTATTTTCTTTATAATTGCAGAATATTTTACATTATTGCCAGTTAACTTAAGATCACCAGACTTTGTCTTTTTCTTAAGTTTCTGTTTGATAATTTTTATTGGTTTAAGAAGTTTATTTAATGCTTCTTTTGATAAAGTGAATAAAACAATTCTTGGAGTTGCGGCCATTTTAATGGCTTATGTTTTTATTGGACAACTCATTAGTTCACCTATCTTTCATGCATCAAGTTATCAAAAACAATTAGATGTGGATAAAGAAGCTGATTTCTTTGCTGATAATGAAAAAGTGAATTATCAGTCTATTCCAGTTGTTGATAAAGATAGTGCTGAGCGTTTAGGTGATCGTAAGATGGGAGAAATTGTGGATTATGTTTCACAGTTTGAAGTTGATGATGAATATGGGCAAATCAATTATAAAGATAAACCGTTTAGAGTGACAACGATTTCATATAGTGATTTTATTAAATGGTTTACTAATCATGGTGAAGGATTACCTGCCTATATTCGTGTTGATATGGTAACCCAAGAAAGTGAAGTTGTTCGTTTAGAAGAGGGAATGAAATATTCTCATTCGGATTTATTCTTTAGAAATATTAATCGTCATATTCGTCTTCATTATCCTACAAAGATGGTAGAAACACCAACATTTGAAATTAATGATGATGGGCATCCTTATTGGATAGCACCAACATATACTTATAAAATTGGTTTGTTTGGTGGCAAAGATATTACTGGTGCTATTTTGGTTGATGCAATTGATGGTAGCAGTCAGTATTATGATATAGATAAAGTGCCTACATGGGTTGATCGTGTTTATCCTTCTGATTTATTATTAACACAATTAGAAAATTGGGGTAAATATACAAATGGTTACTTTAATACAATCTTTTCACAAAAGGGTGTATTAAAACCAACTGATGGATATAACTATATTGCATTAAATGATGATGTTTATTTATATACAGGTTTAACATCTGTTTCAAGTGATGCATCAAATGTTGGATTTGCATTAATCAATATGCGTACAAAAGAATCTAAATACTATGCAATTAGTGGTGCTGAAGAATTTTCGGCTATGTCTTCCGCTGAAGGTAAAGTTCAGAACTTGAAGTATACAGCGACTTTCCCTATTTTGATTAACGCAGGTGGACAGCCAACTTATTTCTTATCTTTAAAAGATAGTGCTGGTTTAGTGAAAAAATATGCCTTTGTAAGTGTTGAAAATTATCAGATTGTTTCAGTTGGTGATAGTGTTGCTGAGGCTGAAAAAGGATATTATCAGTTATTGAGTGATAATGGCAAGGTCAAGGTTGATTTTGATACAAAGACTGTTACTGCAAAAATCACTGCTATTCAAGAGGCAGTTGTGAATGGAAATTCACAGTATTATTTTGAATTAGAGGGTGAAAAGAAAACATTTATTGCACCTATTTCTTTAAATAGTGGTTTACCTTTATTAAAGAGTGGAAGTGAAGTAACAATTGAATATGTAGATGATGAAGCATCTAGTCAGACAGTTTCATCTATTCAAATAAAATAATGATGGAGGGGATAACATGAATGAATTAATGGATCGTTTGAAGATGTATGAGCCATTGTTTGGACAATGGAAAGTAGATTTTATTGCAATGAATTATGATGATATGGCATGGGTTTATCTAGTTGATGATCGTGGCAGTGAAAATGAATATGCATTGATGAAAGTGAAGACTGTTCTTTGTCAGGAAAGTGAAATTGAAAGAAATGTATATGATGTGATGATGAAATATGATGTGAGTGCATTTCCTGATTTATCTCATTCTCCATATTTAAAAGAAGAACACTATTATATTGAAAATGATAATCAGATTATAGGTACTGATATTTGTTTATTATCTGTTATTTCTCATCTTGAAGATGAAGAAACACCTTTGTTAGAAGAAGATTTATTTCAATTAGCATTAAAATATATGAATGGAACAGAACGTGTTCAAGATGAATATCGTGCTTTTGAATTATATCAAAAAGCAGCTCGCACAAATCATGCAAAGTCTATTTGTTCTCTTGGTTATATGCATGAGGTTGGATTAGCAACACCTATTGATAAAGAAAAAGCTGTTGCCTATTATCAGCAGGCAGCTGATTTAGATGATGAAGTGGCAGCTTGTAATTTTGCATATTGCTGTTATGAAGGAATTGGCTGTGAAGTGAATTTAGAAAAAGCTTTTGAATATTTTGAAAAAGCGGCTGCTAAAAATCATCCTCGTGCGCTTTATTATTTAGGAGAATGTTATTGCTTTGGTAAAGGTGTTGACAAAGATGAAATTAAAGCGATGACACATTATAAACAAGCTGCAGATTATGGATTTACACAAGCTAAATATAGTGTGGGTTATTGTTATGAATATGGAGTCGGTGTACCTGAAGATTTAAGTATGGCAGCATCATGGTATCAGGAAGCTGCTAATGAAGGATTAGAAGTTGCACAGTTACAATTAGGTTATTTCTATGAAGCCGGTGAAGGTGTTGAACAGAATGCTGAATTAGCTGTTTATTGGTATCAGCAGGCTTCAGATCGTAATTATGCACCAGCGCATTGTTATTTGGGCTATTGTTATGAAATGGGTATTGGAGTAGAAACAGATATTGAAAAAGCCAAAGAACTTTATTTAAGAAGTGCAAATATGGGTTATCCACGTGCCATGATGTCATATGGAAAGCTAATTGAAGATGAAAATATGCCATTAGCTATGGAATATTTAAAACGCAGTGCAGATATTGGCTACGTTTATGCTATGTGTAAATACTCTTATTATTTAGAAAATGGTATAGGTGTAGACAAAAACGAAGATTTAGCTTTTCAATATTGTGAAAAAGCAGCAGGTTATGGAGATTCTGGTGCTTTATGTACGCTTGGATTCTATTATGAAAATGGAATTGGTTGTGAAGTTGATTTACAAAAGGCTTTTGAATATTATCAACAGTCAAGTGATGCGGGTAGGTTACGTGGTATGACAAATCTTGGATATTGTTATGAAGCTGGAATAGGAACTGAAGTTAATCCCCAAAAAGCAGTTGAGACATATGAAAAAGCAGCGGCTTTAGATTATGATGTTGCTATTTGTAATTTGGGATACTGTTATGAAGTAGGTATTGGTGTTGAAAAAAATCTTCAAAAGGCAAAATATTATTATGAACGTGCTGCTACTCAGAATAATTTACGAGCAGTATGTAATTTAGGGTTCTTATATGAACAAGGAATTGATGGTGAACCTGATTTTGCAAAAGCCAAAGAACTTTATGAACAGGCAGCTCAATATGATTACACACGTGCCCTTTGTAATCTGGGATATTTCTATGATGAAGGTGTAGGGGTTGAAAAGGATCCACAAAAAGCTTTTGATTATTATAACAAGGCCTCTGATCTTGGTGATCCAATTGCTATGTGTACGATTGGATATTTCTATGAACATGGATTGGGTTGTGAAAGAAGTTTAGAAAAAGCTTTTTCCTATTACCAGAAATCAAGTGCTGGTGGAAACTTACGTGGAACAACAAATCTTGGTTATTGTTATGAGGCAGGAATTGGAACAGAAATTGATGAAAAGAAAGCTTTTGAAGTTTATATGATTGCGGCTGATAGAGGATACGATATTGCACAATGTAATATTGGTTACTGTTATGAAGTTGGAATTGGAGTAGAACGTGATATTGAGAAAGCAAGAGAATATTATGAATTGGCTTGTCAACAAAACAACTTACGTGCTTTATGTAATTTGGGTTATCTTTATGAACAAGGACTTGAAGGTGAACCTAATTATGAAAAAGCTAAGGAATTATATGAACAGGCAGCCCAATATAATTATACACGTGCCTTATGCAATTTAGGGTTGTTTTATGAAGAAGGAACAGGAGTAGAGTGTGACCCTGTAAAAGCTGTAGAATATTATCAAAAAGCAGCTGATTTAGGTGATGAAGTCGCTCAGTGTAACTTGGGTTATTGTTATGAAAATGGAATTGGTGTTGAAGAAGATATGCAAAAGGCCAAAGAATACTATGAAATGTCTGCTGCAACTCATTATCCAAGAGGTTTATCAAATTTAGGTTTGTTTTATGAATTAGGAAGAGCCGGTGAAGTGGATGAAGAAAAAGCAGTTGCTTTATACAAGGAAGCAGCAGATGCTTCTTATCCACCTGCGTTATGTAATTTAGCTTGTTGTTATGAAGATGGTATTGGATTAGAAGTAGATTTACAAAAAGCACTTGAATATTATCAAAGGGCAGCAAATGCAAGATCAGCTCGTGGTTATTTCAATGTTGGTCGTTTCTATGAATTTGGTATTGCGAATGAAGTTGATTATACAAAAGCTATAGAATATTACACAAAAGCTTATGAGCAAGGTTATCTAGATGCCTGTATATCTCTTGGTTATATGTATGAAGTTGGACGTGGAGTTGAAAAAGATTTTCAAAAAGCTATAGAATATTATACTGAGGCGAAAGAGGCTGATTTTTCAAGAGGATACTATGCATTGGGAAATCTCTACAAATCGGGACTAGGTGTAGAAAAAGACACATCAAAAGCGATTGAATATTTTACTATAGCTGCTAGTAAAGGTCATGTTTCAGCAATGTACAATCTCGCTGTTTTATATGATTTTGAAGCAGAGGAAGAGTATCGCAATATGGATAAAGCTATTGAATATTATCACCAGGCTGTTGAACGTGGACATTATGGTGCGATGAATAACTTAGGTGTATGTTATAAAGAAGGCGATGGTGTTAAGATTGATTTTGACGAAGCTTATAAACTTTTTGTAGCTGCCGCCAAAGGTGAAGATGAGCATGCCTATCTTAATTTAGCTCGTGCTTATACTTATGGGCAAGGTACTGATATTGATCTAAAACTAGCTAAAGAATGGTGTCAAAAAGCGATTGATTGTGAAATTAATGATGCAAAAGAATTAATGGAAGAAATTGAATCAAAGTCACAAACTAAAAAAGGTTTTTCAATTTTTAAAAGAAATAAACACTAAGTTAGACAGTATCTCATTATGGGATACTGTTTTTCTTGGTTTGTCAATCAAATCTCTTGATAATTATAGGAATTTATTTGTAATTATGATATAATTACAAAATGAATTGAGGTGTATAATCATGAAATCTAAAATTTTAATTGTTGATGATGAAGAGCATATTAGGGAATTGATTCGTTTTTATTTGGATAAAGAAGGATTTTCTGTTATGGAAGCATCTAATGGTGAAGATGCTTTAGAAATACTTGAGAATGAATATATTGATTTAGCTATTGTAGATATTATGATGCCAGTGATGGATGGTTTTCAGTTGGTTGAATCAATGAAGGAATTTAAAGATATTCCTGTGATTATGTTAACAGCAAAATCACAATCTACGGATAAATTAAGAGGATTTTCTTTGGGAATTGATGACTATGTGACAAAACCATTTGATCCAGATGAACTATTAGCAAGAATCAAAACAATTTTAAAACGTTATAGCATTAATAGTCAAAATATAGTTCAAATTAAAGATGTTGTATTTGATGGTGATAAATATGAAATTCGTTATCTTGATGAAACTATTCATCTGCCACTTAAACAATTTGAATTAGCTTTTGAATTGGCTAAAAATCCGAATCAGATTTTCACACGTGAACAGTTAATTGAAAAAATATGGGGAATGGATTATGACGGGTTTGATCGTACAGTAGATGTTCATATCAAGCGTATTAGAGAGAACTTAGGTCATTTGCCTGGTTTTAAGGTTGTTACTGTGAGAGGATTAGGGTATAAGATTGAGGTTGAACAATGAAATCCATTTATGGAAAATTGATTTTAGGTTTTCTAGCAAGTATTCTTTTTAGTTTTTCAATTGCAGGATATTTTTCATTACGTAAAAATTCAGATGAATTAGGAAGATTAACAGTTGAAGAATTAAATAATTCAACAGAATTGATTGCTGATTTTTTAGCAATGATTGATAATGATAATCTTCCTAAGGTTTTAAGTGGCTATGCGTCTACTTCAGAAGTGAGTTTTTTTATCGAGACACAGGGTCATAAGGAAGTTTATGGGACTTTATCTGGACGACAATTAACGACAAAAGAACATCAGTTATTGGAAGAGAATCTTGGCAAAACGATTTCTTTACGTGATTCTTCTATGCGTAAATTAGCAAAGTCTTTTGAAGTGAATGGACAAGAGTATATTGTTTTTGTTCAAAAAGATATTGGAAAAAAAGAAATGGTTTTTGTTGATTCGGCAATGATTGCAGTATTTTGTATGTTGATTGCTGGTAGTATTACTTTTTTAGTTATTGCTGATATTATTGTTAAACCTATTTCACGTTTGAATAAAGCTACTAATGAATTATCTAAGGGAAATTATCGTGTGCGTGTTAATTATTCAGGAAATGATGAAATTGCTCGTTTAAATCGCAGTTTTAATCAGATGGCCCAACAATTAGCTAAACAAGAAGAAACACGACAGCAGTTTATTTCTGATGTTTCTCATGAGTTTCAGACACCTTTAACTGCTATTCAAGGTTTTGCAACGATTTTAAAGAATGAGAAACTGACTGATGAACAAAGACAAAAGTATGCTGATATTATTTTATTTCATAGCAAAAGACTTTCTACACTTTCTAAAAATATGTTACAGTTGACGATTTTAGATGGTGAGGATGTTAAAATAGAAACAAGTGAATTTTCACTTATAGAACAATTGAATCGTGTAATTGAAACACAGGATAATTTAGCAATGAGTAAGAATATTGAAATTGAATTTAATATTCCTAAAAATGATGTTATTATTGAAGCAGATGAATCTAGATTAGAACAAGTTTGGATTAATCTTGTGAATAATGCAATTAAATATACCAATGATAATGGTGTTGTGACAATTTCTATCAAAAAGACTTCTAAAGAAGTTGAAGTGACAATTCAGGATACTGGAGTTGGAATGAGTAAGGAGGCTATTTCACATATTTTTGAAAGATTCTATCGACAAGATAAGTCAAGAAGTGTGGAAGGTAATGGTTTAGGATTATCTATCGTTAAAAGAATTATTGATTTGCATCAGGGAACGATTGATGTAAAATCAAGAGAAGATGGGGGAAGCCAGTTTATTGTTAGACTTCCTCAAGTGAGGTCTTTCCATATTGGTGAAAGATTAATTAAGAAAGATAATCATTCTTAAGAAAGGATTTGAATCTATGTATTTAAAGAGGATAGAATTACATGGTTTTAAGTCATTTGCTGATAAATCGGTAATTGAGTTTCAACCAGGTATTACAGGGATAGTTGGACCTAATGGCTGTGGAAAATCTAATATTAGTGATGCTGTTAGATGGGTTTTAGGTGAACAGTCAGTTAAATCGTTACGTGGATCTAATATGTCTGATGTCATTTTTAATGGAAGTGAGGATCGGAAACCACAGAGCGTTGCTGAAGTGACATTAGTATTTGATAATGAAGATCGATTTATGAATTTTGATTATAATGAAGTTGAAATTACTAGGCGTCTATATCGTCAAAATAATGAAGCTGAATATTTAATTAATAAGGAACCATGTCGTTTAAAAGATATTGTAGATTTAATTATGGATACTGGTTTGGGAAGAGATTCTTTATCTATTATATCACAAGGAAATATTTCGTCGTTTGCTGATAGTAAACCAGAAGAAAGACGAGGTATGTTTGAAGAAGCTGCAGGGGTTGCGAAGTATAAAAAACGTAAATTGGAGTCAATTCGTAAATTAGAAAGAACTCAGGATAATTTAGATCGTGTTGAGGATATTTGTTTAGAATTAGAGAAACAAATATCACCATTAAAAAGACAAAAAGAAAAGGCAGAAGTTTATTTAGATCTTAAAGATCAATTACAATCCATTGAAGTGAGTGTATTGGTGAAAGAAATAGAGAATCTTTCTACATCATTAAAAGAACTCAATACATCTTTAGATTCATTAGATCAAGAAAAAGTCACAATAGAAGGGCAAATCTTATTAAATGAACAACAAAATGAAACATTGAAAAAGAAAATGTATGATTTAGATCAGGAAGTCAATGGGTTACAAGGACAACTCTTGACTGCAATGAACAATGTCAATGAGTTGGAAACACAAAAAGTAGAGATTGATACCAATCGTAAACATATCTTAGAAAATACTGATAAAGAGGACTTAGAAGCACGTATTGCACAATTAAAAGCAATTTTGCAAGATGCAGTTAATGAATATAATGACCGTGTGAAACGTTATCATGAAACAAAAGAAGAAAAATTAGATTTAGAAGCTTCCCAAGAAAGAAATCGTGCTGAAATGGTCAATTTAAGGCAGAATATTGAGAATTTAAATTTACAGCTACATAATAATCGTAATCGTAAAGAGCAGCTGATTGATATTGTTGAAAATAAATCAGGTTATAGTTATGGTGTTCGTTCTGTTATGAAAGCTAAAGAATCACTGAGTGGTGTGATAGGAGTCCTAGGCGATTTATTAGAAAGTGATTCTGAATATGAAACAGCACTTGCTACAGCATTAGGAAATGCTGTTCAGTTCATTGTTACAAAAACTGATGTTGATGCGAGAGGTGCTATTCGCTTTTTAAAGGATAATAAATCAGGACGTGCAACTTTTTTACCAGTTGAAATTATGAAACCAAGAACAGTGCGTGAAGAACATATGATTGTTTGTCAGAACTTTGATGGCTATTTGGGTACGATGAGTGATTTTGTACGTTATGATCCAACTATTGCATCGGTTGTATCCAACCAGTTAGGAAATATTATTTTGGTAGATACTCTTGAACATGCTTCGTCTCTTTCAAGAGCAACTTTTGCTAGATATAAGATTGTTACATTAGATGGTGAAGTTGTAAATGTTGGTGGTTCTTTAACAGGTGGAAGTTATAAACAGCAGTCATCTAATTTTGCAAGTAAACGTGAATTAGAGATGATTAAAGATGTAATCAATTCACAGGAAAAGGAAATTTCATTAAAGAAAGCAAAATTAAATGAGCTAGATAACATGGCAAGAGAGATTTCGCACAATCTCTTACAAAAGCAAATGTCATTTGCAAAATTAGAAGTTGTTGTCACAAATAAAAAAAGCGAGTTACAAGTCGCTAAAAGTGAGTATGAAAGTTTAACCAATAGAAGCATTGAATTATCAGAAATTGAAAGTGGTAGTGAAGATAATCAATTGATTAATGAATTAAATGAAGCAAAAAAACGTCGTGATCGTTTGACTGAAAGTATTCAGGCAAAACGTGAATTACGTATGAGTTTTGTTAATCAGAATGATCAATTAGAAGAAACATTAAGAGCTGCGCGTTCTCATTTACGTGAAATTCAATCAGATATGACCCAAAAACAAGTTAATAAAGCAAAACAGGAAACTGAATTATCAAATTATTTATTACGTTTAAATGATGAGTATAAGATGACTTACGAGTTTGCTAAAGAAGAATATGTTGCTAATATCAACATGGGAGAAGCTAAAGAAACAGTACGCTTACTTCGCCATAAGATTGATTCTTTAGGAAATGTCAATTTACAGGCAATAGAAGATTATGAAGAAGTTTCTACACGTTATGAAACATTAAATAATCAAAGATTAGATTTGATTAGTGCACAGGATAGTATACTCAAAGCAATAGATGAAATGGATGAAATTATGGTGGCACGATTTAGTGAAACTTTTGAGAAAATCAATAAAGAGTTTAATATTGTTTTTAGAAATTTATTTGGTGGTGGACGTGCTGAATTAAAGTATACAGATCCAGATAATATTCTAGAAACAGGTATTGATATCGATGTTCAGCCACCAGGTAAATCAGTGCAGAACATCACATTATTCTCTGGTGGAGAAAAAGCTTTGATTGCTATTTCATGTTTATTTGCCATTTTACGTGTAAGACCCGTACCAATGTGTATCTTAGATGAAGTTGAAGCTGCATTGGATGTTGCAAATGTTGAAAGATTTGCAAAGTATTTAAGAGAATTTTCAAGTGAAACACAATTTATTGTCGTGACACATAGAGAAGGGACAATGGAAGAATGCGATTTGCTTTATGGTGCGACAATGCAACAAAAGGGTGTTACAAAACTTGTCAGTGTTAAATTAAAAGATGCGATTGATTTAGCACAGACTGCATAGGAGGAAAACAATGGGATTTTTTAATAAGATTAAAGAAGCGTTGGTTGGTAATTCTGCCAAACAGAATGATAAATATGTTGCAGGTTTAGATAAGTCAGGTTCATCATTATCTTCAAAGATTAATGAATTAGCAGCAAGATATCGTGAATTGGATGATGATTATTTTGAAGAATTAGAGAATATTTTAATTATGAGTGATGTTGGTGTATCAATGGTTATGACAATCATTGATGAAATCAAAAAGGAAGTTCGCCTGCAGAATATTAAAGATCCACAAGCTATTAATGATATTATTGTTGATAAGATGTTTGTTATTTATGCTAATGATTCTTATATGACAACAAAGATTAATTATGATGATAATGATTTAACTGTTATTTTAATGGTTGGTGTGAATGGCGCAGGAAAAACCACAACAATAGCTAAATTAGCGCATATGATGCAAACTGAAGGAAAATCAGTGATGGTTGCAGCAGGAGATACATTTAGAGCTGGGGCGATTGATCAGTTAGCTGTTTGGGCAGATCGTTTAGGGATTGAATGTATTAAGGGAAAAGAAGGTGGAGATCCTTCATCTGTTGTCTTTGATGCATTGAATCAAGCTAAGGAAAAAGGCGTTGATGTCTTAATTTGTGATACAGCAGGTCGTTTACAAAATAAGGTTAATCTGATGAATGAATTAGAGAAGATGAATCGTATTATTAAACGTGTTGTGCCTGATGGGCCACAGGAAACTTTGTTAGTTATTGATGCAACGACAGGTCAAAATGGTGTATCTCAAGCTCAGGAATTTTCTAAGATTACTGATATTACTGGTATTGTTTTAACAAAGATGGATGGGACTGCTAAAGGTGGCATTGTTTTATCAATTAAAGATACGTTAAATATACCAGTAAAATTTATTGGTTTAGGTGAAAGTATGGATGATTTACAGGAGTTTGATCTAGAACAATATATTTATGGTTTATGTAAGAACTTGATGGAGGAATAAGATGGAGTCAAGTTTAGAAAAGAAACAGCGTGTTAATCTTTTAATGGATTGTTATGTTGATTTATTAACTGATAAACAAAGAGATTATTTATCTTTGTATTATCAGGAAGATCTTTCTTTATCGGAAATTGCTGAAGATCTAAATGTTTCTAGAAATGCTGTTTATGATAATTTAAAAAGAGCAGTGGCATCTTTGGAAGATTATGAAAAGAAATTACATTTACTAGAGAAACATATGCAAAGATTAGATTTGATTTCAAGAATTGAATCTGAACAAGCAACAACGAATGAACAATTAAATGATTATTTAGAAATGTTAAAGAATATATAGGAGGGTGCATTTATGGCTTTTGAATCTCTTTCAGAAAGATTACAAGAGAGTTTAAAGAAAATCAGGGGACAAGCAACGTTAACTGAAGACAATATGGATGAGATGCTTCGTGGGATAAGATTAGCATTACTTGAAGCTGATGTTAACTTTCAGGTTGTCAAAGAATTTATTGCAAATACAAAGGAAAAAGCATTAGGACAGGATGTTCTTGGTTCTTTAAAACCAGGACAGGTTGTTGTGAAGATTGTCCATGATGAATTGGTTGATTTATTAGGAACAACAGTAAGTGAATTAGATTTATCAAAAACACCAACAGTGATTATGATGGTTGGTTTACAAGGTTCAGGGAAAACAACAACATCAGGGAAAATTGCAAAATTAATTACAAATAAATATGGAAAAAAACCACTGTTAGTTGCTGCTGATATTTATCGTCCAGCAGCTGTTGATCAGTTAAAAACATTAGGACAACAATTGGATATACCTGTTTTTGAAAAGGGAACAGATATCAAAGCTGAACAAATTGTCAGTGAGGCAATGGAGTATGCTATTAACAATCGTCATGATGTTGTCATTGTCGATACAGCTGGACGTTTACATATTGATGAACCTTTAATGCAAGAATTACAAAATATAAAGGATATTGTTCGACCAAGTGAAATATTATTGGTTGTAGATGCTTTAACAGGACAAGATATTGTCAATGTGGCACAATCATTTAATGATCATTTAGGGATTACAGGAGCGGTATTAACGAAGTTAGATGGTGATTCACGTGGTGGTGGAGCTTTATCTGTACGTCATATAACACATGTGCCAATTAAGTTTATTGGGACTGGTGAAAAATTAGATGCTATTGATTTGTTCTATCCTGATCGTATGGCTGATAGAATCTTAGGAATGGGGGATGTTGTTTCTTTAGTAGAGAAAGTTCAAGATGTTTATGATGAAAAAGAAACAATGAAAACTTTTCAAAAGATGCAGCAAGGTACATTCGGTTTAGATGATATGCTTGATCAGATGCATCAAATGCGTAAACTAGGACCTTTATCAGGAATCTTGAAAATGATTCCAGGAATGCCAAAAATGCCTGAAATCAATGATGAAGATACTGATAAGAAATTAAAGATGACAGAATCTATTATTTATTCAATGACAAAACAAGAACGCAGTCATCCAGAGATATTAAATGCCAAACGTAAAGAAAGAATTGCTAAGGGCTGTGGACGTAGTGTAGCAGATATTAATCGTTTATTAAAACAATTTGAGCAATCACGTTTAATGATGAAGCAAATGGGAAATCTTGATCCTGTGACAGGTATGCCTACACAAAAGCCTAAACAGAATATGTCATTTAATCCTAATCGTAAAAAAGAAAGACATAAGAAGAAAAAGAAAAGATAATTTTGTGTTGAATCTTAATTTCATAGTGTTTTAGATTTAACAATAACCCTTGTTAAAATAAGAAATTATATAAGTACTGATGTAAAAGAAAAGAGAAAGATACCTAGTTATCTTTCTCTTTTCTTTAGAAAGTCTTTATAAACATCTCTCATCAATCTTTGTTTATATCTTGTACAATAGAGATAAGGAGGTGGAAAGTATGAAGAAATTTTTATCAATAATTGGTTTATTTATGTTTATATTTACTTCAGCATGTTATTGTTATTTGCATATAGTCAAGCGTATTGATGGAGAATCATTTCAATATACACAATTAGATTTGTTAGCTGTTGGTGATAGTAATCTTTATAGTGCTTTTTCACCACGCCTATATTATCAATTATATGAGTCAGAAAGTTATGTTATGGCTAATCCTAATCAAACTATTTCTGAAACATATCTTTATTTAAAAGAATTTTTAGAACATACAAAGCCACATATGGTTTTATTTGAAGTGAATCCATTATATTGTTCTCATAATAAGGAACATCTCCAGCATCTTTCATTTGAGCCTGTCGAATATATGCAATCTATTGAGCAACGTAAAGACTATCTTGATGGTTATGGCTTTTATGAAAGCCAAAAATGTATTCCTTATCTGCTAGGAAATTATATGAAGCCTACAAAAACAATACAACCAATGAGTCAAACAGCACAACAATACTTTGAAGAAATTGTAAAATTATGTCAAACCTATCAAGTTCAGCTTATCCTCTTATCTGTTCCTTCTGCTATTGATTGGTCTATGCCTAAACATAATCAAGTCAGTTATTTAGCGAATCAATACAGTTTAACATATATTGATTTGAATCTATCTTCAGATGTCAATATACATTGGTTGACTGATTCAAGAGATGGAGGTATCCATTTAAATAATAATGGTGCTATAAAAGTAACAACATTAATAGGGGAAATATTGAAAGATGTTATAGTATCATAAATATAGAAAGTTTGATTTATGAATAACAAAGACTCTTTGACAGATTGTAATCTCAAAAATATGAATCACTTTTTATATTCTTGTGCTTAAATAGAGTCATATAGAAAGATATCAAAAAATAATAAAATGGGTTATTGCTGATGAAAGTTATTATCCTGTTTTAAGAAGATAGTCTTGTGAAAAATCTATATAAAAAGTTAAAAATATGGTGTTAGAACGTTTTGGAAAAGATATTTTTATTGCATTAGCATCGATAGAAAATGAAACATAAGAGCAATGATTCTATTATTGTAATAGTGAGAGAATGGTTTATTGTCTATGGAGAAGGTATCAATTTAGGCTATTTTGGAAGAAAAGAAAATCATAGTATTGCTGAGAAGTTAAAAATGGATTTTCTGAATGGATAGATATTGGGCATAATGATGTCAATGATGAGAATACTATCATTTTATGTGTGAAATGAACAGAGAGCATGTTATTTTCACATGAAACAAGATATGAGTTATAATTGTTGAAATAAAACTTATAAAAATAAGAGTGTTAAGTAAAAATACTTGACAGATGTTATTTTTATGATATGATATGTAGGCAAACAAAAAAATGGAGGTAATATTATGGCTGTAAAGATTAGATTAAAAAGAATGGGTGCTAAGAAGTCACCATTTTATAGAATTGTAGCTGCAGATTCAAGAATGCCTAGAGATGGACGTTTTATTGAACAATTAGGAACTTATGATCCTAGACAAAATCCTGCAGTAGTAACAATCAAGGAAGAAGAAGTTTTAGCATGGTTAAACAAAGGGGCACAACCTTCTGATACTGTGAAAAACATTTTAAGCCAAAAAGGAATTATGAAAAAATTCGCTGAAGCTAAAGATGCTGCCAAAGCTAAGAAATAAAGCTGGTGATAACAGTGGATTATGTAAAAACTTTGCATGATATTGCTAGTGAATTAGTCAGTGATAAAAATAAATTAGAAGTAAGACAAATGCCTTCTTTGGAAGAAGATACAATTGTATTATATGTTTATGCTGCACATGATGATATTGCTAAGCTAATTGGAAGAAAAGGTATGATGGCTAATTCTATTCGTCAATTAATGTCTATTAGCGGACGTTTACATGATAAGAAATTAGATATCAAATTTGAATCTTATGGAGAATAGATGTGATATCACATCTATTTTTTTCTATAAAGAATTTGGATGCATCAAATATTTATGATATATATTTGCTTATTGTGATATGATATGGGCGCGGAAGTATCATCAGTTAATAAGCAATATATAAATAAAAGAACTCATGATGATTATTGCTATGGTCATAGTGAATGAAATAATCATCATGAAAAGAGAAATCAGTGTTGTAGAAGAAGCAGATGAGCCGACTTACAGATAATGGATATTATCTGATAAACAGATCTGCATAAGCTATAACATAATCCAGCGGGCAAGAAACTGACTGGATCTGGACTATTGAGATAATAGACCAGTGGAATGATGAAATCATTCCTTTTCTTGAAAGGAGAAAACATGGAACAGGTCATTATTGGTAAAATTGTTAATACACATGGGATAAAAGGTGAATTAAAAGTCAAAGCATCAACTGATTTTATAGAGGAACGTTTTCAGAAAGGACAACATATTTTGATTGATGATGATGGGCAAATGGTTGATATGGTTGTTTTAAAGCATCGTTTTCATAAAGGGCATGTTTTGGTAACGTTTGATGGTTATCAGGATATTAATAAAGTAGAAAAGTATAAAGGATGTATGCTTTATGCTTTAAAAAACTCTGAATTATTAGATGAAGGTGAATATTATATTGGTGATTTAATTGGCTGTGAAGTTTATAATTTAGGACAATTGATTGGAAAAGTAAGTGATGTTCAGTTATATGATCATCATGATGTTTTGGTTGTGGAAGGGAAACAAAGAGTTTTAATTCCTTATGTTGATGCATTTGTTGAAACAGAAGATATTGAAAATAAACGTATTGATGTTCATTTGATTGAAGGTTTTTACAATGAAGATTGATATTTTATCATTATTTCCTGAAATGTTTGATGGATTTTTAAAGACATCGATCATTAAACGTGCTATTGAAACAAATATTGTTGAAGTGAAAATTCATGATTTTCGTGAATTTGCTGATAATAAGCATAAAAAAGTTGATGATTATCCCTATGGTGGAGGGCAAGGTATGGTTTTAATGTGCCAGCCTATTATTGATTGTTTGAAAACAATTGTGACAAAAGATTCATTAGTTATTTTAATGTCACCACAGGGACAGACGTTACATCAATCCTTGAGTCATGATTTATCACAGTATTCTCATTTGGTTTTTATATGTGGACATTATGAGGGGTTTGATGAACGGATTAGGGATTATGTTGATATGGAATTATCTGTTGGCGATTATGTTTTAACAGGTGGAGAACTTGCAAGTATGGTTGTTTGTGATTCAGTGATTCGTTTATTGGAAGGAACTATTCGAGAAGCATCACATACAGATGATTCTTTTAGTGATGGACTTTTGGAATATCCACAATATACACGTCCTTATGAGTATGATGGAAATGTTGTTCCAGAAGTTTTGATGAGTGGGCACCATGAAAATATTAGACGCTGGAGATTAAAGCAATCACTATTAAAAACATATCGAAAAAGACCTGACTTACTTCAAAAGAGAACAATGAGTGAAGAAGAATTGAAAATATTACAGGAAATTCAAAAAAATGATTGATTTTAAATAAAAAAGATGATAAACTAATTCAGTCTTTGGACGCAGAAGCTCCGCTGGTTATCAAACGTATGAACTTCGTAGACTAATTTTTGTGAAGGAGGAAGTCATATTATGAATATGCAATTAGTACAAGAAATTACTAAGAAACAATTAAGAAAAGATATTCCTAATTTTAAAGCTGGGGATACAGTTAAAGTTTATGTAAAAATTCAAGAAGGTGACAAAACACGTACTCAGTTATTTGAAGGTGTTTGTATTGCTAAAAAGGGTGGAGGAATTTCTGAAACTTTTACAGTAAGAAAGATTTCTTACCAAGTTGGTGTTGAAAGAACTTTCCCAATTCATTCACCAATTATTGATAGAATTGAAGTTGTAAAAATTGGTAAAGTACGTAGAGCAAAATTACATTACTTACGTGGATTATCTGGTAAAGCAGCAAGAATTAAAGAAATTCGTAAATAAAAAGCATGGAGAAATTCCATGCTTTTTTTCTAGTTTTTTGAGATGAATAAAGGTATAATAGGAAAAGGTGATAATATGAGTGAAAAGAATAAGAAATGGTTATACCCATTGTTAGAAATGATTGCCGTTATAGCCATTACAATAGGTATTTTTAAATTTGTTGTTATTCCAGTAAGAATTGATGGAATTTCTATGGAAAACACATTACATGATCAAAGTATAGCAATGATTAATGCAATTGGAGTGAGTGAAGAGAATATCCATCGTTTTGATGTTGTGGTGATTTATAGTGAAGCATTAAAAGAAAAGATTATTAAAAGAGTCATTGGAATGCCTGGAGATACAGTAGAGTTTAAAGATGATATCTTATATATTAATAATCAGCAGATGAATCAGGATTTTTTAGATCAGGATTTTGTAGATGAATCAAAAATAACATATAATGCTCAGAATTTTACTGATGATTTTAAGGTGACGGTTAGTGATGAAGAGTATTTTGTAATGGGTGATAATCGTTTACGATCTACGGATTCTAGGGATTTAGGTACTTTTAGAATCAATGATATTATTGGGGTAAAAGGATTGGTTATTTTTCCATTTGATGAGATTCAATGGATTCAATAGAAATCGTTCTATAGTATGATTCATCCTAAAAAATAATGTAAATATGTTAACAAGTATAGTCAAGATAGAGAGTCATAGGAGGTAAAGATGGCACAGATTCAATGGTTTCCAGGTCACATGGCTAAGGCAAGAAGAGAAATTAGTGAAAGAATGAAAGTTATTGATATTGTGATTGAATTGGTGGATGCGAGAGCGCCTTATTCATCAAAGAATCCAATGATTAATGAAATTATAAAAAGTAAACCGAGGTTAATCGTTTTAACAAAGAAAGATATGGCTAATGAATCTATGACTGCCAAATGGGTTCATTACTATGAGTCATTAGGATATCAGGCCATGAGTGTTAATTTAAAGAATTTTAATGAATATCAGAAGATTATTGAAAAATGTCGAACTGTCTTAAAACCAAAGATGGATAAAGAATTATCAAGGGGGTTAAAACCAAGAGCCATACGTGCTATGGTTTTAGGAATACCAAATGTTGGTAAATCAACATTTATCAATAAATTAGCGAATCGTAAAGCAACAGTAACTGGTAATAAACCAGGGGTTACAAAAGCTCAACAAATTATTCGCGTAGATAAGGATTTTGAATTATTTGATACACCGGGTGTCCTATGGCCTAAATTTGATGATGAACATGTTGCGAAAAATATTGCTTTATTAGGATCAATTAAACAAAGTATATTACCTTTAGATGATTTATTTATAGATGCCATTAAGTTTATTACATTACATTATCCAGAATTGCTTCAACAGCGTTATCAATTAGAAATTGATTTAGAAGATCCTGATTGGGTATTAGATACATTTGATCATATTGCCAAATTACGTAAAATTAAGCCATTAAAAGGTGAAACAGATTACGATCGTGTGATTGAACTCTTTTTTAGTGAAGTCAATGATGGCAGTATAGGAAGAATCACTTGGGAGGATCCATCATGCATCAAAGAGTAGAATACGAACAGGCAGCTTATGCATTAGGAAAGAATTATATTATTGGTTTAGATGAAGCTGGACGTGGCCCTATGGCAGGGCCTTTGGTCGTTGGGGCAGTGATTTTTGAAAAAGGTTATACAAATGATTTGATTAACGATTCTAAGCAGCTTACTGAAGCTCGACGTGAATATTTATATGATGTCATTACTCAAGATGCTTTGGCTTATCAGATTGAAATTATTGAAGTTGATGAAGTTGATCGTTTGAATGTTTATCAGGCAAGTAAAAAAGGGATGCTTGATGCTATAAAGCATATTTCTATTCATCCTGATTATGCTTTAAGTGATGCAATGCCTTTAGGGAATGCTATAGAACATCAAGCTATTATTAAAGGGGATAGTCTATCCATTAGCATCGCAGCTGCTAGTATTCTTGCGAAAGTCACACGTGATCGGATTATGAAAACATATGATTTGATTTATCCAGAATATGGCTTTGCTAAGCACAAAGGTTATCCGACAAAACAGCATAAAGAAGCATTAAAAAACCATGGAGTGACACCTATTCATAGACGTTCATTTCAACCTGTTATTGATGTCTTAAATGAACAATTATCCTTAAAACTCTAAAAATTATACAAAAAAGTATAATTTTTTTATTTTTTTTCAAATAAAAAAAGAAAAATGCGATTTTTTTGCGTATATAAGAAGTAGGAGGATTATTATATGGAAGAATTAGTATTGTATTTTTCATTAAAGTATGAAGGGAATTTTCAAAGCATTTACAATGCATTATTAAGAAAGGAGACAGTTGATGAAAATTTGAGATGTGAATTGAAAAAGAAGTTGAAATGTTCATATACGACAATTTTTAGCGATGATTATCCAGAAGCATTAAAACTGATTAATTGTCCACCATTTGTGTTGTATTATTATGGTGATTTATCTTTGGTCAAAAAGAAATTAATCGGTATTGTTGGAATGCGAGATATGAGTGACTATGGTAAGAAAGCAACACAGCATTTTACATCTGAATTAGTGAAGTCTGATTATGTCATTGTAAGTGGAATGGCTCGCGGTGTTGATACAGTGGCACATAAGAGTGCTATCGAAAACAAAGGAAAAACAATTGCTGTTTTAGGAACAGGTATAGAATATTGTTATCCTAGGGAGAATAAGGTATTGTATGAGGAGTTAAAGGCTCATCATCTTGTTTTAAGTGAGTATCCAGATATGACAGCGCCTCAAAAGAAGCTCTTTCCGTTTCGTAATCGTATTATTGCGGGACTTTCACAGAAAATTATGATTAGTGAAGCCAGAGTGAAAAGTGGGACAATGATAACAGCAGGATATGCTTTAGAACAAGGCAAAGATATTTATTGTGTTCCTGGACGTTTTGATGATTTTGATGGCTGTAATGAGTTAATTAAACAAGGAGCAAAATTAATAACAAATGTGCAGGATATTATAGAAGATGAAGATTTTGGTTGACAAAATCAAAAAAAGACTTAATAATAGAAAAAACGTAGGAGGTAAAATCATGGGTAAGAATTTAGTGATTGTCGAATCACCTTCAAAATCAAAAACAATAGAAAAATATCTTGGTGCTGATTTTGAAGTGACTTCTTCAAAAGGACATATAAGAGACTTAGCTACAACTGGAAAAGGTGGGCTAGGTGTAGATATAGAAGATGGTTTTAAACCAAACTATGTCGTTAATAAAGAGAAAAAAGACGTTGTGAAGGATTTAAAGAAATGTGTTAAAGATGCTGACTATGTTTATCTGGCAACTGACCCTGACCGTGAAGGAGAAGCAATTTCATGGCATTTGGCAGAAGTTTTAGGTTTGGATCAGACATTAACAAACCGTGTTGTATTTAATGAGGTAACAAAGGATGCTGTTATTGATGCTTTGAATCATCCACGTACAATTGATCAGAATCTTGTGAAATCACAAGAAACAAGACGTGTATTAGATAGAATTATTGGATTTAAGCTTTCCAAACTTTTACAAAAGAAGATTAAATCTAAATCAGCTGGACGTGTGCAATCTGTTGCATTAAGATTAATCTGTGAAAGAGAAAAAGAAATTGAAGCATTTATACCAGAAGAATACTGGCGAGTTAAAGCTTTATTTGAAAAAGATGATATTTCTTTTGAAGCAGAACTAGCCAAATATCAGAATAAGAAAATTGAATTAAAGAATGCCGAGGAAACTAATCAAGTCTTTGAATCATTAAATAAAGAATTTATTGTCTCTGATGTGAAAAAGACACAAAAGAAACGTGCATCTAAGCCACCATTTATTACATCGACATTGCAGCAGGAAGCATCATCTAAATTAAATTTTAAAGCCAAAAGAACAATGATGATTGCTCAAAAGTTATATGAAGGTATTGATATTGGAGATGAAACTGTTGGTTTAATTACTTATATGAGAACGGACTCTATTCGTTTATCAGATACATTTATAGATGAGGCGAAACATTATATCCAAGAAAAATATGGAAAAGATTATGTTGGAAGTGTCAAAGTTTCTAAGAAAAAAGAAAATGTTCAGGATGCTCATGAAGGTATTCGTCCAACAAGTGTTATGCGTACTCCTGAAAGCATGAAAGAATATTTAACTGCTGATGAGTTTAAACTGTATTCATTGATTTATGCACGTGCTGTTGCTTCATTAATGGCACCTGCTAAGCTTAATGCAACAACATTAGCATTAGATAATAATGGTTATGAATTTAAAGCAAGTGGTTCAGTCATTGCTTTTGATGGGTATTTAAGAGTTTATAGTGCTTATGAAAAACAAACAGATGAATTTTTACCAGAAGTCAAAACTGATGAAAAACTGTTAAGTCAGGATATTCAAAAATCTCAGCACTTTACAAAACCACCAGCAAGATATACAGAAGCTAAATTAATTAGAGAATTAGAAGAATTAGGAATTGGACGTCCAAGTACTTATGCAAGTATACTTGATACAATTGTGACAAGACAATATGTTGAAATGATTGATAAAGCATTCAAACCTACTGATTCTGGTGTTTTAACAAATGAGAAGTTAGTCCAATTCTTTGATAGTATTATTAATGTTGAATACACTGCTCAAATGGAAAAAGAATTAGATGAAATAGCTGAAGGTGAAGATGATTATGTTCATGCTTTAACAACTTTTGAAGAAAAGTTTGAACCATTGCTAGAAGTTGCATATGATAAAATGGAACAGATTCAGCCAGAAAAAACAGGAGAACAATGTCCTGAATGTGGTGGCGATTTGGTTATCCGTAAGGGAAGATATGGTACTTTTGTAGCATGTTCTAATTATCCAACATGTAAATATGTGAAAAAAGAACCTGAAGAAATTGAATATACTGGTGAGACATGTCCAAAATGTGGGAGTCCAATGATCTTTAAGAAAGGACGTTTTGGAAAATTTGAAGCATGTTCTAATTATCCAGAGTGTAAGTATATTAAAAATGAGAAGAAAAAAGCAGAACCAGTAATGACTGATGAAGTTTGTCCAAACTGTGGGAGTCCAATTGTCATTAAAAAAGGTCGTTTTGGTGAATTTAAAGCATGTTCTAATTATCCAAAGTGTAAAACAATACTTAAGTAAAAAAGCCCGTTAATGGGCTTTTTAGATGAAAGAGGGATGAAGTAATGAAAAAAGTCAATGTTATAGGTGCTGGATTAGCAGGGGTTGAAGCAACATATCAGTTAATTCGTCAGGGCATATCAGTATGTTTATATGAAATGCGACCAGTTAAATCAACAGAAGCTCATAAAACAGATTATTTTGCGGAATTGGTTTGTTCTAATTCGTTAAGAGCTGATGGGTTAAATAATGCAGTTGGTGTGTTAAAAGAAGAAATGCGTATGAATGATAGTTTAATTATGAGATTTGCCAGAGAACATCAGGTTCCTGCTGGTGGTTCTTTAGCTGTTGATCGTATTGGCTTTTCTAAAGCCATTACAGAATATATTTTATCTCATCCTTTGGTTGAAGTGAAACATATGGAAGTCAATCATATATTGGATGGACCAACAATTATTGCCTCTGGACCTTTAACAAGCACGCCGTTATCTCATGCTATTCAAGAATTATTAAAAGAAGATTATTTTTATTTTTATGATGCAGCAGCACCAATTATCACAAAAGAAAGCATTAATTTTGAAAAAGCTTATTTTAAATCAAGATATGATAAAGGAAATGCTGAATATATCAATTGTCCAATGAATGAAGAAGAATTTGATCAATTCTATGATGCATTAATCCACGCTGAAGTGGTGAAACCTAAAGAACATGAAGAAAAGTTCTTTGAAGGCTGTATGCCATTTGAAGAAATGGCAAGACGTGGTAAACAAACATTATTATTTGGTCCTATGAAACCAGTTGGCTTAGAAAAAGATGGTGGGAAAAGATCACATGCTGTCGTACAGTTAAGACAAGACAATGCGATTGGAACACTCTATAATATTGTAGGATTTCAAACACATTTAAAATGGGGTGAACAGGAGCGTATTATTCATATGATTCCCGGATTAGAAAATGCTCATATTGTGCGTTATGGAGTGATGCATCGAAATTGCTTTATTTGTTCACCGAAGTACTTATTACCAACCTATCAGTTTGTTGGACGAGATGATTTGTTTTTTGCTGGTCAAATGACAGGTGTTGAGGGATATGTTGAATCAGCTCAAAGTGGAATGGTTGCTGGTATGAATATGGCACGCTTGTTACAAGATAAAGAATTACTTGTTTTTCCTCGTGAGACAGTCATGGGATCACTGGCTTATTATATTACTCATGGGAGTGAAACTGATTTTCAGCCTATGAAAGCAAACTTTGGTATATTGCCTGATTTTGAAACACGCATTAAAAAGAAGGAAAGAAAAGCAGCTTATGCAAATCGTGCTATTGAAGCCATGAAGGGATTTATGAATCATGAATGATTTTCATAAGCAATTAAAAGATTATTTGGATTTTTTAAAATATCAGAAAAACTATTCTGATTTAACGATTACTGCTTATCAAAGAGATATTGAACATTTTCTTCTTTATTTAAGAACGGAAGGTATTGAAAGTTTAGATGCTGTTGAATATGTTTTTTTAAGAGGCTATTTAACCCAGCTATATCAGGAAAATCTTTCAGCCAAGACAATCAATCATAAAATGAGTAGTTTAAGAGGATTTTATCGTTATTTATTAAATCAGGAACTGATTCATGATAATCCCTTTTTACTGATTGATTCTTTAAAAGAACCACAAAGAAACCCAGATTTTCTCTATATAGATGAAATGACGGATTTATTAGATAGCATTGAAACCAACACACCATTGGGTCGTCGCAATCAGGCGATGTTAGAATTAATGTATGCTTCAGGTTTACGCTGCAGTGAAGTCGTAGAACTCACAATCCCACAAATCGATTTTTACAGACATCTCTTACTCATTCATGGAAAAGGACAAAAAGATCGTTATGTTCCTTTTCATGATTATGCAGCCCAATGTCTCAAAGATTATATGGAAACAGATCGCCTAGAATTAATGGCTAAAAAACATTTGGATCATCAATATGTATTTGTAAATAAGTTCGGTGGAAAAATGACAAATCGTGGTATTGAAGATATTGTGAATCGTGTGACTCAAAAATATGATGCAACCAAAAAAATTCATCCCCATACATTCCGACATTCATTTGCTACTCATTTATTAGAACAGGGTGTAGATATCCGTGTTGTTCAGGAATTATTAGGACATAGTCATCTCTCAACAACACAAGTTTATACACATATTACGAATCAGCATTTGAAAGAAGTTTATGATCATGCTCATCCTCGTAACAAATAAGTTTGAAAAAAATATTGACGAATTCAATTGAAAATGCTAATATACTACTGTTGTAGACCTCTAGCTACAACCGCACATAAAAGGTATTAAAGCACAGCTGCCTTGGTTGGCGAGTCTGAGATAAATACGAAAGAAGGAGGTACATCATGTACGCAATTATTGAAACTGGTGGAAAACAATTAAAAGTAGAAGTTGGAGATACTATTTTTGTAGAAAAATTAGATGTTGCTGAAGGAGAAACTGTTGTTTTAGATAAAGTTTTATTTATTGGTGATAAAACAAGTAAAATCGGTAATCCATATATTAAGGGTGCAACTGTTACTGCTAAAGTAGAAAAACAAGGGAAAGAAAAGAAAGTTGTTATTTTCAAATATAATCCTAAAAAACATTATCATAAGAAACAAGGTCATAGACAACCTTATACAAAATTAGTCATTGAAGATATTAAGAAAACTGCAAGAAAAGCTGCTGCTAAAAAAGAAGAAACAGTTGCTGAAACTGCAGAATAATGATTGAAGTTATTGTTAAAGAAAAAGAACAGGAAATCGTAGAAATCGGAGTATCTGGTCATGCTGATAGTGCTGAACATGGAAAAGATTTGGTTTGTGCAGGAGTGAGTACTGCTTGTGTAGGAATTGCGAATGCATTGGTTAAAAATCATTTTCTAGATGAGCATAAAGGGATACTGGAAGTTCGAGAGGGATTTGTTTATATTAAGGTGAATCATAGTGATTGTGTTATACAGGTGGTACTAGAGACATTTGTAACAATACTTGAAACAATTGAGGAGTCTTATGCAAAATACATGAAGATTAAGAAGATGGAGGTAGGAAACCATGATGTTTAAATTAGATTTACAATTATTCGCTTCTAAAAAAGGAGTTGGATCAACGAAGAATGGTCGTGACTCTCATTCTAAAAGATTAGGAGCTAAGTTGTCTGATGGACAATTCTGTACTGCTGGTTCTATCATTTACAGACAAAGAGGAACAAAGATTCATCCTGGTGTGAATGTTGGAAAAGGTGGAGATGACACTTTATTTGCTAAAGTAGATGGTGTTGTTAAATTCGAAAGAGACGGAAGAACAAGAAAGAAAGTTTCTGTTTACCCAGTAGCTTAATGGGGAACCCCTTAAATGGGGTTCTTTTTTTGAAAAAGAAGGAAAGAAGGTGGAAGAATGAAATTTATAGATAAAGTCAATATTTATGTTGAGGCGGGTAAAGGTGGCGATGGAGTTGTCGCCTTTAGGCGTGAAGCGTATGTACCAAAAGGGGGACCTGCTGGTGGTGATGGTGGAAAAGGTGGTAGTATTATTTTTGAAGCAACAACTTCTTTATCCACTTTGTTAGATTTCCGTTATCGTCGTGAATATCGTTCTCAAAATGGTGGTCAAGGTATGGCTAAAAAAATGCATGGTGCTGATGCAAATGATATGATTTTACATGTTCCTGTAGGAACGGTGATTTATGATGAAGATACTGGTAAAATCTTAGCAGATTTAACGCAAGATAAACAACGTGCCATTATTGCAAAAGGTGGCCGTGGTGGTCGTGGGAATGCACGATTTGCAACAAGTCGTAATCCTGCTCCAACCATTTGTGAACGTGGAGAACCTGGGGAAAAGCATAATTTAGTCTGTGAGTTAAAATTGTTGGCTGATGTAGGTCTTGTGGGTTTCCCATCAGTTGGAAAATCAACATTTCTATCTGTTGTTACACGAGCGAAACCAGAAATTGCTGATTATCATTTTACAACAATTGTTCCTAATTTAGGTGTTGTACAGGCAAAAGATGGACGTTCATTTGTTATGGCAGATTTACCTGGACTCATTGAAGGTGCAAGCCAAGGAAAAGGCTTAGGTCATCAGTTTTTAAGACATATTGAAAGATGTCGTGTTATTGTTCATGTCATTGATATGGGTGGAACTGAAGGTCGAGATCCTTATGAAGATTATTTAGCTATTAATAAAGAGTTAGGTGAATACAAATATCGTTTATTAGAAAGACCACAGATCATTATTGCAAATAAGATGGATGAACCCCTGGCTGAAGAAAATTTGAAGAATTTTAAAGAAAAAATTAGTGAGGATATTCCTGTATTTCCAGTCATAGCATTAATTCAGGAAGGCGTAGATATGCCTTTATATGCAATCGCTGATTTATTAGAAAAAACACCATCATTTGCAACAGTTGAAGAAGAAATGGAAAACAGTGTTCTTTATACTTATGAAAGTGATGATGAAATTGGATTTGAAATCTTAAATGAAGGTAATGGAAATTGGCGTGTAACAGGTTCGAAAGTTGAAAGGATTGTTCAAATGTCATCACTTGGCAGTGATGATGGTGTGAAACGTTTTGCACAAAAAATGCGAAATATTGGTTTAGATGATGCTTTACGTGTTGCTGGTGTTCAACCTGGAGATACGGTTGCTATTTTAGACTTTGAATTTGAATTTTATGAATAGTAGGGGGAAATAAGATGTTAGGAACAATTGTCAATACTGGAACTGTTCTTTTAGGAAGTCTTATAGGGTTGCTTCTTAATAAAGGAATACCTGAAAGAATTGCAAATCAAATGATGAAAGCACTTGGATTATGTACAATATTTATTGGTGTTCAAGGGGCTTTTAAGGGTGAAAATACTTTGATTATGATTATTTCAATGGTGATTGGTGTTGTCATTGGTGAAGGAATTGACATTGATCGTAGAGTCACAGGTATTGTGAATCGTTTAGAGAAAAAATTCGTAAAAAAACAAACAGGAAAACATTCTCTTTCTGAAGGTTTGATTACATCAAGTTTATTATTTTGTGTTGGTTCTATGACTATTGTTGGCTGTTTAAATGCTGGATTGCTGAATGATAATACAATGCTTTATACAAAAGCAACACTTGATTTTTGTTCATCCATGATTTTTGCATCAACATTAGGTGTTGGGGTCATGTTAGCAGGTGGCGTTGTACTTGTTTATCAAGGCGGTTTAACAATGCTAGCAACTCTTGCTGCACCCCTTTTAACAGCATCGGTCATTAATGAAATGACTTGTGTCGGTTCATTGGTCATTATTGCAACCGGTTTTAATTTACTTGGTATAACAAAAATTAAGTTGATGAATTATATTCCAGCCATGTTCTTACCTATTATTCTTTGTTTATTTATGTAAAAAAGTGAGAAAATTTATTCTCATTTTTTTATTTCCTGTATTTCTATGTTATAATGGATACAATGTTATGAAATAGGAGTAATGATATGTATAGTTATATAAAAGGTGTTATTGTAGATATGGCAAGAGATCATATTGTTGTGGATAATCAGGGGATTGGTTATTTGATTTATGTTTCAAATCCTTATCAGTTTACAAAAGGAAAAGAATCGTTGGTATATGTTTATCAGCAAGTGAAAGAAGATGGGATTTTATTATTTGGTTTTTTAACAAAAGAAGAAAAAGAATTGTTTTTAAAATTAATTCTTGTAAAAGGGATTGGCTGTAAGACAGCCATTGGTATTTTAGCGACTGGTGATGTTCATGCAATTATTCAGGCTATTGAATCAAAAAATATTACATATTTAAAGAAGATTCCTGGTATTGGGCCAAAAGCTGCTCAACAGATTGTCTTGGATTTACAAGGCAAGTTTCAGGCGGTGGCGAGTGAAATGATTCTGACTTCTGTTGAATATGATGAAGCGATTGAAGTTTTAATGGCTTTAGGATATAAACAT
Organism: Candidatus Stoquefichus massiliensis AP9; assembly: GCF_000455285.1. Taxonomy (GTDB): domain Bacteria; phylum Bacillota_I; class Bacilli_A; order Erysipelotrichales; family Coprobacillaceae; genus Stoquefichus; species Stoquefichus massiliensis. Next base: position 266,854 of record NZ_HG005285.1, on the reverse strand, counting down.
GCTGATGTGGATAGAGTAATGAATCGTTTATCGCATGAACAATTGGATACAAATGGTTATGTTAAGAAAGCTTTAGGTTTATTAGTGAAGTTATAGGAGGTGTCATATGGATCGTGATATTTTAGATATAGAGGAACATATTGAAGATGATGAAAGTCAATTGCGTCCTCAATCATTTGATGAGTATGTAGGACAGTCTCATTTAAAAGAAAATTTGAAGGTATTTGTAGGGGCTGCTAAGTTAAGAGATGAATCTTTAGATCATGTTTTACTATATGGTCCACCAGGATTAGGAAAGACAACGATGTCAATGATTATTGCGAATGAGATGGGAACACATTTAAAAATGACAACAGGACCAAGTATTGAAAAAACAGGTGATCTGGTTGCCATATTAACATCTTTGGATCCTGGAGATGTCTTATTTATTGATGAAATTCATCGTTTAAACAAGGTTGTTGAAGAAATCTTATATCCAGCCATGGAAGATTTCTGTGTTGATGTTGTGATTGGAAAAGAAGCATCAACAAGATCGATACGAATAGATTTACCACCTTTTACTCTTGTTGGTGCAACAACAAGAGCAGGCGATTTATCAGCGCCTTTGAGAGATCGTTTTGGTATTGTTTCCAAATTAGAGTACTATGATGAGTCAGAATTAACAAAGATTATTGATCGTACAAGTCAAGTCTATCATATGATTATGGAAGATTCTGCAAAAACTGAACTCGCCAAAAGATCAAGAGGAACACCAAGAATAGCGAATCGATTATTTAGAAGAGTGAGAGATTTTGCACAGTATAATGGTGATGAAACAATTACAAAAGAAAGAACTGTAGAAGCCTTGCAAAGATTAAAAGTTGATGAATTAGGATTGGATGATGTCGATCATAAATATCTTTTAGGAATTATTCATCGTTTTAGAGGAGGACCAGTAGGGGTAGAAGCCATTGCAGCTAGTATTGGTGAAGAACCAATGACATTAGAAGATGTCTATGAACCTTACTTATTACAAACTGGTTTAATTAAAAGGACGCCCAGAGGACGTGTTGTTACAGAAATGGCTTATGAGCATTTTCATATTACAAAAGAATCTTAGGATTCTTTTTTTGTTTAAGGAGGAGATTATGAAGAAAAAATATCAAGTTATAGGTATGATCATACTGATTGTCTGTTCTATTCTTTATGAATGGCAACAGCCAGAAAAGAAAACCATACAAGAAGTTCCCCAATCCTATGTCATGCTAGAAGGAGAATTCTTAATGAATGGAAAATATGAATTTACAGGTTCTAAGAAAGTGAGTGATATTGTTTTAGAGGTTGGTGTCAATAAACAGGCCAATCTAGAAGCGTTATCTTTAGATAGGCTCGTTATTGATGAATCTCGTATTTATTTACCATCTCTTCATGAAAATAGTATTTCCTTAAATCATGCCAGTAAAGAAGAACTGATGACATTAAAAGGCGTTGGAGAAAAGACCGCTCAAAAGATTATTGAATATCGTGAGATTCAGCCTTTTATGAGTTTAGAAGAGATTATGAATATCAGCGGGATTGGAGAAAAGACTTATTTAAGGTTAAGGGAATCTTTATGCTTATAAGATATCATCTTTTTTATTATGCTGTCGGATGCTTACTGGTTGTTTTAGGAAAAGTTTTTCATCCATTGTTTTATTTGTTTTATGGGGGTTATTTGTTATGGATGATATGGCGGCTGGGATGGAAATATTGTATAATTTTATTATTTATCTCAATTGGTTTGTTTTTATATCAAATTGAAATCAATGCTTTACCTGATATAGTATCTGGTCAAGTTATTAAAGTAAGTGAGAAATACTGTTATTTCAAGACGGATTTTGGTGTCATAAAGTTATATCATGAGGAAGAATTAAGTTATCATGATGATATTGAAGTAGAAATGGAAAGCATAGAGATGAATGAAAACACGAATGATCATGCTTTTAATGAAAAACTATATCTATATGGACAAGGGATTTATTATAAAGGACGTTGTCAAAAATTAATTTCTAGGCAAAGTCATGAGACGTTTTATCATTGGGTAGAGAGTCGTTTTTCAAAACAGGAGAATGTGAGTGATTATCAAAGATTGTTTTTGCTGGGAGAAAGAAGTGAAAGCATTCAAGAAGATTATCAGCAATTATCACAATTATCACTTGTTCATTTATTTGCATTATCTGGTATGCATATTCATATTTTATTTATTGCATTACAAAGAATTTTTGGTCTGTTTGTACAACAAAGATTCTCTCGCATCATGAGTTATCTCTGTATGGCTATTTATATCTTTTCTATTCCTATGCAAATTTCTTTGTATCGGGCTTTTTTTGTATTAGTTTTATATGATTTATTTAAAAAATGGTTTCATGAGTTAGATGCTCTTTCTTTTCTTGTTATGATTTCATTATTCTATAATCCTTATATTATCTATAATATCTCATTTGTTTTTTCATACTTTGTTTATTTTATTGTGATATTGACTCAAAGATTGCCTCATCAGGCAACACTTATTTATCTTTCTACTCTTCCCATTATTTTAAATCTCAATTATCAGATTTCTCTTATTTCATTACTGATTACACAATTTCTTACTCCATTTGTAGAAATCTTTTATTGTTTGTCAGCTTTATCTATTTTATTTCTTTGGACAACACCATTATTGACTCTATGTGTGACATTGTTTCAAAGTATAATTGCATTTCTCGATGTTTTAAATGTTTTTTTAGTGTTTTCTAAACCAAATCTTCTTTTTATATTTTTGTTTTATATACTGTTTTTTCAAATCATTTATCATTTAGAACTGAAACAATCTATTCAAAAATATATTTCTATAATGATTGCTTTATTCATCTCTTTTTCATTTTATAGTCAATATAAGATATATGGTGAAGTCACAATGATAGATGTAGGACAGGGTGATTGTACACTCATTCGTTTACCAATGAATCAAGGGAATATTTTGATTGATACAGGTGGTATCAAGGATTATGATTTAGCCACTCAAACGATTATTCCTTATTTAAAATCTGTTGGTATTAAAAAATTAGATTATGTTTATATTTCACATGATGATTATGATCATTGTGGAGCATTAGAGTCATTAAAAGAGAATTTTCCTATTAATCATATAATTGAGCATTATGAGAAACATAGAGAAATAGGTTGTGCTACAATTGATATGATTGAAAATCAAAAAGTCTATACAAATACAAATGATCAATCATTAATCATGTATGTACAATTACCAGCCATGTATATCTTATTGACTGGTGATGCATCGACGGAAGTTGAAAATGATTTGTTAAATCAATTAAAAGAACTTAATGTAGATGTTCTTAAAGTCTCTCATCATGGCAGCAAAACAGCTTCGTCACCTCAATTTTTAGATGCTATTTCGCCTAGTATTGCTATGATAGGGGTTAAAAAGAATAATCTTTATCATCATCCTTCCAATGAAGTCATTGATAGATTAAATAGAAAAAACATAACAATTTTAAGAACTGATGAAGATGGGATGTTTCATATACGATTTTATGGAAAATCACGTTACATTTTGAGGTGATTCATGTATAATAAAGAAAGTGAGGTGTTAAAGATGAATTGTGTGATTTATGGTGATGAGAAACTTTTGATGGAACAGAAGTTAAACGCATTAAAAAAGAAGTATGATATTTATGAAGAGAATATGAATATGATGACATATTGGTGTCAGGAAACACCTATGGCTGCGATTATAGAGGATGCTTTAACACCACCTTTTTTATCTGAATATAAGATGATTGTTGTGAGAAATCCACTCTTTTTAACAACTCAAAAACAAAAAGATGTATCTGAAGATGATATCAAGATGCTTTTAGAATATTTATCTCGAGAGAATCCAACAACAATTTTCATTATTTATCATGATCAAAGAAATTTTGATGAAAGAAAGAAAGTTGTGAAAGCATTAAGGAAAAGTACCCAGTTTATTGATGTTGAAAAAATGGATTATCATCAATTATATAAAGCAACATCAGTTGCGATAAAAAAAAGAGGATGTGAAATTGAAGAAGATGCTTTAGAATTGTTTTTATCTCGGATGCCTAATGATTTATTAGAAATATCACAGGAAGTAAATAAGCTCTGCTTATATTCACATCATATTACAAGAGAAGTTATTGACAAGATGGTTGTTAAACAAGTAGAAGAGAATGTTTTTGAACTTACAAAAGCTATCTTAAATAAAGAGTTAGCGAAAAGTGTCCAAATCTATAAAGATTTGGTTATGAATAATGAAGAACCAATCAAATTGATTGTTTTGATTGCCAATTCTATGCGTTTATTATATCAAGTGAAACTTTTAGATCGTAAAGGCTATAATGATCGAGAAATAGGACAAATATTAGCTTTGAATCCCTATCGTTTAAAATATATAAGACAAGATGGGAAAGATTATGAAATTAAAGAATTACTGACTAAAATAGAAGAATTATCACAATTAGATGTTGATATCAAGACTGGTAAGATTGATAGATATCGGGGTCTAGAGTTGTTTTTAATGCGTTTAGGAGGAAATCATGAATGGAATCATTAAGAGAATTATATAAAATAGGAGTTGGACCATCATCATCACATACCATGGGACCACAACGAGCAGCCAAACGAGTTTTAGAACTTTATCCCAATGCTTCACGCTTTCATGTTGACTTGCATGGATCACTTGCGTTGACAGGAAAAGGACATTTAACTGATTATATTATTGAAAAAACATTGGCACCTCTTCCTGTAACTTTTTCATTTAAGAGTGATGCTTTATCTTATCATCCTAATGGGATGATAATTCATGTTTTTGATGAGTCTGATTGTGAAATCAAGGCGATTGAAGTTTATTCTGTAGGTGGAGGTTCGATTTTATTTAAAGGTGATATGGAAGAACTACCAAAACAAGTTTATTTACAAAAGAATATGGATGAAATACTAGAGTATGTCGATACCCATGGTATATCCTTATATGAATATGTTTTATTAAATGAAGGTGAAAATTTTGATCACTATCTTTCAGATATTTTAGAAGCCATGTTTTTAAGTGTCGAGAATGGTTTACAAAAAGAAGGGATTATTCATGGCAGATTGAAACTCAAAAGAGTTGCGAAATCAATGTTTCAACAGGCTCAAAATACGAGACGTGAAGCAGATCGTGAAAGATTATTTATAAGCAGTTATGCTTATGCAGTGGCAGAAGAAAATGCTGATGGTGGACAGATTGTCACGGCACCAACATGTGGAGCGAGTGGTATTATGCCAGCAATATTATATTATTGTTATAAACAATTACATATTGAAAAGAAGGATTTGATTAAGGCTCTAGCTATTGGTGGATTATTTGGAAATGTTGTCAAATCAAATGCAACAATATCTGGAGCTGATGGAGGATGTCAGGCTGAGGTTGGAACAGCATGTGCAATGGCAGCTGCAACTATGGCTTGGATTTATGAGTTGAATAATTCATTGATAGAATACGCGGCTGAAATGGGACTAGAACATAATTTAGGTTTAACATGTGATCCAGTAGGAGGATATGTACAAATACCTTGTATTGAAAGAAATGGATATGGTTCATTACGTGCATTAGATGCAGCAATGATGGCAAAACAGCTCGGTTACTTACGTAAAAACAAAGTTTCATTTGATACTATTGTGAAAGTCATGAAAGAAACAGGAAAAGACTTATCAAGTGCTTATAAAGAAACTTCACTTGGTGGTTTAGCAAAGGAATTTGGCTTATAATGAGATATTTGTATGTTCATATTCCTTTTTGTGACCATATTTGTTTCTATTGTGATTTTTGTAAAGTTTTTTACAAGGAAGATTGGTCTGATCAGTATTTAGATGCTTTAGCTTATGAGATTCAAGATAAACATATAGAAGGATCATTTGATACAATTTATATTGGTGGAGGAACGCCCAGTTCTTTATCAATAAAACAATTAACAAAATTATTTGAAATCTTAAAGCCTTTTTCTAAAAATACAAAAGAATATAGTTTTGAAGTCAACCCTGAATCAATGAATGAAGAGAAATTAGATTTAATGGTGTCATATCATATTAATCGTATCAGTGTTGGCGTCCAGACATTTCGTAATCATTTATTGAAATATATTGGTAGACATCATACATCTCTTCAGGCATATGAACTTATTAAACTCATTCATTCAAAAGGCATTGATGATATTAATGTTGATTTGATGTATGGACTGCCTAATCAAGTCTTAGATGATATTAATAAGGATTTATATATTCTTGAGAAACTACCAATATCTCATGTTTCTATTTATTCATTAATATTAGAAGAACACACTGCTTTAGAGATTCAAGGTTATCATCCTTTAAATGATGAAGAAGATGCTAATTGGTATCGAGAAATCAATTATACATTAGGAAAACTTAGTTTTACACATTATGAAGTCAGTAATTACTATCGTACAAAACCCTCGCTTCATAATTTAGCTTATTGGCAATATCAGGATTATCAGGGAATTGGATTATCTGCGCATTCTTTACTCAATCATCAGCGTATTGAAAATACAAATAGTTTAACACAATATCTTAAACATCACTATTTAAAAGAAATCATCCCATTAAGTCAAAAAGATGAACTCTTCGAAAAAATCATGATGGGATTAAGATTAACTGAAGGTATTAGTATTTCTGAAATGAATACATTATTTGATATTGATTTCTTATCGAAATACCAAACTCCTATTCAAAAATATCAAGAACTTGATATGTTAGAAATCGTTGATAATCATTTAAGAGTAACAACCTTAGGTATGAATTACTTAAATACAATTTTAGTGGATTTCTTAGACTAATGAGAACAGTTTCAATACTGTTCTTTTTGATATCTTACTCAATGATTAAATATATGTTATAATTATCACAAGGGGATGATGGAAGATGGATGAATTAAAGATTGTGATTTGCGATGATGATCAAATGATACAAAGACAAGTAAAAGATATGATCAAAAAATATTTTTCAAACAAACATATAAAAATACACATAGAATTATTTAATGATGGGGAAGAATTGTTAAAAGATTCAGAGGTCTATAAAATTATTATATTAGATATTGAAATGAAAAGAAAAGATGGGCTTGAAGTTAGTGAGGTTTTAGAATGGAATAATGTACCATCAAAAATTATTTTCTTAACTGATCATGATGAATTAATGGAAAAAGCATTTGGAATATGCGTTTGTGGTTTTGTGAAAAAAAACAATATAACAGGAATTTACCCTTATTTAGATAAGATAATGAAAAAGTATAATGCACATCAAATGATTTCTTTAGCAGGAGAAAAAATTGATAAATATGATATATTGTATATCAAAGGATGCCGTTCTTATTGCACTGTATATCTATGTAATCAAACAAATAAGATTGTTAGAAATTGTTTGTCAGACATGGAACAATTATTATATAAAGATTTATTTATAAGGGTACATCGTTCTTATATAGTCAATGTTATACATATTAAAAAATGTGAAACTAATAAAGTGATTTTGAAAAACAACGTGGTTATACCTGTGTCGAAAAGATATCAGGACTTATTAGAAAATGCATTCTTTGAGTATATAGGGAGATTGAAGTAAATGATTAGATATTTATTGTGGGGATTTTATCAGTTTGTTGATATTTCACTATATATTATTTTAGCTTTCGCTATTTTTGAAAATGATATGAAAAAAGGTGTGAAAAACTATTTATTCTTAGCAATTATTTTCTTATTGTTTTGTTTCTTTGGAAAATTGATTTCTATAGATATTTTAATACTTGCGCCTTTTGTCATATTGTTTTTAGCAACACAAGCAAAATTGTTAAAAAGAGTATGGATTACTTTTTCGACAATCAGTTTTATTTTAATGATTCAACAATTTGTTTCATTAATCATAAATCCTCAAATATTTTTAACTTCTCAGATGAATTCATTTGGTGTTATTAATGCATATATGGGAATTAGCATTTTAATTGTTGCGGGGATTATTAAATTTATAAAGATGAGAAAAATGAATGACTTTCATTTTGATGATATACCTTCATATTTGTATATGAATATTATATTAGGATTATGTGCTGGTGTATTTCCATTAACGATTATCAATTATCTAGGGAAAGAACTATTAGGAAGATTATATTATTTGATTATGTTTGTATCATATTTAGGATTAATATGTACTACCATTACTGTTATTCTTTTTATAAAGAATTTTCAAGAAAAAAATAAATATTTTGATGAAAGTCAACTTAAAGATGAACTATTAATGATGCAAAATGAATACTATGATGAAACTGTTAAAAATTATGAATATATTCGTTCATTTAAACATGATATTAAAGGACATTTAAGAACTCTTTTACATTTAGAAAAAACACAAAATTATAATGAATTACATGATTATTTAATTGAACTTCAAGATACAATACAAGAATATGGTATATTTCAGTGTTCAAACATTTATATTGCAGCTGTACTCAATTCGTTTCAAAAAACGATTGAAGATAAGCAAATTCAATTAAATATCCAATATTTTGTTAATGGAAATATAGAAGTTGAGTCCATTGATATTTGTTCGCTCTTTCATAATTTGCTGAGTAATGCAATTGAAGAAGAAATGAAAGTTAATGATTTTTCAAGAGAGATATCTATAACTATTATGAATTTTGAAAATCACTTAAAAATAGAAATAATAAATCATGTTACAAAAGAATTTAATATTGATAATATAGAACAGATGAAAACAACAAAATCTAATTATAGAGATCATGGTATTGGGCTTAAGAATATTCAAAATATCATAAATAAATATCATGGTCGAATGACATATGAATATAATAAAAGACAATTGACAATGGTTATTATTTTACAAGATGTTGTAAAATAATAATATATGATGATTGAATGAAGTAGTGGAGAAAATTTATAATAAATTTTCTCTTTTTTTGTCATTCGGAACAAAAACAGTACCCTTCGGAACAAATATATTCAAAAAATCTCTCATATAAATTAAGTTTATTTTCAAGGAGGGATCAATATGTATTATAGATTATGGGTTCTTATTATGAAACTATTAAAAGGATGAAAATGAGGGGAGAAAAGATATATGTTTAGAAAATATCCATGTACTATGCAGCATGATGCGTCAGATTGTGCAGCTGCTGCATTATCAACAGTCATGCTTGTTTACAGACAAGAAATGTCTTTAATGAAAATAAGAGAAATTATTGGAACAGATCTTTATGGAACAAGTGTGAAGGGAATTGTTGATGGGTTAGAAAAAATGAAATTCCAGGTGAAAGCAGTACGTGTAGAGATAAAAGGTATAACAGATGATATGACATATCCAACTATTGCACAAATACATACAAAAGAAGGACTGGATCATTTTGTTGTGATTCAAAAAGTAAAGAATGAAACTTTTTATATTTCTGATCCTGCAAAAGGAAATTTGAAATTGAAAAGAAATGAGTTTCAAGAATTATACACAGGTGTTCTGATTATGATGATTCCAACATCTGAGTTTGAACGTATGAAATATAAAGATAAAGGAATGTGGGATTTATTTTGTGCTTTGATATTACCACAAAAGAAATTACTATTGACAATTATTCTTGCCAGCTTTGTATTAAGTATTATAGGCATATTATCAAGTACTTTTTCTAAGGTTTTAATGGATGAAATTATTCCCTATCAACTTAAAAATAAACTTTATATATTTTTACTAGCTTATGGAATTGTTATATTATTTCAAAACTTATTATCAGCTTTTAAACAACAGATTATCTTATTTCTCTCAAGAAAGGTTGATATCCCATTATTGATGGGATATTACAACCATATTATCCATTTACCTTATGTGTTTTTTGCGTCTAGAAGAGTAGGAGATATTATTACAAGATTTCAAGATGCATTGACTATTAAAGATATTTTTACAACTGTATCTGTTTCATTAGTGTTAGATATTGTTTTGTCAGTAATTGCAGCCATTATATTATTTAGTCTCAATGCAAGCTTGTTTCTTATATTAATTGTAATGGTTATTGTTGATATCATTCTTATTTATGTTTTTAAGAAACCCTATAAGAAATTAAATTATGAACAAATGGAATCAAATGCTATGATGAATAGTCATTTGATTGAATCAATGCAAAATATTGAAACAGTCAAATCACAAAATGATGAAATACAACAGATTTATAAATTAGAAAATCGTTTTGTTTCATTATTAAAATTAGGATATAAAGAAGGAACATTACAAAATGTACAAGGTGTTATTTCCAATTTTATTGATTCATTAGGTGGATTAGTATTTATGGCAATTGGAGCAATGTTTATTATAGATGGGAAAATGAGTATTGGGGATTTATTGGTATTTCAGACATTAAGTCAATATTTTACTGAACCTATTCAAAGTTTAGTCTCTTTACAATTGACATTTCAGGAAGCAGATATAGCAATGACAAGACTCAATGAACTCATGTCATTAGATAGGGAAGATGAACATCAGGAAGATTTAATCAAGGATATTGATTTATCAGGTGATATATGTTTTGAAAATGTATGTTTTGCTTATGGATCAAGACCACCAGTTATTAAGGACTTTCATCTTACAATTCCAAGTGGAAAAAGAGTCGCATTAGTTGGAGAAAGTGGTGCTGGGAAAAGTACTATTGCAAAACTTCTATTAAGATTTATGAATGTTAATGAAGGAAAGATTACAATCAATGGTTATAATGTTCATGATATAGATGAAACTTATTTAAGAAAAAATATTGCTTATATTCCACAAAATATAGAACTCTTTACAGGGACAATCATAGATAACTTAAAAATTGGAAATCCAGAAGCAAAATATGAAGAAATCATGACAGCATGTCAGATGGCAGGAGCGAGTTCTTTCATAGAAAGATTACCTAATCGTTATGGAGCGTTTATTGAAGAGGGTGGTAGTAATTTATCTGGTGGTGAAAAACAAAGATTAGCCATTGCTAGAGCTATTCTTTCTAAATCTCAAATCTTTATCTTTGATGAAGCAACAAGCAATCTTGATTCATTTAGTGAAAGAAAGATACATGATTTATTGTTTAAAAAGATTAGAAATACAACAACAATTATTATTGCTCATCGTTTATTAACAATCATCAACTGTGATCTTATTTGTTTTATTGAAAATGGGAAAATCATTGAACAAGGAACTCATGATGAACTGATGGCAATGAATGGTCAGTATGCAAAGATGATTTCTTTACAAAACATGACAATGCAAAAAGTCAATAAAACAGTAGTAGATGAGGAGGAAATCAATTATGGCTAAGTTAGAAGTATTAGAAAATAAAAAATTAGTTTTAAAAAATGTTCTCAAAAAAGAATTAAGGGGAATTTCTTTTGAAGATATAGATCAGCAAATTAATAAGTTCGCAAATAAACTAGATATACTTAAAGTTCAAGTCTTTGGTCCATTGGTTATCAAATCTTGTGGAACAAATATTTTAGAAGATGGCAATATCACAACAGATTATGACTTACTTATTCAGGCTCATGATTATAAACAATATAAAAATGAATTTCAAATTATTGATAAATTAGAATGCCCTCATTGTGTTTATATTCATTATGAGGGTGATCCATTAGAAATCAATTTTGCTAATTCAAAATTAGATCTATATTTTTATGAAAATGATTTAGAAAGCACTGGTGAAAGCTATACTGTCTGTATTCACGATAGTGAAGAATATGTCATTACAGATTTCTTTAGACCGGTGATGCAGTTATGAAACTTTATCAAAAATCAGAACTCAATGATTCACGTATTTTCTTTGATAAACAGCCACCTATGTTTCTGACCATCTTTATTGTGTTTATTCTTTTCATGATTATATTTGCAATTTGGATGAGTTCCTGGATGAGTAAATCTTATATTGTTGAAGCGAGTGGAACAATCACAACATCAGATAATATTTATATCAGTTCTTTATCTGATGGCGTTCTTACAAATTTGAAAATAAAAGAAGGAACTTTCGTTAAAAAAGGAGATGTTTTATTTGAAATTTCTACGGGTAGTGAAGGCATCCAATATAGTGCCTTGCAGAGACAAATATCCAATATAAAAGATAAAATTACTGCAATTAATAAATATATTGATTCATTAAATAAACAGAAGAACAAAATGTATAATTCAGGCATAGAACAAGAATATTATGAAAAAGTCAGATATTATTTATCATCATTAGATGATGAAAATCAAACAAAAGAAAATAACCAAAACTCACTCAAACAAAAAGAAGAAAAGAAAACAAAGAAAGAACAAGAAATCCAATCTTTAAAAGATCAGATTTCTAAACTTAAAGATACAGAAGAAGATAAAATCAAAAAAGAAGAACTCAATTCTTCCTTAGAAACAAAACAATCTGAATTAGAATCTTTACAAGAAGAAATCAATCAGTTAAATCAAACAAGTTCTTCACAAGCTGAACAAACAAAGATTCAGTTAATTAGTGAAGCAGGGAATACCCGTACAACCTTACAATCAACTTTAGTTGAACTAGAAGGACAGTTAAAAGCATATCAGTCACAAGATGCACTTACAACAGTAGAAGCATCTCAGAATGGTTATGTCCATTATCTTTCAACAATTAAAGAAGGGGTTACTATTCAAAAAGGACAGACAGTTGCTGAAATCAGTACCAATAAGGATGATCAAATGATTGTAGAAGCATACATAAAGGCAACTGATATCTCTAAGGTACAACTTAACAATGATGTGAAGGTTGCGATTAATGGAGTCAATATACAAAAGTATGGAACATTGAATGGAAAACTTGTTTCCATAGATTCAGGAACACTAACACAAGAAACAGAACAAGGAAATATTGTGTTATATAAGTGTCTTGTTTCCTTAGACAATAAGCAACTCCATTCAACAGATGGAGCTAAGATAGATGTTATAAAATCAATGCCAGTTGTTGCAAGGATTGTTTATGAGAAAGAAACATATCTAGATTGGCTATTAGAATTATTGAGTTTTAGGAATTAATATGGTATAAAGTAGAGTATACATAACTCTATTTTATATAAATTTGGTAAAAAGAAGGAGGAAAAAGTTATGGAAATGACAATGAATTTACCAAGAAACTATGTAGAAATTGAAGAAGAGGAGATGATGTATTTAGATGGAGGCTATAGTATAGATTGGAGTAGAAAGACAACTGCTCGATTTATTGATGTGGCAATCGGTGCAATAACATGTGGTTTTAGTTTATGGATGGGATATAGAACTTTAGTGAACTTCTTTGGGAAGAAAACGATGAAACAGTATATTACTAGAGCAATAACTAGAGTTGGAATTTATATTGGAATGGCTTCTTCTATAGCAAATTTTGCGATGACATTACTTAATTTTAGTGCTGGAGGTGCTATTGCATATGCATTGGATAGATATGATAGAACAGGAACGAATGGAAGAATACAATTTTAGATGAAAAATATAAAACTTTTAATTTTTTTTCTTACAATTATTTGTATTGTTTTAGTAGTGAACGTTATATCATTCATTAATGGTATTCCTGGATCTACATATGGTATTTATCTAAATATGTTTAATATTATCTCTCTCTTTGTTGAAATTATGTTGTTTAATATTTTAAATAAATCATCGGATAATAGTCACAAGTAAATTTGGTTAGTAGTATCGATCAATTTAATATCTACAATTTTGATGTGCTATATAAATGAGATTTATGTAGAGAAAACTTTTGGGCAATAACTCTATCAAGTGCATTTGCAGGTGTCGTATTGGCTAGTAGTTTGGCCATAGGAGTTGTATATGCAACAAATTCATCTATAACTTTAAGATTTTAAAACCAAGTAGTCAAACAATATTATGTTGGAATAATATTGTTTGACTCAACTTTATTATTATAAGAGAGGAGAAGTGTAATATATAAGTATTATGCTAAGAAATAAAATATGATAGAGTCGTTTATAAGTGGTGCCTTAATTATAACAATTTTTTTTATTATATATTTTCTAATAAGAAATATAAATATTTGGTTCACAAAATTTTATATTTTTATTACTCAAATGATACTTATTTATGAAATAGTATCATGTGTTCTCGCTGAAGAAATTGATGTTATGTTTATTGTGTTATTATTATTTTATGAATTTTTTTTGATAGCATTTATCAGAGACCTATATAAAGAAGATCAAAGAGTTGCTTGTCTTTATAAGATGATATCAAGAAGTCATTTGAATCCGATTTTCTTGTGTGGATTGCAAGAGATTCAGAATGAAAAATTAGATATATTTTATAATGAATTAAATAATTTTTTGAATCATGTTCTTTCTACAAGAACACCTAATTTTGGATATATAGTAATGGAAAATGATGAATTACAAATATCTATTATTCTTTTTAAGAAGAATTTCGTTTTTGATGATATAGCTAGTCAAATTTCTCAATCTGAGAATTTAAAAATTGAAAACATAAAAAAAAGGTTGTCAGATTAATTATTCTATTAAATGTTAATGCAATTTGAATATCTACTTTATTATTAAGTTATTTATTAATGTATATAGAATTATAGAAATGATAATAAATTTGGACGATTAGTTCGTTTTGGGCTGGTGCATTTTGTTCTATATTTGTTATATTGATTAGAAAGAAAGGATGATTTGCTATGATGGAAAATGAGTTTATTGTGGGTGCAATTGTTATGTTGTCTTTTTTGTTTATGTACACATTCATTAAAGTCATTCATTTTACAGCACTTAAAATCTATTTCTGTTTTGTAGAAGGTATTATTTTATGGAAAACAATCATGTATTTTAAAGAAAATGAGGTTTTGGATTTAGGCGTACTAATCATTTTACTATTTGTACAGGGAATGTTAATTTATTTTATCAAAGTTGATTATAAAAAAGATTTATGCAGAAAAGAGATTTATTTAAAAATATCTAGTCACTTTATTCCATTGATAGTTATGGGTATTTCTGAAGTTAAGAAAACAGATATAGATAAATTTTTAAACACCCTAGATATTTTATTGAGAAATTCTGATAAAATGGAGAAAAAAGCATTTTGTTTTTTTCAATATGAAGAAGGATGTATCAATTTTCATGCTTTGTTTTTAAGAAAATCTGATATGTATATTTTTATTGAAGATAAAGAATTTCTAGAGTTAAAGACAGAAGAGGTTGGGAAAGGTGGAAGTATAGAATTGAAAATGCAAAGTTAAAATAAATATTTTGTTATTATATTATTAAAGTGGTGATTTGGAATCTAAATAATAGAAGTCTTTGTTTATTTATGTGATGGGAGGAACTATGAAAAAAATCAATTACTTACAAGTCATATTTTTACTTAACAGTATCTTTTATATTATAATAAATAAAACAAGAACTTCATGAATTTAGATACATGGATGACTTTATGGTCTTGGACAATTTGGATACATCTTATAATCAACATAATTTTATTGACTGATATATTTATGAATAGGTATATCAGGGTTATATTAAAAATTTGTCAGTATTTTTTACTCATTATAATTACTCATGTCTATATATTGTGTTATTCATTAAATTTATTTGATATTTCAAAAGAAGTCATAATTTACATATTATGCATATGTTTGATTGGTATGTGTATATTAAACTTTATATGTTTAAAAGAACGGGTTGAAACTCCATATGAAAGAATTCAAGAATATTCAAAGTTAGAGGTTGAAGAATATATCAAAAGATTAATAATGAATTGGGAATATAGAAAACAAAGTGATGTATATATTGGAGTTGTTATTGCAAATATGATAAGTTTTATTTTAATGATGTTTATTCCTTTGGTCATAAGAAGTTTGCTTAGTTTTATTGGAATGAATTCTGTATTTATTGGTTTATTGATCATAATAAATATGGTTTATATATTAATCAGTTATTTTAAATACAGGGTTATGAATATGACATTATTTATGTTTTTCGTTGAAACATTTCTTTCATTGATTGGAATGCTAACTTATATTAATTTTGCTGATACTATATTACAAGGTCTTCCTATTATATTGATGACAGTAGTATTTTTCTTCCCTTATTGTATAAGATGTTATCAAATATTACTGAGATATCATATGAAAACTGAGTAATCAATAAGCTAGATTAAAATAGTTCTTTTTAAGTAGAAAAATGTTGTCTTTTCAGAATTATCAAGGAATTTTGAATTATGTGAATGAGGAGGCTTTGATTTATGCATAATGAATTAAGAAAATTTAAAATTTTAAGAAAAGATGTATGCTATATAAATTAGATGAAATAATAAATCAACATAATAATGAAAGCTATTTATATCAAAAGAAGTTTCGTAATACTTGAGATATTGAAAAAAGAGTGTTTTATGAAAATTTTGATTTATTAATGATAATGGGATATTGGTTTCAAAAAAATAATGATAATGAAAATTTAAAAAGAATTATTGATTATGTTGATTTTATGTTAAAGAAAATATTTGAAGAAGATGTTTCTGATAATATTTTTGAATTACAGATTATAAGGGAAGGTTACTATGAATATGAAGATACTTTTCAAAACATGTGTAATGGAGTTATTTCATTTAAGCATCATAAAATTAATGAAATAAGATATGATTTTGAATATAGAATAAAGATAGAAAAGGCATTTGTTGAATGATTATATTCAAAGCATAAAAAGAAGTTAAATTGTAAGATTGGAGAGTTATTATAGTCATATTGGGTAAGGATTGATATTATTATGAAAAAGATTTTAAATGTTTTGATATTTATATTTCTATTTTTATTATGCATTTCTTTTTAAAGAATACAATATAGTATTTATTGTCATATCTATATTTATTTCTATTTTAGGATCATTGTTAATAACTAAATATTTATTAATATTAATTGATAAATGGAGTAGCAATCAGGCTGAAAAAATATATAATGATAAAATAAATGAACTTCTATGTTTTATTAATGATGAATGTGATGATATTTTGCTTCTAGAAAAAATCAGAGAAATGACTGATGTGAAAATTTCTAATATCAAAAAGAGTTATCATAAAGAATAATTTTATAAATATATACAGTTTCAGGAGGAATGTTGTTATGTGGATGATAATTGTTACCGAATTTAGTTTGGATGATTTGTATTTTTTATGTTTTATATCAAGATAAAATTGAAAATGATAAAAAGATATTATACTTGCTTATATTAAATTTAATATTTATGTTTTCAGATTTAACATTAGGGAAAGAGTTTATAAATGATGAGTCAATTGAAATTGTCACACTTGTTATTGAATTTATAGAATTATTTTTGATTGCTTTTTGGTTAAATAAAAGAAAAATAACTTCTATATTTCTAACTGAGAATTCACAAAAAACCAAAGGACAACAAAACGCTTTTAAATTTGGTCTTTTGGGCTTGGGAATTTGTATGCTTTTTATTGTTTTGATATATTTCTTTGTTATAGTATAAAATATTTTCCATGAAATAGTACATATATCATCATGGCAGAAAGGAAATTATATGCATTTATTCAAATACTTGAATAATAAGAAAGTTATTGCACATTTTATTCAAGGAATATTCTTATTGCTATCTATGCTAGTATATTTGTTTGGAACAAATATACTTGATGTAGCAGTTCATCATTTTATATTGGCAACTATGTATATTGTATTCAATTTATTCATTATGTTAATATTAATATACATTGTTCAAAATATTTTGATAACATTTGTAAAAATCTGTTATTGCAAAAGAAATAGACTTGAGTTAAAAAGTGTTGATTTATCTTTTGTATTCATTGAATTGAAACCTCTTAGAGTGAAGTTGATGATCAGTTCTAATTTCTTAACTGCAAATAACTTAACAACTTTCTATTTGGAGGATTTGTGTAAAGAAAAAGAATTTGTTGAGGTTTATGATCAATTTTTAATTCCCTTTTCTCATTTAGTTAAAGTAGCGATGGCAACGACTGTTTTAGTAGGTACGATATTTCTATATTATAGATTATATTATATTTTTATAGAGATATTAGGGTTGGCATTATATCGGATTATGTATATGTCTATTGATACTGATCATGATATTATGAATCCCATCATTTCTAAAAATGATGATGGTTATCAGATCAATCTATATAGACAGATGCTGACATATTGTAGAACAGAAGATAATGCTGATAAAGAAAAGATATATCATGAATTAAGTCATATGACATTTTTTCAAGATAATAAATATTGGCAATATAATTGTGAAGTTATTATTGAAATGATATTTGATAGTATTATAGATAATAAGGATTATATATCTAAAGATGATTACAAGCTCTATCTAAGCCATAACAATATTCCAGTTGTACAAGGCTTAAAACTGAATACAATGGATGTATTGCGCTATTTTGCAGTATACAATCAATTAAAAGGTGATCGTATAGTTTTTCAGGAGATTATTGATGATATGAGAAATCAGGTCATTGAAATTGAATTTGGAGAAGAACCAATATTGAAATGGTTTGTGAATATGTATTGGAGATATGTTAATGAACTAGAAGATGGAAAGGTTCATTTGCTGAAAGATTTTAGACATGATTTTTATTATTATTTTGATGTGTTTTCTACAAAACGAATTTTAGTAAGTCAACAATTCAATGTGTTAAAGTAATCAATCAAACTATAATCATTGTTATAAAATATCTAGAAAGCGGTAGATGATGAAAAAGATTGCTTCTATTATACAAAGCATTACAGGATTATTAACTCTTGTCGCTTATATCGTTCAATTTGATTTTTTTCAAGAATCAAGGGAATATGATTATAGAATTCATGTTTATGATCTTTTATTTGATAGTTATAGGATTTATTTCATATTATTTTATAGGTATAATCATCACTGTTTGCAAAGTTATATATTGCATAAGACATCATTGTAAAATACAGTCAATTGCTTTATTTCCATTTATTATTGAAACATCTCCATGGCATATTCATATTGGTCATTTGTTTGATATGGCAATTTCTGATTTGACGAATATTCAGTATGTGAAAACAGGAAAAGAAGATGAGTTCATCTATAATATAGAAAAATATGAAATTCCATTTAATAATGTGAGAGTGTATTCTATTATCATTATATTGATCATATTTTTAATCTTATTTAGGTATCATCAATTTGCCTTAGCCATACCGCTTATAGGATTAGGGACATCAGAATATATTCTGTCAAAAGATGATTGTCTATATACGGGGATTTCCAATATCACTCCTTCTGTATCTTCTCATATGAGTATATTGAGAACTGCATTGAAACATGCACAAATAGAAAATTTTAATAAAGAACAATTATATAAAACAGCATTAGGTATTTATTCTACAGATCATTATTCATACTTTTATCATCATGATTTAATTATCGAGGCAATTATAGATAGTATTATAGATCAAAAAGAATATATTAGGCCAACTGATTATAAGAAGTATTTGAGTGTAAATATGTATATGATAGATGACTATAAACCTGATACAATGAAAATATTAAGATATTTTTATCTATATAACTCTATAAAAGGAAAGAAGCAGAATATGGATGAAATAGAATCGGATATGATTTTTCAGCAGAATAAAGCTTATGAATTTGATGGACCATTATCAAATATGAGTATAAGTTTATGAAATAGATAGTTAGATGAAATAAAGAATAGATAATTTTATCTTCTTATGGATGAAAAAATTCTATATCTTTAAATTTTCAATACTTTAAGAAAAAAAGAGGAATACTAGAAAAAGAGTTTGTTTTTATTTTTATGGCGATGTTATTAAGAGTTGTAAATTTTTCATAAATTATTTCTGATAATGCTCTAGAAATAATTGAAATGTGCAGTTGGGTATATGTTGTTTTCATTACCATTATTGTTTACTTGTTTTCACCAGAACATCGCCGAAGAATTGAAGAGTGTTTTGATATGATATTTGGTATGTTGTAGGTTTATGGAAAGGAAGATAAAATGAATTTAAAAGTATATGAATTTGATGCAACAATTGAAAAGGTGCCTGACATTGATGGAGCATATGTTATTTTCCCTTATGATGTAAGAGAAGAGTTTCAAAAGGGACGTGTAAAAGTCAAAGCAACATTTGATGGAGTAGAGTATTTGGGCAGTCTAGTCAAAATGAAGACGCCATATCATATTATTGGATTAAGAAAGGATATAAGGTCACTTATTCATAAGCAGCCTGGTGATATTGTTCATGTGACAATTCAGGGAAGACTATAAATATTATTGGAGGAAAAAATATGTGGGGTTATTGTTATTGGGTTGGGAATGTTAATTGTTGATGCTATTGTGTTTTATGTCATTTACTCGGAGCAGTTAGCTGATAAACTGAAATGCAGGAGAATAGAAGAAATGAATGTCATTTATGCTTTGGTCGGTTTTGTCATTTGGAATATAGCAGGTATCGTACTTAATGAGAAAATTGATTTATTTGATATGATTTTTTCAATTGCTTTAAGTATACTTGTTTTTTGGGGGATTGATTTTAAGAAATATGTACGCTCATATGCTAACCAATGAATCAGTTCAATACTATACTGAACTTCATAAGAAAGGCATGTATAAAAGATTATTAAGAAATACTTTATTTCTAGGTGTACTTATATTACAAGCTGTATTATCTTTATATTTTTCATTATTATAACTAAACGATGTTTAGTTATTTTTGTTTTTTAGCACAAAAGGGTTGACAGTGCTAAAATGATGAGTATAATGTAATTAGCACAAAAGGAAAAAGAGTGCTAAAAGGAGGTTGGAGTATGCTGACAGCTAGACAATTACTTATATTAAAATGTATTGTTGAAGAGTTTGTAGAAACAGCCGAACCAGTTGGATCGAAAGCATTGATGACAAAGTATCAGTTGCCTTATTCAAGTGCAACGATTCGTAATGAGATGTCTTATCTTGAGGAACATGGATATTTAGAGAAGACACATACATCTTCTGGACGTATCCCTTCGACTGAAGGATATCGGTTTTATGTCAATACGTTGATGCAGCCAAATGTTGATGATGAAGTTAAAAATCAAGTTGCAACAATATTGGGTGATCGGCATCGTTCATTAAATGAAATCATTCAGGAAAGTTGTCAGATGTTAAGCGAATTAACACATCTCACAACTGTTGCTTTAGGACCAGACTCTGGTTATGAGCATTTACAGAATATTACGCTTGTGCCTTTAACTGCTCATAGTGTAACAGCTATTATTGTTACAGATAAGGGACATGTAGAGAATCGTAATTTCAATGTTAAAAACAATGCTTATTTGGAAGATTTAAAAAGCTGTGTGAATGTAATGAATGAACTTTTGGATGGGACACCTATTAATCAGGTTGCATACCGATTAGAAAGAGATGTTAGACCTATCTTAAGTGCAAGAATTAAAGAACATGAGATTTTATTTAATGCTTTTTTGGAAGCATTTATGAAATTCGCAAATAGTAACGTCTATTTTTCAGGGAAAGAGAACTTATTGTATCAGCCTGAATACAATGACGTGAATAAATTAAGACGACTGGTGAGTGCTTTTGAAAATTCCCAGTCATGGAAAAGTTTACAACCTATTGCTTTAGAAGAAGGAGTCAGTGTGCGGATTGGAAGTGAATCGCCAATTGAAGATTTAAATGACGTTTCGGTGATATCTGCATCATTTAAAACTGGCATTGAGTCTAAAGGATCTATATCTGTCATTGGGCCGACGCGTATGCCTTATGAAAAGGTGGTTTCTTTAGTTGAGTATATTTCAGAAAGCTTAGAACAAGTGCTTTTAAGCGATGAAGACGAAGATGATGAATAGAGGTGAAAGAATGGCAGAGAAAGAGAAAAAAGATGTGACTGAAGATACTGTTGAAGAAAAAGAAGTAGAAACAGTAGAGGAAGAAACAAAAGAAAAGGATGAATCAGTTGATAGTCAATTGGCTAAACTAGAGGAAGAAGTGAATACATGGAAGACAGATTATTATAAAGTCTTTGCTGACATGGAAAACTTAAAGAGAAGACTCGAAAAAGAACATCAAAATTCATTAAAGTTTATGATGCAATCTTTTATTGAGGAATTACTCCCAGTTGTTGATAATTTTGAACGTTCTTTAAACGTTGAAAATCCAAGTGAGGAGATTCAGACATTCTTAAAGGGATATCAAATGATTTTTGATCAGTTGATGGCTATTTTGAAAAAGAATGGTGTGGAAGTGATTGAAGCACAAGGAAAAGAATTTGATCCTAATTTCCATCAGGCAGTTATGACAGCAAATGATGAAAACTATGGTTCGAATATTGTTGTTGAAGAACTTCAAAAAGGTTACAAATTGAAAGATCGCGTTATTCGTGCATCTTTAGTAAAAGTTAATGAATAGTTATAAGGAGGATTTATATTATGGGAAATAAAATTATTGGTATTGATTTAGGTACTACAAACTCATGTGTAAGTGTTATGGAAAATGGTGAAGCAAAAGTTATTGCTAATCCTGAAGGTTTAAGAACAACTGCTTCAGTTGTTGCTTTCAAAAATGGAGAAATTGTTGTTGGTGAAGCTGCAAAACGTCAAGCTGTTACTAACAAAGATACAGTTATGTCAGTTAAAAGACATATGGGAACAAGTCATAAAGAAAGTGTAAATGGTAAAGAATATACACCACAAGAAATTTCTGCGATGATTTTACAAAATTTAAAAGCAACTGCAGAAGCATACTTAGGTGAAACAGTTACAAAAGCAGTTATTACTGTTCCTGCATATTTCAATGATGCTCAACGTCAAGCAACAAAAGATGCAGGTAAAATTGCTGGATTAGAAGTTGAACGTATTATTAACGAACCAACTGCTGCAGCGTTAGCATTTGGTGTTGATAAATTAGATAAAGAACAAAAAGTATTGGTTTATGATTTAGGTGGAGGTACATTTGACGTATCTATCTTGGATTTAGCTGATGGTATGTTTGAAGTATTATCAACTTCTGGTGATAATCATTTAGGTGGAGATGACTTTGATGAAAAGATCATGAACTGGATTGTTGCTGAATTCAAAAAAGATCAAGGTGTTGATTTAAGTGCTGATAAGATGGCAATGCAACGTGTAAAAGAAGCTGCTGAAAAAGCTAAGAAGGATCTATCTGGTATGATGCAAACTCAGATTTCATTACCATTTATCTCTGCTGGTGCTGCTGGACCATTACACTTAGAATTAACATTAACAAGAGCTAAATTTGATGAATTAACTCATGATTTAGTATTACGTACTGAAGGACCTGTAAAACAAGCATTAAGTGATGCTGGTATGAGTGCAAGTGAAATTGATCAAGTTTTATTGGTTGGTGGATCTACTCGTATTCCTGCAGTTCAAGAATCTGTTAAAAGATTATTAGGAAAGGAACCTAATAAATCTGTAAATCCTGATGAAGTTGTAGCTATGGGAGCTTCTATCCAAGGTGGAGTTATCTCTGGTGATGTAAAAGATATCGTTTTATTAGATGTTACACCATTATCATTAGGTATTGAAACAATGGGTGGAGTTATGACTGTATTAATCGAAAGAAATACAACAATTCCAACAACAAAATCACAAATCTTCTCTACAGCTGCAGATAATCAACCTGCTGTTGATATCAACGTATTACAAGGTGAAAGATCTATGGCTAAAGATAATAAACAATTAGGTTTATTTAAATTAGATGGTATTGAACCAGCTCCTAGAGGAGTTCCTCAAATTGAAGTGACATTCAGCATTGATGTTAATGGTATTGTTAATGTTAAAGCAAAAGATATGAAAACTCAAAAAGAACAATCTATCACAATTCAAAACTCAACTGGTTTAAGTGATGAAGAAATTGATAGAATGGTTAAGGAAGCAGAAGCACATAAAGCTGATGATGAACAAAAACGTAAAGATATTGAAACAAGAAATAAAGCTGAACAAATGATTAATGAAATTGATAAAGCATTAGCAGAACAAGGTGATAAGATTGATGAAAATCAAAAAACACAAGCAACTGCTTTAAAAGATGAATTGAAAAAGGCTTTAGATAACAATGATATGGCTACACTTGAAGCAAAAATGTCAGAATTAGAACAAGTTGCTCAACAAATGGCAGCATATCAATATCAACAATCTCAAGGAACTAATCCTACAGGAGATGCTGGAAGCACTGCTTCAAATGATGACGATGTTGTTGATGCAGACTTTACAGAAAAAAATTAAAATAAAGCCAAGGCTTTGCCTTGGTTTTATCTAGTCAAGAGGTGAGAATATGGCTGAAAAAAGAGATTATTATGAGGTGCTTGGTGTTTCTAAAAGTGCTAACGCTGATGAAATAAAACGTGCATATCGTAAGATGGCTAAAAAATATCACCCTGATGTCAATAAAGATCCTGGAGCAGAAGAAAAGTTTAAAGAAGTTCAAGAAGCTTATGATGTTTTGTCTGATGACAATAAGAAAGCTGCATATGATCGTTATGGTCATGCGGCCTTTGATCAAACTGGTGGCTTTGGTGGTGCTGGTGGCTTCTCTGGAGGTTTTGGTGGTTTTGAGGATGTTGACTTAGGAGATATCTTTGGTTCGTTCTTTGGTGGTGGATCACAGCGTCAAAGAAAGAGTGGGCCAATGCGTGGAGAAGATCGTTATGTTCAATTAGAGATTGACTTCATGGATGCTATCAAAGGGAAGAAAACAGAAATTAAAATTAATTATGATGAACAATGTTCTCATTGTCATGGAACGGGTGCGAAAACGCCTAATGATTTCCAAACATGTTCAAAATGTGGTGGAACAGGAACAATTCGTACACAACAACGTTCACCATTTGGAACATTTGTGAATCAAACAACATGTCCAGATTGTCATGGAACAGGAAAAGTTGTTAAAGAAAAATGTTCACATTGTCATGGTAATGGATATGTTAATAAAAATATTACAGTTGAATTAAATATACCTGCTGGAATTAATACACATCAGCAATTACGTGTTCAAGGAAAAGGACATCGTGGAGCTAATGGTGGACCTAATGGAGATTTATATGTAGAAATCTATGTGAAGCCACATCAGCATTTCCAACGTGATGGAAAGAATATTTATATTACAATTCCTATTTCAGCAGTTGATGCAACATTAGGATGTGAGGTTGATGTTCCTACTGTTAATGGGGATGTGACATTAAAAGTGCCTGAAGGAACGCAACCAGGAACAACTTTACGTTTAAAAGGTAAAGGTGTGAAAGATTTACGTGGTGATAATTATGGTGATCAATTTGTTAAAATTGATGTGAAGATTTCAACAAAATTATCACGTGAAGAGAAAGATTTATTTAATAAGTTAAGAAAAGCTGGTAAAAAGGATTCTATTTTTGATCAGTTTAAAAAAGGATTTAAGAGATAGAAACGATAGTGTTTCTATCTTTTTTTACTATATACTTTTAAAATTTTAATTAAATATATTGAAGTATATTGACATTGGTGTTTTCTCTGTTATAATACAGTTCGTTGTGTAAATGGAGGAAAAGTATGAATTGGAAGAAAATATTAAAGAGAGTATTCATTGGTGTTATTGTTTTTGTGTTGGTTGTGGGTGGCGTTTTTTATGGAATGTTTAGACATGAGATATCGACTTTGATGTCTTTAAAGAAAGTGGATGATTATACACTTTATACAATGGAATACGATGGAGATTATGGTTTTGATGATTTTTTAAAAACAGGGGCAAGCAGTGATGGAGAACTGGTTGATTTTGTTGTGAAGAAGTTATTGAAAGGACTACCAGTTGAATTTTCAATTCCTAATTTGGGTTGTTCAACGTTTAATGCTTCAACAAAAGATGGAGATAAAATATTTGGCAGAAATTTTGATTTAACTTATTCACCAGCATTATTTGTAAAAACAAAACCAGATAATGGTTATGCATCGATGTCTATTGTTAATTTAGGATTTTTAGGATTTAATAAAGAAAGACAGCCTGATTCATTAATGAAACAAATGACAACATTGGCTGCACCTTATGCACCATTAGATGGATTAAATGAAAAGGGATTATCAATTGGTGTTTTGCTGATACCAGATGATGCAACAAATCAGCAAACAGATAAAGTTGATATTACAACAACAACAGCTGTTAGACTTGTTTTAGATAAAGCAGCAACTGTAGAAGAAGCTATATCTTTATTAAAACAATATGATATGCATTCTTCAGCAAAGAGTGCTTACCATTTTCAAATTGCTGATGCAAGTGGAAAGAGTGTAGTTGTTGAATATATCCATAATGAAATAAGCATTGTAAAGTCTGAGAAGTCATATCAGATGGCTACTAATTTCTTGTTAACACCTGGTGATTATGATTTTGGACATGGGCAAGATCGTTATGAG
The DNA here is from genome assembly GCF_000455285.1 of Candidatus Stoquefichus massiliensis AP9. GTDB lineage: Bacteria > Bacillota_I > Bacilli_A > Erysipelotrichales > Coprobacillaceae > Stoquefichus > Stoquefichus massiliensis. The sequence goes on along the minus strand of NZ_HG005285.1, from coordinate 240,383 downwards.
AAAATGAAAACGATTTTAGATCAGAATCAAGGGATTGTTGAAGATGAAAAAGACGGTATGGATATATTAAATGCCGCTTCTTCTGATTGGCATAAAAATGATCGTGGTGAAGACAGTGCAACGCAATGGTCAGTTATTTATAATAATACTGATTTAACAGCAAAAATTATTATGGGTAGAAAGTATAATGAATCTGCACATGAATTTTCATTAAAATAAGTACAATGATTGTACTTTTTCTTTTACTTTAATATAATGAATAATGAGGAGGACAAATATGGCGACTGAATTAGAATACATAGAGTATGTTTGTGAACAATTGAATGGTATAGGTGAATTAAGATATCGTAAGATGTTTGGTGAGTATATGGTTTATGTTAATGATAAACCAGTTCTTTTGGTTTGTGATAATACAGTTTATATAAAAAAAATAGAATGTCTTCATGAATTGATGCATGATGCATCAATTGGTATACCCTACGAAGGAAGTAAAGAACACTATATTTTAGATATTGATAATCGTGATCATGTAAGAGAAGTTGTTGAAATATTGGAACAGGTTATCCCTGTTCCTAAGAAAAGAAGAAAAGTCAAAGCATAATCGCTATGGCTTTTCTTCATATAAATGCGAAATGGAATAAAAGAAAAAAGAGTGAATATAATAAAAAAAGCATCCATCGGATGCAATCTTTATGATTAAGCGCTTTTTCTAAGACTTCTTAATTCTCTCGCTGAAATTTTTACTTTCTTTGGTTTACCATTGACTAAAATAGTAGCTTTTTGTAAGTTGACATTCCATTTTCTTCTTGAAGAGTTTAATGCGTGAGAACGAGTATTACCAGACATTGGTCCTTTACCACTAACTTCACATTTTCTAGCCATTATTTTCACCATCCTTTGCAACTTGTCTTTCACATACTTTAGTATAATATCATTAATATTTAAAAATTGCAAACCTTTTTTTAATTTTTTTGTAAATGATATTTATGTCTATTGATTAAGTTTATATTTGTATGATAAATAAAATATGTGAATATTTCAACATTTTTTGTAATTTTCATTTACAAGTGATTTTAAGTGGGGTATAATTCGTATGCATTATGTGTGAAATGTTTGTCAATAATTTAAAAATAAGATATAATATAGATAACTATATATAAGTTTAATAAGATCGGAGGAATAGGTATGATCAAAAAAACAACTGATTTAGGTGATATTAATCTTTCATTAGATGTTGTCGCAAGTATTACTGGTGGTGCTGCCACTGAATGTTATGGTGTTGTTGGAATGGCAAGTCAAAAAATTATGAAAGATGGTTTTTATGATTTGTTAGGAAAAGACAATTATTCTAAAGGGATTGTTGTGGAAGATGGAGAAACTGGGATTATTCTTAACGTATATATTATTGTAGGGTATGGAGTTAAGATTTCTGAAGTTGTTTATGAAGTCCAAAAGAAAGTAAAGTATGTATTGGAAACAACTTTGGATGTAGATATTGAAGCTGTGAATGTCTTTGTACAAAGCATTCGTGTTACGGATTAATGGAGGTTGAACATGAAGGTTATAGACGGTAATCTGTTTAGAGAGATGGTTGTTACTGGAGCAATTGTGCTTCACAATAATCATCCGGAAATTGATGCATTAAATGTTTTCCCAGTACCTGATGGAGATACAGGAACAAATATGTCATTGACATTCAATGCTGGAGCAAGTGAAATTGAAAAAATTGAATCGGCAGATATTTATGAAGTTGCTAAAAAATTATCTAAAGGTTTATTGATGGGAGCAAGAGGAAACTCAGGTGTTATCTTATCTCAGATTTTTAGAGGTGTTTCTATGGCATTTGAGGGTAAAAAAGAAGTCAATGCTGTAGAATTAGCAGCTGCATTTAAAAATGGAGCTAAGGTTGCTTATAAGGCAGTTATGCGTCCTGTAGAAGGAACGATTTTAACTGTTATCAGAGAAGCAAGTGATGCTGTTGTTAAGTATGCAAAAGATGATATGGAAATTGAAGATGTCTTTTCATATTTTGTTAAAGAAGCAGAATTATCATTAGAAAGAACACCAGAACTTTTACCAGTATTAAAAGAAGTTGGTGTTGTTGATAGTGGTGGTGCTGGATTACTTTTAGTGTTTACTGGTTTTATGGCTGCTTTAGCAGGTGAAGAAATTGAAAAAGTAGAAATTAAAGGTGATTCTACAAAAGAAGCTTTAGTTGATGTAGAAACTGATAGTGAAGAAGGATATGGTTATTGTACAGAGTTTATCTTTAGATTAGATCCAGGTAAAATCAAAGCCTTCAAAGAAGAAAGTTTGAGAAATGAATTAGAAAGACTTCCAGGAAATAGTATTGTTGTTGTACAGGATGAAGATATTGTGAAAGTTCATGTGCATACATTAAAACCAGGAAATGCTTTAAATGTTGCACAAAGATATGGTGAATTTATTAAATTAAAGATTGAAAATATGCAAGAACAGCATAATACAATTTTAGAAGCGAATGCTACACCTACTGCCCAAGCAACGCCTGTTATTCCTCAAAGAGAAGCAAAAGAAGTTGCTATTATTAGTGTGGCTGCTGGTGAAGGTATTAAAGATATGTTCTTAGAACTTCATTGTGATTATGTTGTCAGTGGAGGACAAACAATGAATCCTTCTACTGAAGACATCGTTCAGGCTATTCGTGATGTGAATGCTAAACATGTTATTATTTTGCCAAATAACTCTAACATTGTGATGACTGCACAGCAGGCTGCTGTTATTTTAGAAGATGAAGTTGATGTCAAAGTTATTCCATCTAAGACAATTCCACAAGGATTATCTGCTTGTATCATGTATAATCCAGAAGTTTCATTGGATGAGAACATCGAAGAAATGAGTGAAGCTATTGCTAATGTTAAGACTGGTGAAGTCACATTTGCAATTAAAGATACAAATATTGATGGTGTTGATATTAAAGCAAATCAGTATATGGCATTATGTGGTAAGAGTATTACTGCATGTGTACCAAATAAGTTAGATGCTTTAAAGGAAACATTAAAGGGATTAGTTGATGAAGATGCTGAAATCATTACATTGATTTATGGTGAAGATGTGACTGATGATGAAGTTTCTGAGATTGAAGAATATGTAGAAGAAAACTTTGATGCTGAATTAGAATGTGTCAATGGAAAACAACCAGTTTATTCATTTATTGTTGGAGTCGAATAAGAAAAATAAGAGAGAACTGAATTCAGTGTAGTATTCAAGACTGAACATTCAGTTCTTTTTTTAATATTTTGAAAAACATTGACATGGAGTGAACTCCAAGAAGTATAATAATGGCAGAGGGAGGAAGAAAAAATGAATACAAAAAAATTAGGTTTTGGATTAATGAGGTTACCATCATTAGATGATAATGATCCATCTCAAATTGATTTAGAAGAAACAAAGAAAATGGTTGATACTTTTATTGAAAGAGGATTTACTTATTTTGATACTGCATGGATGTATTGTGGTTTCAATAGTGAAAATGCGACAAAAGAAGTATTAGTGAAAAGATATCCAAGAGATCAATATACTTTAGCAACAAAACTTCATTCTGGTTTTATTCAAACAAAAGAAGATAGAGATCTTATTTTTAATGAACAATTAAATAAAACAGGTGTAGAATATTTTGATTATTATTTATTACATGATATCAATACACATAGTATTGAAGTTTATAATAAGTTAGATTGTTTTCATTGGATTCAAGAAAAAAAGAATCAGGGATTAGTGAAAAAAATTGGTTTTTCTTATCATGACGGACCAGAATTATTAGATAAAGTCTTAACTGAACATCCAGAATTTGAATTTGTTCAATTACAAATCAATTATCTAGATTGGGATAGTGCAGGTGTTCAATCTCGTCAATGTTATGAAGTGGCAACAAAGCATGGAAAACCAGTTATTGTGATGGAACCAGTCAAGGGTGGAACGCTTGCAAAAGTTCCTGAAGATGTTGAAAAGATGTTTAAAGAATGTGCACTAGAGATGTCTATTCCATCATGGGCGATTCGTTTTGCTGCGAGTTTAGATAATGTCATGATGGTTTTAAGTGGTATGAGTGATATGGATCAGTTATTGGATAATACAGGTTATATGATGAATTTTGAACCATTAAATGAAAAAGAATATCAATTGATTTATAAAGCTGTTGATATCATCAATTCTACAATTACTGTTCCATGTACAGGTTGTGCGTATTGTGTAGATGGTTGTCCAATGAGAATTGCGATTCCAAAATATTTTTCATTATATAATGCAGATTTACAAGAAATTGAAGAAAAAGGCTGGACACCACAAGGTGAGTATTATGCCAATTTAACAAAGACATTTGGAAAGGCAAGTGAATGTATTGGTTGCGGTCAATGTGAGAGAGTCTGTCCACAACATTTACCAATTATTGAATACTTACAGGATGTAGCTAATCATTTTGAAAAATAATCGGTGAAGACAGAAGTCATTCTTCTGTTTTCTTATTGTTTTGTACGATTTAATGAAAATGAAATAAAAAAGTTGAAATTTCTATTGACTTAGAGTGTACTCTAGGTGATACACTATAAATATCTTATGATTGTTATAGCAAAGGCGTTATAAACATGAAGTTTATAGATAACATGATGAGAGATGGAGGTAGACATGGAAATTGTTGTTGTAGATGGTCAAGGTGGCGGTATTGGAAAAAGTGTCATCACGGCTATAAAAGAAAAAAATAAAGATATTACAATTATTGGTGTAGGAACCAATAGTATTGCGACAACGAATTTAAAAAAAGGTGGTGCGGATATTATCGCAACTGGAGAGAATGCAGTTGTCTATAATGTCTTACATGCCAGTATTGTCATAGGACCTATTGGTATTGCTTTTGCCAATTCAATGTATGGAGAAATATCACCCCGTATTGCACAAGCTGTTAGCGAGAGTGAAGCAGAGAAATACTTGATACCTATTAGTAAGTGTAGTGCTCATATTGTAGGAGTCAAAACATCTTCAATACCTCAATATATTGATGAATTAATAAACATGTTAAATATTTAAAATATCGTATACATGAAGTAACGATGAAACAGTAGAAACTGTAATCGTTATTGATGTATACGTTTTTTTATGGGAAAGGAGGAAGAGAATGTTAAAGAAATTATCGTTTTCTAAGGTGATTATCTTTTTATTAATGATTTTATTATTGTCGATTGTCATCGCAACAACTTTGGGACCAGTGAGGATTCCAATGATCAAAGCATTGAAAATTATCATAGTGCAACTGTTTGGAGAATCTGTGATGGCATCAGATTGGACATTGATAGAACAAAATACAGTCTTACTTTTACGTTTGCCAAGAGTTTTATTAGGAGCCATTGTAGGAGCATCACTGGCTATTTGCGGTGTTGCGATGCAAGCACTGGTGAGAAATCAATTGGCTGATCCATTTATTTTGGGAGTGTCATCAGGAGCTTCTGCTTTTGCGACTTTGGATATGTTGTTTGGAACATTTGCTTTTTTAGGAGCTTATCGTTTATCATTGAGTGCCTTTATTGGAGCGGCTATGACTATTATTTTGGTTTATATGTTATCTAGAATAAAAGGAAAGATTAACATGACACAGTTACTGTTATCGGGTGTAGCCATATCAATGATTATGGATGGGATAACCAAAATGATCACATTAAGCGCACCTAATGCTTTAGGGTTGCATAATGCAGAGTTTTGGATGTCAGGAAGTCTTGCAGGAGCAAAATGGGATTATTTGACACTTCCATTAGTGACAATGATCATTTGTATGGGTGTATTAATCGCGAATTACCGTACATTGAATGTATTGCTGTTAGGAGATCAAACAGCAGGTACTTTAGGTGTGCATGTAGAACGTATGCAGAAATTGTTAATCTTGATTTCATCATTATTAGCAGGTGTCACCATTGCAGTCAGTGGATCAATTGGGTTTGTTGGATTAATGTGTCCTCATTTTGCCAGATTATTAGTTGGAAGTGATCATAAAAAAGTTTTACCATTAAGTGCTATTTTAGGTGCTATCTTGGTCATTTGGACAGATGTGGCTGCACGTATGATATTGGCACCAGAAGAATTGCCTATTGGTATTTTGACAGCTATTATTGGTGGACCCATCTTTATTATATTATTAAGAAAGAAACAATTAAGATAGGAGTGATATGATGAAACTAGATGTTAAAGATTTATATTTTCAATATGAACAAGACCATGCTTTAGATCATGTCACTCTACAAGTTCATCCTAAAAGTTTTGTTGGAGTCATTGGCCCTAATGGTAGTGGTAAGTCAACCTTATTAAAGAATATTTATCGTGCTTTAAAACCAAAAAGTGGAACAATTCTTTTTAATGAAGAGAGCATACTGTCTATGAACTATAAGAAATCTTCACAGATGATGTCAGTTGTTGGACAGGAAAATGAAGTCTCATTTGATTTTAAAGTAGAAGATATTGTCAAGATGGGAAGAACACCATATAAAAAAATTTTTGAATTAGATAATCAAAAAGATGAGGAGGCACTCATACATGCATTAAAACAAGTTGGTCTTGAAGATTATCGTCAAAAGAATTATACAGAATTATCTGGTGGTGAAAAACAGAGGGTTTTATTAGCCAGAGCATTATGTCAGGAAGCAGAATTTCTTATTCTCGATGAACCAACAAATCATTTAGATATCTATTATCAGTTACAGTTATTTGAACTTGTCAAAAGTTTAGATTTAACTATTTTATCAGCAGTCCATGATTTAAATATAGCCAGTCAATATTGTGATTATATTTATATATTACAGAATGGGAAAATATATGATCATGGAACACCAAAAGAATTAATGACTTCAAAAATGATTCAAGAGGTCTTTCATGTGAATGCGGAAGTCAGCATTCATCCTATAACACAAAAACCACATATTATATTTTTACCTAGCATATAAAGGAGAAGATTATGAAAACAATAAAATTATTATTAGTTACAATGTTAATGATTACATTAACAGGTTGTCAACAGTCACAAGCCAATCAATCCAAACAGGATGCATTAATTATACAAAACTATGGCAGAACTGTTGAAATCAATGATATACCTCAAAAAGTTTTAACATTAGGACCTAATTGCAGTGAACTATTTTGTGCTTTAGGTTTAGAAAATTATATCATTGGAAATTCATTAGATAATCATAGCCGAGGTCCCTTAGAGGAATATAAGGAAGCTTATAACAAGATTCCTGAATTAAACTATTCTTCTGCTACAAGAGAAGCGGTTATGACAAGTGGGGCAGATTTTATTTATGGCATTGATTGGGAATTTGGAGAAGAGGCTTTAAGTCTTGATGAATTAGAACAGTTTGGTATCAAAACATATATTAATAGTGCAACGACATTAGAAGAAATCTACCAGGAAATCAAAGACCTTGGAAAAATATTTCATATTGAAGAAAAAGCCGAAACATTCATCCAAAATCAAAAAACACGTATTCAAAATGTCCAAGAGATTGTCTCAAAACATAAACCAGTCAAAGTTTTGGTTTATGATAGTGGAGGAAATGGTGTTTTTACATGTAGTGGAACGAATTTTGAATCATTATTAATTCAACAGTCAGGTGGACAAAATATCTTTGATGACTTAAAAGATGCACAATGGGTAACTGTCAGCAGTGAAGAAGTCTTGTCAAGACAACCTGATGTGATTGTTGTCCATGATTATGATAGTCCATCTTTACAAGAAAAAATTAATGAAATTAAAAATGATCCAGCTTTATCTCAATTAGACTGTGTGAAAAATAATCATATTGTATCTATTGCATTAGAAAGTGTACTACCAGGAGATCGTATGGCTTATGCTGTAGAAACATTAGCCAAAGGTTTCTATCCGGATTTATTCTAGGGAGGTAGCTATGAATAAAATAAAACAATTAGAAGATATATTAAAAGGATATCAAAAGGTTGCTATTGCATATAGTGGTGGTTGTGATTCTCATTTTCTATTATCAATGGCTTTGCGTGTATTAGGTAAAAACAATGTTTTGGCTATTATATGTCATGGAGTCATGATGTCAAAAGAAGATTGGCTATCAGCTCATCAATTATTAAAAGATGTTCATTATAAAGAGATTGAAGTCGATGTATTGAGTATCAAAGAGTTTAGAGAAAATGATAAGAAACGATGTTATTTTTGTAAAAAAACGATTATGTCAAAAGTCATAGAAACCGCAAAACTTCAGGGCTTTCAATATGTCTTAGATGGACAAAATGCTGATGATCAAAAAGTATATCGTCCTGGTATTCAGGCATGTCAGGAATTAAGAATCTTATCACCATTATCTATGTGTCAAATGACAAAACAAGAAATCAGAAATTATTCTCAGGATTTACAGTTGCCAACCTTTGATAAACCAGCCAATGCTTGCTTAGCCTCACGATTTGATTATGATACGCTTCTTATAGAAGACAAATTAAATCAAGTGGATCAGGCAGAAAAACTTTTACATGAAATAGGGATCAAACATGTGAGAGTCCGTGTTCAAGATCAACTGGCACGTATTGAGATGGAGCCATCTCAATATGAAGTGATTCTTAAACATCATAATATTATTCAGAAAATAAAGGATTTGGGATTTCGTTATGTGACTTTAGATTTAGAGGGAATAAAGAGTGGAGGATTTGATCGTGAAAGTTAAAGAAATACTAACAGCAGTTAAAAATCATGAGATGTCTATTGAAGAAGCAAGTGAATTGATAGATCATCCTATAGATTATGCTAACATTGATTTTGATAGACAAAAAAGAACTGGAGTGGGTGAAGTGATTTATGGTGCTGGTAAAACAAAGGAGCAGATTGCAGGTATTATCCAAAATATGTTAGATCATGAAACAGATATGATCCTTGCTACAAGAATTGCTTTTGATAAATATCAGTATCTTCATCATCTCTATCCTAATTTTGAATATGATGAAATGGCTCAAACATTTCTGTACAATCAACATCCACAAATTCAAAATAAAGGAAAGATTGTGATTGTCTGTGCAGGAACATCAGATTTACCTGTTGCTAAAGAAGCTTATGTGACAGCACAGTTTTTAGGAAACGAAGTCGAGTTAATTAGTGATGTTGGTGTTGCAGGTATTCATCGTTTGTTTTTGCAATTAGAGACTATTCAGGCAGCGAATGTTGTTGTTGTCTGTGCTGGAATGGAAGGAGCATTGGCTTCGGTTGTGGGTGGATTAACAGATAAACCAGTCATTGCTGTTCCAACATCCATAGGATATGGAGCCAATTTTAAAGGACTATCAGCATTACTTGCCATGTTGAATAGCTGTGCAAGTGGTGTGAGTGTCGTGAATATTGATAATGGATTTGGAGCTGGATATATGGCTCATTCAATAAATTGTTTAGGAGGAAAAAGATAAATGAAAGCATTATATTTTGATTGCAACAGTGGTATTAGTGGAAATATGACTTTAGGAGCATTACTTGAATTAGTAGATAACAAAGAAGAATTGATTGATGAATTAAATAAACTTCATGTTGATGGTTATCATATTGATGTATCAACCCAAGTTAAGAACGGCATAACAGCAACCCATGTCAATGTGGTTTTAGAAGAACATCATCACCATGAACATCATCATGATCATGAGCACCAGCATCATCACCATCATGAACATCGTAATCTGTATGATATTGAGAAAATTATTGATAAGAGTGCTATTGATGTCAATGCAAAAGACTTAGCAAAAAGAATCTTTAGAAGAGTAGCTTTAGCTGAAAGTAAAGTCCATAATGAACCATTAGAAAATGTTCATTTTCATGAAGTGGGAGCCATTGATTCAATTGTTGATATTATAGGAACTGTGATCTTAATAGAAAAAATTAAACCTGATGTGATTTATAGTAGTATTGTTAATGATGGTTATGGTTTTATCGAATGTGCACATGGAACAATTGCTGTACCTGTTCCAGCAACGAGTGAAATCTTTGCAGCAAGTCATGTTATTTCTCGTCAAATAGATATTGATACGGAATTAGTGACACCAACAGGTGCTGCAATTATTGCTGAATTGGCATCAAA
>NZ_HG005285.1:209316-229031 GCF_000455285.1 Candidatus Stoquefichus massiliensis AP9 | reverse complement strand
CTTTGGTGTTATGCCTGCCATGAATGTACAACGTATTGGCTGGGGATGTGGAACAAAGAATTTACGTATTCCTAATGTTTTAAAGGTGACAATGGGGGAGATCAAAGAAGAAGATCATGATCAAGTTATTGTTATAGAAACGAATATTGATGATTGCACAGGAGAAGTTTTATCTTATACAATGGAAAGACTCTTTACAGCAGGAGCATTAGATGTTTTCTTTACACCAATCTTCATGAAAAAGAATAGACCTGCTTATCGTTTGACAATCACATGTCAAGAAGAAAACATAGAAACTATGCGAAATATCCTTTTTAAAGAAACAACAACGATAGGAATGCGTTATCGACAAGAAAAAAGATTTGTCTTAAATAGACAAATCAAAGAAGTTGATACTCCTTATGGAAAAGTTCATATGAAATGCTGTGAACATCAAGGAGTCACATATGAATATCCAGAATTCGAAGATCTTAAAAAGATAGCCTTAGAAACAAACTTATCTATTCAAGATATTATAAAGTCAATTAATAAATAAACATAGAAAAACTGAGATATCGATTCTCAGTTTTTCTATTATAATAAATGATAATGTTTTAACGCCTTTAAAATACCATCATGTTCGACGTCATCAGTGACATAATCAGCAATAGCCTTTACTTCATTATTGGCATTTCCCATGGCAACACTGATTGCAACATGATTGAGCATTTGGATATCATTTCCACCATCACCAAAAGCCATTGTTTCACTTAAATCAATATCATAATGTTTAAGAAACTGATCTATACCATTTTGTTTTGTACCACCAATAGGGGAAATATCACAAAATAATGGATGCCATCTTGCTGAAATACAATGTGGCATAACTTTCATCAGTTCTTTTTCTTCATTTTCATCAACAAAACACATACATTGATAAACATTATGATGAACAACATCGCTACAATCACCAGCTGGATGATCATCATTATGTGTAATACGATGAATTTCATCTACACGCTCATCACGCATATTAAAATATTTCGTATGTTCTTCTGTAAAACCACATGGGAAAGGATGAGCATCTAAATAATTTAATAATGCTTTTAAATCTTGTGATTGAATTGTATTTTCATAAATCAATTGATCATTTGTATAACAATACTGTCCATTTAATGTAATATAACCATCAAAAGGAAAATCATTTAAAATATCTAAACCATCTTTACCTCTACCAGTTGCGATAAATAATTTGATGCCTTTTTCATGTAATTGTTGTAAAGCTATAAAGGTTGATTTAGGAATTTCATGTGTCTTGAAACTCACTAATGTTCCATCAATATCAAAGAAAATTGCTTTTATCATTATTATATCCTCCATATGTTATGATTATAATATTGTCTATGCTTGCAAAAAAACTGTTTTAAAAATTTGATTTGTATTATGATTTTTCAGAATTAATAATATGAGAAATAAAGGTTTTTAATTTTATCTTGTTTTAGGATAATGTATAAAACAAGGTGTTATCTGATATAGTGAAAGTGGTGTTTTTATTTGGATTTTAAGATTATTGATGTAATTTGACTAAAAATTTTTTAGATTTCTAGGTTGGAATGCTTAATATAATTACTCTATAGGACAAACTTTTATCAATTTCAAAAAGGGAATTTGTTCCATATATCATCTTCAAATTTTAATAGTTTGAATGTACAATTGATATATGTATAATTCACCTTTTCTGATTTTTTTATTTAATATCTTTGTTTGAATTAATAAAAATACTTTCTGTTGGAGTGTAATGTCTAGAAAGCCATTTACAAAGCCCATCTAATCCAGGATATATAGTTCTTTCGGTAATATTAATCTGATCTAATTTATCTCTAAATTCTAGTTTTTTATTAGCTGGAATAATTATTTTATAGAATAGATCAGGATGCTGTTTTAACCAATCATCAATAAGGGTTTCTGGGTTTGATAATATTGAGAAGAGTGCATATTGATTGATAATTCTATTATCTATTGAAGGAGGTTCAAAAAAAGAATAAAGGGTTGTTTGGAATCTTCTAATTTTGATAATTCTTTAAGATCTTTTACTTTTTCATATAATAGATCTACACTAAATGTATTTGCATTTTCAAAAGTTAATGCTGATTTTAGTTTGGTTGGTAGATAATCAATGCATTTAACAAAATCTAAACACCATATAGCTCCATCACAATCATAATGCTGAAAATTTTCGGTTGCAAAATGCAAAGCTACAAATGGAGAAAAAGTCCAATCTAATAATCTTGTTGGTAATCCATGATGTTGTCCTAATGATATAATTTCCCAAAAATTCTTTGTATTATTCATTTCCAAAGATGCATACTTTTTGAAGTTTCTGATTAATGCTTTTTCTAAATTGTAGTTATTTCCACATACACGTTGTAAACTAGTTTGCAAGTTATAATTACTATGTGATAAACCACGAAAAATAAAATTTGATCTATATCGTAAAATATCACCATTCCAACTTTTTAAGAAAACATAATCTTGAAATTCATTCCAACTATTAATTATAATCTCTTTCATTTTTATTTTAATCCTCCAATTTCTATAACTCATATTTAAACTATTTATATCTTAACATATAAATAGTTTAAATTCTATTATTATTCTAGCATAGATAATTTCTAATATTTTTAATTTGCTAATGCCAGTTTGTATAGTCCACATATGTTATATTAGAAAAAATTATTTTCATAATTTGATTGATTTTTTATCATATTCTTTTTCATTGATATAATAAAGAACGAAAGAGTGGGGATAGAAATGTTTGATGTTTTGATTAAATCTTTTACCTTTATTTTAATTATTTTAATTGCTTATACATTAAAGAAAGCGAGAGTTCTAAAAAAAGAAGATGCCAATGTACTTGCTACCATTATTATGAATATTACATTACCATGTGCACTTTTAACAAGTGCGAATGGGATAGAATTAGATGTGACTATTTTAATATTGATTGCGATAGGAATCATTTCTAATGTTGTGATGATTATGATTGGTTATGTAGCTAGCATGAAAGAGAATGCTAAAATGAAGGGTGCCTATATGATTAATACATCAGGATATAATATAGGAAACTTTGTTTTACCTTTTGTCCAAAGTTTCTTTCCTGGGTTAGGTGTTGTTTACTTATGTTCTTTTGATATTGGAAATGCTTTAATGGGGTTAGGAATCACTTATGCAGCAGCGGATCATGTCGCAAGTGGAGAAAATCATTTTGATATCAAAGAGTTATTGAAGAAATTATTTTCTTCTATTCCCTTTGATGTTTATGTACTCATTTTCATATTAGCAATCTTTAAATTACAGGTACCAACACCTATTTTAACTATTGCTTCAACCATTGGAGCAGGAAATAGTTTTCTAGCTATGTTGATGATTGGATTAATGTTAGAAATAAAAGTTTCATCTACAGAAGCAAAAAATGTCTTGAAGATTATTATATTGAGAGTCATTGGAACACTTATTATATCTGGAATCACACTTTTCTTACCATTACCACTACTTGCAAAACAAATCTTAATTATGGCTTATTGTGCTCCTTTATCAACTGTATCAGCAGTTTTTACAAGAAAGATTGGCTATCATGGAGACATGAGTGCAACAGCGAATTCATTAAGTATTGTGTTATCTATTGTATGTACAGTTATCTTATTATTGATATTTATATAATGATTTGTATTGTTTTTACTGGGACTATAAGATTTTTATAGTCTCTTTTTTTATTTCCAAGTAAAATAAGATGAGAAAGGAGGTTAAATATGGAAGAATTAAAAAATTATGAAGTGAAAATTATTTTGGGTTATGATCAAATAGGTCAACCAATATATACATCTATGTATACAGAAAGATATCCTGAAATAGAAATTGTTGATTGTAGAGTTCATCAAAAGAATAAAGAGATTATATTATTTCAAGATGTTCTAGAAAACTGGGTGCAATCTATTAGAGAAAGTGTAAAACCACAAAGTTTTAATAAATATCAATCAACAGTTCAACTTTATCTTATTCCTTATATTGGTCATATAGATATGAGAAGATTAAATGCAGTACTTATTAATCAGTATTTAGAAGATATGTCAAATAATGGGCGTCAAAATAAAGAAGGACTTTCTGAAAGTACATTAAAAATGATTGTTTTTGTTTTGAAAGAAACATTTCAATATGCTTATAATCATGGTATGAGAAATGAAGGTTTAGGGAAAATTGTTATTCCTAAAAAACATAAAACATCTTTTCATTTGCATATCTTAGAAGAAAAAGATCGAAAAAAATTAATCAATTATATTTCTGATCATCCTTATCCATTATATGTTGGTATAGGATTAAGCATGTGTTGTGGTTTACGAATTGGAGAAATATGTGCATTGCAAGGAAAAGATATAGATTTCAAGAAAAGAACAATTCATATCCATAGAACAATGCAAAGAATAAAAGTAGAAGATAGTCATCATAAAACATCGATCATTATATCATCACCTAAAACAAAAACATCAAAACGTATTATCCCTTTACCACAATTCATTTATGAATTGTTAAAAAAGATAAATTACCAAGAAGAAGCCTATATCTTATCAGCCAATAAAAATTATATAGAACCGAGAAGATTATCAAGACATTTTAAGAAATTACTAAAAACTTTAGATATAGATGACATTAATTATCATAGCTTAAGACATACCTTTGCTTCATTATGTATAGAATCAGGAATGGATGATCGTACATTAAGTGAAATACTAGGACATTCTAGTGTTAATATGACATTAAATCGTTATGTTCATCCCCATTTAAAAATAAAACATGAAATGATGAATAAAGTGATCTTTAAATAAAAAAGTCTAAGAATATACTATTCTTAGACATAATTTGTGACTTCTGTACTATTATAAGTTAAAATAAATCATTTTGCAACTGGTTGTTTCTATGAAATAGCTAAATTACCTGTGATTTCTATTGATTATCTAACAAATTGTCCTGAAATATATCCTAGAATAGTATATTCTGCGATAGACTTCAGTACAATATTTTTGATGAAGTAATCACTGACTAGCGCATGTTATGGAGTTAAAATGTTCATAGGTTTTGTAGGTGTAACTGTTTTTGTGTAAAGTTACACTGGCATTTTACTGTCTTTTGGAGGTAGGTATGCTGAATTGGTTTGTTATTGAAGTTAATTTTGAAAATGAAAATAAAATACTTGATATCTTAAATTCGGATCTTTTTCAGTCTTCTGTAAAAAGATCTTTTATTTTGAGAAGAAAGCAGTTAAAGAGTTTTGGTAGTGAATGGAAGTTATATGAGTTTGATGTTTTAAAGGGTATTATTTTTTTAGAAATCACTGATTTAAATTTATTTAAAAAGACAATAGTAAAGTGTAAAGAAATCTATGAATTAAATCATCATGAAAAATTGAGATTAATGAAATTAAAAGAGTATGATTTATTATTTTTAAATAAGTTTAACTCTACGACTATAGAGAGTTCTATAGGAGATATAGTCAATGGGAAGATTGTTGTAAAAGATGGACCTTTAGTAGGTTGTGAAGATATGATAAAGAAAGTTGATCGTCATAAACGATTAGCTTTTTTTAAATATAAGTTTTCTTTTAATCAATCTGATATATGTTTGGGATTAGAAATCAAGAATAAAACAGTATAAGGAATGGGGAATCATTATAAAAAAGTTATTAATTGTAGGTAGTGGTGGTCATGGCAGATGCTGTCTTGATATTGCTAGAGATATGAATCTTTATGAAGAAATTGCTTTTCTTGATGATGAGCATATGAATGAGGTTATTAATGAATGTAAGGTGATTGGTACTCTTGATGAAATGAGTTCCTATTATTCTGAGTATACTGATATCTTTATTGCAGTAGGGAATAACAAGCATAGAAAGAAACTATCTTTGCAGGCTAAGGAAGTTGGTTATCATTTAGCTTCTTTAATCAGTCCTGATTGTTATATATCAAGATTTACTAATATAGGTGATGGCATTGTTGTTTTTCCTCATGCAGTGATAGAAGCAAATGCATCTATTGGCGAGGGATGTATCATTACATCTCATGTAACAATTAATCATGATGCGGTAATAGAAGATTACTGTTTAATCTATTCTAATGCAGTCATTAGACCTAATACTTTTATTGGTTCTCTATCAAGAATAGGGAATAATTGTTCTATTGCTTTTGGAACAAAACTAAAAACAGGTAGTGATATTAAGGATGGTTCAGTTATAGAACCATCGGATGAATATAGCTTTGAGGTGGGAGTATGATTTACAACAATTATATAAAAAGAATGATAGACTTTATTCTATCATTAATAGGGCTTATTATATTAAGTCCTGTTTTTATTATTCTCTGTATCTGGATCAAGATAGATTCAAGAGGACCAATACTGTTTAAGCAAAAGAGATTTGGAAAGAATAAATCTTTCTTTTACATCTATAAGTTCAGAACAATGTCAATAGATACACCAAGTGATATGCCAACACATATGTTGGCTAATCCTGATCAATATATTACTAAAACAGGAAAGTTTTTAAGGAAAACATCACTGGATGAGTTGCCACAGATTATTAATATATTGAAAGGTGAAATGGCAGTTATAGGACCAAGACCAGCATTATGGAACCAGGAAGATCTTATAGAAGAAAGAGATAAATATAAAGCCAACGATATCAAACCAGGCTTAACAGGCTGGGCTCAGATTAACGGAAGAGATGAACTGGAGATAGAAGTTAAAGCTAAATTAGATGGAGACTACGCCAAACGTATGTCTTTTTTGCTTGACCTGAAATGTTTCTTTGGAACAATTACTTCTGTATTAAAGCATGAAGGTGTTGTAGAAGGAGGAACAGGAGAACTTCATAAGGAGGAAACCTTATGAAGAAGATACTAATAACAGGAGCAAACAGCTATATAGGAAAATCATTTGAGAAGTATATGGAACAGTATGATGATTATCAGATAGATACATTAGATATGATGAATCCAGAATGGAAGAATCATGACTTTTCAACATATGATGTAGTTTTTCATGTGGCAGGCATAGCACATGCAGATGTAGGACATGTCAGTGAAGAAACTAAGAAGCTTTATTATAGAGTGAATACTGATTTAACTGTTGAAGCAGCAAGTCTTGCAAAACAGTCAGGAGTCAGGCAGTTTATCTATATGAGTTCTATTATCGTTTATGGAGAAAGTGCACCCCTTGGAAAGAAAAAGATTATTACACCTAAAACAAAACCAACACCTGCAAATTTCTATGGTGACAGCAAGCTACAGGCAGATTTAAAATTATCAGAATTAAATGATGATAATTTCAGAGTCTGCATATTAAGACCACCAATGATTTATGGACCAGGATGTAAAGGAAACTATCAGATGCTTTCTAAACTTGCAAAGAAACTGCCAGTATTTCCAGATATAAAGAATGAAAGAAGCATGCTTTATGTTGGAAATCTCTGCTACTTTATAAAGGAATGTATAGATACTCAAAACTATGGAATATATTTTCCACAGAACAGTGAATATATAAGTACATCACAATTAGTCAAAGAAATAGCAATTATTAACAATAAAACAATACATTTAACAAAACTGCTGAATCCATTTGTTTATATAGCATCCAAGATACCAGGTAAGATTGGTAGATTGTGCAACAAGGCATTTGGAAATATGTGCTATACACAAGAAAATCTAATAAATGAATATTCAATTGAGCAAAGTGTAAAAGAAACGGAGGAAAGAGTCTTATGAAAAAGAGAATTCTGTTTCTGGTTAACCATGATATTGTTATTTATAATTTCAGGAAAGAACTTGTAGAAAGATTACTTTCTGAAGGATATGAAGTATTCATATCTTCACCTTATGGAAAGCGTATAGATTATCTAATAGATATGGGTTGTCAATTCTGTCCTATTAAAATAGAAAGACATGGAACGAATCCATTTAAGGATCTAAAGATCATTAGAGAATATAAAAAACTAATTAATGAAATCAAACCATATGCTATATTGACATACACAATTAAGCCAAATATCTATGGTGCAATAGCAGCAAAGAAAAGCAAGGTAAGAGTTTTAGCAAATATTACAGGGTTAGGAACAGCAGTAGAGAAAAAAGGAATATTGCAAAAACTAACAGTATTATTATACAAATATGCTTTTTCAAATATTAATACAGTATTTTTTCAAAATGAAGAGAATATGCAATTCTTTCAAAAAAATAAAATTGCTTTAGATAAACATACATTATTACCTGGATCAGGTGTTAATCTTGAACAGTTTCAACCATTAGAATATCCCAATACTGAGACTATTGAGTTTGTATTTATATCACGAATCATGAAAGAGAAGGGCATAGATCAGTATTTAGAAGCGGCGAAATATATTAGGAACAAATATCCAAATACAAAGTTTCATATATGTGGCTTTTGTGAAGAAGAGTATGAAGAAATACTAAAATCTTATGAGACGCAAGGAATTATTAAATATCATGGGTTAGTTGATGATATTAGAGAGATATTAAAGATAACACATTGCACAGTACATCCTACTTATTATCCGGAGGGAATGAGCAATGTATTGCTTGAAAGCTGTGCATGTGCTAGACCAATCATCACTACTGATAGAAGCGGATGCAGAGAAATAGTAGATGACAAGGTTAATGGTTATGTGATTGGAGAAAGGAATTCCCAAGACTTAATAAATAAAATAGAACAATTTATTAATCTGTCTTCAAATGAAAAGAAGAAAATGGGATTAAATGGAAGAAGAAAAGTAGAAAAAGAGTTTGATAGAAAAATAGTAATAGACAACTATATGAGAAAAATAAAAGTGTTTAAGCGCTTTGGTTGATATATGCAGAAAGAAAATTAATATTAATCATATAAGTAAATTTGTTGTCTATTATAGTTGTTATATATGAAAGGAGAATAAAAATAAATGAGTGATTTAGTTAGTGTAATTATTCCAACATATAAAAATATAGATAAAATTTGTGATGCAATAGAGTCGGTGATTAATCAAACATATAAAAATGTTGAAATTATAGTTGTGGATGATAATATTCCAAATAGTGATTATAGAAAAAATACAGAAAAGAAATTAAAAGAATATATAGAATCAGGTAAAATTGTTTATATTCAAAATGAAAAAAATAAGGAGAGATCATTTACAAGAAATAATGGAGTCAAGCATTCTCATGGGGATTATATAATGTTTTTAGATAATGATGATGTTTTTTTTGAAAATAAAATTGAATCTCAATTGCTTTGTATGAAAAAAAAGGGTAAAGAATTTGGAGTTTGTTACTCAAATTATATAAGAAAGAAAGAAGGAAAATTAAAGTGGGTTTGTAAAGAAAAGAGAGAAGGAAATATGTTTTTTGAAGTTCTAGCAAGAAATTTGCCTATTCATCCAGGATCAAATTTGATGATAAAAAGAGAGTTTTTCGAACAAGTGGGTGGATTTAATGAGAATATGTTTATACATGAAGATATAGATTTACTTGTGAGATTAATGAGAATATGTAAAATCGTATATTGTGATACACTTGGATTACAAGTAAATCTACATGATTATCCAAATACATTTGATTACTATAATACTACTAGTAACTATGTTAGATGTGAGAAATATTATATTGAACAGTTAAGTAGTGAAGAAAAATCAAAGTTTAGAACTTTGATAGGTTTACAGTTAGTAAGATTTTATATTGTAAGAGATCCATTTTTTGCTATAAAAATTATTTTTGATTACCATATTTCTTTTATAAATTTAGTACATTATTTTTTTTATGCATTTAATAGATATCTAAGGAAATCGGCATATGGGTTTAATATATAAAAAGGTATATAGTGATATTTTAAAAATAGACAGCAAAAAGATATTTAATATAATTTTGTTATTGATTTTTTTGCGACCTCATTTTTCAAATTTAACAAGTGTTGTTTCAACATATCTTATCGATTTGATAATTATTGGACTACTTATGATAACTTCATTTAAAAATAGAAATGGAAAAATTAAAATTAATGAAAACTTAAGTAGATATTTTCTTTTAATGTTAATGTTAATTATACCAATGTTATTTAATATATTTTTTATTGGTGGTGATTTTGTAGGAATAATAGATTATGTAAAAATAGTTTATTATATAATTGTGTATATATGTCTAGTAAATTTATTGGCAAAGATTGATTATAGCGAAGAGGAAATTATAAGAATGATACAGAAATATTTTTATATAAATGTTTGTATCGCATTAATACAACTTTTTTCTATTCCTGTAATAAGTAATGTAGTCCATTTCTTTTTTGGACAAGATAAATTAAGAGATTTGTATTCGGGATACTCTAGGGTATATGCTACTTTTTATAATGCCAATTGGTTTGGGGTATATTTAATATTTTATTTCTCAATAATAAATTCTTTATTTTTTAAAAATAAAATAATTATTTTCAAATATTTAATAAATGTTTTTTTATTAGCTATCATGCTAATTATTTCAGGATCACGTACCTCTATGATTGGTGCATTAATTTGTTTTACAATACAATTATTTCTTAATATGAAAATAAAAAATATATTGAAATTTTTTGCTTTTTTTGTTCCTATTGTAATTGTTGTTGTATGGGGAGCCAATCAAGTAGATTATCTAGCGAAAACTATAGGTAGGTTTACAACATTCTATGATTCTATTTTGGGGAATGGTAGTTTTACAATAAAGAACCTTGCTAATTCTAGATATGATTCTTGGATGCAAACTATTGAACTAATTAAAACATCACCAATCGTAGGTCGAATTGACAGTAATATAATCCCACATAATACTTATTTATTGTTTATGCTTGATTTTGGATTATTTGGTTTTTTAACTTTTGTTGTTTCTTCTCTTGTTAGTGCTTATAATTATATGTTAAAAAGAAAAGTATATAAAAATGTTTTTTTTACTTCAATATGTGGATTCGCACCTAGTTTCTGCATTGTTTGTATGTCAGGAGATTATTTTTTTTCAACACAAGTAATGATAATGATTGTGTTTCTCATAGTATTAGATGATGTTTTTATGATGAAAAATAGATTAGTAGAAAAGAGGGAAAATATATGATAAGATCCATTGCATTTTATTTACCACAATTTCATCCAATAAAAGAAAATGATGAATGGTATGGAAAAGGGTTTACAGAATGGACAAATGTAGCGAAAGCTAAACCATTATATAGGGGGCATTATCAACCCCATGTCCCTGCTGATTTAGGTTTTTATGATTTGAGACTAAAAAGTGTAAAAATAGAACAAATTGAATTGGCTAAAAAGTATGGAATAACAGCATTTTGCTATTGGTATTATTGGTTTGGAAATGGTGAACAAATTTTAGAAAAACCGGTTTGGGAGATGTATAATGATAAATCAATTGATTTTCCATATTGTATAGCTTGGGCAAATCATTCTTGGGAAAATAAACTTTGGGATAGTAAAGGTAATAATAAACTTTTAAAGGAACAAAAATATTTAGGTGAAGAGGATTATATAAAATTTTTTAAAAATGTTTTACCTCTATTAAAAGATGAAAGATATCTAACTATAAATAAAAAGCCAGTTGTAGTTATATATAAGCCATTAGCTTCACCAGAAATTAAAATACTTATAGATACTTGGCGAAAATTGGCAATAAAAGAAAATCTAGAAGGAATTTATTTTATAGGAGAAGATAGATCAAATAGGGAATTAAACAAAATTATTAGTTATGGATTTGATGCTACATATAATAATAACACAACTGAAATACATCATAATTTATCAACATTCAATAAACTACGTTTATATTTTGAATGTAAATTTCTAAAAAAACCAATGATATTTAAATATAAGGATGCAATTAAATATATGGTTCCAAAAGAATCAAAAAACGAAAATATTTTTCCGTGTATTGCCCCAAATTGGGATCACTCACCACGAACTGGAAGTAAAGCAATTATCTTAGATAACTGTAATCCAAAATATTTTTATAAAGTTGCTAAAAAAAGCAATTTTAAATGTACGTCAAAAATCTGAAGATAAAAAAATTATATTTATTAAATCATGGAATGAATGGGGCGAAGGAAATCACTTGGAACCTGATTTAAAATATGGATTAGGATACCTAGAAGCTTATAAAAAAGCAATAAGTGAATTTGAAAATATTAAATAGGATTATATATTTTAAAGGGAGAAATATATGAAAATTATAGTTGCAGGAACAGGCTATGTAGGCCTGTCATTAGCTGTGCTTTTGGCACAGCATAATAAAGTCAAGGCAGTAGATATCATTCAGGATAAGGTTGAAAAGATTAATAGTAGGATATCACCTATCCAGGATGATGAGATAGAAGAATATCTGACAAATAAAAAGTTAGATTTAATTGCTACAACAGATGGTGAATCAGCATATAAGGATGCTGAAATGGTTATCATTGCAGCACCAACTAACTATGACTCAAAGAAGAACTTCTTTGATACAAGTGCTGTTGAATCTGTTATTGAAATGGTTATGAGAGTTAATCCTGATGCTATTATGATCATCAAGTCAACCATTCCAGTTGGCTATACGGAAAGCATCAGAAAGAAATATAATTGTGAGAATATTCTATTCAGTCCAGAGTTCTTAAGAGAATCCAAGGCTCTATATGATAATCTCTATCCGTCAAGAATCATTGTTGGATGTCCTACAGATGATGAAAGACTATACAAGGCAGCCAAGAGGTTTGCTTTTTTATTACAGGAAGGTGCCATCAGGAAGGATGTTGATACACTGATTATGGGACTCACTGAAGCAGAAGCAGTAAAACTGTTTGCCAATACATATCTTGCATTAAGAGTCTCATACTTTAATGAACTTGATACCTATGCTGAAATGAAGGGACTGGATACTCAGTCCATCATTAATGGAGTTGGATTGGACCCAAGAATTGGCGATCATTACAACAATCCATCATTTGGATATGGTGGTTACTGTCTGCCTAAGGATACAAAACAGCTTTTAGCCAACTATGATGATGTCCCACAGAATCTGATAGAGGCTATTGTAGAATCCAATCGTACAAGAAAGGACTTCATAGCTGAAAGAGTATTGGAAAAAGCAGGATATTATACAGCATCAAGCCAGTATGAAGAGGATAAAGAAAAGCATGTTGTGATTGGTGTCTATAGATTAACAATGAAATCAAACAGTGATAACTTCAGGCAGTCATCCATTCAGGGAGTCATGAAGCGTATCAAGGCAAAAGGTGCAGAGGTCATCATCTATGAACCAACACTTGAAGACGGTTCAACATTCTTTGGAAGCAGAGTAGTCAATGATTTAAACAAGTTCAAGGAAATGAGTGACAGCATACTGGCCAACAGGTATGATGACTGCCTTGATGATGTAGAGGAAAAGGTCTATACAAGAGACCTTTTCAGAAGGGACTAGGACTATGCTTGAGAAGAACATCAATTTAGAAGGTAAGACAGTTCTAGTAACAGGAGCAGCAGGATTCATAGGAAGCAATCTCGTACTGGAACTGTTAAATACAGTAGATAATATTCATATCGTTGGAATAGACAATATGAATGACTATTATGATGTGTCATTAAAGGAATACAGATTGGAACAGATTAGCAAATGTCTAGAAGCAGTATCAGGGACATTTGTTTTTATTAGGGATTCAATCGCAAACAAAGAAATAATTAATAGTATATTTGATGAATATAAGCCATCAGTCGTTGTTAACCTAGCAGCACAGGCAGGCGTAAGATATTCCATTACAAATCCAGATGCCTATATAGAATCCAATATGATAGGCTTCTATAATATACTGGAGGCATGCAGACATAATGAAGTAGAGCATCTCGTCTATGCGTCAAGCTCATCAGTATATGGAAGCAATAAAAAAGTACCATACAGTACAGAAGACAAGGTAGACAATCCAGTATCGCTTTATGCAGCAACCAAGAAATCGAATGAACTGATGGCACATGCCTATAGCAAGCTTTATAACATACCATCAACAGGACTGAGATTCTTTACAGTGTATGGACCAGCAGGAAGACCGGATATGGCCTACTTTGGCTTTACCAATAAGCTGAGAAATAATGAAACAATCAGGATATTTAATTATGGAAACTGCAAAAGAGACTTTACGTATATAGATGATATAGTGGAGGGTGTAAAAAGAATCATGCAGGTCGCACCATTAAGGCAGAATGGAGAAGATGGACTGCCAATACCACCCTATAAGGTCTATAACATAGGAAACAACAGTCCAGAGAATCTGCTAGACTTTGTAGATATCCTGCAGCAGGAACTTATCAAAGCAGAAGTCTTACCAGCTGATTATGACTTTGAAACTCATAAGAGACTGGTAGCAATGCAGCCAGGAGATGTACCAGTCACATATGCAGATACTTCAGCATTAGAAAAGGACTTTGGATTTAAACCAAGTACAAGTCTAAGAGAAGGACTAAGAAGTTTTGCAGAGTGGTATAAGGAATTTTATAAATAACATGAATAATAAGTTTTTGTCAGTATAAAATATGATTGGAGATTATATGTAGAATGTTAAGAGGATTGAAGAATTTATATATAAGATTGAAGTGGAGAAAACATAATAAAGAGAATCAAACTTTCCCAGTTAATAGGTTTAATTATAATTTAGTTGATGTAGGAAAGTATACTTATGGAGGTTTGACAGTACTAAGTTTTAATGAAAATAGTAAATTGTATATTGGAGCTTATTGCTCTATAGCATCTGGAGTTATTTTTAACTTATCTGGGGATCATGCTGTAGATAGAATATCTACATATCCTTTTAAGGCAAAATGCTTAAAAACTGATATGTTTGAAGCGGTATCTAAAGGAAATATATATATTGGAGATGATGTGTGGATTGGACAAAATGCTATCATTATGTCTGGGGTTTGTATTGGACAAGGTGCTATCATAGGGGCTGGTGCAATAGTTACAAAAAATGTCCCTCCTTATGCAATAGTTGGTGGGATTCCTGCTAATATTATAAAGTATAGATTTCATAAAGATATCATAAATGAACTTATTAAATTAGACTTTAATAAATTAGATTTTAAAGTTATATCAAATAATACTTCTTTATTTTATAAAAGCATAAAATCGTCTGAAGAAGCTAAAAGAATAGTAACAAAATTAATGAAATCTTAAGTGTGGATTTTTATAAAATTATTGATATCACAATAGGAAAATCTAAGTTATATAAGTATTCACAATGGATTAGGATAGTGGTTTGCAGATAACATTCTAACTATAAGAAGTTAAAATGTAATATTAGTTTTAATTGTTAAATCTATAAAATTTATAAATTATTTATCAATAGAAGATAATTATAGTTACTTAAGAAAGTAGTATAGAAAAATTTATATTATGTTTTAATCAAAATATATTAAAATACAAAAATTATTCAATAGATAATATTAAGTAAAGAGAAGATATTTTAAAAAAATAGATTGAAAAAGAGAGGTATATAATGAGTAAATTATTGACAATAGCCATACCAACTTATAATCGATTGGATCAATTAAAAAAAAGTTTACCATTTATTCTTAAACAAATAGATTATAAAGAAATAGAATTAATTATATATGATAATTGTTCGACAGATGGAACAGATAAATATATAAAAAATTTAATTATGAAGGGTGAAAATATTGTATATTATAAAAATGATGAAAACTTAGGTGCAGACAGAAATTTTTTAAACTGTTTTGACAAAGCAAGTGGTAATTATGTATGGCTTATTGGAGATGATGACTACTTACTCTCTGGTGCTATAAATAGTATTATTTCATGTTTAAAATTAAATCCTGATTTGTTACATGTTAATTCGTGCATATTAAAAAATGATTCCCCAATTACAATAAAAAATCCTCGTTTTAAGGAAGATGGTATTTTAGTTTATCAGAATAAAAATGAGTTTCTTGAACAAATAGGTATATTTATTACTTTTGTTTCTGGAATAATATATAAAAACAAACTAGTAAAAATGATTAAGGATAAAGAAGATTATATAGGAACTTATTTTTTGCAATCACATATTGCTTTGAAAGCTATGACAAATGGAAAAAAATTTATTATCAATACAAAAAATTGCATTGCTGAAAGTGGAAACGAAAAAATCAATTATGATTTATATTATGTGTGGTTTAACTGCTTTTATAAGCTCTTATATGAGACGGGTATTAAAGCAAAATTTGATGAAAATACTATTAGGACTACATATATAAATTCTGTCAATAATTATGTATTCTATTTTGTTTTACAATATAGAGTGAGCTGTAGAAGACAAAATTTAAACTGGGAAAAAAGATATGCCTTTAATATATTAAAACTATTTCCAGAACTGAGAAATGATTTTATATTTGTATTAAAATCACCAGTATATATTTTATATTTCTATAAATTTTTGTTAATAATAATTAATTATCTTAGGAGGTTAAATAAATTATGCAAAATAGACTAGAAAAAAATACTATATATTCTTTTATAAAGTCCTTTTCGCAAGTCGTTTTTCCTTTAATTACTTTTCCATACATTTCAAGAGTGCTTCAAGCAGAAAATGTTGGAAAAATAAATTTCTCCACGTCTATTATTAGCTATATTGGATTAGTTGCATCATTAGGTATTTCTACATATGCAATCAGAGAATGCTCTAAGGTAAAAAGCAGTAGAGAAGAATTAAATAAAGTAACAAGCGAAATCTTTAGTATTAATATAATTACGACTTTAGTTGCATATATTATTTTAATATTAGCTCTAATTTTTTTTAGATCATTACAAGCCTATAAGGAATTAATTATTATATTAAGTGTATCAGTGCTTTTTACGACTTTAGGTGCTGATTGGTTAAATACTGCAATGGAGGATTTCAAATATATAACTATAAGAACTTTTGTTTTTCAGATGTTTTCCTTAATTTCTATGTTAATGTTTGTTAAAAGTTCAAATGATTATTTAAAATATGCGGTCATTACTGTGATTTCTACAAGTGGTGCAAATATTTGTAATTTAATTTACAGAAAAAAGTATTGTTCTACAATGTTTACTTTAAAAATCAATTGGAAAAGGCATTTTCGACCTATTTTGCTATTATTTGCTTTAATTATGTCACAAACAATCTTTGTAAATAGTGATATTACAATATTAGGAGTTATAAAAGGAAATTTTGAAGTAGGATTATATAGCACTTCAGTCAAAATATATTCTTTAGTAAATACTACAATATCTTCCATTGCATGGGTTGTCATGCCTAAAATGTCTTATTTGTTTCAAATAGGAAACTATAAAGAAATAAATAAATTGTATAAATATGCTTTTAACTTCATTGTTGTAATAGGATTACCCTGTATAGTGGGAATAAATGCGCTATGTCATGAAATTATTGAAATAGTTGGAGGAAAAGAGTATTTAGGAGCAGTACTTTCGTTAAGAATTCTTAGTATTTCTTTAGGCTTATCATTAATAGGTGGATTAATTGGAAATATAATAATGCTTCCTTCTGGAAAAGAAAGTATATTTTTAAAAGCAAGTATTATATCTGCTTTTTTTAATTTGATATCTAATATTTTATTTATTCCTATTTTTGGTTTAAATGCAGCTGCTACAACAACAGTTTTTTCACAGTTGATAATGGTTATAATCTTGTATTTAAACATTGATAAAAATATTAAAATACAAAATATTCATAAACTTTTATTGTCTCCAGTTATAGGTAGTGTATATATAAGTTTAATTTGTATTGTAATACATTTATTAATTTCTAATTTATTAAAAAAAGTAATTATTAGTATCCTCTTAAGTATGAGTGGTTACTTAGTAATATTAGTATTATTAAAAAATAAATTTATTTTAGGATTTGTTAGACATTAAGGGAGGGAATTTTAAATGAAGATAGTCTTATTGGCAGGAGGTTTTGGCACAAGAATTAGTGAGGAATCTCACTTGAAACCAAAACCAATGATTGAAATTGGAAATATGCCAATCCTCTGGCATATTATGAAGATATATAGTTATTACGGATTCAATGAATTTGTTATCTGTGCTGGCTATAAGCAGGAAGTGATTAAGCAGTGGTTTGCAAATTACTTCATTCATTCGAGTGATATCACTTTTGATTTCACCAAGGGTGATGAAGTCATTGTTCATCATCAGAACAGTGAGCAGTGGAAAGTAACAGTTGTTGATACTGGACTGAGCACTATGACTGGCGGTCGTGTCAAGAGAATTAAAGAGTATATAGGTGATGAGCCTTTTATGCTGACTTATGGAGATGGAGTCTCAGATGTCAATATAAATGCTCTTTTTAATTACCATAAATCTCATGGCAAGATTGGGACAATGACGGTCTATAATGCTGGTCAGAGATTCGGAGTCATTGATATGGATGGAACTGGTACAATTCATCAGTTCAGAGAAAAATCTAAGGATGATGGTTCAATGATTAATATTGGATATATGGTTATGAATTCTGAAATATTTGAATACATAAAAGATGATGACACTATATTTGAAAAGGAGCCGCTGGAAGCATTGGCTAAATTAGGAGAACTGAAAGCCTATCGGCATGATGGATACTGGCAGTGCATGGATACAAAAAGAGATCATGAGGGATTGAATAAACTGTGGGAAGAAGGTAAAGCACCATGGAAGATATGGAAATAAGATTTAAGGAGTTTTATAAAGGAAGGAAAGTACTGATAACTGGACATACAGGTTTTAAAGGAAGCTGGATGTCTTTTCTTTTGCATCAGTTAGGTGCAGATGTCACTGGTATAGCACTTGAGCCATTAACTGAGCCTGCACTTTTTAATATCCTTAAATTAGATAATAAGATTGATTCAAGAATAGTGGATATAAGAAATCTGGATTCAATGATGAAGGTATTTGATGAAGTCAATCCAGAAATAGTCATTCATATGGCAGCTCAGCCATTAGTTATTGATTCATATAGGAATCCAGTCTATACATATGATGTGAATGTTATGGGAACAGTAAACATCTGTGAATGTGTAAGAACACATTCATCAGTCAAGTCATTCGTTAATGTGACAACTGATAAGGTTTATCAGAATAATGAATGGGTGTATGGCTATAGAGAGAATGACAGATTGAATGGATATGATCCATACAGTAACAGCAAGTCATGTTCTGAACTTGTCACTGATTCCTATATAAAGTCATTTCTTAATGATTTAGATATTGCAGTTTCAAGATGCAGAGCAGGTAATGTCATTGGTGGTGGAGACTTCAATGCCAACAGAATTATACCAGACTGTGTGAAGTATACAGTTAACAAAGAAACTATAAAGGTCAGAAATCCTAATTCAACAAGACCATATCAGCATGTACTGGAGCCAGTTGTTTTTTATTTATACTTGGCAATGTTCCAGTATAAGGATAAGAAATATGCTGGAACATACAATATAGGCCCAAATGAAGCAGACTGTGTAACAACGGGAGAGATAGTTTCATTGTTCTGTGATGCATGGAAGGAAGATTCATCATGGGAAGCAACTGACTATAATGGACCTCATGAAGCAAACTTCCTGAAACTTGACTGCTCAAAGGCAAAAAGTTATCTGGACTGGAAGCCAATATGGAATGTAGCAAAGGCCATTGAAATGACTGTTGAATGGT
>NZ_HG005285.1:196328-209136 GCF_000455285.1 Candidatus Stoquefichus massiliensis AP9 | reverse complement strand
GATGCTCCAATTTCATTGTTGCTAAGTCTGATCTGATTATATCAATTGGTTCAAGAATGGATATTCGTCAGGTGGGGACTCAAAGAGATAAATTTGCAAAAAATGCAAGAATCATCAGATTTGATATAGACAGCGATGAACTGACCTATAAGGTAAAGGACAATGAAATTGATATAGAATGTGATGCCCAGAACATTATAGATGGGCTGAGTCACTGTAAACTGACTACTGATTACTCTCAATGGAAGGAAATATGTAAAAAAATACAAAGTATGCTTGTAAATATTGATCAGAATAATCCTAATGTTATTGTTGATGCTATCATGGAAAGAATACCTGATGGAGCCATTATAACAACAGATGTAGGGCAAAACCAGGTATGGGTAGCTCAGTCATCGAAAATCAAATCGAACTGCAAGATTTTATTTTCAGCCAGTTTTGGGTCAATGGGTGTTTCACTGCCAGAAGCGATTGGAGCATACTTTGGCTCAAATCAAAAGCCAATCATAAGCTTTAATGGAGATGGCGGAGTTCAGATGAATATTCAGGAACTGCAGGTCATCAGAAGAGAAAGGATTCCAGTAAAGATTATTATCATAAACAACTACAGTCTTGGAATGATAAGACATTTTCAGGAAATGTATCTGGAAAGTCGTTTTGCACAGACAGTTTCAGAAATGGGCTACACTGTTCCTGACTTTGAAGGAATTGCCAAATCATATGATTTGAAGTACACTGCTGCTTCATCAATTAACGATATTAAAGATATTGATTTAGATACACAATATGGAGAAATCATTGAAGTGAAGATTTCAGAAAACACTTATGTTGTACCAAAATCTGTGATGAATCATGAACCACAGGATCAGTCTCCATTTTTAGATGAAAAATTATATAGGGAACTGATGGAATTATAGTATGAATGTATTAATTACTGGTGGTACAGCTTTTATTGCTTCGCATCTCATCAGAAGACTACTGAAAGATGACTATATCAACAAAATATATATTGTTACAAGAAGAGTCAATGATTTTATAGATGAAATTTCAGTTTTTCAGAAAATAGAGATAATTCATCTTCATTTTAATGAATATTGTACATATTTTGCTGGCTTTGATAAACATATAGATGTGCTTTTTCATTTTACATGGCAGGGAATACGTGGTGCTGAGAGACAAAATGAAGAACTGCAGAAACAGAATTATCAGTACAGTCTGGAATTTATCAAAGAACTGATCCAAAAGAATAGTGATATTATGATTTTTCTATCTGGATCACAGGCAGAATATGGAAATATAGAAACTGACAATCCAATTAGTGAAGAAATGATTTTGTCAGCACAAATAGATCCATATGGGAAGTATAAGACAAAGCTATTTAAGGGACTTGATAAAATTTTAATAGAAAAATGCAAATTAAAACTATATAACTGTCGTTATATTAGTTTATATGGCACAGGAGATTATAAAAACTCTTTAGTCTCAGCTTCTATGCATGCTCTAAGTACAAATAGTATATTGCACTTACAGTCAGAATGTATGAATCTGTGGAACTATCTCTATGTTGAAGATGCAATTGATGCGCTTGTTCTAATGATGACAAAGTGTCCTGATTCAGGAATCTATAATTTTTGTGGTGATGAAACAAAACATCTCAAAGAGTTTGTTGAAGATATTAGTGTTGCCTTATGTTCACAGTCTAAGATTATTTATGGAACAGTAAAAAGCACTACAAACTTAAACTATACAAATAAAAAATTAAAATTAGCTACTGGATGGTATCCAAAGCATACATTTACTAGTGGAATAAAAGATATGATAAGTAAGGGAGAATAGATAAATGACAATTAAAAGAGAAGAAGTAATTGCTTTAGCAAAGCAGTATTATGAACAGGAACATGAAAATACAAGACTGATTCCAGGTGTTAGCTATATTGCAGCATCAGGAAAGCAGGTAGACAGTGATGATTTAGGTAATCTGATTGATTCATCACTGGATATGTGGCTGACTGCTGGAAGATATAGTGATGTCTTCGAAAAGGAGTTTCCAAAATTTTTAGGTATTAAATATTGTGCATTGGTGAACTCAGGTTCATCTGCAAATCTTATTGCATTTACAGCATTAACATCCCATAAATTAGGTGATAAGAGATTAAAGGAAGGTGATGAAGTTATCACAGTAGCTGCTGGATTTCCAACAACTGTATCACCAATCATTCAGAATGGATTAGTGCCAGTCTTTATTGACTGTGAGATTGGTACATATGACTTTGATGCATCAGTCATTGAAGAAGCCATCAGTGATAAGACAAGATGTATCTTCATGGCACATACATTGGGAAATCCATTTAATCTTGATAAGGTTATGGAACTAGCAGAGAAATATGATCTATGGGTTATTGAGGATAACTGTGATGCATTGGGTGCAAAATACAATGGAAAGTATACAGGAACGTTTGGACACATCAGTACATGTAGCTTCTATCCAGCACATCATATGACAATGGGAGAAGGTGGAGCAGTTCTGACAAATGATAGTTTATTATATACAATCATTAAGTCAATCAGAGACTGGGGAAGAGACTGTATCTGCCCACCAGGTAAAGATAATATCTGTGGACACAGATTTACACAGAAGCATGGAGACTTACCAGAAGGATATGATCATAAATATGTATACTCACATCTAGGATATAACCTTAAGGTTACAGATATGCAGGCAGCCTTGGGCGTATCACAATTAAAGAAACTTGAATACTTTATTAACAGAAGAAAAGAAAACTATCAGATGATTACAGATAAATTATCTGAATTCAGTGATTATCTTATTCTTCCAACAGCAACATCGAACAGTGATCCAAGCTGGTTTGGATATACAATTACAGTAAAGGATGATGCACCATTTACAAGAAATGAGTTATCAAGATATCTAGAAGAACATAAAATAGGTACAAGACTATTGTTTGCAGGAAACCTGTTAAGACAGCCATGCTTTACACAAGAAAACTATATATATAGAGTTGCAGGCTCTTTGGCTAATACAGATAAAATTATGAATAACACATTATGGATTGGTACATGGCCAGGCATTGATGAGGATTGTATTAATTATATTTATAATGTATTTGGGTCATTTATTGAATTATATTAGAATAGGGAGTTTATTATGAAAATTACAGTTGCAAGGAAAGGCTATGTTGGTCTGTCATTGCTGTGCTTCTGGCACAGCATAATAAAATCAAGGCAGTAGATATCATTCTTGATAAGATTAACAATAAGATATCACCTACTCTGGATGATGAAATAGAAGAATATCTGGCAAATATAGATAAGATATTTGATGAATATAAGCCATCAGTAGTTGTTAATCTGGCAGCACAGGCAGGAGTAAGATATTACATTACAAATCCTAGGTGCCTATATAGAATCAAAC
Organism: Candidatus Stoquefichus massiliensis AP9; assembly: GCF_000455285.1. GTDB lineage: Bacteria > Bacillota_I > Bacilli_A > Erysipelotrichales > Coprobacillaceae > Stoquefichus > Stoquefichus massiliensis. Next base: position 205,703 of record NZ_HG005285.1, on the reverse strand, counting down.
ATGATAGGCTTCTATAATATACTGGAAGCTTGTAGACATAATGAGGTAAAACATCTCGTTTATGCTTCAAACTCATTTGTATATGAATCTAATAAAAAAGTGCTATACAGTACAGATGATAAGATGGATAGTGTTTGAATTATCTAGAATCAACAGAGATTATGTGACATAGATATTTAGATTAACGATGAAAAATATTAGTTTATAAATACTAATATTTTTTAATATTTTATGTAAGCGTTAACAATATAAGAAAAGGTGTGAAGAGAATATGAATAGGGAAGATGTAAATGATATAGAAGAGATTCTAATTAAAAATATTGAATCAGAGTATACTAAATTACAGGAAAAGGACAGTAAATTAGATTTGAAAATTGAATATGAGTCAGGTAGTCTATTAAATTTACAATACTTATGTATGATGTTATTACAAAAAAAGGAATTAATTAACCAAATAAATATGGACCTGTCTTTATCTGAAGATATAAATAAGGATTATTATAATATAATTAATTATTTATATTTTGTTAGTCATGATAAAAATGTATTTAATCCAAATTTAAAATTCAAGTTTACTAAGAATGATGGGATAGAAGAGAATTTTACATTTAATAACACATTCAGAACTTCAAAAATTATACCACTCATATTTATTAATAATAAAACATATCAAATTTTGAAAAAGCCGATTAAAGAATCTTTAAATAAAATAATAGTAAATGAAAATGGTAGAAGATTTGATTTTAAGAAATGTAATTATAACGGAAATAATTTGGAAAATGCATTATTAAAGAATTGTTATAAATGGTTATTCCCTAAAGCTGCATATGATAAATGTATTGAACACTTTTCAACACAATTCTTTTTTGGTACAACTCAAAATATAAGTGTTTTAGCATTCTTTCTATTTAGTTTGTTTTTTTACTATCGTTTTGATGAAAATAATAAAATTGAGATGGGATTTATTGAAAATAGTAGTGAATATCAAAAAGAAGAGTTAGAAAATATTGTGAATTGTTGTGAAATTGCTGATGGATTATTACAATTGATTGAAAATATAGTCTATCATGCTGGGAATCAAAAGAATAACGGGTTAGGTTTTTTAACTTTTAGAATTTATACATATAAGAATAGTGAAGGATATTTGAATAATGAATTTAAAAACTATTTTGATGGGAAGGATAATAGAACATATATAAAAGTTGGTGAGAAGGAAGAAAATGAATTAGAAATAAATAGTAGTCTATCTCAAAGAATATTTAATAATAATATTGATATAAAAGAATTCGTAAAAAAGATACAGTTAGTTAAAGAAAATGAGAACATGAGGAAGTTACAAAGAAATAGTTATCAGTATTTTCTAGAAATATATGTTTCTGATTTTTCAGATAAATCTCTTGTTGATGAATACTTAAAAGAAATTGAGATTTCAAGAAATGATCCTGAAACAAAGAAAAAATTAATAGATGCAAAATTCTCATTACGTGATATTTTTGATGATAGTAATCAGGACGTTTCTGATATTATGAATGAATTTAATAGTAGAGAGATAAATGCTATTCATCATTATGGTTTACAACTTTTTGATTCTTTGATATTAAGTAATGATGGGTATTTTCAAGCAAAATGTAATGCTAGCAATAATGGGTATGAGATATATTCAACATGTGATAGTGATGTGAGTACAGATCAATTAAAAATGAAGGGTAGCCAATTTCATATTTTATTACCATTTCAAGAAAAAATATCAGAAAGTCAGTTTGGGTGTAAAGATGTAAACATCAAGTATATAGAACCAGAAATAGCTCCAGAAGTGAAGTATATAACTTTTAACGAAAACACTTCTTTTTATTCACAGTTGGACAAAAATTTTAACTTTAATTCTTTAGATAATAAATTTGGAAAAATTAAAAACATTTCTGATCAATTGTCTTTAATGTTAACTAAAGATAAAGATATTTATGTTTTCGATATTCTTCATATTCAAAGTGTAGAATTATTCATGAAATCATTGCTTAATTCTATTTTTAATAAAAGAGAAAAAGAATATTACATCGCAATTAAAAATTGTACTCTTATACATATTATTGAAATTTTTCGAATGCTGGCAGTTTTTTATGATAAGAAGGGAAATTCAAGAGTATTAAATAATATTCAGTTTTTTCTTTACAATGAAAAGCGTGAAGAATTTTGGATCAAAGGAAAGAATATAAAAGAAGTACTCAATATAATATCTAAAGTATCTTTAACACGTGGATATAAAACTTTTGTTTCAGATATTTTTGAATCATATTTGAGAACAAAACCTTCAATGAATCTCGAAATTAAAAATTCAGATATCTTGCCTTTTGATATATACTTAAAAAACGAGAAAGGATTGACTGTTTTTGAAGAGCATACTAAGAATTTGTTGGAACAAGATATAATTCATAATAATTCTGGATTTATGTTAAGAGATACACATATAAGAATAGGATCAAAAATACATTTGAATTCATTCTGTGAAGCTGAATTATTATTTCATAATAGTTATTATACTTCAAAGTTCTCTAAAATTATCATGGAACGTTTGTCGTCTTTAAATAAAATAAATATATCAGAATTTTTAAAAGAAAATACTGAAAAAATAGATATAAAAGATGAAAATATGGAATTTATTTCTGATAAAAAAACACTTTTTATTGGATATGAAGTATATTCGGAAATGTTGGTTTATGAATTGGCTCAAAATATGCCTAATCTGTATAAACATACTATTTTTACAAACAAACGTATAAATGATAGAATAACTATAGAGGAAATTAGAAATTTAGATAAAATATTAGAAGATTGGATAACTGATGGAGAAGAGTTACAAGTTGTTTATATAGTGCCTATCAGTACTACATTAACTACTTTTGGTAAAATAGAAAAAAAGTTTATAAGTGAAACAAAAAATAGAGAAATGAATATATCAAGTTTTTATTTCAGTATTATTGAAGTCAAAGATAAACCTAATGAAGGTAAATTAAATGAATCTCTTCAAAAGTCTTATTGGAAAGATATTTCTACAGATGAAAGATATATATTATATTCATTAGAAACAGAAGAATCGACAATATCAATAATTCAATATTTAATTGATATTGAGCTAAAGTGGTATGATGCTTTAAAATGTGAATTATGTTATCCAGCTAATCCTATAAATGAAATACCATTAATAGAAACAAATAAAACATCAGTTGTGCCAATGTTATCAATTGGGATGGCTCCTACGAAAAGAGCTCGTTTTGACGATAATAAAATTAAAATCGAACTTGACGAATTAAAAAAAATAGCGACATTAAAAGATTATTTATATTTTGGACATTATGAGCGTGGATCTAAACACTATAGATATTATATTGATACTGAAAGATATTTTATAAGTAAGGAAAATGAAATAGAAGGATGGTTTGCGAAAATTAAAGATAATATAGTAGAGACATCAAATGAAATAATTACATATAATATTATTTTATCTCCTCTTCATTCAAGTAATTCTGCATTTGTAAAACTTGTACATTCGAAAATTTTCTCTGAATCAGCATTACTTGTACATGTAGATACTGATAAAGAATATAGGGGCAATTTTTTTACAAAGTATAAATATTTGAAAGATATATATGATAATCTTTGTAGTTCAAATATCAATTCTATTATTAATGTATATTATGTGGATGATGAAATTATTAGAGGAACTTCCTTTCTGCGCTCAAAGAGTTTAATTAAAACTATGTTTGATAAAAAATCAGATAGAGTGCAAGTGAATATTTTTAAAAAAATCATTGTATTAATAGATAGATTATCTAATAATACAAAGAGTAATTATATTGATGATTATAATGATTTTTATTCATTTACTAATATAAGAATTTCACATTTACGAACACATGAAGGCTCTTGTTATTTATGTCAAAGATATAATTTTTATGATTATGCAAGAAATAATAGTGTATTAATTGATTTGAGAAAACGCTTTAACACTTGTAGAAATTCATATCATCTAGAATCAATAGATAATAAAAAAATATCTATATCAAATATTTTCGATATAGATAGCATGATTAAAGATGGGATGAAATTTGATGGATACAAAATGTTTTATACAACACATTTTATTACAAAAAAGTTAGACCGAATGATTTTTTATAAAAATGATAAAGAATATGTGTTTACTTTCACACTTTATTATTTACAAAAAAATAAATCTGAAACAGATGGATTAACAAATATTTTTAACTCACAAATTGAAAGAATTATTTATATTATTGTTGCAATGAGTTCTCCTTTTTTAGCATATAGAAAAGCTTGCTTGGAAGTGATTTTTGATGTTATTCTCATTATTTTTGAAATGATAATGTTTGAGGGAGAAGATATAATAGAGTATTTAAAATCTCAGCTGATAGAAAATAAAACTACTGATTCCGAAGAGAAAAATGTAAAAAATAAAAAGTATATTTTATCAGAAGATAATATATCTTATTTGAAAAAGCTAAATAAAAAAATAATTAAAGGAACTTCAGAAAAAGAAAGAGTATCGTTAATGATGATTCTTATGAGACAAAGTGTTTATTTAAATAGTAATTTTATTATTAGATATAATAACATTATTAAAATACTTAAATATTTTAATGATAAAAAGTACTTAAGTGATGGAATAGTACAATTATATAGTGGATTGGTTTTTCAACTAATTAATTCACACTCAGATGAATCAAAGTCTAATTTTTTAGAATACGAAATCATTCATAATGAAGAATATATCAATTCCACTGATAGTTCACCAGAAATATATAATAGAATTGCACTCACAAAAAATTTAGCAGATTCAAATTTACAAAAATATGTTCAAGATTTATTTTATTCTTTATTTTTTGATAATGGTAAAATTTACTTAACCGCTTTAGATAATATTCAAAAAAATAATATAAAAAATATTGAAGAACACTATTTTCTTACAAACTATGTACAAAATTTATCAAGTTTAAGTATTAATTCTAAAATAGAAGATTTAAATTCAATTATGGTTGAAATGTATGAATATTTAAAAAAACAGGATGAAGAATCTGATGAAGTTGTTGAAAAAAAAGAATTAAATAGTTTGAAATCAGATAATGAGATTAAACAGATTAAAACTATTGCATTTTATGATGAATTATCTGATTATTTAACAAAGTTGTTTGATGGAAAATTCATTTGTAAGTTTGCTTATGAGTATAAAGATAATCAATTGGAGTGCAATTTGATTAACGAGACCAAAGAATCTCAAATATATGAAGTTGAACTGAAAAACCTAACTAAGTATAGTTTGTTATCGGCCAATCAAGATGATAAATACACTTCAATTCTAAATTGTCAAACTTTTGATTTTAAACAAGGAACATATATGTTTGATGAGGAAAAATGTATAATTAAATTTAATGGAAAAGAGAAAAGTAATTATATATATTTGATTATTTGTTTAAATGATAAATATAGCAATGATGACGAAACTAACAGTAATGATAAAATTATTAACAAAAATCAAGAAATTAATATTATGGATTATATACAAAATATAAAATTAGTTTTTTTGTTTTATAATATGATTAATAATAAAATTGCTAAAGATTTTAATAATGATTTATTACAAGAAATATCACATATGAAATATTTGACTACTCAATTTGAGAAAACTAGAGCATTTGATCATAATGAAGGTGTATTACAAGGTGGGTTTTCTAATCCTTTATTTGTGTCCAATAAATTTCTATTTGGCTATCCTCAAAGTAAAAAATTTTATTTAACAGAAGATGAACTCAAAGAAAATGGTTGGGATAATAGAAGCTTGATTTTTGGTATGTTTATAAGTAGGGTTATAGGAAAAATGAATATACTTCTTTTAAGCGATAAAAAAATAAGAACATGCACTAATTGGATTTGTATGGCTAGAAGAATAGAAGTTTCATTAAAAACTTTTATATATAAAGATAAAATAAATATTCTTAATAAAGAAAATCAACTAATTGAAAAAGAAAATTATTTTAATTTCTTTAAATGTTTTTTTCCAGATGATAATAATGATATATATCTAAAAAATAAAAAGGAAGAACTTATTGATATACAGGACTTTTCTGCACTAATTATTGAACTTATTCAAAGTGCATCGAAAAGTGGCAAAAAAATTGATGATAAAGTTTGCGTTAGATTTTGGAAAGAAAATGAATATTTGTGTGTTGCTAATGATGTGTATGATAACTTTAGTTTTGAAGAAATAGTTAAGGGTTTTAAAAGAAAAGACAATGGTATTTCATTAGCTGTTTTAGGTGAAAGTATATTTAAATTTTATGAAAATGAGAAAAAAACAGTACTTATTGAATTAGGGCAAAATATATCTATTGATGGGTCTTCAAGTAAGGAGATTGTTTTTAAATTACCTATTTATTTAAAATAAGTATTACAACCAGGAGGGAAAAGAATGAAGGTTAAAATTATTTATATTGATGATTCTAATGGTAAAATTAAAAGAATGGCAGCATCAATTAATGAGTTGATTGATCAAAGGCAACGTGAAATAAAAGAAACTTCTAAAAAAAATAATGAAGTAATTGAAGTAGAAAATTATTATTTAAAAAGAAAATTTGAAGGTATAGATCTAATCTTTAATTTAAAGGAAAATGAAATTTTTGAAAGTTATAGTAGAGATAATGTTGCAAAATTCAAAAAAATATTAGATAAACTGAAATTTAATAAATTTAAGATAATATTTGTTATTGATGCTTTTTTAGAAACAGAAGAGCATGACAATAGGGATAATTCTTATTATATTTTACGACAAATCACGAAACAATTATTAGAATTGACTGATGTCTTTTCTGTAATATATCAAACAAATATTACTAATTTACAGGAAAGTGAATGGAGAAAGGTGGCAGGTCTAACAGCGAATGGAAAATACAGTAACTTTCATTTCTTTATTTTTGATGATATAAGTGGTGGAGAGTATGGAGATTTAAATATGTTTAAGAAAACTCTATATAAAATAGTTGGATTAAATGATTAAAAAAATTTTAAATTAATTTACTATAATGTGTAATTAAGATAGTTAAGAATAGAATAAAAAGGTTTGTAGAAAGGAAGAACAAATGAAAGAATTAATTAATGAATGGAAAAAGTATCATACGCTTTTAATTGGTAAGGAGGATATTTATAGTGTGGAATTCAATAATTGTTTTCACTATACTTCACTTGATGTATTTTGGCTTATTGCAGAGAATGAAACGATGAGAGCTACTAATGTTATGTTTTCCAATGATTCGGAGGAACATAAGGCAGGTAAAAAAATTGTACAATCTTTTACGGATATAGAGAATGATATATCTAGTCATTCATCAAACTATATGATATGTTTTTGTGAGCAAGAAAATTTATTAAGTCAGTGGAGAGAGTATGCTAATAAAGGAGTTTGTATAGAGTTTGATTTTACTAGGGATAATATTTTTAAAATTTTGAGTGTTAAGGAGGATATTGATTCACTTTATTCATATTCGGAACCAACAAAAATACTTTATGTAGATTATGTGATTTCAAATAACATTGTAAAATTTGATGTGAATAATTTGCAAAATATGACAATTACTAATTCTTCTTTGCAAAATATTAATTGTAATGATTTAAAAGAATCACTTAATCAATATATAAATAAAAATCAATATGTTACTAAAGAGTATAATAGAAAGATGGTTTCTCGAACTTTAATACCTTATATAAAACACAGTGGATTTTTGGAAGAAAAGGAGAAAAGATTGGTTTTTACATTAACAAGTCTTCAGGAAATAAATCATGTTTGTTTTGAGAAGGATTTAAGTACGCATATAAAAAAACCTTATATTAATGTTAAATGTGAGAATAAAGATAATGATATTTTTTGTGATAAAGTCGAAATAGGGAAATCATTACCAAAAGTACTTCAAGCAAATATTATAAAGAAAATAGAGGAGTATTCTAATAAAATAAATTTCCATGTTGAACATGAAATAATTGAAGGTGAGAATATATATATATCTATAGGAAAAAATCAGGAAGAATTATTTTGGGGAATTGAAGAACTTCTAATGGATTTTAAAAGTGAAAAACGATATAAGGTTTGGTGTCATGGGCATTGGCCAATAAGATCTATAATGGTTGCACCATCGCAGGAACAAGATATAATTATGGAATCTATTGAAAAATATGTGCAAAAAATTTATTGGTTAAAAAATATTGATATAAAAAAATCAACTACACCATACAGAACAAAAAAATAATTTACTGTGTTGAAATATTTTATCTTTAATGTGAAGAATATTTTTAGAAAAGATTTTAATTTAATGGTTTAATTATTATTTAAGATACCTTAGGGTATCTTTTTTTTATGTTTTCATGTAAAATATGGAAAGGTGATAAAAAATGACAGATATAAGATTATTAAAGACAACAGAAAAGAGATATCAGGCATTAGAATCTATGAATATAGATAGCTTAGAAGATATTGTTATGCACTATCCATATAGGTATGATATCATAGAAGAAACTTATCCAACTTTAGAAGATGATAAGATTATCATAGAAGGAACAATTATCTCACCTACAAAAGTCTTCTTTAAAGGAAGAATGTCAAGAATGTCTTTTACTGTTGAAGATCACTATCTTCAACAATATCAAGTCACAATCTTTAATCGTCATTTTTTACGTCAGTATTTAAAAATGTCTACAGTGATTACAATTATAGGGAAATGTAAAAATGATAAGATCACTGCTACAGATATTAAAATAAAACCAATAAGTGAATTAAAAGGTATACATCCTGTTTATTCTATAAAAGAAGGTATCACTCAAAAATCATTTGCTCAATATGTTAAAAAAGCATTAAGCTTATTAAAAGGCAATATTGAAGCTTATGTACCAGAAGAATATATTATCAAACATCAATTAATACATAAAGAAAGTGCTTTATACAATATCCATTTTCCAGATACTCAAGAAGATATTAAACAAGCATTAAGATATTTAAAATATGAAGAATTCTTAAAATTTCAATTAACAATGCAGTTCATTAAACAACAAAGAAATCAGGAAGTCGGTATATCAAAAGTCTTTGATATGCAAAAATTCCAATCTTTTATTCTTTCGTTACCTTATCAATTAACCAAAGATCAACAAACATCAGTGAAAGAAATTGTTGAAGATTTACAAAGTCCTCGTATGATGTATCGCTTTTTACAAGGTGATGTAGGAAGTGGTAAGACTGTTGTGAGTAGTGTGGCTTTATATGCCAATTATCTTGCTGGTTATCAGGGGGCATTAATGGCTCCAACAGAAATATTGGCTGCTCAG
>NZ_HG005285.1:162352-195870 GCF_000455285.1 Candidatus Stoquefichus massiliensis AP9 | reverse complement strand
CATTATGCTACTCTATCTTCTTTCTTTAAGAATACTGATGTAAAGGTTGCGTTGCTGACGGGTTCATTATCTTTAAAGAATAAAGAATTGCTCTATCAAAAGATTCAAGATGGTGATATTGATATTGTTGTAGGAACACATGCTTTATTTCAAAAGAAAGTCGAGTATGCCAATCTTGGTTTTGTGATTACTGATGAACAACATCGCTTTGGTGTTGAACAACGTAAAGCATTAAAAAATAAAGGGAATCAGGTTGACTTCTTAATTATGAGTGCAACACCAATCCCTCGAACATTAGCTATCTCTATGTATGGAGATATGAATGTATCAACTATAAAAACAATGCCAACAGGAAGAAAACCTGTTATCACAAAATATATAAAATCATCCTCTATGAAGCCTATTTTAGAGGATTTAAAGGATTATTTACAAAATGGGGGACAATGTTATGTTATATGTCCTTTGGTTGAAGATAGCGAAGCTATTGAAGCCAAAAGTGCTTCTCAGATTGCAGACGCAATGCAAAAGTATTTTAAAGAGATCTATCATGTTGGTTTATTACATGGACAAATGAAAGATAATGAAAAAGATGATGTGATGGAATCTTTCCAAAAGAATGAGATTCAGATTCTTGTATCTACAACTGTTGTAGAAGTTGGTGTTGATGTAAAAAATGCGAATATGATGGTTATTTATAATGCTGAACGTTTTGGAATGAGTCAATTACATCAGTTAAGAGGTAGAATTGGTCGAGGAGATCTACAGGCTTATTGTTACTTAATGAGTTCATCATCTTCTAAAGAAGCTATTGATCGTTTAAAATATATGGAAAAGAGTCATGATGGTTTTGAAATATCAACCTATGATTTACAATTAAGAGGACCTGGTGAAGTCTTAGGAAGTAGACAAAGTGGTTTACCAACATTCTTAGTTGCTGATGTTCTAAAAGATTTCAATATTTTAACGATTGCAAGAGAAGATGCTATGAAAATGATTGATGATTATCATCATCACAAAGGTTATCAAAAACTTATATCTAAGATTAAAGAGAATTTAAAAGAGAATAATGAATATGTTGATTAAATATGTTATACTACTAGCAAGGAGTGAGACAAAATGTATAAATTATCAATAGATGCAATGAGTGGGGATTTAGGAAGTGGAATTGTTGTTGAAGCCTGTGAAAGTTTTATCAAAACACATGCTGATGCAGAATTATATGTGACTGGAAAAGAAGAAGAACTAGAAAAATTAAAAGCCTATGATCGTATTCATATTGTAGATGCTAGAGATATTGTTCCTATGGATGCTGGTATTATGTCTGTACGTCGTAAAAAAGATTCAAGTATGGTCAAAGCAGTTGCTTTAGCCAATGATGGAATTGTTGATGGTGTCGTATCATGTGGATCAACAGGTGCTTTTTATACAAGTGCTATGTTATTTTTAAAACGTATTGAAGGTGTTGAAAAATCATGTTTAATGGCCATATTGCCAACCTATAATGAAAAAGGTGTGGCTTTATTGGATGTTGGAGCAAATGCAGAAAATACACCTGAACAACTTAAAGATTTTGCGATTATGGGACATATATATGCAAAAAATATTAGAGGAATACACCAACCAAAAGTCGCTTTATTAAATATTGGAACAGAAGCGAAAAAAGGTGATGAAGTTCATCAAAATGCTTATCAACTTTTAGAATCAGAAAATAAAATTCATTTTATTGGGAATATTGAAGGAAGAGATATCTTAAAAGGTGATTGTGATGTTATTGTCACTGATGGATTTAGTGGAAATATTGCATTAAAGACATGTGAAGGAGCAGCATCTTTACTAATGAAGATGGTTAAAGAAGGAATGATGTCTTCACTTTCAGGAAAAATAGGAGCAATGTTTGCAAAATCTTCACTTTATGCTTTAAAAGATAAATTTGATTATAAATCTGTAGGTGGAGCACTCATGATGGGATTTGAAAAAGCTGTTGTCAAAGCCCATGGTGCAAGTGATGCAAAAGCTTTTGCTAATGCTATGGATTTAGCTTATCAGTTAGTTAAGTTAGATGTTGTTTCACAAATGAAAGAAGGATTAAATACAAAATGAAATTATTAGATTTTTTAATAAAAGAAGAGATTCCATATCAAAACTTGAGTTTATACAAAGAAGCTTTTACACATGCTTCTTATGCAAACGAATCCCATCATAACCAAAAAGATTATGAAAGATTAGAATTCATGGGTGATGCAGTTTTACAATTATATGTATCAGAATTTATCTTTAAACTTTTCCCTGATGTTCCAGAAGGATCATTAACAACATTACGTAGTAAATTAGTCCGTGAAGAATCATTAGCACGTTTTTCACGTGAATTAGGATTAGGTGAACTTCTTTACTTAGGTGTTGGAGAAGAAAAAAGTGGTGGACGTGAAAGAGAAAGTGTTTTAGCAAATATTTTTGAATCATTTATTGGTGCTGTTTATTTAGATTGTGGAAAAGATGAAGTGATTAAAATTTTAGAACAAACAATCTATCAGCATGTCAATGATTTAGATTATGATGATATCACTGATTATAAAACAACATTACAAGAATTAATTCAAGCAGATCAACGTCGTACAGTGACTTACGAATTATTAGAAACATCTGGTCCATCCAATGCACCAGAATTCACAATTGCTGTCATTATGGATGATATGCGTCTAGGTATTGGAAAAGGAACAAGTAAAAAAAGAGCTGAACAACAGGCAGCTAAAGATGCTTTAAATAAACTGGCTACAAATAATGAATAGATCTAGTTAATGCTGGATCTATTTTTGTTTAAATAACAATTAAAAAAAGATATAGCAAAGTATACAATATCCTATATTTTAATTCTAATCAATATTTTAGTATATTGACTTCTTTAGAATTTATGAAAAAAGAAAAGTAGTACCATTCTTTTATCAATACAAAACGAGTAGACGAGGAATTTCCTTTTTGTAATACATTTATATATAAAAAGCCTATACGCTTTTACTATTGTATCATAGGATATGTTAGGAGGGATGATATGTATAATCCATATATGTATGAAAATGAAAGAATAACATATCCAAAAGTTGGTGAAATTATTCTTTATTCTGTTAATAAAGGAGATAATGTATATCGTATTGCAAAAACATTGAATAGTGAAGTGCCTTGGATTCAAGCAATGAATAATTTAAATGAAGACATGCTTATTTATCCAGAACAGCAATTACTTATTCCAATTGTTTATCAAAAAGTAAAACCAGTACCACAACCTTATCAAAGACAAACATATGATTTATACTTTTAATAGAATGTTTCTTGCATAAGATTTTAAATTAAGCAAAAACTATGAATAGGAGGTTTTATAAATGAGAAAATTAGCAATCCTATTTTTAGTTATGATGATGTGTGGATGTTCAAATCAGTCAAAACAAGAAGAATCAAAGAAGACTGTTTATAAAGATGGAACCTATACAACGACTGCAGTAGGTTATGGTGGGGAATTTCAAGTAGAAACAACAATGAAAGATGATAAAATTGTTGATGTTCTTGTTAAAGAACATAATGAAACACCATCTATTGGAGGCGTTGCACTAGAACAAATGATCACTTCAATGAAAAAAGAAAATAAATATGATGTCGATACAATTTCAGGAGCAACCAAAACATCACAAGCATTAAAAGATGCTGTTAAAGAAGCAATGGAAAATGCGAAGAATACGTCTAAATAAAGCAGAAATGCTTTATTTTTTTTGTGATTTGGTATATGATAGTAAAAATGATAGGGGGTCATAAAAAATGGAAGAAGTTAATGTTAGCAGTGAAAGAAACATAACATTGATTATGGATTTTTACGAATTAACAATGTCTTATAATTATTTTAAAATGGGAAAAGGGGAACAGATTGTTTATTTTGATATGTTCTATCGTAAAAATCCAGATAATGGTGGATTTGTTATTTTTGCTGGTTTACAGCAATTGATAGAAGCTATTCAAGATATGCGTTTTACAGAAGGTGATATTGAATATTTACGTTCATTAAATATATTTGATGAGGATTTCTTTGATTATTTAAGAAACTTTCAATTTACAGGGACACTTTATTCAGTGCCAGAAGGAACACCTGTCTTTCCTTATGAACCATTAATTACTGTGAAAGCAAAATTAATTGAAGCCCAATTAATTGAAACATTTTTACTTGTGACAATTAATCATCAATCTTTAATAGCAACCAAAGCACATCGTGTTTGTCAGGAAGCCAAAGGACGTGCTGTCATGGAATTTGGTGCGAGACGTGCACAAGGTTATGATGGGGCGCATTATGGAGCGAGAGCAGCTTATATTGGTGGCGTAGCAGGTACTGCAACTACATCAGCGGGTAAAGCTTTTCAAATACCTGTATTAGGTACAATGGCACATTCTTTTGTACAATCATTTGATAATGAATTTGAAGCATTTAAAGCTTATGCAGAAATTTATCCTGATTCTTGTGTTTTGCTTGTTGATACATATGATACATTAAAGAGCGGAGTTCCGAATGCTATTAGAGTTGCTGAAGAAGTTTTGGCGCCAATGGGAAAAAGATTGGCAGGAATTCGTTTAGATAGTGGTGATATTGCATATTTAACAAAAAAAGCCAGAATGATGTTGGATGTTGCAGGATTACATGATTGTAAAATTACGGTTTCTAATTCATTGGATGAATATTTGATTCGTTCAGTATTGGAACAAGGGGCACAAATTGATTCATTTGGAGTTGGAGAAAACATGATTGTTTCTAAATCAGCACCTGTTTTTGGTGGTGTCTATAAATTAGCTGCTGTTGAAAAAGATGGTCAGATTATCCCTAAAATTAAGATTTCAGAAAATACTGAAAAAATCACTAATCCAGGATATAAGAAAGTCTATCGTCTTATAGAAAAAGAAACGAATAAAGCGATTGCTGATATTATCAGTTTTTATGATGAAGTTCTTGATGAAAATCAAGATTTAACAATTTATCATCAATCTGATGCATGGAAAAATAAGACTCTTTATGCAGGAACATATGAAATTCATCCATTACAAACACTTGTTTTTAAGGATGGACAATGTGTTTATCCTCAATATTCATTAGATCAAATTAGAGAATACTCTATTAAGCAAAAATCATTACTTTGGGATGAAGTCTTCCGTTTAGAATACCCTCATATTTATTATGTAGATTTAACAAAAAAATTATTAGACTATAAATTAAATATGCTTGCTGAAGGGAGAAAAAGTGAATGAGTTTTAAGCGCAGTGTAGAAAGAAACCACAAAGTTGAATTTACGCATCAAGATCAGCAAACGAAGAGTCAATTTCAATCAAATTTTAACTTAACATGGATTCCTTTTCACTACAAAAGTCTCATCATCTTAGCAGTGATCTTTGCTTTTGCACAAGGACTATGTGTTCCGCTTTTAGCACAGTATTCTTCTTTTGATATTGCTCTTGTTCTTACTCATGGAATAATATCAAGTCTACTTGTTGTTCTTGCCTTTTATATAATAGAGAAAGAAAAACCTCCACTATCTGCTTTATTTATTCGATTCTGTTTTTGTGCTCTTATCTTTGGCGGTTTCGCCTTTGCTGTAGCACTTATGATAATGTAGTGGTGCTCTTATGATTATTACAGTTGTTGGTTTAGGAGTTATTGGTGGAAGTTATGTTCAGGCTTTAAAAGGATTAGGACATCAGGTTTATGGAGTGGATTGTGATGAAGAAACACTCTCATTAGCAAAAAAAGATGGTTGCATTATTGAAGGATTTACAGATGGACATGAAATTATTGCAAGAAGTGATTTAACAATTATTTGTCTTTATCCATCCCTTGTTTTAGATTTTATTACTCATCATACATTTAAAAAAGGAAGTATTGTGACAGATGTTGTTGGTATTAAATCATATTTTTTAGAAAAAGCTTTAGCTTGTATTGATCCAGATGTAGAATATGTTAGTGGACACCCAATGGCTGGACGTGAAAAGAAAGGCTATGCCTATGCCAGCAAGGAAGTCTTTAGAAATGCGAATTATATTGTTATTGAACATGCAAAGAATAAAAAAGAATCTATAGAATTTATGTGTCAGTTTGTTTCTCAATTAGGCTTTAAAAGCGTTAAAATCATGAGCCCCTATGATCATGATGAAATCATATCATTTACATCACAATTGCCTCATACTATTGCAGTAGCATTAATCAATAGTGATGATCAAAAATATGATACAGGAAAATATATTGGTGATTCTTTTCGTGATTTAACAAGAATTGCGAATATTAATGCTGAGTTATGGAGTGAATTGTTCTTAAACAATCGCGACTATCTATTGGCATCTATGATACGTTTTGAAGAACAGTTTGATCAATTAAAACAAGCATTATTAAATGATGATGATAACGCTTTAAAAGAAATGTTTTTAGAATCGTCAAAGCGTAGAGAAAATTTGGAAAAGTAATTTATATAAACGATTTCGTTATGCGAAATCGTTTTTCTAAAAATGTGTGGACATCTTCTTCATGAAATATAGTTATATATACGGAAGTTTTTGGGAATGAAATAAATGTGCATGTGATATGTATCTTTCTTTTTGTTCTTTTCTTATTTGTTAGAAAGGAGTCAATGCCTAATATCACTATTTGATCAATTTGTGTTTATCATAAGATCCTTAATTATGAATAATAGATCATAAAATGGGAACTAGCCTTAATGGAGAAACTTTCATCTATGCATGTATTATAGGTAAACGAAGACATACAGATATAAAAGAAATAACAGTACATATATGCTATTGTTTAATTGGAAAAGAGAAACGAAATATCATCAAGAACAGTTAGAAAGGACAGAATACCAACTAGAACTAGTCTATTGTGTTAATGGACTCGTGATGTCATAAAATTATTCTGTTTTTTGAATAAGCTATAGACATTGATGCTAGTATAGGTTTGGATATGACTGTTTCTGAATTACTGGATTTTCCAGAAATGAACGAATCAGCATTCGATGATGAGTGAAAGGTATTATTTTGTTGCCAGTTATATTCAATAACTGTATAATATGCCTATAAATTAGAAATTTCCATGAATTATACTGGGAGGTATTTTAATGACAGAGCAGGATAAAAAAATAGCCATTCAAACAATAAAAGATATTCTCCATGTTCTTCACGAAAAAAGATATGAGGATTTGCCATCTTGTGTGGACGAAATGGATTGGGACGATACAGAAGAAATTCGGGAGTGTGTTCAGGGTACATTGGACATGAACGGTTTTGATGCGTTCGATGAGTACGATGTTCCATGCAATTTTCACCCGCAATATGAGTATCATCACGAAGTAGAGTTTTATGAGAAGTCCCCTGAAAGCTTTGAAGCAAATTATGAACTTACCTCAGGTGGAGAACTGGTAGATTTGTGCTTGCAACTCAGATTTTTATATTCAGAAGGTAAAGTAAAACGTATATTCCATATGATTGACCCAATGTGATAATGCAGGCTTATTGTCGCAAAATTCCAGTTTGTTGAGCAGTTAGTCTTATAAGATTGACTGCTTTTATTTATAATGAAGGACACTACTAACAAGATGTCCAAAATTATGTGTCGTATCAAGGCTCTTTGGTTAATGGTAAATCAGTAGTGAATTACACTTTTTTTCCTTATGAATTGCTAATAAGTGTAGTGTTTATGCGTTAATCTGTTCCTATATTTTAAATTTGATATAATTTTAATGATACTCAATTTTTCAAGGATAAAATAAATATTATGATCGGATATATTTGTTTTGTCCTTTGTTTTGTTTTAACAAATATGAAATCATAGAAAGCGCATCTTATTAGTAACAGAGTATTGTTTTCGGTTCAAGAAAAGGATTGGGTTGAACCAATAGTTGAAGAAAACTTTAATCTAGATCGTACAGTCTTAATTATGTCATTTGTAAAGAAAAGTGCGAGAAGAAACACTTTTACAATATGAGACTATCTTATCTATGATGAATCCAAATATTTGGTATCGAAGGACAGAATTTATGGAGGCTCTTCATGTTAAAGAGAGAAGGGTTCATACATTATTAAAAGAATTAATTGAAAAAGGTGATTTGATTGACAATGGAGTCATCAAGGGTAAAAGATATAAGAAAGTCTAGAAACTCATTGATGTAGCATCTCTTAGTAGCAGTTATGAAGAGATGCTTTTTTTCTTGTGCATTGGATTGATGAGAAAGGTAATTATGCAAGTTAGAAGTTTAATATATTAAACAAATTGTTTAAAACGTATTGCATTTTACAAAATATTCTGTATAATAATTATGTTTTGTAGATTTAAACATAAAGTTTTGTATTACTAAACAAGGGAGTGATATTATGAATATTGGTGGTAAAATAAAAAGATTGCGTATAGCCAATCAATTGACATTAGAAGAATTAGCTAACCGTAGTGAGTTAACTAAAGGTTTTTTATCACAAGTAGAAAGAAATTTAACCTCACCTTCTATAGCAACCTTAGAGGATATACTAGAGGCTTTAGGCACCTCATTGCATGAATTCTTCGATGAAAGACAAGAGGAACAGATTGTCTTTAAAAAAGATGATTATTTTATTAACACGCAGGATGATTATATGATTTCTTATATTGTGCCTAATGCACAAAAGAATGATATGGAACCTATTTTGATTGAATTAGAAAAAGATAAGATGTCAATGGAAATGGAACCTCATGATGGAGAAGAGTTTGGTTATGTGATTAGTGGGAAAATTAAACTTCATTATGGTCCAAAAGCATTGACCGTTAAAAAAGGCGAAACTTTTTATTTGACAGGGAATAGAACACATTATCTTGAAAATTGTGGTGAAGGTAGGGCAAAGGTGATTTGGATATCAACACCACCATTATTTTAGGGAGGATTATATGAAAAAATTAATTGAATTAAATAATTTGACAAAAGAATTTAATGGTCAAGTCGTTTTAAAAGGTATACATTTAGATATTCATGAAAATGAATTTATGACATTATTAGGACCAAGTGGTTGTGGGAAGACAACGACACTAAGGATAGTGGGTGGTTTTGAAGAAGCAAGTAATGGTGAAGTTTTATTTGATGGCATTGATATTTCATCTTTACCACCTTATAAAAGAGAGGTGAATACAGTTTTTCAAAAGTATGCTTTATTTCCACATATGAATGTCTTTGATAATGTTGCATTTGGTTTAAAGATTAAGAAATTAGATAAAGCTATTATTGAACAAAAAGTGCTTCGTATGTTAAATCTTGTTGGTCTTGAAGGTTTTGAAAAACGTAATATATCACAACTATCAGGAGGACAGCAGCAACGTGTTGCCATTGCAAGAGCGTTAGTTAATGAACCTAAAGTTTTATTATTAGATGAACCATTAGGAGCATTAGATTTAAAATTAAGAAAAGCAATGCAGATTGAATTAAAAAATATTCAAAAAGAAGTTGGTATTACATTTGTTTATGTTACTCATGATCAAGAAGAAGCCTTAACAATGTCAGATACAATTGTTGTTATGAATGATGGAAGTATTCAACAGATAGGGACACCTACTGATATTTATAATGAACCTGAGAATCGCTTTGTTGCTCAATTTATTGGTGAATCTAATATTGTTGAAGGGACTTTTGTGAAAGACTTTTTGGTTGAGTTTGATGGACAGCAGTTTGTTTGTGTTGATAAAGGTTTTGATGAAGGGCAGGATGTTGATATTGTTTTAAGACCAGAAGATTTAGATATTGTAGAAGTTGGTCAAGGAAAGATTGAAGGAACAATTTCTTCAATTATCTTTAAAGGTGTTCATTATGAAATTATGGTGGAAACAGATGAACGTATGTATAAAGTACATACAACAGATATGAGCGAAGTTGGTAAAAAGGTAAATTTGGATTTTTGGCCTGAAGATATTCATGTCATGGAAAAAATGGGGACATATTAATGAAACAATATAAAAAACTTGTTTCCCCTTATTGTTTTTGGCTTTTTGCATTAACAATTATTCCAATGATGTTAATTGCATTTTATGCATTTACATCAAAAGGTACAGAAATTACAACTTTTCAATTTACTTTAGATAACTTCTTTAAATTTATGGACCCTATCTTTTTATCTGTTTTAATGCGTTCTTTAGTATTAGGTGTCTTAACAACAGCAATTTGTTTTTTAATTGGTTATCCTATTGCCTATATGATTGCAAAATGTAAAGAAAATACACAAACAATATTAATCTTATTAATTACAATACCAACATGGATTAATCTTTTAATGAGAACTTATGCCTGGATGAGTATTTTAAGTAATAATGGAATTATTAATAATCTTTTACAATCTATTGGATTAGGTCGCGTTCATATGATGTATACAGATTTTGCAGTTGTGATTGGGATGGTTTATAATTTTTTACCATTTATGATTTTACCTATTCATACATCACTTACAAATATGGATAAATCTTTAACTGAGGCCTCTATGGATTTAGGAGCATCACGTATTCAAACTTTCTTTAAAGTGACTTTTCGTTTATCTTTAAGTGGTGTTTTAACAGGAATTACAATGGTTTTCTTGCCAGCTATCAGTGCTTTTGTTATTCCAAAGATGTTAGGTGGAGGTCAATATTCTTTGATTGGTAATTTCATTGAACAACAATTTATAACTGTTGGAAACTGGCATTTTGGTAGTGCTGTATCACTTGTTTTGGCTGTTATTGTTATTGTATTGATGGCATTAATTTATCGAGTAGAGAAACGTACGAATGTTTCTAACGAAGATGAGGAAGGAGGAAATAAACGTTATGGTAAAAGAAAAAAAATACGTAAAGGGTCTATGCATTAGTTTGTGTTTATTGTTTTTATATGCACCTTTATTTATTATGGCTTTTTTCTCTTTTAATAGTGCTAAGTCATTATCTCATTTTAAAGGATTTTCTATGCGTTGGTATGAGTCTTTGTTTGGTAATATTCAATTATTGGATGCTGTCTTTGTTTCCGTTTCGATTGCTCTTTTAGCAACTTTAATTTCTACTGTTTTAGGAACGATTACAGCTATTGCTTTGACAAAATCTAAAAGAAAGATACGTACAGCTATCTTACAGGTTAATAATTTACCTATAATGAATCCTGAAATTGTGACAGCTATTTCATTAATGATTTTTTTCTCATTTATTAGTATTGAAAAAGGTTATATGACAATGTTACTTGCCCATATTGCTTTTTGTACACCGTATGTCATTACAAATGTTTATCCTAAAGTGAAACAGTTAGATGATAATTTAACAGATGCAGCGATGGATTTAGGAGCAACACCATTTCAAACTTTAGTGAAAGTCATTTTGCCTCAAATCAAATCAGGTATTATGGCTGGCGCATTGCTTGCTTTTACAATGTCATTTGATGATTTTGTCATTTCTTATTTTGTAAGTGGAAATGGTGTAGAAAATATCTCTATAGTGATTTATAATATGTCTAAGCGTATGAATCCAAGTATATATGCTTTATCAACAATTGTTTTGGTTGTCATCTTATTTGTGTTATTGCTTGGAACATTCGTTCCTTATTTAATTGTGAAAAAAAGAGGAGGAAAAGTTAATGAAGCGCTTCGTTAAAGTCATGCTTTGTTTTGCAATGGTTAGCCTTGCGTTGAGTGGATGTGGAGGTCGTAGTTATACACATACATTACGTGTATTTAACTGGGGAGAATATGTTGATCCTGATGTGATTAATGGTTTCCAAAGAGAGTTTGATTGTAAGGTGGTTTATGAGACATTTGATTCTAATGAATCAATGTATACAAAATTATTAGGTGGAAATAAGTATGATATTATGGTTCCGTCTGAATATATGATTGAAAGATTGATTAAAGAGAATCTTTTACAAAAGATTGATTGGTCATTAATAACAAATAAAAGTAGTATTGATAGTAAAGTCTTGAATCAGAATTTTGATAAAGCTAATGAATATTGGGTGCCATATTTTTATGGTAATGTTGGTATTGTCTATGATAAGACTCAGGTTAGTGAAAATGATTTAAATATGGGATGGGAAGTTTTAAGAAATCCTAAATATAAAGGCAATATTTATATGTATGATTCTGAAAGAGATTCTTTTATGGTAGCATTAAAAGCCTTAGGATACTCTATGAATACAACAAATCAAAACGAAATAGAAGAAGCTTATCAATGGCTCATTGAACAAAGAAAAACAATGGATCCTACATATGCTGCTGATGATACAATAGATGCTATGAAAAGCAGTGAAAAAGCTATGGCAGTTATGTATTCTGGTGATGCTGCAGCTGTAATGTTAGAAAATCCTGATATAGGATTCTATATGCCAGAAGAAGGAACAAATGTTTGGTTTGATGGCTTTGTTGTAAGTAAAGAATGCGAGAATTTAGAATTAGCTATGAATTTTATTAATTATATGATTAGTGATGAAAATGCTTTGAATAATACATTAGAGGTAGGGTATTTAACTTCTAATACAGTAGCAGCAAAAGAAGCATCAGAAGGAGATTTTCAAGGTATTAATGCCTATGGTATTAGAATGGATCAAAATGATGAAGTGTTTGCCTACCAAACCCAAGATGTTAAAGAAATGTATAGCGATTTTTGGTCTAAAGTGAAAGCACAGTAAGATTTTTTAAAAAAGTTCTGATGAAAAAATCCTCATCAGAACTTTTCTTTTTGAATTGTCATAAAGAAATGCCAAAAAAATGCAAAAAACTATTGCAATCAATTACAAAATATTATATACTATTTGAGCAACGTGAGAAGAGAAATGAAATGGTTCCATAGCCAAGTTGGTAAGGCTACAGACTGCAACTCTGTCATCGTCGGTTCGAGTCCGGCTGGAACCTCCATCATGTTGCCCAGGTGGCGAAATTGGTAGACGCACAGGACTTAAAATCCTGCGGACCTTAAAATCCGTGCCGGTTCGACTCCGGCCCTGGGCACCATTCTTAAAAAAAGAAATTTAAAAATATTTCAAAAAAGTGTTGCAAAACAACGGCATTTATGTTAATATTGAATGGCGCTGTTAAAGAGATGCGCTAGTAGCTCAACTGGATAGAGTGCTTGACTACGGATCAAGAGGTTGTGGGTTCGATTCCTGCCTAGCGCGCCAATTGAGTATTAAAATTAAATATTCGGGAAGTAGCACAGCTTGGTAGTGCACCTGGTTTGGGACCAGGGGGTCGCAGGTTCAAATCCTGTCTTCCCGACCATTTAAAATGGGGCTTTAGCTCAGATGGGAGAGCGCCTGCTTTGCACGCAGGAGGTCAGCGGTTCGATCCCGCTAAGCTCCACCAATATTGCGGAGGTTTACCCAAGCCCGGCTGAAGGGATCGGTCTTGAAAACCGACAGGGGATGAAAGTCCCGCGGGGGTTCGAATCCCTCAACCTCCGCCATTTAAAAATTTATATTTCATATCGCGGGATGGAGCAGTCTGGTAGCTCGTCGGGCTCATAACCCGAAGGTCGTTGGTTCAAATCCTTCTCCCGCAACCATTTTGGTCTGGTAGTTCAGTTGGTTAGAATGCCGCCCTGTCACGGCGGAGGTCGCGGGTTCGAGTCCCGTCCAGACCGCCAAATTATGGTTCCGTAGCTCAGTCGGTAGAGCAGAGGACTGAAAATCCTCGTGTCGCTGGTTCGATTCCGGCCGGAACCACCATTTTTATAAAAAGAACGATTCACTACATGGCGGGGTAGCTCAGTTGGCTAGAGCAATCGGTTCATACCCGGTGGGTCGGGGGTTCGAATCCCTTCCCCGCTACCATTAAGCTAATCAGTGGTGAATGCCACTTTTTATTTTATTTGGACCCTTAGCTCAGTTGGTTAGAGCTATCGGCTCATAACCGATCGGTCGAAGGTTCGAGTCCTTCAGGGTCCACCAATTAAAGAGATACGATATGTTTAGGCATATCGTTTTTTTTATTCATTTAAATGATATATTTATGGTATGATATAAATGAAAAAAGATAATATTATACACAAAATATTCATATCTCTGTGATATATTGTGTGGGTAGGTGAGATTATGGATGAGAAAGTTAAAAAAGGATTAACTTCTAAGGAAGTTTTAGAACGTGTTGAAAAAGGACAGGTTAATATATCTCATGATAATATTTCAAAAACTAAGAAACAGATTGTATTAGAACATACAGTGACTTATTTTAATATTCTTAATGTTTTTTTGGCAGCGATTATTTTGTCAACGGGTCGTTGGACGAATTTAACATTTATGGGTGTTATTATTATGAATTCTTTGATTGGGATTTATCAGGAACTGAAAGTTAAGAAAATTATTGATCAATTAACAGTTGTTACAGTTAAAAAGATTATGGTTATACGTGATTATCAAGAAATAATGATTCCTATTGAGAAATTGGTTCTTGAT
This sequence comes from Candidatus Stoquefichus massiliensis AP9, assembly GCF_000455285.1. Classification (GTDB taxonomy): domain Bacteria; phylum Bacillota_I; class Bacilli_A; order Erysipelotrichales; family Coprobacillaceae; genus Stoquefichus; species Stoquefichus massiliensis. The sequence continues at coordinate 181,450 of NZ_HG005285.1, read as the reverse complement.
GATATAGTTTTTTTAGAAAGTGGTAATCAAATTGGAACGGATTGTGTGACAATAAGTTCACAGGGTATGGAAGTTAATGAATCTATGCTGACAGGTGAATCTAAACCAGTTAAAAAGAAAGTTGGTGATGAACTTCTTTCAGGTAGTTTCGTTGTAGCTGGAAGTGCTTATGGACGCGTTATAAGAGTTGGTAATGATAATTATTCTACCCAGCTTGTTCATAAGGCAAAACATAAAAATAAGGCATCTTCTGAAATGAAAGATGCAATTGAAAAGGTTATTAAAATATTGAGCTTTGTCATTATTCCTGTTGGTCTTGTTTTATTCATGTCACAACTTTCTGCTTCACCTCATGATCATGCAACAGCAATTGTGAAGACGGTTGCTGGAGTGATTGGTATGATTCCTGAAGGCCTTGTGCTTCTCACAAGTTTGTCTTTTATTTTAGGAGTTGGTAAATTAGCAAAACGTAAAGCTTTGATTCAAGAGATGGAAGCAATTGAAGCGTTAGCACGTGTTGATGTTTTATGTCTTGATAAAACGGGAACCATAACAACTGGTGAATTAGAAGTTGAAAAAGTGGATTTCATTCATGATTATTCATCAGAAGTTGTTCATCAGGTTATGGGTTTAATGGCATATGGTTTTGATGATATTAATGCGACTCAAAAAGCTTTAAGAGCGTATTTTAAGAAATTTGATGATATAAGTATTATTGGTAGGATTCCTTTCTCATCACAGCGTAAAATGCGTGCTTTAGCTTTGAAAAATGGTCAAAAATATGTTTTAGGTGCACCCGAATATCTTGTAGATGAAAACGATCCATTATTGCAAAGGGTAAATGATTATTCACGTCAAGGATTGCGTGTCCTGTTGTTGGGAGAAACTGACTTTTTAGATGATGAGAAGAATGATATTGGTGATGTTAAAACAATGGCTTTGATTGTTATTCATGATTGTATTCGTTTAGAAGCAAAAGATACACTCCAGTTCTTTGAAAAGGCTGCAGTTAATATATGTATTCTTTCTGGAGATAATCCAATGACTGTTTCTAGAGTTGCACAATTAGCTGGTTTACAAGGTGGAGAGAAGTATATAGATGCATCAACTTTGCCAGAAGATGATGAAGAACTTCAAAAAGTTGTTTCTCATTATCGTGTGTATGGACGTGTAAAACCTGAACAAAAACAACAGATTATTAAGGCTTTTCAAACTCAAGGTCATGTTGTGGGAATGGTCGGTGATGGGGTTAATGATGTTCTTGCATTAAAAGATGCTGATTGTGGCATTGCGATGGCTGCAGGAAGTGATGCCGCAAAGCAGGCGGCACATATTGTTTTATTGGATTCTAATTTTGCATCTATGCAGGCAATTGTAAGAGAAGGAAGAGCTATCATTGCTGATATTGAGAGAGTCAGTTCCTTGTATCTCACTAAAACAATCTATTCTACAGTTTTATGTCTTGTTTTTGCAGCGCTTCAAATGAGTTATCCTTTTACGCCACTTCAATTAAGTTTGATTAGTGGCTTGGCTATTGGTGTTCCTAGTTTTCTTATCACTCTTGAACGCTCTTCAACATTATCAGCTCAGGGATTCTTACGGCATGTTATTTCAACAGCTGTACCGTGTGCTGTTACAATGATTATTTATATGCTATTTGTAGCAGTCTTAGGGCAATGGCTTCATTTTGATATGAAAACCTATTCAACTTATTATTTTCTTGTTGCTGGCTTTATTAGTTTTTTAGTGGTTTTCATTGTTTGTATGCCACTTAATCGCTTACGTGTCATTGTGGCAACATTAATGACAGTATTGTTTTATTTGATTCTTCTCATTATGCCAGAATTTTTTGGTATTTATTCAATCATTAACTGGCGCTTTATTTGGATTCTTCCGATTTGTATAAGTTCTATATTCGTGATTGGAGCCTTGAAACGCCTTATTCATAAATTATATCAGATACATGAACGACGTTTATCTAGCCAATCGAAAATAATTCATTGATATGATTGATTTTTCTTTATGAGCAATCATATCAAACTGATCTTTAGCAGATATGTATAGCTGATAGGGATGAATACCTGGCTGTGCAAAATAAGCGCCACATTTTAATTGGATTAAACATTGATGGTGATGATATTCAAATGGATGTTTATTAAAATAATGATTTAAATTTAAATAAGCTTTGAGAATATCATCTTCAGTTGCATTAAACATAACTATAAAAAATTTTTGAGAATAATCATGATAAAGATTTGCATTCCCAAAATTAAGTTGAGCAACAATACATTCTTCTATTTTAGGAGAGAACTTATGGTAAAATTGGGGAAATTGTTCATAGATATAGGGTTCGATGAGATATTCTATATAAAGACCAACAATATGATCAATGTCTTTTGGTTTCTTTAAATTTTTAAAAAAGAAATATAATTTTTGTTGGTCTAATGATGTATGATATGACTGGTCAGGGTCCAAAATAAGTTCAGAATAAGACAAATCTTTTAAAGGATTATAAATATACATTTTTTATCACCTCTACTTGTTATATCATATTTATGATATCGAAATATGGGGATATTTGTCATAAAAGTAAAAAATATGAGAAAGGAAAAACTATGAATTTAAAGAAAAAGAGATATATATGGGGATCAATAGCGATATTAGCAGGTATCATTGGAATTATTGTTTTGTATGTATCGGTTACAGCTTCACCGTTGCATTTTGTTTCGCAACGTAATATTGAAATTAATTCAGTTGTTGATTTTTCATCATTTGTAAAGGATGTTAAAGATGGGAATCTTGAAGATGTTACTATTGATAGTTCGGCTGTTAATGTCAAGAAAATTGGAGAATATAATGTTATTTATAAGTATCATGATAAAGAATATTCACTGAAGGTCAAGGTTGTTGATACAACACCGCCAACATTTGACGTTCAATCAAAATCAGTTGCTCTTCATCAAACAATTGCACCTGAGCAATTAGTTAAAAATGTTAAAGATTCAAGTCAGACGCAAGTGACTTTTGCTAAAAAGTATACATTTGATGAATTGGGTGAAAAAGAAGTTGAAATTATAGTCACTGATGAATATGATAATCAAACAACACAGAAAACAAAAGTCAAAGTTGTTGAAGATAAAAAGGCTCCTGAAATTATTGTTGGGAATGCTAGTGTTATTGTTGGAAATGATATTGATTTGAATGCCTTAGCTTCAGTTAAGGATGATTTTGATCCAAAACCAACATTAAAGATTGAAAAAAATGAACTTGATATTCAAAAGAAAGGAAATTATAAAGTTAAATATATTGCTGAAGACGTGTCTGGAAATCGTTCAGAAAAAGAAATTACAATTCAAGTTATTGATAAAACTGGTGAGGATGAAAAGGTTGTCTATTTAACATTTGATGATGGACCATCACGTTATACACCAGAAGTCTTAGACATATTAGAACGTTATCATTGTAAAGCTGCATTTTTTATCACAGGAATGAATAGTTCATATCGTAAATATATTTCAACAGCTCATAATCAGGGACATACAATTGGGTTACATACATATAGTCATAGCTATTCAAAAGTCTATTCTTCAACAGAGGCTTATTTTCAAGATTTAGAAAAAGTAGGTCAATTAGCAAAAGACTATATTGGTTTTGTACCTAAATATATTCGGTTCCCAGGTGGTAGCAGTAATCTTGTTTCAAAAAAATATACTCCAGGTATTATGACTAAACTTAGCAAGATGGTGGAAGATAAAGGATATATTTATTATGATTGGAATGCTGAAAATGGAGATGGATATGCGAAGATGAGTCAATCAGAAATGCTTAAGCGTGCAACATCTTCTTCAGAAAAAAAGATTATGATATTAATGCATGATGCAAATGGTAAACAAAATACAGTTGATATTTTACCAAAGGTTATTGAACATTATCAAAAGAAAGGATATACTTTTAAAGCTATTGATGATTCTGCAATTGTTCCTCATCAACATATTAATAATTAGCCCAGGAGGGCTTTTTTTTAATTTGTCACATATATTGTATAGGTGATATCAATGCGTAAGAATAAAGGAATAATGATTTTTGGAATAATTATGATATATTGTTTGATATTAAAATATCTTTTTGGAGTTCTTTTTCCTTTTATATTGGCTTTTCTTTGTTATTATATTATGAAACCATTAATTGATTTATTGGAAAATTATTTTCATGTCAAAAGAAGTGCTATAGGGATATCTCTTTTATTAGTTATTTATTTATTATTAACTTTGCTGTTAGGAAGTCTTATCACTTATCTTTTCTTTTTCTTTGCAGATATTTTAACAAAATTACCTGTTTACTATGAAACAATGATTGAACCGTTCTTTCAGCAATTTCTTATAACTCTTTCTCAACAATTTTCATTTTTTGGTCAAACTGATATTCTTTCATCAATTCAAAATTTTTTAACTGAAAGTTTTTTTCAGGCGATTTCTTCATTATCCATTATGATTACTCAAATTCCATCATTTATTTTCTCTTTCTTTTTATTTATTATTTCTACTTTCTTTTTGGTTTTAGATTATGATCCAATGCGTGAAAAAATGATATCACTTTGTCATCAAAAAGTATTATATATCATATCTACTGTGAAACAGCGTTGTTTAATTAGTTTAAAAATCTATCTAAAATGTCAACTGATATTAATGTTTTTATGTTTTTTAATACTATGGATAGGTTTTTCTATTTTAAGAATGAAACATCCACTACTCTATGCAGTTATGACAGCATTATTAGATAGTTTGCCATTTATAGGTGTTGGAATTGTTTTAATACCAATGTGTATTGTTTTTATAGTGAAAGGTATTTATTTAAAAGCATTCTATCTTTTTTTAATATATCTTATTATTAATGTTGTTAGAAGTTTATTAGAACCACAAATTATGAATAAACAAATGCAGATTCCTTCCTTTCTATTATTATTATCAATGATGATTCATCTTCATTTCTTTGGTGTGATAGGGATTGTACTTTCACCAATTCATATGAGTTTGATTTATAGTTTCATTGATTCGATGGATTCATCTTTGCACAAGTCAGATGGTTTGATATAATAAGTATGTGGAGGATATATTATGCGTAAAAAATATTTCTTTTTTGATATTGATGGCACACTTACAAATAAACAAACTGGACTAATTGTTCCAAGTGCCAAGCAAACAATTCAAGAATTACAGCGACAAGGGCATTTTGTTGCGATAGCTACAGGAAGAGCTTATTATAAAACAAAAAGATTTGCTAAGGAGGCTGGTATTCATCATATAGTTAGTAATGGTGGAGCAGCCTTAACAATACATGATGAATTGATTGAAAATCGTCCATTAGATCATCAAAAAGCAGTCGATTTATGTCATGAAGCACATAAAAATGGTTATGGTCTACTAATTGCTTATAATGACAGCATAGATGTATTAATGAATGATGAATTATTTATTCAGCAAGTTGGTTATCGTCAGGAGCCAACAAGATACATATTAGATAAAAATTTAACTTATGAAGAAATTGCTGATATTTACAAAATTTATATTGCTATTTCAAAAGATGAAGAGGATCAATTTATATTAAAAGATTCATTAGGTCACATTCGTTTTATGGATGAATATTTGACTTATCAGCATGATGCAAAAGATGAAGGAATCTATAAGATGTTAGAAAAGGTTCATGGTTGCCGAGAAGATGTTATTGTTTTTGGTGATGATTTTAATGATTTAGTGATGTTTAAGACAGAATGGACAAACATTGCAATGGGAAATGCATGTGATGAACTGAAAGAAAAAGCAACGTTTATTACAAAGACAAGTGTTGAGGATGGTATAGAATATGCTTGTAAGCATTTTGGATGGATTTAAGTTTTAAATCTCATTTTATGATGGTAGTTTAAGATAATTTGCGTTATACTTTATATAGATATAGGATGGGAGGAAATCACATGAGTAATCAATATCATCATCATAATGTAAAAACGGTTAGTTTGATTGTTGGTGTTTTTCTAGTTGTGTGTATTGCAGTTGTTTTTATTAGCGGTAATCAGTATCAGAAATATCTAGGATTAACTGAGTATCCAAATTGTATGAAACTTGATGAATATGGTGATCAAGGAAACGAAAAAGGCATTCGTTTTCATACAACAACATTGACACCTGATTATCAGGATGTTTATTCATTAAGCTTTGAGAGTTATTATATGACTTCAACAGATACTGCTTATCATATGTATGCATCATTATTTCATGATTTCAATCAGCAAGATATTGTAAAAACTGATGAAGAAATCATTTCACCAACAGTGAGAGTAAGGACAATTATTAATCAGTCAGATAATATCTATTTTATTGTTCAAAATGATTATACAGTATTTCAAGCTTATGGTAGTCATGATGATATGCATAAAAAACAAAAGTGGTTTGACGTTTTAAGAATTAACTATCAAATTCCTCAAACATTATAATAATAAAAAAAGGTTGAAATACCTTTTTTGGTATCTCACACATTAATTGTATACAATTATACAAAAATATGATATAATAGGGACAATATCAAATAAGGGGTGATTGATGTGAAAGATCGGATTCAGGATTTTTTTGAAAAATCTTTAAAAGAAAATAAAATTGAAAATGAACTCTATAAAACTTATGCTGTCAAAAAAGGATTGCGTAATGAGGATGGGACAGGAGTTTTAGTTGGTCTCACAAAAATATCAGATGTTGTTGGATATAAGAAAGTCAATGGTGAGAAATTAGATGACTTTGGTTCATTGTATTATCGTGGAATTAATGTTAAAGATTTTTTGAAAAGTGGGTATAAGGGTAAAAGATATTTATTTGAAGAAGTTTGTTTTTTGATTTTATTTGGATATTTACCAAACAGTGATGAATTTGAAATGTTTAAAAGGATATTAAGTGATAATTATGAATTACCACCACATTATTTAGAGGGGAATATTTTAGGGTTTCCAGCAAAGAATCTAATGAATAAGCTACAACAGGAAGTTTTAATGTTATATGGTTATGATAGTGATCCTGATAATATAGGAACAAAGGAAACTTTGGAAAAAGGGATTAATTTATTGGCGAAAATACCAAGTATTGTTTGTTATACGTATCAAACCAAAGTTCACTATTTTGATGAACAAAGTTTATTTATTCATCATCCAAATAAGGATTATAGCATTGCTGAAACGATTTTAGCACTTTTAAGAGATGATGGAATATTTACAGAAAAAGAAGCTGAGGTTTTAGATGTGGCACTTGTGTTACATGCTGATCATGGTGGAGGAAATAACTCTACATTTACAAATGTTGTTATTTCTTCAACTGGAACAGATATCTATTCATCTGTTGCTGGAGCCATTGGTTCATTGAAAGGTCCACGACATGGTGGAGCGAATTTGGCTGTTAAAAAACAAATGGAATTAGCCATTGATGAAATTTCTATTCATGCAACTGATGATCAAATCAAGAGTGTTATTCGTCGTATTTTGGATAAGAAATTTAATGATCATAGTGGATTGATTTATGGAATAGGACATGCTGTTTATACATTAAGTGACCCAAGAAGTGAAATTCTTTCTGAAAAATGTAAAGAATTATCACTTGAAAAAAATCGATATGATGAATATATGTTTTATACTCGTTTTGCTGATATTGCTATTGAGGAAATTTATCAAAGAAAAGGTATTCATGTTTGTAGTAATGTTGATTATTATAGTGGATTGGTTTATGATATGCTCAATATTCCAAGTGATCTTTACCCGCTATTGTTTGTTGTTGCAAGAACTGTTGGATGGATTGCACATAATATTGAAAGTAAACTTTATTCTAATCGTATTATTAGACCTGCTACAAAATATGTTGGAGATATGAAAGATTATAAGGATATTGAAGATCGATAGAAATATTGTTTTATTTATTAAAATAAATGAATGTATGAGAAAAGAAACTGTAATTTGAAATGAAACAGTTTCTTTTCTTGTTTTATAAAATTTTTAGACAAAAAAATCCAAGAATGTTCCTTGGATTATTGGATGATTTTTGTCCATTGATATTTGTCTTCTAATTGACCCCATTGAATACCAGTTAAAGTATCATATAATTTCTGAGTTAACTCACCTGTTTTAAAATCATGAATAATTGTTTTTTCACCTTTATAGCATAATTCTCCAATTGGAGAAATAACAGCTGCTGTACCCGTTCCCCATGCTTCTTTTAAAGCACCAGATTTTGCAGCATCCATTAGCTCATCAATACTTAAATCACGTTCTTCAACTTTATAACCCCAGTCTTTTAAGATATGAATAATCGAATCTCTTGTAACACCAGGTAAAACAGAACCATCTAAAGCCGCTGTTACAACGGTATCATTAATTAAGAACATAACATTCATTGTTCCTACTTCTTCAACATATTTTCTATGAACACCATCTAACCAAAGCACCTGTGTATAGCCATTTTGTTCTGCTTTGACTTGAGCTGCAATGCTAGCTGCATAATTTCCACCACATTTTGTAAAACCTGTTCCACCTTTAACAGCTCTTACATATTCATCTTCAACCCAGATTTTAACAGGGTTAACACCTTCAGGATAATAAGCACCAACTGGTGATAAAATGATCATAAATGTATAACTTGTTGCTGGATGAACACCCACACCTGGCTGTGAAGCAAAAACAAATGGACGAATGTACAGTGATGTTTCAGGTGCAGTTGGAATCCAATCTTGTTCAAATTTAACAATCGCTTCAACAGCATCTACAAACATATCTTCAGGAATTTCAGCCATACAGATACGTCTATTTGAATTGATCATTCTTCGTGCATTCATCTCAGGTCTAAATAATAAGATATCACCGTTAGGATTACGATAGGCTTTTAAACCTTCAAATGTTTCTTGCGCATAATGTAAAACCATTGTTGCTGGATCCATAGGAATTGGTCCATATGGTACAATACGTGCATCATGCCATCCCTGTCCTTCATTCCAATCCATCATAAACATGTGATCAGTAAAATATTTACCAAACCCTAAGTTGTTTTGATCGGGTTTATCTTTAAGCATTTTTGCTTTTTCAATTTTGATTTCCATATAAATCCCCCTTTATAATTAATGAAATTATACTCTTTTTTATAAATATAAACAACACATTTTTTTGAATATAAATAAAAATATAATAAAAATTAAGGAATAAGAGAAAAATAATGGAAATATTTGTAGTATTACTTATAGTGTAAATGAAAATAAGAGAGAGGATGTATTGTGAATAACTATATAAAATGTTACGATAATAATAAGGAGGTATTGTTATGTTAAGAATATTATTATGTTGTGGAGGCGGTTTTTCTTCCAGCTATGTAGCAGAAAGAATGAAAAGGGAGATTATTGAGAATCATATGCAAGAACAAGCTATGATTGAATTTTCACCTTTTTCTATTGCTTTAGAAAAAATAAATGAGTTTGATATTATGGTTTGTTGTCCGCATTTAAATATCTATGTCAAACAATTAGTAGAAAAACAGGAGGTACCTATTCCTATTTATATATTGCCACCAAGGATGTATGGAAAAATGGAAATTAAAGAAATTTATCAGGATGCATTAGATATTTTAGATATCTTTTCAAACCATCGTATCAATCCTGTTCATTTTCCAGGAGAAGAGAATGTTTTAAGAATAACGAGACAATGTGCATATAATCATCAAAAAGGAATAAAGAAAAAATGACGAATTAGGTAAAATGATTTTGCAAAGACAATAAATTATACATATTTCGTTGAAATCATAATAAAAATTCGTTATAATACAGGGCGTCTGTCATTTAATTTTGAAAGGAGAAATACAATGGAATATATTACATTGATAGGTATATTAATTATTGTTGTTGGGTTTGCATTAAAACTTGATGTATTAGCAGTTGTTATTGTATCTGGAATTGTGACTGGTTTAGTTTCTGGCATGAATATTGTCGAGGTTTTAGAAATTTTAGGTGAGTCATTTGTCAGTAATAGACTTATGTCAATATTTTTAATTATCTTTCCTGTAATTGCAATTATTGAAAGATACGGATTAAAAGAAAGAGCTGCATATTTAATTGGAAAAATTAAAAATGCTTCAGCTGGAAAGGTCTTATGCATTTATAGTGTTGTACGTTCAGCTGCTTCAGCATTAAATGTGAGAATAGGTGGACATGTTCAATTTGTAAGACCGCTTATTTTACCAATGAGTGAAGCAGCTGCACAAAAAGCAAAAGGTGAAGAATTAACAGAAAAAGAAGATGAAGAAATTAAAGGTTTAGCAGCTGCTGTTGAAAACTATGGCAACTTTTTTGCACAAAATGTTTTTCCTGCTTCAAGTGGTGTTGTTTTGATCCAAGGAACGTTAGTAGGCTTAGGTTTTAAAGATATGACATTATCGATGATTTCATCATCAGCTATTTATATTGCACTGATTTCAGTTGCATTAACATTTGTACAAGTCCTATGGTTTGATATAAAAATGAAAAAAGGAGGTAACAAGTAATGACAGAGTTTTTAGGCGTATATCTTCCTGAATTTTTTTATGTGTTATGTGGATTAGTGAGTTTTGATGCGGCTATTCGTGCAACGAAAAATGAAAAAGCAAAAATTGGAACATCATTATTTTGGTGTATCTTAGGAATTATCTTTATGTTTGGGAAACTGATTCCATCAGTTGTGACTGGTGGATTACTGGTTATTATGGGATGTTTAACAGCGACGAAACAAGTGAAGATGGGCAAATTTGTAGAATCAACAGCAGAGGCTCGTCAAGCTGCAAGTGAGAAGGTGGGAAGTAAAATCTTTATTCCTGCTGTTTCAATTGGAATTATGGCATTGATTTTATCGTTTATTAAATATAGTTCAAACGCTTTCTACTTCTCATTTAGAAATTTTACTTTCCCATTATTTTCATTTGGAGGAACAGGTGATAAAATTGTTGCTTTAGATGGTGCTGTGATGACTGGAACAGCTTGTCTTGTTGCATTGATTTTAGCCATTGTTATTTGTAAACCAAGAGTTTCTGAGACGCGTTCTGATACATCACGACTACTTATGCAGGTTGGAGCATCTTGTTTATTGCCTCAGTTATTAGGTGCATTAGGTGAAGTGTTTAAAGTTGCGGGAGTTGGAGAAGTGATTTCAAAAATTATTTCTAGTGTAGTGCCATCAGGGAATATTGTGATTGGTGTCATTGTTTATGTTTTAGGAATGGTTATCTTTACAATGATTATGGGTAATGCTTTTGCAGCTTTTACGGTGATTACGATTGGAATTGGATATCCATTTGTTATTGCACAAGGTGGAAATCCTGCTGTTATTGGAGCTTTAGGTATGACTGCTGGATATTGTGGTACACTTATGACACCAATGGCAGCTAATTTCAATATTGTGCCTTGTGCGGTCTTAGAAACAAAAGATCAAAAATGGGCAGTTATTAAGGCACAGTTACCAATGGCTCTAATTATGATTGTTATACATATTATTTTAATGTTAGTATTAGGATTCTAGGAGGAGACTTATGAAAATTTTAGTAACAGGGTTTGATCCCTTTGGGGGCGAAAAAATTAATCCAGCGATTGAATCTGTGAAGAAATTACCAGATACAATTGCTGATGCGGAAATCATTAAATTAGAAATTCCTACAGTATGCCATCGTTCATTAGAAGTTATCGATCAAGCTATTGAAAAATATGATCCTGATGTTGTCTTATCAATTGGACAAGCAGGGGGAAGAACAGACATTACTGTAGAGAGAGTTGGGATTAATATAGATGATTGTCGCATTCCAGATAATGCTGGTCAACAGATTATTGATGAACCTGTATTCGCTGATGGACCAGCAGCCTACTTTGTTAATTTACCAATCAAAGCAATGGTTGCTCGTATTCAGGAACATCAAATTCCTGCTTCTGTATCAAATAGTGCAGGAACATTTGTATGTAATCATGTGACATATGGTGTTCGTCATATTGTTGAAACAAAATATCCAGGCAAGAGAAGTGGTTTTATACATATTCCTTTTTTACCACAACAAGTCATTGACAAAAAAAACATGCCAAGTATGAGTCTAGATACGATTGTAGAAGCTATTACAGTTGCAATTGAGGCTATTGTAGATACAAAAGTAGACTTAAAAGTGACTGGTGGAGCAACACATTAATGAAACAAAAAATATTTGTTTATGGAACGTTAAGAAAAGGAATGTATAATTATGATTTGTTTTTAAGAAATGAAAATTCATTTCGCTATTACGCATATGCAAAAGGAAGTCTTATGAGTATTTGTGCTAAAGTTTATCCTGCTTATTTAAAAGAAGGACATGATATGATTTTAGGTGAAATTCATGAAGTTAGTGAAGAAACTATGGAACTTATTGATAAACTTGAAGGCTATGTTGCTCCAGATTATCCTAAGAATGAATATAATAAAGAATTATGTGATATCTATAATGAACAAGGAAAAAAAATTGAACAGGCTTATATTTATGTTTATAACATGAATAATCCAACCAATGTTTCTTTGCTTGGAAATGATATTGAATCACATGATTATGTAGAATATATTCAGAAAGTTAAATTGCGTGAAAACAGCTTATTCGATTATGATGTCGAATAAGCTGTTTTTCTTTTATTCTATGATTTCTATTTGCATTGATTTCATAACATCAATACTTTCTAGATGAACTTTCTCATCAGCACTTGCAGTTCCTCTTAAATCTACACATATAGGTGTATCAGGTTGTGCGGCTTTGGCCATAATAGCATTAGATAAAACACAAATGTGAGAAACAACTCCTACAAATGTAATATCTTTATATTCTTTACCCTCTAAATAATAAGCTAAATCTAATGATGGAAATGTAGGCTTTTTAAAACATAAACAATCTTGTAATAATTCCCCAACTTTGCCATAAAGTTCCCATCCTTCAGTATGCTCAATACAATGTTCTACTGGTAAATGCTTTCCTTCGTATGTTTCTAGATAACTATTTGTATGGGTATCCATTGTATAAACAATTTCATCCCCATTCATATGATACTCCTTAATAAGATTGACAATATGGTTTTCTAATTCTTTAGCTTTTTCAAATCCTAAGCTTCCTGATACAAAATCATTTTGAAAATCTACGACAACTAATAATCTCTTCATATTTTCACCCCGTTTTTATATATTTTACCAAAATCTGTTGACTTGTCAATCAATTCATTATATAATCATATTGTCATATGAATAATTGTTCATATGACGGGAGGAAACTATGGATAAATCAACGATTGTTAACCAAAAAGTGGTTGATCAAGTGACAAAATCATTGCCTGATGAGGAAATTTTGTATGATGTTGCAGAGTTATTTAAAGTTTTTGGCGATTCTACACGAATTAAAATTATATGTGCACTCTTTGAATCAGAAATGTGTGTTTATGATTTGGCTGCAACTTTGCAAATGACACAATCAGCAATTTCACATCAGTTAAGAATATTAAAAACAGCTAATCTTGTTAAATTTAGAAGAGATGGAAAAATGATGTATTATTCATTGGATGATGAACATGTACAACAAATCTTCGATGCTGGGTATAAACATGTTATTGAATAGGAGCGAATAAATATGATAAAAAAATATGTAATTAAAAATCTTGATTGTGCTTCATGTGCTCAAAAGATTGAAGATATGATCAATAAAAGAAATGATATAAATGAATGTACACTATCGTTTGCTAATGAATTACTCATGATTGAATCAGATAATGAGATTGATATTCATGAGTTAGAAAAAGCTATACAAAAATTAGAGCCAGAGGTTACACTTGAAGAAAAAGATAAACATTCACGTCAATCCAAACATCATCATAGTGAACATACTCATCACCATGATGATGGAGAAACATGTGCTCATGAACATCATCATGGAGAAGGTGAAACTTGCGGATGCGGACATGAACATCATCACGATCATGAACATTGTGATTGTGGTCATGAACATAGTGAGGATCATCGCTTATTAGATGCAAAGAATGTTATTGCATATCATGTTGCAGGACTTGATTGTGCTTCATGTGCTATGAAAGTTGAAGAAGCCATTCAAAAGATGGAAGAAGTAGAAAAAGCTGTTTTAAATTTTTCAACAGAAACATTACAAGTGAAACCACATGGGCAAGTGAGTAAAGATAATTTGTTTCATGCTTTACAAAAGACGATTGATCATGTTGAGGATGGAGTTGCTTTATCTTATAAAGATGAGAAACGTGTTATTGAAAAACCTAAACTTTTTGTTTGGAAAGATCATTTGTCTTTAATTGTTGGAGTTATTATCTATATTGTTAGTATATTATTGAAAACTCAATCATTTGCATTTATTGGATTTTTAGCTGCTTATGTATTGATTGGATATGATGTTATTTTAAAGGCAATGAAAAATATATTAAGAGGAGAAATCTTTGATGAAAATTTCTTAATGAGTGTTGCTACTATTGGGGCATTTATTATAGGTGATTATGCTGAAGCAGTAGCAGTGTTGTTGTTTTATTCTATTGGTGAAATTTTTCAATCTTATGCTGTGAATAAAACGAGAAGTTCTATTTCTTCATTGATGGATATTAAGAGTGAGTATGCAAACTTAAAAACATCACAAGGTGTTATGAAAGTAGAACCTGATGAAGTGAAAGTTGGAGATATACTTGTTGTTAAAGTGGGAGAAAAAATCCCATTAGATGGAATTGTCATAAGTGGACATTCTATGCTTGATACGTCAAGTTTAACAGGTGAATCAGTTCCACGAGAAGTGAGTCAAAATGAAGATGTTTTAGCAGGCGTTGTTAATTTAACAGAAATCTTAGAAGTGAAAGTAACAAAACCATATGTTGACTCTACAGTTTCAAAAATTTTAGAACTTATGGAAAATGCTGCAAGTAAAAAAGCACCAATTGAGAAGTTTATTACAAGATTTGCAAAAATCTATACACCTACTGTTGTTGGATTAGCTGTCTTATTAGCTATTGTTCCAATGTTTATCTTTGAGGATGCAATCTTTAATGAATGGCTATATCGTGCTTTGACATTTTTGGTAGTTTCTTGTCCTTGTGCACTGGTTATTTCTATTCCTTTAGGATTATATGCAGGATTAGGGAAAGCTAGTAAATTAGGTGCTTTAATTAAAGGTGGAAATTATTTAGAACTATTAAAAGATGTGGATACAGTTGTTTTTGATAAAACAGGAACATTAACAAAAGGATCATTTGATGTTGTTGAAGTTAATGGTAATGATGATTTATTAATGTATGGAGCTTATGGTGAGTTTTATAGTAATCATCCTATTGCTAAAAGTATTGTAGCAAAATATCATCAGGATATTGATGAGAGTCAAATACATGATTTTAAAGAGATTGCAGGTAAAGGAATCGATGTGAAGATTCTTGATAAACATGTTGTTTTAGGAAATGCATCTTTCTTTGCTGATCAGAAAATTGAAATTATTGAACCAACGACTGTAGGGACAATTGTTTATGTAGCAATTGATGGACAGTTTGCAGGATCTATTGTTGTTGCTGATCAAATAAAAGAAACAACAATAAAAGGTATTCAGGCATTAAAACAAGTAGGAATTAAAAATACAGTTATGTTAACTGGAGATCATCATCGTGTGGCTCAGGATGTGGCTAAAAAATTAGGTATTGATACTGTTTACAGTGAATTATTACCTCAAGATAAGGTTGCTAAAGTTGAACAATTATTAAATCAAAAACATGGTTATGTTGCTTTTGTTGGAGATGGCATTAATGATGCACCAGTTCTTGCAAGAGCAGATGTTGGTATTGCTATGGGTGGGGTTGGTAGTGATGCAGCTATTGAAGCAGCAGATGTTGTTTTAATGCAAGATAATATTGAAACGATTAAAGATGCGATTGTCATATCACATAAAACAAATAAAATTTTAAAACAAAATGTGACATTTACTTTAGTCATTAAAATTGGGGTTTTATTACTAACGATGTTTGGATTGTCTAATATGTGGATGGGTGTTTTTGCTGATGTAGGTGTAACACTGGTTGCTATTTTAAATTCAATGCGTGTATTACGATGAAAGAAACATTTTGTTTAGATAATCATCCAAGTATTGAAAGACTCATTTATGAAAAAGGGTGGCTACAGTTAGGCGATGTTGAAAAAGTGAAAGCTATTTATAATTTTGTTTCCAATGATATCCTCTTTGGTTATAATAAAGAGGATTATCGTCTGGCAAGTCTGATTTTAAAAGATGGATATGGACAATGTAATACAAAAGCTATCTTATTAATGGATTTATTAAGATACTGTCATATCGAGTGTCGATTACATGGAGCAACTGTTGATAAAGCTTTACAAAAGGGAATTTTAAGTGGGATCATCTATCATTTATCTCCACAGGAGATTATTCATAGTTGGGTAGAGGTTTTTATACAGGGAAACTGGTATGTGTGTGAAGGTGTTATTTTAGATAAAAATTATTTATTGGCTATTCAAAATAGATATCCTCAAAAGATAAAATTTTGTGGTTATGCAGTGGCTGTTAAGAATTTACAAACAGTTGATGTAAACTGGTCTTTAAATGATACTTATATTCAAAAAGAAGCGCTTGTCAAAGACTTAGGAATATACAAAACACCGGATGATTTTTATCAAAATTATCATCAAAATATTAATATCTTGAAACGATGGGTATACCAGCATATTGTTAGACACTGGATGAATCATAAAGTTAAGAAATTAAGAGGTGGAAAATAGTTTTCTACTTCTTTTCTTTAAATCAAAATCGATGGTTTCAAAACATCTAAAAATAAGTTATAATAGAAGAAATGGGGTGGAGTTATGACTTTAGATGAAGTTCAGCCAGGAAAGATGGTTGTGATTGAATCAGTCGGTGGTCAAGGTTTATTAAGACGCCGTTTATTAGAAATGGGTTTAACGCCTAAAACAAAGATTAAAGTACGGAAGATTGCACCAATGGGTGATCCTATTGAAGTTTATTTACGCAGTTATGTTTTAACATTAAGAAAAGATGATGCTTCCAGAATTGAAGTTAGGGAGGAACATGATGAATAGAAAAATAGCATTGATAGGTAATCAGAATTGTGGGAAAACAACTTTATTTAATGCTTTAACAGGTTCTTCTCAGCATGTTGGTAATTTTCCAGGTGTGACAGTTGAACAAAAAAAAGGTTTTATAAAAAAACATAAAGATGAATTTGAATTAATTGATTTACCAGGTATCTATTCTTTATCGCCATACACATCAGAGGAAATTGTTTCAATCCAATATTTATTAGAAGAACATCCAGATCTTATTATTAATATTGTTGATGCAACTAATATTGAAAGAAACCTTTATTTAACAATGCAGTTAATGGAATTAAACATTCCTATTATTCTTGTCTTAAATATGATGGATGAAGTTGTGGCGAGTGGAAACTGTATAGATATGGATGGTTTGAAAGAACGCTTAGGGATGGAAATTGTTCCTATTTCTGCAAGTAAAAATGAAGGAATTGAAGATGTTATTACTGCAATTGAAAAGAATATAGGAAAACCTGCAAGACACTTAGATTTATGTCATGGTCCTGTTCATAAAGCAATTCATTCTATCTCACATATTGTTGAACAGCGTGTTCATGGGTTGCATTTACCATTAAGGTATTGTGTAACAAAACTGATTGAAGGCGATGAAGATATGTTTAGAACTTTGGATGTGAGCGATAATGATCGTCATATTATTGAACATATTTTAGAAGGAATGGAAGCTGAATCTGAAACAGATCGTGAAGCTGCTTTGGTTGATATGCGTTATTCTTTTATTGAAGAAGTTTGTTATTATTGTGTTTTTAGTGAGTGTGAAACAAAAGAGCAAGTTCGTTCAGAAAAGATTGATTGTCTTTTAACACATAAGTATTTAGGAATTCCAATTTTTATATTAATTATGTTATTAATCTTTTATTTGACCTTTTACCTTATAGGAGCACCTTTGCAAGATTTAATGGATCAAGGGATAACGATCTTATCGGATACACTTGTATCATTATTAGAAAAAGGACAAGTTGCTTATTGGCCCCTGTGTGCCTTGATTGGTGATGGTATTTTAGCAGGTGTTGGGAGTGTTTTATCATTTTTGCCTGTGATTGTCATCTTGTTCTTCTTTTTATCATTATTAGAAGATAGTGGTTATATGGCACGTGTTGCATTTGTTATGGATAAGGCATTAAGAAAAATTGGGTTATCAGGTCGATCATTTGTTCCTATGTTGATTGGATTTGGATGTAGTGTTCCAGCTATTATGGCGACGCGTACATTATCAAGTGATCGTGATCGAAAGATGACAATTGTTTTAACACCGTTTATGTCTTGTAGTGCGAAATTGCCTATTTATGGAATGATTATTGCGGCTTTTTTTCCAACGAAAGCTGCTATTGTAATGATGACAATTTATTGCATTGGAATATTGGTGGCTATTGTTTCAGCAATGTTACTGAAAAGTACTGTATTTTTGGGAGAACCTGTTCCTTTTGTATTGGAATTACCTGCTTATCGTATTCCAACTTTAAAGAATGTTTTATTGAATGTATGGGATAAAGCTAAGGATTTTATTCGTAAAGCTTTTACTGTTATTTTTATTGCATCTATAGTGATTTGGTTTTTACAGAGTTTTAATTTTAGATTTGAAATGATTACAGATAGTAGCCAAAGTATTTTAGCAGCTATTGGCTCATTTGTAGCACCTATATTTGAACCATTGGGCTTTGGTGATTGGCGTGCATCAACGGCATTAATGACAGGTATTACAGCTAAAGAATCAGTTGTATCGACATTAACTGTTTTAACACAGGCTTCAAATACAATTGCTTTAAATAATGCTTTAGCAGCTATATTTACACCATTAAGTGCATTTACATTTTTAGTGTTTACAGTATTATATATGCCTTGTATTGCAGCTTTTGCAGCAACAAAGCGTGAATTGGGTTCATGGCGACAAGCCATTGCGACAGTTATGTTTCAAACTGGAATGGCTTATATTGTTGCAT
>NZ_HG005285.1:152389-162279 GCF_000455285.1 Candidatus Stoquefichus massiliensis AP9 | reverse complement strand
TTACAGAGTTTTAATTTTAGATTTGAAATGATTACAGATAGTAGCCAAAGTATTTTAGCAGCTATTGGCTCATTTGTAGCACCTATATTTGAACCATTGGGCTTTGGTGATTGGCGTGCATCAACGGCATTAATGACAGGTATTACAGCTAAAGAATCAGTTGTATCGACATTAACTGTTTTAACACAGGCTTCAAATACAATTGCTTTAAATAATGCTTTAGCAGCTATATTTACACCATTAAGTGCATTTACATTTTTAGTGTTTACAGTATTATATATGCCTTGTATTGCAGCTTTTGCAGCAACAAAGCGTGAATTGGGTTCATGGCGACAAGCCATTGCGACAGTTATGTTTCAAACTGGAATGGCTTATATTGTTGCATTTATACTTTATCAGTTAGGAAGTTTATTGTTATGAGTTTCATTGATATTATTGTGATTATGGTATTAGGGGTATGCATTATTCTGGCGATAAAGGGAATAAGAAGATATGAATGTCATGATTGTTCTCGTTGTCATAAAAAATGTGGAGGAAAATATGATGGAAAAGAATTTAGAAACGTTATTAAGAATCAAAGAGACACAATTGATTAAAGCTTTTGAAGCCAATAATATGACATGTTTGTTTGTTAAAGACAAAGAAGAGTTAATGCACTATTTAAGAGGGGTACTGAATTTACAAAAGAAAGTTGCAGTGGGTGGTAGTGTTACTTTAAATCAATTAGGAGTTATTGATTTTATAAGAGAAAGTGATGTTGATTTTATTGATCGTTATGAAGAAGGGATATCTCGTGATGAAATGATGAATCGATTTCGTGAGGGATTTTTTGCTGATTTATTGATTACAAGTACCAATGCTTTAACAATGGATGGTTGTCTATATAATGTTGATGGAACTGGTAATCGTGTGGCAGCAATGATTTTTGGACCAAAGGAAGTTATTGTTATTGCAGGATTAAATAAGATTTGTCAGGATGAAGAAGAGGCAATTGCTCATATTCGAGGATGTAGTGCTCCAGCGAATGCAATGCGTTTAAATAAAAAAACGCCATGTGTTAAAACAGGGCAATGCAATGATTGTCATAGTACTGATCGTATTTGCAGCAGCTATGTGAAACTCGCTTATCAAGGACAGGTCAATCGAATTAAAGTTATTATTATAGAAGAAAATTTAGGATATTAGGTGGTATTTATGAAAAGACAAGCAGGACTCTTATTTCCAATCTCTGCTTTGCCAAATCGTTATGGTGTTGGTGATTTTGGAAAATATGCATATGAATTGGTAGACAAAATGGCAGATGCACATATCTATATATGGCAAATCTTACCATTAAATCCACTAGGGTATGGGAATTCGCCCTACCAGCCTTTATCAACACATGCTGGTGATGAAATTTATTTGAGTTTGGATGATTTCATTAAGGATGGTTTACTTAAAGAAGAGGAAGTCACATATTTTAATAGTCAGTTACCTTTTGTGGCTTATCAGCAAGTTAGACCAGTCAAAGAAAAATTGTATGAATTAGCTTTTTCACGTTTTATGCCTGATGATAACTATCATCAGTTTCTAACAGATCATTCATGGGTTCATGATTATGCATTATTTAAAGTTTTTAAAGATCAAAATCATCAAAAAACATGGCTAGAATGGGAAGATGAATATAAGTATTATAGTCAAGAAAAAACATTTTCTTTATTACCTTTTACTAAAGACATTGACTATCAGATTTTTTTACAATATTGTTTCTTTAAACAATGGACGGCTTTAAAAAATTATGCGAATCAAAAAGGCATTTCTATTATTGGTGATATGCCTATTTATGTCGGTTTGGATTCTGTCGATGTTTGGATGAATCAGGCAAATTTTTTACTTGAAGAAGATGGGACACCTTCATTTGTAGCAGGAGTTCCGCCAGATTATTTTAGTAAATTTGGACAAAGATGGGGAAATCCTTTATATGACTGGGATTATTTACAGGAACATGATTTTGCATTCTGGATAGATAGGATGAGAGCTGCACAACAAATGTACGACACTGTTCGTATAGATCATTTTAGAGCATTTGACACATATTGGAAAATTCCAGCAAGTGAACCAACGGCTGTTATTGGACAATGGATAGAAGCACCAGGGTATCAATTATTTGATACATTATATCAAAATATTACTCATCTTAGTATTTTGGCAGAAGATTTAGGTGAATTAAGAAAAGAGGTCTATGAATTAAGAGATCATTATCATTTGAAAGGAATGTATGTTTTTCAGTTTCATTATGCGAATGATTTTGATTTTGATAAAGTTATTGTCTATACGGGAACTCATGACAATGATACTTTGGTTGGATGGTTAGAAACGATTAATGAAGATGATTTAGAAATATTAAAAAAATTGTTGAAAAAATATAAAGAAGAAAAGATGTATCAGAAAATCATTCATTATTGTTTGGATTTAAAATCAAGCCAAGTTATTATTCCAGTGTGGGATATCATGGGGTGTGATACATCGTGTCGTTTTAATATTCCAGGTAAAATTGGGTCACCAAACTGGGAATACCGTTTAACATCGTTTGATGAATTTGAATCATATTTAAAAGATTATGCTAATATGATAGAGGAGAGTCAAAGAAAAGAGGGATAGTATGAAAAGAGCATTAGTACTAGCTGGTGGTGGCTCTAAAGGTGCCTATGAAGCTGGATATATGAAGGCTTTAAAAGAAATAGGTATTGATTACCAGATTGTGACAGGAACATCAATAGGTGCATTAAATGGTTGTTTGTTAGCTCAACAGGATCAAAATGCAATGGAAAATTTATGGCAGACATTAGATATTAGTCAAGTCTTTGCTGGTGGTTTTTCACCAGATTTTAGCTTTGATATTGAGAATATGTTAAACCAATCTAATCTTGTTATTTCTTTTTTTAAAAGATATCTTAAAGAAAAAGGGGCTGATATTACTCCTCTAAAAGAATTAATAAGAGGTTTGTTAGATGAAAATAAACTTCTTAGGTCACCTATTGATTTTGGGCTATGTACAGTTTATTATCCATCCCTAAAACCATTATTAATCACAAAAGAAGAAATGAAAAAAGAATATATATTTGATTACTTAATAGCAAGTGCATCATGTTTTCCTGTCTTTCCAATTCATAATATTGAAGATCAGTCATTTATTGATGGTGGATATTATGATAATGTTCCCATTGATTTAGCTTTTGATATGGGTGCAGATGAAATTATTGTTGTTGATATGAATAGTAAAGAAGCAACACATAAACATTATGTCAATCGACCACATATCACATATACAATGCCTTATGTTGATTTAGGAGGATTCTTAGATTTTTCTAGAGTTGCTCTTGATCGTAACCTGCGCCTAGGATACCAAACAGCAATGAAATATTTTGGAGACTATGTTGGGGTTAAATATACATTTACAGAATTTGAAACACCATTATTTTATGAATTTTATAAAGAAATATTATATCTTGAAAGATATATGCGTAAAACCTTTAGAAGTGATACAGGTGGAAATTTAGTTTATAAGTTTATGGAATCTCATAAAGACCAGCCATTGGATGAAAATGATTATCTTTATATTGCTTTGGACTGGATATTAGAACTTTTAGAGCGTGATCCTAGTTATGTCTACCAATTTGATATCATTGTGAAAGATTTATTAAAAGACTTTGAAAAATATACTGATAGTCAGTATCAGATGATTTCTTTGCGTTCAACAGATGATATGACGAGAACACTTAAAAATATTAATAAAAAAGGGCTGATTGGAAGATTATTGCATGGTATGCTTTATCCCGAAGAGGAGAAAATAGATACTGAGAAGTTTTTGACTTTGTTTTCAAAAGAAGTTATTATGGCAAGACTTTTATGTATGCTGTATAATCAAGAGAATTTATAAAGTTTAGATTTCATGACTTTTCTTTTTATATTATGATAAAGAATATGGAGGTGATGATATTGTTACTTGTTGATAAATTAACTAAAAAAGAAGGCTTTTCAAAAGGTGAAGAAATCATTGCTGAATTTATTATCCATTTAGGAGAAAATATTCAAGATTATTCAGCAAGAAGTATTGCAAAAGAAACTTTTACATCGCCAGCCACAGTATTAAATTTATGTAAGAAAGTAGGCATAATAGGTTTTGATAACTTTAAGAAATCATATATTGAAGAAATTGAATATTTAAATAGACAATTTGGAACAGTTGATCCCAATATTCCTTTCTTAGAGGGAGATACAATATACAAAGCAGCGAATAAGTTAGGATTATTATATAAAGAAACAATTGATGATACATTATCACTTCTTCATCATGATTTATTTCAGAAAGCAGTTAAAATATTAACAACATCACAGGATATTCATATTTATTCAAGAGGAACAGCTTTAAATATTGCTGAGTCTTTTAAAGAAAAAATGATGAAGATAGGCAAAAATGTATATATAGATAACAATGCTAATTATCAAAGATATGATGTTTATTGTATTAGGCCTGAAGACTGTGTTATTTTTATTTCTTATTCTGGTGAGACAGACAGTATTATTCAGATGGCAGAAACGTGTGTTGCACGTCGTATTCCTTTTATCACAATGACATCTTATGGAGAAAATACATTAAGTCATATGAGTGATGCTAAATTGTATATTTCTACAAGGGAAAACATAAGACATAATATTGCTAATTTTAATAGTAATTTATCAATATCCTTTTTGTTAGATATATTATATTCTGCATATTTTTCAATGGATTATGCCAATCATTTTGAATTTAAGATATCACTTACTAAGAAATTAGAATCAAAGAGGTATTCAACGAACCCTATTTTAATAGATGAAGATAATTGAACAGTGTTTATTTTTTTAATTTACATTTTTATAAATGTTTTAACACTGTTAAAACATGATGAGATTTGTAGAAAAGTCTTTGAATTTTGTGAAATAATAATCACGAAAGGAGAAGACTTTTATTATTGAAGACAGATGAAAACAGAATTAAAAAAGATGAACAAGGAGGTAGAATATGTTCAATAAATTAACATCTATTTTAGAAAAAGTTTTAATGCCAATTACTGATTATATGAATAACAACAAGTATATTTGTGCTATTCGAGATTCATTTACAATGATGATGCCAATGATTATCATTGGCATCATTTGCTTTATTATTTAATATTTTTATTTGTTCTAAAACTGGGTTAGCTCAATTTCAATCATTAAAATGGTTGGAAAATTATTCCAATATGTTTTCAACAGTGAACTTTGCTTGTATCTCATGTATGGCTTTATGGTTAGTTGTCTTAATGGGGTATACATTAGGAAAAAATGAAAAACATAATCCATTGATTAATGTATTAGTTACTGCTGTTTTATTCTTAGTTGTATCTAACCAGGACAATTTGTTAGGAGATTTAGGAGCATCAACTTTATTTCTTGCATTTTTTGTTTCTATTGTTGCTAATATGATTTTTAATCGTTTATTAAAAGTAGAAAAAATAAAAATCAAATTACCAGAAAGTGTACCACCAATGATTGCTGGTGGATTCAATGCACTTATTCCAGCATGGATGACAATTACATTATTTGGTGTTACTGGAGGAATTCTGTATGGAATGACGGGCTTATATATGAATAATATTATATATAGTGTTATTCAAGTTCCTTTCAATCAGGTTGTAGGGTCTCAATTAGGAGTAAGTATTATTGTTCTTTTGTCCCAGTTATTATGGTGGACTGATATTCATGGTCATATGGCTATGAATGTTATTGCTAAACCAGTACGAACTGCTGCTCTTGCAACTAATATTGCTTTGGTTGCATCTGGTGCTTTGCCGACAGAATTTTATACATTAGCTTATGTTCATTTGTTTACGAATTTAGGTGGATCAGGGATTGTTATTTCATTGGCACTAGCTATTATGGTTTTTTCTAAACGACAAGAATATAAAGAGGTGACTAAATTATCTATGATTCCGCTAATCTGTGGAATTTCTGAACCAATGGTTTTTGGCTTGCCTATCATGCTTAATCCTGTTTTCTTAATTCCGTTTGTTGCAGTGTCATTAATTACAGCTAATATAGGATATTATGCTATTACATCAGGCTTTTTAACAGCATCTTATGTTGAATCAATTGCAGGAATGCCAATGTTTATACAACAATTCTTAGCATTTAGTGGACAATGGCAGGCACTCTTTTTAACAGTTGTTGTTGTGGTTGTTGGTTTTGTAATTTATGCTCCATTTGTGATAATGTCTAATAAAATAAATCCGGAATTATCAAGTGAGTCAAAGGAAAATCATTAATATGAAAAAAGATTTCTTATGGGGTGGGGCATTAGCTGCCAATCAATGTGAAGGAGCATATACTGAAGATGGAAAAGGCTTAAATATAGCTGATATTATGAAATGTTCAAAAAAAGGAATACCTAGAATCATTGATGCTGATATTCAAGAAGGAGAATATTATCCAAGTCATGAAGCTATTGATTTCTATCATCAATATAAAGAAGATATTAAGCTGTTTGCAGAAATGGGATTTAAATGTTTAAGGATGTCTATTAGCTGGGCGAGAATATTTCCTAATGGGGATGATGAATTGCCAAATGAAAAAGGATTACAATTTTATGATAATGTCTTTGATGAATTATTAAAGTATCACATTCAACCTGTTGTGACTTTATCTCATTTTGAAACGCCATTGAATTTAGTGAATAAGTATAGCTCTTGGAGAAATCCAATCCTTATAGACTTATTTATGAAATATGCAGAAGTTGTGTTTCATAGATATAAAAATAAAATAAAATATTGGATTACTTTTAATGAAATTAATGAAACTATGAATAAAGAAGTACCATGGTTACAAGCTGGATTAAAATTTACAGAAAATGAAAATCATAATGAGATAAAAATATTAGCGAGCCATCATATGTTTATTGCAAGTGCCAAAACAGTAATATTAGGACATAAAATAAATCCTGATTTTAAAATTGGTTGTATGATTCAGTATACGCCATCATATACAAAAACATGTAGTCCACAGGATGAAAGAGCAAGACAGCTTTATTATCAACAAAATTATTATTATACTGATGTCATGGTAAAAGGCAAATATACAACACTATGTCAATCATTATTAAAAAGATTAAATATTGATTTAAAAATTTCAAAAGAAGATGAATATCTCTTACAAAATGGGAAAGTTGATTTTATTGCTTTTAGTTATTACTTTTCTTATGTTGTTAAGGCAATAAATAAATATGAATTTTCTATAGAAAAGAAAAATGAATATTTAAAAAGAGGACAATGGAATAGAAATATAGATCCCATTGGATTAAGAATAGCATTAAATGAATTATATCATCACTATGAAATTCCTTTATTTATTGTAGAAAATGGTATACCTTTAGATGATCAAATTAATGAAAAAGATGAAATTATAGATGAAGAACGTATTGAATTTTTTAGAAACCATATTTTACAGATAAAACAGTCTATTGATGAGGATTATATTGATGTTATGGGTTATACTACATGGGGACCAATTGA
Organism: Candidatus Stoquefichus massiliensis AP9; assembly: GCF_000455285.1. GTDB lineage: Bacteria > Bacillota_I > Bacilli_A > Erysipelotrichales > Coprobacillaceae > Stoquefichus > Stoquefichus massiliensis. The sequence continues at coordinate 154,714 of NZ_HG005285.1, read as the reverse complement.
TATTGTTTCAGTCTCAACAGGTGAAATGAAAAAAAGATATGGATTTATATATGTTGATAAGGATAATGCTGGTAAAGGGACATTAAAAAGATATAAAAAGAAATCGTTTGATTGGTATAAAATGGTTATAGAAAGTAATGGGGAAAAGCTTTAGTGTGTAACATACTTTAAATTTTAAATACAGATTATATATTGTAAAGAAAAAGAGGTTGTTATCAACCTCTTTATTGATTATACAAACTTTTTTTTGTCTTTTCATAAATAATTTTTAATCCCTTGAATGTTAAATCAACATCATAAATATCAATCTCATCAGTTTCATTTGCTATAATTCTTCCAAGACCTCCCGTTGAGATAACCTTCAAATCTTCACCATACTCTTTTTTTATTTTTTGAATAATATATTCTGTTTGTCCAATATAGCCAAAGACAACACCAGCCTGCATACTTTTGATTGTATTTTTAGCAATAATTTTATCTGGTTTTTGAATTTCAATTTCTGGTAATTTAGCTGCTTGCGAAGATAATGCATTGGTACAAATACCAATACCAGGAGCAGTTGCTCCACCAATAAATTCTCCTTTAGCAGTCACAACATCATAAGTTGTCGCAGTACCAAAATCAATAACTAAACATGGTCCACCATAAGTATAGAAGGCACCTGCTGCATCAACTAAACGATCAGCTCCTAAAGTAGAAGGATTATCAATACGTATATCTATTCCAGTTTTAACACCAGGACCAATAAAAATGGGATTCTTATGTAAATATTTTTTAATACAGTTTGTAAATGAATAGTTAATTTTTGGAACAACACTACTAATAATAATATCTTCAATATCATTAACTAGAATAGAAGAAGCATTTAAAAATGATAATAACATAAAACCGTATTCATCAGATGTTCTTTGAAATTTCGTTGTTAAACGATAATTTCCAATTAATTCATCCTGATTATACACACCCATAGTAATATTTGTATTTCCAATATCAATTGCTACTAACATTTGCTTTCCTCCATTTTTATTAAGATTTCTAATATGACATAAGCTAATTCTTCTTTATTCATTAAGCCAAAATCTTTCATATCATCTTGTGTTATCATTGTGACAACATTTGTATTTCCCTGAAAACCAGCACCCTCTGTCTTTAAATGATTGGCTACAATCATGTCACAGTTTTTCTTAGTTAATTTTTCTTTTGCATGAAGAATCAAATCACTTGTTTCCATTGCAAATCCACATAAAATCTGATGAGTTTTTTTTCTTTGACCTAATTCTAAGAGAATGTCCTTATTTTTATGAAGTTCTAGAGAAAGATTCTCTCCAGTTTTTTTTATTTTATCATTTGCAATTGTTTGACATGCATAATCACCAACAGCTGCTGACATAATGATATAATCCTGATGATTAGAAATATCTATAATTGCTTCATACATTTGTTGTGCACTGATGACATCAATCTTTTTGACTCCATAAGGTTTTTTTAAATGAGTAGGTCCACTCACCAAAGTGACTTCAGCACCAAGACAAAAAGCTGCTTTTGCAATAGCATAACCCATTTTTCCACTTGAATGATTGGTTATGAAACGAACCGGATCAATACTTTCCTGAGTAGGACCTGCACTTATCAAAACTTTTTTCCCAACGAGGGTTTTCTCAGTTAAAGCATAATCTATCATTTCAAGAATATCTTGCTCATCAGCTAATTTTCCTTGACCAACATCACCACAAGCGAGTAATCCTGAAATAGGTTCTACAAAGAGAACGCCCTGATCTTTTAAAGTTTGCATATTTTTTTGAGTGATAGGATTTTCATACATATGGACATTCATGGCAGGGGCAATCATTTTTGGACAAGTGGCAGCTAAAAATGCTGATGTTAACATGTTATCAGCAAAACCATAAGCTAATTTTGCAATTGTATGAGCACTAGCTGGTACAACCATAAATAAATTAGCATCTTTAACAATATCTACATGTGTAATAATAGCTGGGTTTTCATCATCAAATGTATCGATATAAACTTTTCTTTTTGTAAGCGACTGAATACAGATTGGCGTGATAAACTTTGCAGCACTTTCGCTCATCATGACTTCAACATGATAATTGAGTTTCACTAAATCACTTACTAACTGTACTGCTTTAAAAGCCGCAATACTGCCTGTAATGCCAACAATAATTTTCTTTGTCATAGAAGATAACCTCATTTCTTTAATTCATTTTAATTAATATTTTTGATACCATAACAGCAATAATAGTTCCAACAATGGCTTCAACAATTCCATTTGTTGTAATAATCCCTATTAAATAAGGAAATAAAACA
>NZ_HG005285.1:146820-151881 GCF_000455285.1 Candidatus Stoquefichus massiliensis AP9 | reverse complement strand
GATAAATCTTTACCAATTGCACTAGCATATTGTGATCCAAAAATAACATAAATACCACCAAGTACTAGAATTGTATTTGTCATGGCACCTAAAAAAGAACCGACTGTCATGGCAAGAATCTCATTTTTGTTTTTGATTTTTTCATAAATCAATCCAGCCACATAACCAATAAGAACTCTTGGTACAATAGCAATCACTGCACTAAGAATAGAACCACTGATAAATGGTGAGAAAACAAAAGAGGTAACTGTTGGCTGAATAGTATTCATGACTAAACTAGATAAGCCAAATACCAATCCAATCCCTGCTCCTTTTTCTTTACCTAAGACAATTCCCGCAATAATGACTGGAATGTGTAGAGTAGTAGCACGTAAGGGACCAACAGGTATGAATCCTAAAAAAGGAATCATAACCATGAGAATTTCTATCGCTATAAAAAGCGACATGAACGCAAGGTTCTTTGTTTTTTGTTTATTCATTTTTTTCCTCCACTGTCGTTTCATTATGAATACGACGCATTCTTTGTATTTGTTAAAAGACAGATAAAGTTAACGCTATATAAGTCATTACTATAAATATCGCTCTTAACAACGCCATTATACAACGATGAATTTTAAAATACAATTCATATTATAGAGAAATATAGAGAAGATATCTTTAATAATGATATCATAAAAATATCACATGAAAAAATATAAAATAATTTATTACAAAAAACATTGATAAATAGGGAATAAATAAACAGTAATGATTACTATTATTAAAAAAGTTCTTGATTTTACCAAAATTTGTAGTATAATAAAGACAGATAAAAAATTGAAGGAGGAAATATAAATTATGGCAAAATGGGTATGTAAAGTATGTGGATATGTACATGAAGGAGATACACCTCCAGAAGTATGTCCAATTTGTAAGGTTCCAGCAAGTCAATTTGAAAAAGTAGAAGAAGAAAGAAATTCAAAATATGCTGGTACAAAAACTGAAAAAAATTTAATGGAAGCTTTTGCTGGAGAATCTCAAGCAAGAAATAAATACACTTATTTCGCAGAAATGGCTAGAAAAGAAGGTTTAGAACAAATTGCTGTGATTTTTGAAGAAACTGCTAATCAGGAAAAACAACATGCAAAGATGTGGTTCTCTGAATTCCATGGTATTGGAGCAACTGATGAAAACTTACAAGCTGCTGCTGATGGTGAAAACGAAGAATGGACTGACATGTATGCAAGAATGGCTAAAGAAGCAAGAGAAGAAGGGTTTGAAGATTTAGCAATTAAGTTTGAAAATGTTGGTAAAGTTGAAAGATCACATGAAGCAAGATATTTAAGATTATTAAAGAATTATAAAGAAGATAAAACGTTTAAAGGTGATGCGCCTAAGGGATGGAAATGTCGTCAATGTGGATTCATTTATGAAGGTGAAGAAGCACCAGAAAGATGTCCAACTTGTGGGTATCCAAAAGCATTCTTTGAAAGAATGGCTGAAAATTATTAATAAAAAGTGATGAGATTTTCTCATCGCTTTTTCTTTTTCTCAATATTTTTACATATTTTTATTTTTATTGTAAACTATAGAAAGCATAAAAAGGGGAGGAAAGTATGGAAAGAGAGAAATTTTCATCACGCTTAGGTTTTATTTTGATTTCAGCGGGATGTGCTATAGGTTTAGGAAATGTTTGGCGTTTTCCTTATGTTGTAGGACAATATGGTGGTGCTATTTTTGTTTTGATTTATTTGCTGTTTTTGGTTATTTTAGGTGCGCCTATTATGACTATGGAATTTGCGGTTGGAAGGGCAAGTCAGAAAAGTGCTGTAAAAGCATTTGAAACAATTGAGCCAAATAAGCCAAAGTGGAAATATATTGGTTATTTTCAATCTGCAGGTAATTATATGCTAATGATGTTTTATACAACAGTTGGTGGATGGATGATTGCTTATTTCTTTAAAATGCTGAATGGAGAATTTCAAGGAGTTTCGCCTGAAGGTGTTACAAATATCTTTAATCAATCTTTACAAGATCCATTTATGCAGGTTTTTTGGATGATTGTTGTCGTTGCACTAGCCTTTGGAATATGTTCATTAGGATTGCAAAATGGTGTGGAGAAAATGACAAAAATTATGATGTCATCATTGTTTGTTATTATTGTTGTCTTAATAATTAGGGCAGTGACTTTGCCAGGTGGTGGGGCCGGTTTATCATTTTATTTAATTCCAAATTTGGATTCAATTTCACAATATGGCTTATTAGAAGTTATCTTTGCAGCCATGGGGCAAGCTTTTTTTACGCTCAGTTTAGGAATTGGCGCGATTGCTATTTTTGGGAGTTATATTGGAAAAGAGAGGCGTTTGTTTGGAGAAACATTGAGTGTTTGTACGTTAGATACAATTGTTGCAATTTGCTCAGGTTTGATTATTTTTCCGGCTTGTTTTGCATTTGGTGTGAATCCCGAAAGTGGACCTGGTCTTGTTTTTATTACTTTACCTAGTATTTTTAATGAGATGTGGATGGGACAACTTTGGGGATGTTTGTTTTTTGTTTTTATGAGTTTTGCTGCTTTGTCTACTATTGTCGCTGTATTTGAGAATATTATTTCTTTTGGAATGGATCTTTTTAACTGGTCAAGAAAAAAATCTGTACTTATTCATTTGATATTAATTTTAATTTTATCATTACCTTGTGCGCTAGGGTTTAATGTTTTTAGTGATTTTAATCCGTTTGGAGCAGGAACATATATTCAGGATTTAGAAGATTTCTTAGTAACATATAATTTCCTTCCACTAGGTTCATTGGCTTATTTGATTTTTTGTACATCAAGATATGGTTGGGGATTTGATCGTTTTTTAGCAGAAGCAAATATGGGAGAAGGTATTTGTTTTCCAAGATGGACACGTATTTATCTTAAGTATATTTTGCCTTGTATTATTATTTTTATATTTATACAGGGATATTGGACATTTTTTACAAAATAACAATTCTATGGAATTGTTATTTTTATTTTAAATACTTCTTGACACATAGTACTATGTAATATATAGTATTATGTGTTAGGGGGTATTAAGATGGAAATACAACTCAAAAAAGGTTTTCTAGAATATTGTGTTTTAGCGAGTCTGATTAAAAAAGATTCATATGGCTATCAGATTATTAAAGATATAAGTCAATGTATTCATATTTCTGAATCAACACTTTATCCAATTTTAAAAAGATTAGAAGCTAATCAATATGTAGAAACATATTCTGTAGAGCATAATGGACGGTTAAGAAAATATTTTAAGATCACAGTACAAGGGAACGAAAGAATTCAGGAGTTTTTAAAGAGTTGGAATGAAGTTGAAAAAATTTATCAGTTTATTAAGGAGGAATCAGAAAATGAAGAAAAATGAGTTTATGGATTCTTTAAAAAGAAAGTTAAGGAATGAGAGTTACGAATATGTTTGTCAGGTTGTTGAATATTATGATGAAATTATTAATGATTTGATTGAAGATGGTATAAGTGAGGAAGAGGCTATACAATCGTTGGGAAATATTGATGATATTTTACTGAATATGCATGGAGATGATATTATTGAAATCAAGCCTCATTCTAAAAAGAGTACAGCTTTTATTGGTGTGTTATTGGTTTTGGGATTTCCATTATGGGGCTCATTATTGGCAGCCGGAGTCCTCTTGTTATTAAGTGCTTATATTGTGATTTGGTGTATACCTATTGTAACAAGTTGTTTAGCTTTTGCTGGAACGATAAGTTTTATAGTTGGTATTTTTGGAGCATTTCCATTATTTGTTCATTCTATAGCTTTAGGAATAACACAATTAGGATTAAGTGCAATCTTTGGTTCAATGGGAATTATTGGTGTCATTCTAACACATGTTGTTTCTAAACGTATATTTAATTATTCAAAACAACTGACTGGATATATCAAAGAAGTATCTATTAAGGTATTGAGAAAGGTAGGGGCTGTATGTTAAAAGATAAGGGACTATATAAGATTGGTGGTATTGTTGCTGGTTTAATGTTAGTGATTGGGATTGTGTTAAGTGGCATTGGATTTGCGATGGGAAATGGCTTAGATTATTTAAGAGAAGAAGGACCTCATCAATGGTATCGTATTGTTTATATTGATGAAAAAAATAATCTTGGATTAGGAGTAAGTTTTAATGGAATTGGGGTTGCTGGGTATTCTGAAATTCCATTAGGAAAGTAAACATTTGAATTTTTTCAAGTGTTTTTTTCTTATTTGTGGAGAGCGGGATTTTGTCGATATTTGTTGCCAAAGAGATATCATCAATGATAAAATAAAATATATGATAGTAATGGAGGGATAAAGATGGAACTATTGTTAGAAAATATACCTGTTGTCATTGGCGTGCTTATTGCTATTTTGGTATTGGTTATTATTGTGACAGGATATGTAAAAGCATCACCTGATACAGCCTATATTATTTCAGGATTAAGAAAAGAACCAAAGGTTTTGATTGGGAAGGCAGGCATTAAAATTCCTTTCTTAGAAAAGAAAGATGAATTAAATTTACAGTTAATTCCGATTGATGTGAAAACATCTAATGCTGTGCCAACAGCTGATTATATCAATATCAATGTTGATGCTGCCGTGAATATCAAAATCAGTGATGAGCCATCACGATTAAATTTAGCAGCTCAAAACTTCTTAAATAAACCAGTAGAATATATCGCTAATGTGGCAAGAGAAGTTTTGGAAGGAAATATGCGTGAAATAGTTGGACGTATGAATCTTGAGGAAATGGTTTCTGATCGACAAAAATTTGCTGAACTGGTTAAAGAAAATGCGGAACCAGATTTAGCAAAGATGGGATTGGATATTGTTTCATTTAATGTTCAAAACTTTGTTGATGGTAATGGAGTTATTGAAAATCTAGGGGTTGACAATATTGTTAAGATTCAAAAAAATGCTGCTATTTCTCGTGCAGTCAGTGAAAGAGATATTGCTCAAGCTCAAGCTAAAGCATCTCAAGAAGCGAATGATGCTAAAATTGCAGCTGAAACAATTATTGCTGAAAAGAATAATGAATTGGCTATTAAAAAAGCTG
>NZ_HG005285.1:146249-146794 GCF_000455285.1 Candidatus Stoquefichus massiliensis AP9 | reverse complement strand
ACTTAGAAAACAGCAGATGCAAAACAGGCAGAAGCAGATGCGGCTTATAAAATTCAAGAAGAACAGTCTCGTAAATCTATTGAAATTGCAACAGCAGATGCTAATATCATGAGACAGGAAAAAGAAATTGAATTGAGACGTAAAGATGTTGAAGTTACTGAACAGGAATTAGATGCAAAGATTAAAAAACAAGCAGAAGCTGAAAAATTTGCTACACAGCAAAGAGCTGAGGCAGAACTTTATAAACGTCAAAAAGATGCAGAGGCACAATTGTTTGAAAGACAAAGAGAGGCTGAAGCACAAAAAGCTCAGGCAGAGGCTGTAAAATATCAAATGGAACAGGAAGCTGCTGGTATTCAGGCTAAAGGTGAAGCAGAGGCGAAAGCTATCGAAGCCAAAGGTATAGCTGAAGCCGAAGCATTAAATAAGAAAGCTGAAGCAATGAAGAAATATGGTGAAGCGGCAGTTATGGAAATGTATTTCAATATGTTACCAAAAGCAGTTGAAGCAGCGGCTAAACCATTACAAAATGTCGATAAGATTAT
>NZ_HG005285.1:114942-145489 GCF_000455285.1 Candidatus Stoquefichus massiliensis AP9 | reverse complement strand
AACTTAAGAAAACAGCAGATGCAAAACAGGCAGAAGCAGATGCGGCTTATAAAATTCAAGAAGAACAGTCTCGTAAATCTATTGAAATTGCAACAGCAGATGCTAATATCATGAGACAGGAAAAAGAAATTGAATTGAGACGTAAAGATGTTGAAGTTACTGAACAGGAATTAGATGCAAAGATTAAAAAACAAGCAGAAGCTGAAAAATTTGCTACACAGCAAAGAGCTGAGGCAGAACTTTATAAACGTCAAAAAGATGCAGAGGCACAATTGTTTGAAAGACAAAGAGAGGCTGAAGCACAAAAAGCTCAGGCAGAGGCTGTAAAATATCAAATGGAACAGGAAGCTGCTGGTATTCAGGCTAAAGGTGAAGCAGAGGCGAAAGCTATCGAAGCCAAAGGTATAGCTGAAGCCGAAGCATTAAATAAGAAAGCTGAAGCAATGAAGAAATATGGTGAAGCGGCAGTTATGGAAATGTATTTCAATATGTTACCAAAAGCAGTTGAAGCAGCGGCTAAACCATTACAAAATGTCGATAAGATTACTATGTATGGTGAAGGAAATAGTGCTAAACTTGTTTCCGATATTGTTACAACAGCGACTCAAGTGAGTGAAGGAATGAATGAATCTATTGGTATTGATTTAAAAAGTTTGCTTGCTGGTTTCTTAGGTGGCAAGATTGCATCAAATGATGATAAAGATGATAAAGATGATATGAAGTAAAGCATACCCAGTATAAAATTCTATGCTGGGTTTTATAGTGAATTTTTCTTTTATGTATCTGATAATTTGAGCAAGAGTATCAGAGACAATAACATTATCAGTGATATCCATTGTGATAATAAGTATAACAATTAGATTGTGACCAATTATAATATCAGGATTAGTAATAGCGTGATGATATCATTGTTGCATTTATTTCATAATTCATGAATGCTTTCTTATGTATCATCTAGATTTGTTTAATTAAATGAATAACTTAATTTTCTTTATGGCTGTTTCATCATTTTTATTTTTCATTTTAGGCAGATATAGTTGTCATTGTAAAATCATAAACGATCATGTAAGAAATGATATTTTTCTTCTAAAATAGCATTTATATTATTTCTTTTCTTATACACCTATGATATGATAAAAAAGAAAAGAGGAAAGAATATGCAAACAATACTTGCAAAAACAATACTAAGTAAAAATAAATATCCTCAATATTGGTTTGGTAATGATTATAATATGAATTTGTATAGAGGATGTCATCATGGGTGTATTTATTGTGATAGTCGTAGTGAATGTTATCAGAATGATGAATTTGATATTGTTAAAGTCAAAGAAAATGCTTTAGATATTTTAAATCAAGAATTGATGAAAAAGAAACATAAAGGTGTTGTTGGGATTGGCGCGATGAGTGATAGTTATAATCGCTTTGAAGAAAAAGAAGAAATCACAAGAGGTGCTTTAAAACTGATTCGTGATTATCGTTTTGGTGTTTCGTTAGAGACAAAGAGTGAATTGGTTGTGAGAGATATTCATTTATTTTTAGATATTCAAAAATATAATGATGTGATTGTAAAAATGACGATTACAACTTGTGATGATGAATTATCAAAAATCATAGAACCACATGTTTGTGTGTCTTCACAACGTTTTTTAGCTATTCAAAAATTGAGCGAAGCAGGCTTGTTTACAGGTATTTTAATGCACCCTATTTTACCATTTATTAATGATACAGAAGAGAATGTGATTGAAATGGTGAGATTGGCATCTGCTCATGGAGCAAAATTTATTCATGCTTATTTTGGTGTCACTTTACGTGATCGTCAAAGAGATTATTATTATCAGAAACTAGATGAATATTTTCCAAGTTTAAAAGAAAAATATCTCAAGCGCTATGGCATGAGATATGAATGTTTAAGTAAAAATAAACAACATTTGCAATATGTATTTCAAAGAGAATGTCAGAAATATGGTTTGTTATATAAAATGGAAGATATTATTCATGCATATAAAACTCATCAACAAAAGATTGAGCAATTATCATTATTTTAATCACTTATTGGACTAGATAAAGGATGGCGAGAGTCATTCTTTTTATCATATCTAATTTTATTTTGCATATTTTGTTCGTAATCTTTTTGGAAGATACATGAAAAAATCACATTTAATAAATATTCCATAGAAGCTTGAGAAGCAAATGGGGCAATCTTGGTAAAAATTTTTTCACGTGAACCAATATTTAAAATATAATCAGCAAAGTGAGATAATCGATTATCTCCAACAGATGTTAAAACAATAAGAGGAGTCTTTTTTTCTTTTAAGATTTGAGCAATTTGAATGACTTCATTTGTCTCACCAGAATATGAAATGATCATGCCAATTCGATCATGATTTGTATTATAAGACATGAAAATCTGTTCACCATGTAAAACTCTTAAATTGACATCTCTTGATATTCTCATCATTTTATGCTGAAAACTCATAGCTGCTAATAATGAATTACCAGAACCATAAATATCAATTGTTGAATATTGATAAATTAGATCAACAATTTGTTCTAATTGCTGAAAATCTATGAGTTTGATTGTATCAGCTATGACTTCTTGTGATAGTGAAGCTAACTTATGACAAATGATTGGAGAAGAATCATCTTTTTCAAAAGGGAAATTAACATCTATACGATCTGTATGATGCAAATCATATTGTAATTCAGCAGAGTATTTAATTTTAAAATCATTGTATCCAGCTAATCCAATCTTTTTACAAAGTCTTACGATTGTTGCTGGAGAAGTATAGGTTTGTTTCGCTAATTGCTTAACTGACATTCCTAAAACATCATCACCATGATTTAAAATATATCTGGCTATTTCTTTTTCAGATTCTGAGAACTCAAGTTCAAATTCTAATTGTGTCATTATGCTCATTTTTATCACCACTTTTAGTATATCATGAAACAAAGTTTCATAAAAGTATGAATTTATGAAATAATAATGAAATTATTTTGAAAACAACCGATATATGTTTACCGAGTTATTATTTTGCAATATAATGAAACTATAGAAACAGGAGGAATAAAAATGACAATCAAATTACCTAAAGATTTTTTCTTTGGTGCAGCAATGTCTGGACCACAAACTGAAGGCAGCTGGAATGTAGGTGGACGACTTCGTTCTTATTGGGATATGTATTCTGACAAAGAAATTAATGCATTCCATAATAATGTTGGATCATATGTTGGAAATGATATGTATCATAAATATGAGGATGATATTAAACTTCTAAAAAGTTTGAATTTTAAGTCTTTTAGAACTTCTATGCAATGGACAAGATTATTAGACCAGGATGGTAATATTAATCCAGAAGGGGCAGCATGGTATCATAAACTGATTGATTGTGCAAATGAAAATGATATTGATATTTATATGAATATGTATCATTTTGATATGCCTGAATATTTAATAAAACGTGGTGGCTGGCAAAATAGAGAAGTTGTAGAAGCTTATGCAAACTTTGTCAAAAAAGCAATGGAAGAGTTTGGTATGAAAGTGAAATACTGGTTTACTTTCAATGAACCTATTGTAGAACCTGAACAACAATATCTACATGGTGTTTGGTATCCATATCAAAAAGATTTTAAACAATCTATTAATGTCCAATATAATATTACTTTAGCTCATTGTTTAGCAGTGATGAACTTTAGAAAACTTCAAAAAGAAGGTAAACTCATTGAAGGTGCAAAAATAGGAATGATTAACTGTTTTGCACCACCATATACAAAAGAAAATCCATCACCAGAAGATTTAGAAGCAGTGCGTATGACTGATGGATTGCATAATCGCTGGTGGTTAGATGTTGTGGCGCATGGACATTTGCCTCAAGATGTATTGGATACTGTTGAAAATGACTGGAAAGTAGAAATTGATAGACGTCCTGGTGATGAAGCGATTTTAGCACAAGGAAAGGTCGACTGGTTAGGATTTAACTATTATCAGCCAACACGTGTTCAGGCACCAGATTCAAAATTTGATGAAAATGGATTGCCATGTATTGCCAAACCATATATTTGGCCAGAAAGAAAAATGAATGTTCATCGTGGATGGGAAATTTATCCTAAAGGAATTTATGATTTTGGTATGAAGATTAAAAAAGAATGCCCTGATTTACCATTCTTTATTTCAGAAAATGGAATGGGTGTTGAAGGTGAAGAAAAATTCATGGATGAAGATGGTATTATTCATGATGATTATCGTATTGAATTTGTGAGAGATCATTTGGAATGGATTGCAAAATCTATTGAGGATGGTGCAAATTGTTTAGGATATCATTATTGGGGCGCTATTGATAACTGGTCATGGTGTAATGCATTCAAGAATCGTTATGGTTTTGTACGTGTATGTCTTGATGATGGTTATAAGCGTAAAGAAAAGAAATCAGCTGCATGGATAAGAGAAGTTGCCAGAACTAATGAAATTGAATAATTGTTAAATTGGGCGACCCAATTATAAAGTCACATTCTTCTCTTTATGAGTTAGATAATAATAAAGATAAAACGAACGATGCGGGGAAACAACAGTTTGAATATAACTGTTGTTTTTTCTATAAATAATTTGGATATGCAATTATTGTATGAAATATATTTACTAATGATGGCATAATATGGGTAAGGACGTTTTCGAGGATAGAATGAATATACATGGAATATGTGTCTTTGTTTTGTCCTTTCTTTATACTAATGAATATTATCTAATAGATAGACCAGTAGAATTTATAACATTATTTAGAGAACAACGAACTGACTGGGGATATTTGTGGTTCAAGATACTATTTATGAAACTTAGTTTCATATTTTATACAAAAAAATAATGTTTTATGAAACGATATTATAAACGTGACTAGATGTCTTTACTCTTGTGGTGTTTTGAAATACAATGGTATCAGAAAGAACAAGGAGGATATTTTTGAATGGAAAAGAAAATGCCAAAAGATTTTTATTGGGGTGGATCAGTTTCATCATTTCAAACTGAAGGAGCTAGAAATGAAGGTGGAAAAGGTTTATGTGTTTATGATGTAAGACCTATGAATCCTGAATTTTCTGATTGGAATGTTGCAATTGATGCTTATCATCGTTATGATGAAGATATTGCTTTGATGAAAGAAATGGGGTTTAATTTTTATCGTTTTTCAATTTGCTGGTCTAGAATTATTCCTAATGGAACATTAGATGAACCAGTTAATGAAGAAGGGGTTAAATTCTATAATGAATTAATTGATAAGTTATTAGCTGCTGGTATTGAACCAATGATTACATTAGTTCATTTTGATATGCCTTATCATCTAGTAAAAAATTATAATGGATTTGCTTCTCGTTATGTAGTTGATTGCTTTGAAAGATATGCCAGAGTATGTATTGAGAGATTTGGTGATCGTGTGAAACATTGGATGAGTTTCAATGAACAAAACTTACATGGTATGATGTTAAGAGTTTCTAATGCTGAAGATATTCCTGAAGGTGTGAGTATGCCTAAACATTTATATCAAGTTAATCACAATATTTTTATTGCCCATTGTAAAGCAGTTAAAGCATTAAGAGAACTCCAGCCAGATGCGAAATTCTGTGGTATGAATGCAGTGACAAATATTTATCCATATACAAATACACCTAAGAATAATTTGTTTGCATGGCAAGCTTACCAATATATGAATGGATTCCATTGCGATGTTTTTGCAAAAGGAAAATATCCAGATTATATGGTTGCTTATTTAGAAAATAGAGGATGGATGCCAACATTTGAAGAAGGTGATGATGAATTATTAAAATATACAGTAGATTATATTGCATTTAGTTATTACCGTTCTAATACAATTACTGAAGGTGAATTTGATTATGAAAGACCTTATCATGAAATTGTCAATGAACATTGTGTAAAAAATCCACATTGTGAAGCCAATGAATGGAATTGGGAAATTGATCCAATTGGATTCAGATGGACATTGAACGATTTAGCAGTGCGTTCTGATTTACCAGTCTTTGTATTGGAAAATGGTCTTGGATGGCGTGAAGATATGACTCAAGAAGAAGTTGACCAAATGTTAGCTGAAGGAAGAATGATTGAAGATGATTATCGTATTAACTATCATAGAGAACATATTAGAGAAATGGAAAATGCGATGTTTGAAGAAGGTGTAAAATGTTTAGGATATATTACATGGGGACCTATTGATATTCTAGCAAGTATGTGTAACATGGATAAGCGTTATGGATTTGTTTATGTCAATAGAACAAACAAAGATATGAGAGATTTAAAACGTATTCCTAAGAAATCATTTGCATGGGTGAAAAAAGTATTTGAGTCAAATGGTGAGGATTTAGATTAACAAGAGATTTTCTCTTGTTTTTCTATTATATAGGAGATAGATATGAATATACTATTAAGTTCTTATGATTTTCATGAAGAATGGGCTAGAGATGTCATGGGACCCTTGCTTCATGATGATATGAAAGTGGTTGTTATCCCTTTTTCATTTGATAAAAAAGAAGTCAGGACTGTTGAAGAGTATGATCAGCATTATGGAGTTCATGGAAAGCACGTACCTTATATTTTAAGACCATTTCATTATTATGGAATAAAAGATATTGAATTTGTAGATTATTTTAATGATACCCATGCAATTGCTCAAAAGAAAGTTTTATCTGCTGATATTGTCTTTCTAACAGGTGGATTACCAGATCAATATTTAGAACGATTAAATGAATTTGGGCTAAGTGAAATCATTAAACAAAATCATCAATTTATTATTGGTGCAAGTGCAGGTGCAATGGTTCAATTTGATGAGTATCATATTACACCAGATGATGATTATCCTGAATATCAATATCAAAAAGGATTAGGATTGGTCAGTGGATTTGAAATTGAAGTTCATTATTGTCATAGTCCTATTCAGGATGCTGGAATACAAAGAGTTATCAAAGAAAAAGGATTACCAACATATACAATTGCAAATGATGGAGGTATTTTTTATCATCATCAAAGAGTGATTCCTTTTGGTAATGCTCATTTCGTCAATAATCCTCAAGACAAATAGATGATAATTTGTTATAATGGTCACAATATGTCTAAAGGAGAAGGAATATATGAGTGAAGAAAAGACTTTGATTGTTGATGTCAACGAAAAGCCACAGGGGATTCAATGGCTGTTTTTGAGTTTTCAACATGTTTTTGCTATGTTTGGAGCGACGATACTTGTTCCTATGATGACAAAATTTCCTGTATCAGTTGCCTTGTTTGCATCAGGAATTGGGACATTGATTTATACAGTTTGTACAAAACGCAAGGTTCCTGTTTATTTAGGATCATCATTCGCTTACATTACAGCAGTTATTTTAGCTGTAGAGGCAATGGGCGGAAATATTTCAGCTGCTCAAACAGGATTGATTTTGGTTGGATTGATTTATGTTGTTGTAGCTATTGTGATTAAATTTGTAGGAAAAGCATGGATTGATAAATTATTACCACCGATTGTGATTGGACCAATGATTGCGGTTATTGGATTAGGATTGGCTGGAAATGCTATTAGCAATGCTGGATTTGTGGCTGATGGAAAAATTGCTCCAATGATTGTTGCTATAGTGACATTTTTAGTGGCTGCTTTGATTTCTAGCCAAGCAAAAGGTTTTTTAAAGATTGTACCATTTTTAGTTGCCATTATTATTGGATACATTTTATCATTATGTTTTGGTATTGTTGATTTAAGTGGTGTTGCCAAGGCTGCTTGGTTTTCTATTCCTGAATTTGCTTTTCCATTTTCTATGCCTGATTTGCTGGGAACACATTTTAGAGAATATCAATTTTATTTTGGTCCTGAAACATTAGCTATTTTACCAGTAGCTATTGTAACGATTTCTGAACATATTGGAGATCATACGGTTTTAGGAAAAATCTGTGGGAAAAACTTTTTAAAAGATCCAGGACTTGATAAAACGCTGATTGGTGATGGTGTGGCTACTGCTGTGTCTGCTTTCTTAGGAGGACCAGCTAATACGACATATGGTGAAAATACAGGTGTTATTGGATTGACAAAGATTGGTTCAGTTTATGTGACATGTGGAGCTGCGGTCATTGCCATTATTCTTTCTTTTTGTGGGAAGATATCTGCAGTGATTAGTTCTATTCCTAGTTGTGTGTTAGGTGGAATGAGTATTTTATTATATGGAGTTATTGCAAGTAATGGGTTACGTATTTTGATTGATGCTCAAGTTGATTTTAATAAACAGAGAAATTTAATTATTGCTTCAGCAATGTTGGTCATTGGATTAGGTGGTGCAGTCTTTCCATTGGGTGGAAGTGCAACATTATCAGGAACAGCATTAGCTGCTATTGTTGGTGTGATTTTGAATTTATTGTTGCCAGATAAGAGTGAGAATTAACTTCTCATTCTTTTTATTTGTGATAAAATGAAAATAGGGTGGTGAATATATGGAGTATATACCAATAGAATGTAAAAGTGCGATTCGTAAAGTAAGAGGTGGTATGCCATATCAGCATGATGTCAATATTTATCGTGGCTGTGAACATGGATGCTTATATTGTTATGCTTTGTATTCACATGATTATTTAGAAGATAATCAGTTTTATAATCATATCTATTATAAAGAAAATATTATTGAAGTCTTGGAAAAAGAAATCACAAAACCAAGCTGGAAAAAACAGATTGTTAATTTTGGTAGTGTCAGTGATAGCTATCAGCCATGTGAAAAAGATTTAAAACTCATGCGTGAGGTTTTAAAACTCTTTATTAAATATCAAAATCCTATTAATATTTCTACAAAATCAACACTTATCTTAAGAGATTTAGATTTAATCAATGAATTATCTCAAATTGCGTTTGTTAATATTACATGTACAGTGACATGTGCAGATGAAACAATTCAAAAGATTATTGAACCTCATGCAGCAACAAGTCTAGAAAGAATGAAAGTATTACAAATCATTAAGCAAAAAACAAATGCAAGTGTAGGCATATTAATGATGCCAATCATTCCGTATATTACGGATTCATATGAAAATATGGAAGCAATTTACAAATTGGCTCATCAGATTCATTTAGATTATGTTGTTCCAGGAACTATGTATTTACGAGGAAAAACAAAGCCTTATTTCTTAAATTCAATCCGTCAATATGATGAAAATCTTTATTGGAAACTTAAAGGTTTATATCCTAAAGGAAGTTGCTTAAAAGAATATAAAATAGAAATATTTAATAGATTAAATCAGATTAGAAAAACATATAACTTAGATAATAAAATACTAAAAGATAATGATAAAATGAGATAAAACATGTGTTCTATCCAAAATGAAGAATGTTTTGTTTTATCATATTTCAGAAATATTCGAGGATGAAATAAATGTGCATATTGATATGTATATTTGTTTTATCCTTTGTTTAATTGATGAAGTGTACTAAATTTATTATCAAGAATCATGATTATTGTTTGAAAGATAAGACATTACTTAAATGACTTGATTAATTTGTTTTCTTGTATATAAAAAAATCGCAATATTTATGAAAAATGTGATGATTATATTAAATATAATAGAATCTGAAAGGAGTTTGTTTTATGAATCAATTAGATACAATTATGATAGTCATTCAATATATAGAGGATCATCTTACAGAAAAATTAAGTTTAACAACAATTGCTTATAAAGTAGGCTATTCAAAATATCATTTGCATCGTATGTTTTTAGATAGAGTTGGACTTTCCATACATCATTATGTTCAACGTCGCAAATTAACTGAGGCAGCCAAACGACTTGTTTTTACTCAGTTGTCAATTATTGAAATAGCACTTATTGCAGGTTATGAGAGTCAGCAGGCATTTACAAGTGTTTTTAAGCAAATGTATAAGCAATCGCCACTTGAATATCGAATTAAAGAGGAATTCTATCCTCTGCAACTTCCTTTTCATTTACAATGTAATATGCCTAAGTTATCTTTAGATAAACATATAACGGAAAAGATAACGCATGCAACAATAGATGATATTTCTTTGTGGATGGAACTGGTTTATCTTATTGTTGATGGGTATCCACATTTTCATGAAGATGAATATTGTCAAACATTAGAAAGAGAAATTCGTGAAAAACGAGCATTTATTTTAAAAAATGAAAAAGTTGCTATTGCTGTAATGAGTATTCATTGGGATAAGAAAAGTATTAATTTTTTTGGTGTTCATCCATTGTATAGAAAATTAGGAATTGCAAAAATATTTTTGGATAAAATGATTAATGATAAATTTCTTGAGAATGAAATTTATATTACAACTTATCGTAAAGATGATAAAGCAGATATTGGTTATCGTAAAATTTATCAGGATCTTGGATTTACAGAAGCAGAATTATTAATAGAGTTTGGCTATCCCACACAAAGGCTTGTATTCACTAAGGGAAAAAACTATGAAAAATCATGAATTAGAGAATCTCAGTAATCCTTTATCACAAGATTTTACTTTCATTTCTCTTTTGAAATTTGCTTTTCCAACTATTGTGACAATGTTATTTATGGGGATTTATACGATTGTTGATACAATTTTTGTATCTCAATTTGTGAATGAAAATGCACTTTCTGCATTGAATATTGTTTGTCCAGTCATTAATGTTATTGTTGGATTGGCAACAATGTTAGCTACTGGCGGAAATGCTATTATTGCTAAAAAAATGGGAAAAGGACAAACATATCGTGCAAATCAAGATTTTACACTCATTGTGTTTTTTGGTGTTACCATTGGTTTAATAATAACTGGATTAGGGTTGTTATTTCTAAACCAAATTATCAAAGTTTTAGGAGCGAGTTCTCTTTTGCTGCCTTATTGCCGAGATTATCTTTATATTATTTTGATTTTTGCACCTGCCAGCATAATGCAAGTTATTTTTCAGAATATGATTGTTACTGCTGGAAGACCAACATTTAGTTTGATTCTTTCATTTGGAGCAGGAATGATTAATATGGGATTAGATTATATGTTTATAGTATTCATGAATATGGGAATTGTAGGGGCTGCCTTAGGAACAGGTATAGGATATCTTTTTTCATCAGTAATAGGTCTTTTGTTTTTTTACTATAATAAAAGTTTACTTACATTTGTCAAACCTGTTATAGACATTTCAATCATAGTACAGAGTTGTGCTAATGGATCTTCTGAAATGGTTAGTCAATTGGCAACTGCTTTAACAACTTTTTTCTTTAATGTGACAATGATGAGATTGGTAGGGGAGGAAGGTGTTGCAGCAATCACTATTTTAATTTATATTCAATTCTTTATGACAACTCTTTATATTGGTTTTTCAATGGGAATAGCTCCACTTATGAGTTATAATTTTGGTGCGAAGAATAAACAGCGTTTACAAGCTATTTTTCAAAATAGTTTATTGTTTATTATAATAAGTTCTATAATCATTTTCTTGATTGTTATGATGGGGAAAAATTGGCTTATTCAATTATTTGTCAATCAGTCTTCAAAGGTATATATGATGACAATTGAAGGATTTAATATTTTTGCTTTCAGTTTTTTATTCTCTGGGCTTAACATATTTTCATCTGCAATTTTTACAGCATTATCAAATGGAAAAATTTCAGCATTTATTTCATTTCTAAGAACTTTTGGATTGATTATGCCAGGATTAATTGTTTTACCACAGTTTATGCAAACTACAGGTGTTTGGATGGCTATCCCTATTGCTGAAATATTAACATTCTGTATGACAATCTTTTGTATTATTTGTTATCGAAAAAGATATGGTTACTTGTCATGGTGATATCAATTTTATATTGAGTGATGTGTTATATATACTATCAGATAATATCATAAAGTAAAAAAACACAAAAATACTGGCACTCAGATGTTGACAGTGCTAAGAGAAAGGTGTAATATACTATTAGCACATGAATTGTTTGAGTGCTAATAAAAGGAGACGATAAAAATGGCAAGAAAAAAACAATTTAAAGCAGAATCACAAAGATTATTAGATTTAATGATTAATTCTATTTATACACACAAAGAAATCTTTTTAAGAGAATTAATTTCTAATGCAAGTGATGCTTCAGACAAATTATACTATAAAGCTTTAACAGAAAATATTAATGGTATTTCTAGAGAAGATTTATCAATTCAAATTGTGATCAATAAAGATCATCGTATGTTGTCTATTATTGATCAAGGGATTGGGATGGATGAAAAAGAATTAGAGGAACACTTAGGAACGATTGCAAATTCTGGTTCATTTGAATTTAAGAATGCATTAGAGGAAAATCAGAATGATGTTGATATTATTGGACAATTTGGTGTAGGGTTCTATTCAGCTTTCATGGTCGCTCATAAAGTAGAAGTGATTTCTAAAAAATATGGTGATGAAATTGGACATATTTGGGAATCTGATACAAGTGATGGATATACAATTAAAGAATTTGATTATCCAACTCATGGAACAAGAATTAATCTTTATTTAAAAGATAATACTGATGATGAAAATTATGATCAATATTTGGATGAATATGAAATTCAAAGATTAGTTAAGAAGTATTCTGATTATGTGCATTATCCAATAGAAATGGATATGTCTACTTCTAAGAAAAAAGAAGATAGTGATGAATATGAAGAAGTGATTGAACATAAGACATTAAATTCAATGGTTCCATTATGGAAAAGACCAAAGAAAGATATTACAGAAGAAGATTATCATGAATTTTATAAAGATAAATTTAATGACTATAATGATCCAATGTGTGTGATGCATAATAGTGTAGAGGGAACAATCTCTTATGATTCTTTATTATTTATTCCTTCACAACCACCTATGAATTACTATTCACAAGATTATGAAAAAGGATTACAACTCTATTCACGTGGTGTGTTTATTATGGATAAAGCAAGTGATTTGGTTCCTGAACATTTTAGGTTTGTAAAGGGACTTGTTGATTCTCAAGATTTGTCATTAAATATTTCTCGTGAAATGTTACAGCATGATCGTCAATTAAAATTAATTGCTGATAAGATTGAAAAACGTATTCAAAGTGAATTAGAAAAAATGTTAAAGAATGATCGTGAAAAATATGAAGAATTCTTTAAGAACTTTGGATTACAATTAAAATTTGGAATTTATAACAGTTATGGTATGTTGAAAGATAAATTACAAGATTTATTGTTATTCTATAGTGCAAAACAAGAGAAGATGATTACATTACAAGAATATGTTGATACAATGCAAGAAAATCAAAAAGAAATTTATTTTGCTTCTGGTGAAACAAATGAAAAAATTAATCATTTACCAACAGTAGAAATGGTGAAAGATAAAGGATTTGATATTTTATATTTAACTGATAATGTAGATGAATTCTGTTTACAGATGTTAAGAGATTATCAGGAAAAGCCTTTCAAGAATATTAATCAAGGTGATTTAGATATTGAAAGTGAAGATGAAAAGAAAGAACTTGAGAAAGTCAATGAAGATAACAAAGATCTATTAGAAACTTTAAAAGAAGCTTTAAAGGATCAAGTTCAAGATGTTAAAGTGTCTTCAAGATTAAAATCACATCCTGTATGTTTAGTAAGTGGTGAAGGTGTTTCTTTTGAAATGGAAAAAGTATTGAATCAGATGCCAGATGCTCAAGGAATCAAAGCCGGTAGAATTCTTGAAATTAATCCAAATCATCAAATCTTTACTGCTTTACAATCTGTATTTGACAAAGATAAAGAAAAGATTAAAGATTATGCATCTTTACTTTATGATCAAGCCTTATTAATTGAGGGATTTACAATTGATAATCCAGTAGAATTCTCAAATAAAGTCTGCCAATTAATGGTTGATGCCAATAAATAGTACAACAAAGAGATTTTCATTACGAAAATCTCTTTTCTTTAAAAATGTGCTTTGATATAATGGAAGGAGATTCATTAAAGGAGGATAAAGCAATGGAATTCAATGATGTGATTATGAGTAGAAGAAGTATAAGAAAATACTTGGATAAGCAAGTGAGTGAGGAAGATTTGCAAAAAATGATTGAGGCTGCAATATTAGCACCTTCATGGAAAAATTCACAAGTAACACGTTATTATATTGCAAAATCTCATGAAGTATTTCAACAAGTGAAAGAAGCATTGCCAGAGTTTAATCAAAATAATGCTGAAAATGCATCGGTTTTGATTATTTCGACGATTGTTTTAAATCGCTCAGGTTTTGAAAGGGATGGTACACCTAGCAATGAATTAGGAAATGGCTGGGGTTATTATGATTGTGGAATGCATAATATGAATCTAGTATTAAAAGCAACAGAACTAGGTTTATCAACTTTAGTTATGGGAATTCGTGATGCACAGAAGATTAAAAATATTTTTGATATCCCTGATAATCAATCAGTTGTTAGCGTAATCGCAGTGGGGTATAGTGATTTTCATCCTGATATGCCAAAAAGAAAATGTGTTGAAGATATAACAACTATAAGATAGAAAAGCGTTTGATTGTTAATCAAGCGCTTTTAATGTGAATAAAATTGTATGGCTGTTTTGATTTGTTTTTCATTGATTTGAAAATCAAATGAAATAAGAATAACGCTATTTTTATTTTGGATAATCAGTGTTGTTAATTCTGCCTCATGATAACCATAGAGAACATTATTTTTATTTTGAACTGATGTACATAAATACAAGTCAGGCTGTTTTTCAAAATCACTGATAAGTTTTTTAGCTGATTTTGTGGAATGTAACTGATATTCTTTAATGTAAAGAATAGTATTATCTTCACTAATTTCTAAAGATGAATAAGAATGAGGAACTGTAAAACTGGAATGGGATTGGGTTGATAACTCAGTTTGACCCTCGATTCCTAAATCTTCTAATAAGAGAAGATTGTGCTGATAAGGATCAAAAGTTTTAGCATTGAGTGTATCCTCTATCATTCCTCCAGTAATCAGGAAAATACATAAAAGAACTGCAATCATATATATTTTTCTTAAATGATTAAGTTTAGATATAGAAAATTTGTTATGAACATCTTGTAATTTCTTTTGGAATTTGTTGGTATAAAACAAATTACAGAAAGTCCTATATATAGCAGTTATGCAGGCAAAAAGAAATCCAGCATATACGATAGTGATACCATAACTTAAAAATGTATCAATATTCATCGCATAAAAAGAAACAATTATAAAAAAGAAGGTTACAAATAAAGAAATCATAAATGCATTTAAGTTTTTAAGTTTAGTTTTATCGTTAATGAAATCTGTCTTTTTATCCCATTTAACAAGATCTTGAATTGGATGATCACCAACAAAAACATACATACCTTTTTTATTATAAATCGGCTCATAACATTTATCTAAATATGGATCGTAAAATATATTTTTACTCTTATTTTTTTCAGATTTTGTTTTTCCAGTTGGGTTAAAGAAATCTATTTTATAATAGACAGGATGATTGACTTTTTTAAAGATTGTTAAAAATGATAAATCATCTGTTATGTATTGAGTTTTTCCTAATTTATCTAGTTTTTTTTGTAGTAATTCATATTCATAAGGTCTAAAGTTTATGAATTTTAATTTATATTTCATATCATCGGCTCACTTTCTTAAATATTATATCAAACATCCTATAAATTGTCTAATTGAACAGAAATGTTAAGAATGAGTTAAGATTTTGTTAAAAAAATGTCAATTGTTTGTTTTCAAGGAGAAAAGAATATAGTATAATACGATTGTAACTTTGTATAAAAATGACGAAAAATGAGGAGGTCATTTTATGGATTTGACGTTAGTTTTCTCGTTAATGGGAGGACTGGGAATGTTTTTATATGGGATGAAACTCATGAGCGATTCTCTAGCCAATGTAGCGGGAGCCAAATTACGTACGATATTAGAAAAGATGACAAAAAATACTTTTGTTGGAATGTTAGTTGGAATGGCGTTTACAGCTGTTATTCAATCATCATCAGCAACAACAGTTTTGGTCGTGAGTTTTGTTAATGCTGGATTGATGAATTTATATCAGGCGACTGGTATTATCATGGGAGCCAATATTGGGACAACCATTACAGGACAGTTAATTGCATTTAATTTATCTGAAATTGCACCATTATTTGTTTTAGGTGGTGTTATTATGGTGATGTCTTCAAAGAAACCTAATGTTCAAAAGATTGGTGAGGTTATTTTAGGATTTGGTATTTTATTCGTTGGATTATCTTCAATGTCAGCAGCCATGTCTACACTTAAAGATTCACCAGTGATTGTTCATGCATTATCAACATTGACAAATCCCTTTTTAGCTATTTTGGTTGGTTTTGCGATTACTGCTATATTACAATCATCTTCTGCAACTGTAGGAATTATCATTTTATTAGCATCACAAGGTTTATTGCAATTGCATATTTGCTTTTATATTATTTTGGGATGTAATATAGGATCATGTGTTTCAGCATTGATTGCGAGTCTTGGTGGAAAGAAGAATGCAAAGCGTGCTGCTTATATTCATTTCTTGTTTAATGTCTTTGGATCATTGGCTATTGTTGTGATTTTACAGTTATTTATGCCTTATATTGAAAATGGTATTATGGCTTTGACAGGCTCTCAGAATTTAACTGGTCAGGCATTACATGATGCAATGGCAAGAAATGTTGCTAATGCACATACTATTTT
The DNA here is from genome assembly GCF_000455285.1 of Candidatus Stoquefichus massiliensis AP9. GTDB lineage: Bacteria > Bacillota_I > Bacilli_A > Erysipelotrichales > Coprobacillaceae > Stoquefichus > Stoquefichus massiliensis. The sequence continues at coordinate 128,816 of NZ_HG005285.1, read as the reverse complement.
TAAGGTTTTCCAGGTTATTATTCTTTATCCATTTGCTAAATTAATTGTCAAGGCTACTTATATACTTGTTCCTGGTGATGATGAAGAACATGGTTTTACATTGCAATATATTAGTGATAAAGTTGCTTTTTCTGCAACAACGGCTATTCCACAGGTCATTCATGAAGTAGAACGTATGGCTGAATTAGCACGTAAAAACTTGAATATCGCAGTGAATTCTTTGCTTGAAGTGAATACTTCTACACAGGAAGAGATTGCTAAAAATGAAGAACATATTGACTTTTTGAATCATGCTATTTTTGAATACTTGAATCATATCAATCAAACACCATTACCTGATGAAGATTCACGTATTATTGGACCTTTATTTCATGTGATTGCAGATATTGAACGAATTGGAGATCATGCAAAATCAATCGCCAATATTACATTAACGTGTGAAAGAAAAAAATATCGTTTTACACATGAACGTAAGGTTGAAATTCGAGAATTATTAACAATGGTCAATTCAGAGTTAGAACTTAGTCTAGAAATGTTTACTCAAAAATCACTTGATCATTTAAGTGAAATATTAAAATTAGAAGACCTCATTGATCGTAAAGAGGATCGATTACAAAAAGCATATTTAACAGATATAAAAAGAAAAGAAACTGCACCTAGAGAAGGAATGCTCTATTCAGATTTGGCTGCAGCTTTAGAAAGAGTAGGAGATCATGCGACAAATATTGCTTTTTCAATCTTAAATGATGATAGTGAAGAAATTAATCGTCTGATTGAAGAAGAACATGTTGATCCATCAGATTATATTCTTTAAGCCTACAGTTGTAGGCTTTTTCTCTAGACGAAATTTGTAAAATAAGTTAGAATATGGAAATTAGAGGGGGAGAGAAAATGAAAGGTAGATTTAGAAAGTTTTTATCTTATTACAGACCATATAAAAAAATATTTTTATTGGATATGTTCTGTGCAATGATTGCTGCTGGAGTGACACTTGCATTTCCAATGATTACAAGATATATTACAGGAGTTGTCTTATTAGAAGAGCCTATTCAATTAAGTCGTATTTATCAATTAGGGATTTTTATGGTTGCTTTGGTTATTATTGAATTTTTCTGTAATTTTTATGTGACATATCAAGGTCATGTTATGGGAACATATATGGAAAGAGATATTCGTAATGAATTGTTTGAACATTATCAAAAATTATCTTTTAGTTTTTATGATGAACAAAAAACAGGACAATTAATGTCACGTATTACAAATGATATATTTTCATTAACTGAACTTTATCATCATGGTCCTGAAGATATTGTGATTTCTTTGATTAAATTTATGGGTGCATTTATTATTTTATCAACAATTAATTTGAATTTAACTTTAATTGTGTTTGCTTTTATACCTGTAATGGGTGGTTTTGCATTGTATTACAATAAAAAAATGAAAAAGGCTTTTAAACGCAACAAACAAAGGATAGGAGATATTAATGCACGTATTGAAGATAATTTATCAGGAATTCGTGTTGTGAAGAGTTTTGCAAACGAAGATAAAGAAATGGATAAATTTAAAGTTGAAAATATGAACTTTGTTAATAGTAAACGTAATAGCTATTTATATATGGCAAAATATCATTCAGGACTGGGTGTTTTTACAAGCATGATTACGGTTGCGGTTATTTTCTTTGGAGCATTGTTTATTAGTCATGAGTCTATTAATACACCTGATTTGATTGCTTTTATCTTATATATTGCGAATTTAATTGACCCTGTGAAGAAATTAATTAATTTTACTGAACAATTTCAAGAAGGGGCAACAGGATTTGAAAGATTTATGGAAATACTGGAAGTTCAGCCAGATATTAAGGATGATAAAGATGCCATAGAATTACATGATGTGAAAGGACATATTTGTTTTCATGAAGTTGGGTTTCGTTATAATGAGAAGACTGATTATGTTTTAAATCATATTCATTTAGAAGTTCAGCCAGGTGATTATATAGCTTTAGTAGGTTCATCAGGCGTAGGAAAAACAACAATCTGTTCACTGCTACCACGTTTTTATGAGGTTACAGATGGTTCTATTACAATTGATGGCGAAGATATTAGACATGTCAAATTAGCATCATTGCGTCAAAATATTGGGATTGTACAGCAAGATGTTTATTTGTTTGCTGGGACAATTATGGATAACATTCGTTATGGTAAATTTGGAGCAACAGATGAAGAAGTTATTGAAGCAGCTAAAAAAGCAAATGCGCATGATTTTATTATGGAATTACCAGATGGCTATGAGACAGATTGTGGTCAACGTGGTGTGAAGTTATCAGGAGGGCAGAAACAAAGATTATCTATAGCACGTGTCTTTTTAAAGAATCCTCCTATTCTCATCTTTGATGAAGCAACAAGTGCTCTCGATAATGAGAGTGAACATATTGTTCAAGAGTCATTAGAATCTTTGGCAGCCAATCGAACAACATTTGTTATTGCACATCGTTTATCAACAATTAAAAATGCTAAACGCATTTGTGTTTTAACTGAGGAAGGGATATCAGAAGAGGGAACACATGAAGAACTCCTTCAAAAAAATGGACAATATGCTTATTTATACAACATGCAATTTAAGAGTGAATAAGTCAAAATACTGTTTCTTCTATAATGAAGAAACAGTATTTTTCTATTGGTTTCCGTAACATTGCGTTGGAATCAATTCCTCTTCTATTCTTAATAATTGATTGTATTTTGCAATACGTTCACTTCTTGATAGAGATCCGGTTTTTATGTAGCCAGCATTGGTTGCTACGGCTAAATCAGCTATAAAGGTATCTTCTGTTTCACCAGAACGATGAGATACAATAATCTTATATTGATGACGTTTAGCAAGTTCTATGGCATCTAATGTTTCAGTTAATGTACCAATTTGATTGACCTTAATTAAAATAGCGTTTGCGATGTTATGGTTAATACCCATTTGCAATCTTTCTTTATTGGTTACAAATAAATCATCACCTACTAACATAATAGAAGATAGTTCTTGTGTTAATGCACTCCATCCTTGCTGATCGTCTTGATCAAGACCATCTTCAATTGAAATAATTGGATAATGCTGACATAAATCTTGATAATATGAAATTAATTCTGTAGATGTATAATCTTTTCCCTGCATATGATAATGTCCATTATGATAAAATTCACTGGCAGCAATATCAAGTGCAATACAAACATCATCATGTGGCTGATATCCAGCACTTTGGATAGCTTCGATAATACATTGTAATGCAGTATTGTTATCTTCAAGCATTGGTGCAAAACCACCTTCATCACCAACCGCAGTATTCAGTCCTTTTTCTTTGAGAATCTTTTTTAAATGGTGGAATACAGTAGAACCCATTTCAACAGCTTGTTTCATACTATGTGCGCCAACAGGGACAATCATAAATTCTTGAAAATCTAATGGATTATCAGCATGTGCACCACCATTAATAATATTCATCATAGGGATTGGTAAGACATGGGCATTACATCCACCAATATATTGATATAAAGGCATATCATAGTAATGACTGGCACAATTAGCACACGCTAGCGAAACACCTAAAATAGCATTTGCACCTAATCTTGATTTGTTTTTTGTTCCATCTATTCGGATTAACTCTTCATCAATCAATCTTTGATCAGTCACATCAAATCCTAATAATTCATCTTGAATAATATCATTAACGTGATTAACAGCTTTAAATACACTTTTTCCTAAATAACAGTCTTTTTCATCATCTCTTAATTCATGAGCTTCATAAATTCCTGTAGATGCACCTGAAGGAACCATGGCTTTTCCCATAGCACCACTTTCACTATGAACTTCAACTTCAATAGTAGGAAAACCACGAGAATCTAAAACTTGTCTGGCAAATATGTTTGTAATATATGGCATTTTCTAACACTCCTTTTTGAATTAGGATGGACAAAAGAAAAAAATATATTCAATATTTTCTATTGAATATATTTGTAATAATTATTATCAAGTATTTTTTGTGAATAGTTGAATTTTTGTTTAACAATTGCATTCATTCTTTTTAGATATTCTATATCCTCTGACTGTAACCATGTTGTTTTTTGAGTTTTAGAATTATACATCACTTTATCAGTGATAAAACTTCTGTTTTCAAAAATAACCAAGGGTTCACTATCCGATAAAAGATCAGTTCCCATCAACAGACGTGAATCATAAGATAAACCAAGTAAATTAGATAGAGTTGGTAAAATATCTAGACTGCTGCCATATTTATCAACAACAATTGGCTTTTTCATAGATGCACTCCAAATTATAAATTCATTTTTATAAAGTTCAAAATCTTGATCTAGCGAATGTCCAGCTAATTCATTATAATTTTTAATAGGTAAGCCATAGGGGTAATGATCAGCACTCATAGCAATAACTGTTTTATCAGCAATGCCTTCTTTTTCTAAACGATTCACAAGATATTCTAAGGCACGATCAAGCTCAATTTGTGTTGCCAGATATCCTTTTGCTAAATCGGAATAATTAAGATGATCAACAAATTGACGATTTTTTGCTGCCATACTATTACCCGTAAATGTGTAATTGGTATGTCCGCTTACTGTCATATAATAGGTATGAAAATGTTCATCATGAATATAATCATCAACTGTCTTTTCCATCATTTCTAAGTCAGATTCAGGCCATTGCTTTTTCATATTTAGTCCATGTCCAACGGCTTTAAAATCATAACCTAAATTAGGATGTGATTTATTTCTTCCATAATATGTATAAGAATGATTATGATAGGCTTTGGTTGTATAACCTAATTTTTGAAATTGCCGACCTAAAGTGAATGGTAAAGCATTATAAGAAGAAGCTTCAAAACTCCACACTCCACTTTTAGGGATTAAACCTTGTAACGCAACATATTCACCATCACTGGTAGAAACATGCCATAACGGAGTATAGAAATTTTGAAAAACAAATCCTTCATTTTTAAGTTTATATAAGGTTGGTGTTAATTCTTTATTGATTGCATAAGGTGAAAAACCTTCACATGTTAGAAGAATGACATTATAATCTTTAAACATTCCAGTATATTGATTTTTTTGTGTAGGTTGTATTTTTTGAAAATATTGATGCATATTTTTAATCGTTTTATTTTTAGTATCATTCATTAATCTTTCAAAATCAATAGCCATTGTTTGTGAATCATAAACAATTTCTTTCTTTTCTTCTATAACAGGTTGTGTTTCAATTTCAATAGAATCCTCTTTTCCAAATAGAAAAGATTGAATATCTAAACGACAAGCACTCATTAATCCTAATTGATTGACTGTTAATTCATTAATTGTTTTTTCACAATAAATATCAATCGGTTTATTAAGTGATTGACTTGGTATATATAATAAACCATAACCTACTAAAAAACTTAACAAAGTACTACCTAAATGAACAATAACTGCCCGATCATTTAATCTTTTTAAAATCATATACTTTCTCTCATATAAGATATAAAGTAATAATGGTAAAAAACAAAGAATAATCCAAAAAATATTATGAATAATAAGAGAAAGAATATCTTGCCAAAATTCAGCTACTTGTCCACCATGAGCTATTGAATAGATTGTTAAAAAGACTTTAAAGAAATCATAGTATAAAATCTGACTACAAAAATATAAACATATGATCAATAGAAAAATACCATAAATCACTTGATTTGCTTGTTTATGAAATAAACGCGACAAAAAACTCAAAAGAAAACCACAGCTTATACTAAACAAAATTGTATAAATAAAAGAAAACTGAATACTTTTAAAAATATTTATACGTAAGATTAATTCTAAGAAAAGTAGGGTTAGAATCATATAAAAAGAGGAATAATGTAAGATATTATGATTTGTATTATATTGATTTTTCATTGTTATCACCTTTAAATTTATAGTATCATGTGAACAGTAAGGAAACAATAAAAATGTGGTTATAGAGAATATATTATTCAAATGAGAAAAGATATGTTATAATATATAAAGAAATGAGGGATATTTATGATTATTGTTTATATCATTGGAGGTCTATTCTTTTTAATGCTAGCAATCTATTTGTTAGATCGTAGAGAGAAAATGACACATGAGATTAAAGAAATAAAAGCTTATAAAAGCGAAATAGATGCAACCAATCAAGAATTAGACGAGTTGATCGAACAATTAGAATCAATGAATGAACCATTATCTAAACTTAATCAAATTTCAAAGAAAATATTAAGTTATATGAAATAAAGGTTATAAATTTTATGAAATAGGTAGGAGTTCATAAAAAAATATTGACAATTCAATTCAATTGACTATAATACAGATATATCAATAAACTCAATGAAAAAGAGAGTAGTTTAAATAAGTATGAAGCGAGCTAACGTTGGTGTGAGGTTAGTATACAAGTTTAAATGAACCGTACTTTGGAGAGCAATATCTGAATCCATAGGATATTGAGTAGGTCTGCTTTAAGGACAAGAGGGGATATATCTTTGATATATCAACGAGAGTGGTACCGCGGATTATTTCGTCTCTTAGCTTTGCTAGGAGACGTTTTTTTATTCAAAGAGGGAGGCTGGAGTTTATGAGATGGATGATTTTTTTACGGTAGGGATATCTTATTGATAAAAGATAGGTAAAAAAGCAAAAAAGAAAGAAGAGGGAAAAAGAATGAAAAAATTATTAAAAGTCATGTTAGTTGTTATGATGGCAGTTATGGTGAGTGCTTGTGGTAGTAAGGATACAGCAAATGATGATAAAAAAGAAACAAAGTTATTGATTGGGATTTCTCCTGATTATCCACCATATGAATCTTTAAACAATAAGAATGAAATGGAAGGTTTTGATATTGATATGACTAAGGAGTTAATTGATATCATGAATGCAAATGGTGGAAATTATACTTATGAATTTAAACAAATGTCTTTTGATACAATTCGTCAGGCTGTTGAATCTGATCAAATTGATTTAGGAATTTCTGGGTTTACAATGCATAAAGAATGGACAAATGTTGATTGGTCTCATAAATATAATGATTCTAAACAAGTTGCATTAATTGCAAGTGATAGTGATATTAAAACAGCTGCTGATTTAGAAGGTAAAAAGATTGGGGCACAACTTTCTGCAACTGGTGAAACATGTGCAAAAGAAATTAAAAATGCAGATGTCAAAGCAGTAACTGATGTTAAAGTTTTAGTTGAAACATTGAGAACTGGTGGTGTTGATGCAGTGATTTTAGATTATGCTGTTGCCAAAAATTATGTTGAAAATGCTGGATTTAAAATGTTGGATGAAACTTTACTTGAAGAAGAAAATTTAATTATTACTAAAAAAGGTAATACTGAATTAATGAATGATGTGAATAAAGCATTGGATTCATTTGTTGGTTCTGATAAATATAACGAATTAAAAGAAAAATGGGGAGCATAAGATTATAGATGAAAGTACTTACAGAGTTTTTGACACAGGACAATTTAATATTTATGCTTCAGGGAGCAGGGTTGTCCTTGTTACTTGCAGCTATTGCAGTATGTATAGGTTTGATTTTAGGGACCTTGGGGGCTGCAGCAAAACTTTCTAAGTATAAAGTTTTACGTATTTTAGGAAATGTTTATGTTGAAGTCATCAGGGGAACACCAATGTTATTACAGATTTTATTCTTTTATTTAGCTGTTCCAATGATTGTTCAGTCAGTTACTGGAGAAAGATTTAATGCGGATCCATTTATTTGTGGATTGATTGCCTTAAGTATTAATAGTGGGGCATATTCAACTGAATTGATTCGTAGTGGAATTCAAGGCGTTGATAAAGGACAATGGGAGGCATGTGAAACTATTGGAATGAATTATGTACAAACAATGAGATATGTTATTCTTCCACAGGCTTTTAAACGAATTGTTCCACCTATTGTTAGTGAATTCATTACATTGATTAAAGATTCATCTTTGATTAGTTGTATTGGTGTTAGTGAATTATTATTGAGAACACAAGTGATGGGAGCAAGTTATTCTAATTATCTTGTGCCATTAGTGATTGCGGGATTCATGTATTTAATGATGACTTTAACAGTTTCATATTTTGCAAGACGTTTAGAAAGGAAGTTGGCTGCCAGTGATTAAAGTAGAACATATAACAAAACAATTTAATGATTTAAAAGCAGTCAATGATGTTTCTTTAGAAATCAAAAAAGGTGAAATTGTCTGTTTGATAGGACCATCGGGGTCAGGGAAAAGTACTGTCTTAAGATGTATTCATGGATTAGAAAAACCTGAAATTGGAAAGATTTATTTAAATGATCAATTATTAGATTCTAAAGAGAGTCATTATCGAGAATTAAGAACGAAGATGGGATTTGTATTTCAGCACTTTAATTTATTTCCTCATAAGACTGTTTTAGAAAATCTAACATTATCACCCATTCAAGTATTGGGAAAAAGTAAAGAAGAAGCTAACAAAATCGCTTGTGATTATTTAGAACGTGTAGGATTATTAGATAAAAAAGATGAATATCCAAATAAACTATCAGGTGGACAAAAACAGCGTGTTGCGATTGCCAGAAGTTTATGCTTGAATCCAAAAATTATGTTGTTTGATGAACCGACAAGTGCTTTAGATCCTGAAATGGTTATTGAAGTTTTAGAAGTTATGCAAGAATTGGCTAAAGAGGGAATGACAATGGTTGTTGTGACTCATGAAATGGGGTTTGCAAGAACAGTTGCGGACCGTGTGATTTTTTTAGAGGAAGGAAAAATTATTGAAGAAAACAGTTCTCATGAATTCTTCTCTCATCCCAAAACAGAAAGAGCACAAGACTTCCTAAATAAGGTTATGCATTAATGAAGATTGCAGAATTTGAAGTTGAAACATGGATGACAGAGCACGAAAATGATTGTCAATATAATTTGACAGAAACATGTATATCATCTTTGTCTTTAAATGAACTTCAGCAATATGTTGAGGAAGATATTGCTTCTCAAATTATGTCAATGACTATGGATTATGGACCAATTGTCGGGTCATCAAGACTGAAACAGGGGATTTTATCATTATATACATCTGGTTATGAAGATAATGTGACAATAACACATGGAGCAATCAATGCAAATGAATTGGTTATGATATCTTTATTAGAGCCAGGTGATCATATTATTAGTTTATTTCCATCATATCAACAAATGTATGATTTTCCAATATCTTTGGGGTGTACTGCATCATTGATTCATTTATCTGAAGAAAAAAATTGGTTACCAACGATTGATGATTTCAAACAAAATATTCATTCTCATACAAAAATGATTTGCTTGAATTCTCCAAACAATCCAACGGGGACATCAATACCCTTAGATTTAATGAAAGAAATCATTGATTTAGCCAAAGAATATGATTGTTATATTCTTTGTGATGAAATTTATCGTGGTGTAAATACAGAAACATATCAGTTATCGCCATCATTTAGTGATTATTATGAAAAAGCAATTGTGACACAAAGTCTCTCTAAAGTTTTTTCATTTCCAGGATTACGACTTGGCTGGATTAAAGGGCCAAAAGATGTTATTGATTTGATTAATTATCGTCGTGATTATCACATCATTAGTAGTGGACCTATGGATGACTATTTAGCATGTCTTGTTTTAGAAAACAAAGAAAAAATACTCAAAAGAAGTTTAGACATATGTTCTAGAAATAAAGCCTATCTTCAACAATGGTTAGATAATGAACCACATATTTCTTGCGTGATTCCTGCTGATGGAACGGTTTGTTTCTTGAAGTATGATATTGATATGCCTTCACGTGATTTTTGTGAAAAATTACAAAAAGAAACAGGTATATTTTTTGTCCCAGGAGCAGCATTTGGCATTGAAAATCATTTGAGATATGGTTTTACACATAAAGTTGAATACATTCAAGAAGGGTTGACATTGTTTTCAAAATGGTTGAGACAGTTCGATGATGAGACGAATAAAGATTAACTTATTCGTCTTTTTCTTTATTTATTAAAAGAAGACTTTACACTTATATGACTTTGTAATAATATATGATTAGATGGAGGGAATGCCATGTATCAGAATAAGGAAATATTTTCTTTTGAAGTCTTTAAACATATGCCTGGAGGATTTTTTATTTACGACGCATATCAAGAAAATATTATATTTGTCAATGATTATGTTATTCAATTGTATGGGTGTCATAATGAAAAGGAATTTATGGAGTATGTTCATGGAAATTTTAGAGGAATGGTTCACCCTGAAGATATTGCTGATGTAGAAAAAGAAATTCAATATCAAGTGAATCATTCTATAGAAGGTTATGACTATGTTGAATATAGAATCATTCAAAAGAATGGTCAAATCAAATGGGTGGATGATTATGGTCGGTTGATTCATCAAACTGATGGTCAAGACCTATTTTATGTCTTTATTGTTGATTCAACAGAAAAGAAAGAATTACAGCAAGAAATGAAAAGACGCAATGAACAGCAGCAAGTTCTTATTGAAATGGCAAAAGATGTTGTCTTTGATGTATCTTGTCAGACAAAAACAATCGAAATTTATGGGAAGTTTGAAGAGAGATTTGGAAGAAAGCCTGAAATTAAGGATTTTGTGAAACTTTTAGGGGAACATATCATAGAAGATCGTTATCAAATTGCTTTAAATCAAGATGATGTTAATTTTTATGATTTAGATGCTGATACTGACGAAGTTTTGATTCAAAATGATAAAAAAGAAAGTATTTGGTCACAATGCCAGTTGGCAAAATTTTATGATAATCATGGAAAACCACGTAGAATAGTTGGTCGATTATTAGATACACATTATCAGATTCTTAAACAGAGACATTATCAACGTGATGCTCAAAGAGATCCTTTAACAGGAATATATAATCGTCGAACTGCTCGTCAACAAATTGATTATTTATTAAATAATATGAAAAAGGAACAAGAATGTTTGTTAGCTATTTTTGATGTTGATGATTTTAAAGGCATAAATGATCAGTATGGGCATCCTATTGGAGATAGTGTTTTGAAATATGTTGCATTTGGGTTAATGTCTTTTCATGGTGAAATGAATGTTTATTCACGCATTGGTGGGGATGAGTTTTTATTATTTATACCTGATGTTCAAAATCGTGAGGAAATATTATCAAAGATTAAGTGTTTAACAGTTATTGAACCAAATGAGAAGAATTATTTAATCAAAGGTGTTCCTCGTGTAACGATTTCTATTGGCGTCATTTTTCAACAAGGTAACTATTTTAACTGTGATGCACTTTATTATATGGCTGATAAGGCATTGTATCAAACCAAAAAGGAAAATAAAGGAACAATGGGAATATATAATGTTAAAGAAATGTGATATGATTATCGCATTTCTTTTTCTAGTGAGCGTTTAGAGTAAATTGATATATAAACGTAGTAAGCTGAGAGTACAAGTGTTGTAAATAAACCAATGAGCATCACCATAGCGACACTTAAGACGTGATAACGAGGTGTTAAAATAAGTAAGCAGATAAACTCTATAATAACTTCTAAAGTACTCATGATAAACATTTCTTTATTTTTATTTAATGCTTGTAATGTAGCACTTAGTGGAGTTTGAAGATAGAAGAGAGTGAAGGGAATGGACATATATTTAAGATATTCATAGCCATTTTTTGTATTGTACATAAATAATAAACAGTAATCTCCAAAGAAGTAAAAAAGGAAAGTGAAGGGAAGACTGATTAGAAAACAAACAATAATGCCATAAATAACATGCTTTCTTAATTCATGATAATGGCAATATGCAATATCTTTGTTTAAAATAGGTAATAATAATCTTAAAACAACATTATTAAAGAAAGTAGGAGTAACTAACAAAGAAATAACATAACCGCTGATAATTGCATATTGAAGATGAATGTCTGATTCATTCATTTGCAAACCAGTTAAAATAGTCACCAAAACAATAGGTTCAATAAAATTATAACATGAATGAAGTATACGTGAACCTGTTAAAGGTAAGGCAATATTCATCATATCTTTAAAAATAAAATGTTGCTGAAAGTAGGTGATAGGATGATAGCTTACACTGATTTTTCGATTTAATCGAAAATATAGGTAAAGAATAGAAACAAATTCGCCAACGCTCATCGCTAAGATTGCAATTGAGACTAAATAAGTCATTGATAAGGATGAAAATGTTTTAATCATAAAAAAGGTAAATACAATACGGGCAATCTCTTCTAATAATTGAGCAACAGATAATGTCCAAACATCTTCTTTACCTAAATAATAGTTTTTAATAATACCGCTCATACCAACAAGTGGTATAAAAGGTAACATTGTTAATAAAGGAAGATAAGCTTGCTCTTGTTTTAAAAAGTTTACAGCAATGATTTTAGAGAAAAACAAAATGCCACACATAATCATAAGACAAGAACTCAGACATATCAAAAGAGCTGAGATAATAACTTTCTTATTATTGTATTTAGGATTTGATATGAGCCTAAAAACTGCAGAAGGAATAGAAAATTGGGCTAAAGTTATACATAAAGAAAGTGTAGGAATAACGAGAATATAGAGTGCCATTCCTTGCTCATTAAGAAGTCTTGCGAGCATCATACGGTTCAAAACAGAAAACACCTTGGTTATGAGGGTACTGCCACTTAAAATAATAAATGAATTAATCAATTTTCTTTTCATAAAACACTTCCTTTATTGTCGAATTTCCTTTATAATAGATATGTTGAATACACGAGAAATATGTTAGGAAGTGCAGTAAATGGAAATTAATCTCAAGAATAACTTACCATTAGATATTCTTTTTTTAATGAGAATAAAGGCTAATGAGTTTAAAACAGAAGGTGTACATGATATTAATGCTCAGGATATTAAAGAGTATTTGTATCAAATTAAATGGAAAAACACAGAAACACTTTCAATGTGTGATGTTATTAATGACATCATGTCATTACGTTTTTCTGAAGTTTTTGATTACTTGAAATTAAAAGTCATTAAAGAAGCAACATCTTTGAATTTAGATGATTTTAGTGAATTAATTGCTAAATAACTGGATGACAGTTATTTTTCTTTTTTAAGGAGAAGATTATGGAATATAAAACAATAGAAGTAAAAAATTATCAAGAGATCCAACAGCTTTATCATATCAATTCATTATTAGCAAAAGTGATAGCGAGTCATGATTATGATAAAGAGACATTACAAACATTTATGAATCCAAGATTAATTTATCATGATTTTTCTTTATTTGAAGAAGCGGATATGACATTAGAACGTATTTATGAAGCTATTGAAAATAAAGAAAAGATATGTATATATGGTGATTATGATTGCGATGGTATTCTAGCAACGACAATTTTGGTTCAGGCTTTCTTAGAATTAGGTGTACAGGTTGGATATCATATTCCTAATCGTTTTGATGATGGCTATGGATTGAATGTTGAACGTGTGAAACAGATGGCTGAAAGAGGATATTCTTTGATTATTACAGTTGATAATGGAGTCAAGGCAATGGATGCTGTAGAGTGTGCAAATGAATTAGGAATAGATGTCATTATTACTGATCATCATCAATTTGACGCTGATTTACCTGATGCTTATGCTTTTATTCATACAAAATTATCACCTTCTTATCCTTTTAAAGAAATTTCAGGTGGTTTTGTAGCATACAAATTAGCCAGTGCATTATTAAAGAAGCAGGATAAATATTTATACTGTTTAGCTGCGATTACAACAATCTCAGATATGATGCCCTTATTAGATGAAAATCGTTCACTTGTCAAAAAAGCATTAACTTTTATGAAAGAAGGAAAATATTCATCATTAGAATTATTATTAGGTGATCAGCAAAA
>NZ_HG005285.1:57216-114916 GCF_000455285.1 Candidatus Stoquefichus massiliensis AP9 | reverse complement strand
CTACACAACAACAACGATTGGCTTTACTATTGCACCAAAAATTAATTCATTTGGACGATTACCTGAATTATGTAATCCTAATGTACTTGTGAAATATTTTCTCAAGAATGCGCCGAGCGAACTGATGATGAAAGTGTCACAGTTAGCGACGCAAATTAATACTAAACGTCAAACATTAACAAATGAGCAATATACTTTGGCACAAACAAATATGAATGATGAATTTTTATATTGGGCAAGTGAAGATGTTCATGAAGGATTGGTTGGATTGATTGCTGGAAAATATACACGAACATATGAGAAACCTAGTTTTGTTATGCATTATGATAAGAAAGCAGGAATTTATAAGGGAAGTGCAAGAAGTGTTGAGGGTTTTTCATTACATGAATTCTTTACTTCTCATAGTGAACATTTTGTAGCTTATGGAGGGCATTCTTTAGCAGGTGGATTTACCATTGATGAAAAACATTTTGAGACTGTTTATCATTGTATTGAAGAAAAATTAAAGGATGTTAATCTTCAGTCAACAGCTTCTGTTTTGTTAATTGATGAGAATGATTTAAGTATTGATAATATTGAATCATTATCTTTGTTAGAACCTTTTGGAATGAGTAATGAGGAACCATTATATTTATTAAAAGATGCTCCAGTTGAAAAACTTTATCAATTAAGTCAAGGTAAGCATTTAAAGTTAGATATTCTTTTTTCTAAAGTAAAACTATCTGCTTTATATTTTCAGCATGGGGATCTTTTTGAACAATTACAAAATCAAAAAATAGTGAATTTAATAGGGACATTAAGTATTAATGAATTTAGAAATCAAAAAAGTATTAATTTTATTATTAAAGATATGTTATAGATTCTTTATTAACAAGTGATAATTTGATATAATAAGAAAACAAGGAGGGCTTTATAGCTATGGATTTAAAGAAATATATTGAAGATATTCCTAACTTTCCTGAACCAGGTGTTTTGTTTAGAGATGTGACACCGTTATTAGCAGATCAGGCTGCTTATAAAGAATCAATACGTTTATTAGCTGATTTTGCAAGAGAGAAGAATGTGGATGTTGTTGCAGGACCAGAAGCAAGAGGTTTTTTGTTTGGATGTCCAGTTGCGATTGAATTAAATTGTGGTTTTGTGCCTGTAAGAAAACCAGGGAAATTACCACGTGAGGTTTTGACTCAGTCATATGAATTAGAATATGGAAAAAATGAAATTCAAATGCATAGTGATAGTATTCGACCAGGACAGAATGTTTTGATTGTTGATGATTTGTTGGCAACTGGTGGAACTGTTGATGCGGCTGTATCTTTGATTGAACAAATGGGTGGAAATGTCGTAGGAATTGCTTTTCTTATTGAATTGGTTGATTTAAAGGGAAGAGACCTTTTAGAAGGATATGACGTTTACTCTGTTTTAAAGTATTGATGAGTTATAGTTACATAATATAAATGTATGAGGAGTAAAATAAATATACATGGGTCTATGTATTTTTGTTTTGCTCCTTGTTTTTATTTGAAAAGCTGTTGTTGATTAGATGGAGAGAATATAGTAAAATATAACAAATCAAGAAATAGTTTTGTTATAGAGAATGTAAAGGAGGAAGAAGTATGGAGTATAAAGGAGCACATGATCAGGTAACATTTGAAGATGTTTTAAAAAGCTGTTCAACGTATATTACACAAAAAGAAAGCATTGACCTTATTCAACGTGCTTATGATTTTATCATGATTATGCATGCAAATCAGAAGCGAAAAAGTGGTGAACCTTATACAAACCATTTAATTTGGGTTGCCTATATTTTAACAACTTTACAAACAGGACCAACGACAATTGCAGCTGGATTGCTACATGATGTTATGGAAGATTGTGATGTATCACATGATGAAATGGTAGAACGTTTTGGAGAAGAAATTACTTCACTTGTTGAAGGTGTGACAAAGATTAATAAAATGCCATTTAAAGATGAAGCAGATGTTTATGCTGAAAATCATCGAAAAATATATATTGCAATGGCTAAAGATATACGTGTTATCTTAATTAAATTAGCAGATCGCTTGCATAATATGCGTACCTTACAATATATGCGGCCTGATAAGCAACAAAGAATATCAAGAGAAACATTGGAAGTTTATGCACCCATTGCACATCGTTTGGGAATTAATGATATTCGTATAGAGTTAGAAGATCTTTGTTTAAATTATCTTGATCCTAAAGCCTATCAGGAAATATCTGAATTGCTTGAACAAAAGCGAAGTGAACGTAAGGAATCAGTAGATAAGATGATGGATTCTGTTAAAAATCTATTAGATGAACATCATATTGAATATCGTATTAAAGGTCGAGCAAAGCATATTTATAGTATTTATAAAAAGATGGTTATTAAGCATAAAAGATTTGATGAACTTTATGATTTAAATGCTTTACGTATCATTTTAAAAGATAAAATGAAATGTTATGAAGTCTTAGGAATTATTCATGATTATTATCGTCCTTTGCCTGGACGCTTTAAAGATTATATTGCAATGCCTAAACCAAATATGTATCAGTCATTGCATACTGCAGTAATTGGTGAAAATGGGCATATTTTTGAAATTCAGATTCGAACAGAAGAAATGGATGAATTAGCAGAACGTGGTGTCGCTTCACATTGGCGTTATAAAGAAGGTAAGGATTATTCTTCTAAACAGGAACAAAAGGATATTGTTGATAAATTACAATGGTTAGGTGATTTTATTACATTAAGTGATGAAATTAAAGATGGTGATGCTAAGGAATATTATGATTCGCTAAGACGTGATATATTTGAAGCCAATGTTTATGTGATGACACCACAAGGGAAGATTGTTGAATTACCTAATGGTGCTACACCAATTGACTTTGCATATCGTATTCATACAGAAGTTGGACATCATGCAGTAGGTGCCATTGTCAATAATGTTATGGTACCAATCAATACCAAATTAAAAACTGGTGATGTCTGTGAAATTAAAACAAACAAAAATTCTGGACCAAGTGAAGACTGGTTAAAGTTTGTGAGAACAGCTGGTGCCAGGAATAAAATTAGACAGTATATTTCTAAAAAAGATGCAGAGACACAAAAAGAATTTATTGAAGAGGGTAAGAAATTATTAAAAGAGGAAATTCGTAAACGTGATTTGGATGAAAAAACATATTTAGATCCAGATACTTATAAATCTTATTTTGGTTCATTTGGAGCTAATAATTTTGATGATTTAATGCTTGTGATTGGAAAAAAACAAGCAACTGCATCGACTTTAATTGATAAAGTTTTACCAAATCGTACAGGATTCTTTGATAATCTTTCTAAGATGCTTAAAAAGAACAATAATGCATTAAAGAATCAAAAAAGAACAAGCAGTAGTTTAGGTATTAGTGTTAATGGTGTTGATGGATTAAAGATTCAGTTATCAAAATGCTGTAATCCTATTCCTGGAGATCCAATAGTTGGATATGTTTCTAAAGGGCAGGGAATCAAAGTTCATAGAGCGGATTGTCCTAATTTAAATGGTGCAGAAAAAGGGCGTATTATAGATGTTTATTGGGATTATACGAATATTACAGAAAAACGCTTTCATGTTGATATTGAGATAAATGGACTTGATAGACCAAATCTATTAAATGATATTATTACGGTATTAGGACAAGTCAAAGTTAATATATTGAATATTAATGCAGGAATTAAAGATATGGAAGCTCAAATTAAGTTAACTTTATCAGTTGAAAATGCTGAATTGTTGCAGACAACAATAGATAATCTCAATAAAATACAAGGTATCTATGATATCAAAAGAGTTATTCATTAATCGTTTAAAAGAATCATTTGTAGGGATACTATAAATGATTCTTTTGTCTATTTGTGTTACAATAGTTATAAACTAAAGAAAAGAGGAATAATAATGAAACAATACACTTATATGATGTTAAAACCTGATGCTTTTCAAGATCAACAACAAGAAAAGATTTTAAAGATGATAAAAGATCATGGACTATCTATAGAAGCATCACAAACAGTAGAAGTAACTATGGATGTGATGAAAATATTATTAGAACATTATCATCAAGTGATTGATGAAAAAGGGCCGGATTTTCATTTTCCAGCTCGTTTGTTTAATACTTTCTATTTTCATGGACCACATTACATTATGCCTATGAAAGTCAGTTATGAAGGTGATGAAGATATTATTGCATATTCAAGAAAATTAGTTGGTAAAACAAATCCTGTTGATGCTAAGGAAGGAACAATTCGTGCAACATTTAGCCAAGATAGTTATGAATTAGCTGATAGTGAAAATCGTCTTGTCAATAATGTGATTCATGCTTCTGATTCAATAGAATCTGCACAAAGAGAGTTACAAATTTGGCATGATTATCTCTAAATAACATTTTCAAAATATGAAAATGGAAGGGCTTCCATTTCATAAGAAAATGTGCTATTATATAGATGTAGAAAAGGAAAGGACATGAAAGGAGGTCTTAGAAATGTTAGAAGTGAAAAAAGAAAAATATTTATATGTAAGACCTGCAATCATGGTTAATCTAGATCTTCCAAAAGATTATAGATTAATAAGAGATTTACTACCCCCTAACATACGTTAGGCCTGTAAGTGATAGGCCTTAGATATAAAAAAGTTCATGATATAGTAAAGAAAGATCATGATGGGTGAATGAGAAAGTTCATATCAATTGTTTGTTATGGTAATTTGTTAGTGAAATGTTTAGCATTATAAGTGAAATCTGAAATATGCGAATAAATTTGTTTTATGAATGTATGATGTGAATTTATATAGATAGATGTTTGAGTAATGATGAAGTAGTTGAAGTTATTGATATGAATGAGTAGAAAAAGACATGATGAAATCGCTTTATGGAAAAGATGGAAACATCCTTCATGAGATTATCATTGAATTGAAATGAATGAACAAGTGTTTCTAAGATGTGTAAGAAATATAAAAAAATAAAATGTAAATAGAGATGAACTTGTTAGTGGAATGATATGAAAATGGTAAGCAAATAAATAATGAATATTATTTATGAGATTTATATAAATAAGTCACATAGAAGGTAATATTTCTTCTTTATATAGAGATAGGAGTCAGAAGATTCCTATCTTTTCTTGTTTATCATGTTGATTTTTTGTCAAGAATACATTATAATTCAGATAAGTTCCGATGAAGAAGATTAAATAGTGGAATTTTTAAAGAGATACTGTGGCTGGTGAGAACAGTAAGAGGAAACTATGGGACACTTTGGAGGAGGTTATGAGAGTAACCGTTTATCGCGTTAAGATATAGAGGGCATACAATGTATGAACTAAGGTGGTACCGCGTGAATGAACGTCCTTAGATAAGGACGTTTTTATTGATTTTAAGGAGGAAAAGAGAAATGGCATATAGTGCACCAAGAGGAACAGTTGATATTTTACCTGAGACATCAGGGAAATGGCAGGAATTAGAACAGTTATTAAGAACAATTTGTGCAAATTATAATGTGAAGGAAATGAGAACACCTATTTTTGAACATACTGAATTGTTTTCAAGAGCAGTAGGTGATACAACTGATGTTGTCACAAAAGAAATGTATTCTTTTGCAGATAAGAAAGGACGTTCTATTACTTTACGTCCTGAAGGAACAGCTGGTATTGCAAGAAGTTATGTAGAACATAAATTATTTGCTTTACCTGAAAAACTTCAAAAGTTCTATTATATGGGACCTATGTTTAGATATGAAAGACCACAAAATGGGAGACAAAGACAATTCCATCAGTTTGGAGTTGAAATGATTGGCCTAGAGTCTCCATATGTGGATGTAGAATGTATGGTCATGGCTGTCACTGTTGTGGAAGCATTAGGTTTGAAAGACATTACTTTACATATTAATTCATTAGGTGATGAAGCATCACGTGAGGCTTATAGAGATGCATTAAAGCAACATTTTCAACCTGTGTTAAATGATTTATGTTATGATTGTCAACAACGTTTTGAAAAGAATCCACTACGTATTTTAGATTGTAAGGTAGATAAAGATTATCCAGCTATGAAGGATGCACCACGTACTATTGATTATTTAAGTGATAGTGCTAGAAATCATTTTGATAAAGTTTGTGCATTATTAGATGATTTAGAAATTGATTATGTGATTGATACAAATCTTGTTCGTGGGTTAGATTATTATTCTCATACTGTTTTTGAAGTCATTTCAGATGATCCTAAATTAGGAGCAGGTGCGACTGTTGGAGCTGGTGGAAGATATAGTACTTTAATTAGTGAATTAGGTGGACCAGAAAATCCTGGCGTTGGTTTTGCTTTCGGAATGGAAAGACTTATGATTGCAATGGGGAGTGAATCTGATGAAGAGGATGGTTTGGATGTCTATGTGATGCCACTAGAAACAGAGGCAAAAGATTTAGCAATGCAAATTGTTACAATGCTTCGTGCCAATGGTTTTACTTGTGATATGGATCAGTGTGATCGTGGATTAAAGGGTCAATTTAAATCTGCTGATCGTTTCCATGCACATTTTTCAATGATTATTGGAGATGAAGAAGTGCAAAAAGAAGTCGTGAATATGAAATGTAATCACTCTAAAGAACAAACGGTTGTTCCTTTGGAAGATATTGTTGCATTTATTGAGAATCATTATGAGGGAGGGCATGATCATGAATAGAACACATAATAATGGAGAATTACGTTTATCACATGTTGGTGATAATGTTGAACTGATTGGTTGGGTTGCGAAAAAGAGAAATTTGGGTTCACTTGTTTTTATTGATTTAAGAGATAGATATGGAATCACTCAAATTATATTTGATGAATCTTTTGAAGAGAGATTAAGAGAAGTTAAGAATGAGTATATATTACAAGTGAAAGGGTCTGTTGTTGAAAGATCTTCAAAAAACTCTAAAATACCTACAGGAGATATTGAAGTACAGGTGAGAGACTTTCAGGTTATTAATACTGCTAAATTAACACCAATGATTGTAGCTGATGAAACAGATGCATTAGAAGAAACACGTATGCAATATCGTTATCTTGATTTAAGACGTCCCATGATGCAGGAGAACATCATGATGAGACATAAAATCACACGTTGTATTCGAGAATATTTGGATAATCTTGATTTTATTGACATTGAGACACCTTATTTAAATCGTTCTACTCCTGAAGGAGCAAGAGACTTCTTAGTTCCATCTCGTGTACATAAAGGTGCATTTTATGCATTACCACAATCTCCACAGTTATTTAAACAATTACTTATGGTATCTGGTTTTGAAAAGTATTATCAGATTGCACGTTGTTTTAGAGATGAAGATTTGCGTGCTGATCGCCAAATTGAATTTACACAAGTTGATGTTGAAATGAGTTTCTTATCAACAGATCGAATTCTTGAGATTGGTGAAGGTATGATGGCAAAAGTGATGCATGATGTCAAAGGGATTGATATTGAATTGCCTCTTAGACGTTTAACATGGCATGAAGCTATGGAAAAATATGGAATTGATAAACCTGATACACGTTTTGGATTAGAACTTGTGAATTTAAATGATGTGGTTGCAGGTGTTGATTTTGCAGTGTTTAAGAGTGCGTTAGAAGCTCATGGACATGTTAAAGGAATCAATGTTGAAGGACAGGCACAGGCTTATTCTCGTAAGAAAATTGATCAATTAACAGATTTGGCTAAAACTTATAAAGCGAAAGGATTGGCTTGGTTAAAAGTGACAAATGAAGGTGTTCAAGGACCAATCGCAAAATTCTTTACTGAAGAACAGATGAATCATTTATTAAATGCAATGAATGCTAAAGATAATGATTTATTATTATTTGTGAGTGATGCAAAATATGAAGTTGTTTGTGATGCTTTAGCAGCTATTAGAAATTATTTAGGAAAAGAATTAAAACTTTATGATCCTAATACTTTTGATTTCTTATGGGTTGTTGATTTTCCAATGTTTGAATATGATGATGAAACACAAAGATATTATGCAAAACATCATCCATTTACAAGACCAAAAGATGAAGATATTGATAAACTAGAAACAGATCCTGAAAACTGTTTAGCTGATGCTTATGATATTGTTTTAAATGGTTTTGAATTAGGTGGTGGATCACAAAGAATCTATGAACAAAGTTTGCAAGAAAGAGCATTTAAAGCTTTAGGGTTTACTCAAGAACAAATTGATGCTCAATTTGGATGGTTTGTAGAAGGTTTGCAATATGGAACACCTCCTCATGGTGGATTTGCATTAGGATTAGATAGAATTGTCATGTTATTGTGTGGTTGTGATTCGCTAAGAGATGTGATTGCATTTCCTAAAAATACAAGTGCAACATGTCCGATGTCAAAAGCACCAACAATGGTTGCTGATGCACAATTAGATGAATTAGGAATTGGAGTGATTGAACATGAAGCAAGTCAGAGTGAATAAAGTTCTAAATGAAATGCAATCAAGAGGTATGGACCATTTGATTATCAGTGATCCTAGTTCTATTGATTATTTAACAGGATATAATAATCATCCTGGTGAAAGAATGTTTGTTTTATTGTTGTCGTTAGATGGGCAACATACAATCTTTTTGAATCAATTATTTTATCTAGATCAAGATTTAGATTTAGAAATTGTCTGGTATGCTGATACTGATGATGGTGCTGCTTTGGTTGCTCAACATTTACAAGATGCTCATGTTGTAGGTGTTGATAAAAATTGGGAAGCAAAATTCTTGATGCGTGTTATGGAGTTAGCAAATGAAGAATGCTGTTTTGAGATTGGTTCTATTTGTGTGGATTATGTACGTATGATTAAAGATGATCATGAACAGCAGCTTATGCGTGAGTCAAGTCGAATTAATGATTTAGCAATGGATCAAGTTATTCAATTATGTGCTCAAGGGAACTTAACAGAAATTGAAGTGACAGAAAAAGTCACTGAAATCTTCCAATCACTAGGATGCTCTTCGTTTTCTTTTCCAGCTATTATTGCTTATGGCGCAAATGGGGCAGATGGACATCATGAAGGTGATGGTTCAAAATTAAAACCTGGAGACAGTATTGTGATTGATATGGGTGGCTTGTATCAAGGATATTGTAGTGATATGACTAGAACTGTGTTTTATCAGCAAGTGAGTGATGAACAAAGAAAGGTTTATGAATTGGTTCGTAAGGCCAATGAAACTGCTGAGGCAATGATCAAACCAGGTGTCAAACTTTGTGATATAGATAAAGCGGCAAGAGATGTGATTAGTGAAGCTGGATATGGTGAAAACTTTAATCATCGTTTAGGACATTTTATTGGGAGAGATGTTCATGAATATGGTGATGTTTCTGCTGCTTTTGACATGGAAGTAGAAGAAGGTATGATTTTCTCTATTGAACCAGGAATTTATTTACAAGGTGATTTTGGTGTGAGAGTTGAAGATCTTGTTTTAGTAACAAAAGATGGCTGTGAAGTTTTAAATTCATATACAAAAGATTTATTAGTGATAGGTTAAGGAAGCAGGCTTCCTTTTTCTTTTGGGCATAATTAATAATGCTTTAAGCCAAAATAAAATAAACACGGTTTCCCGTGTTTATGCTCTAGCGTTTGAATTATCTTCAAATTTACGATTTTCCATTTGATCAAAACTGTCATTAGACTGTTGATTTTGATTATAACCTTTATTAAAATTTTTGTTTTGTTTGTTATTTGACTTTTTCTGACTCATTGTTTTCTCCTTTTCTTCTATTGACATTATTAATATGTGTTGTTTCAAAAAAATTATGAAAAAAAGTAAAGAGAAAGCATACATTTTTTTAAAATTGTGCTAGAATAGGAAAGAGGTGACAAAGAATGTATTATTTTATTGGAATTAAAGGTTCAGGAATGGCTTCTTTAGCAACAATTCTTTATGATTTAGGATATGATGTTGCAGGAAGTGATATAGATAAATATATTTTTATAGAAGATGAATTAAGAAAAAGAGGTATTCCTATTTATTCTTTTGATAAGGATAATATTAAGGATGGTTATGATGTGATTGTGGGAAATGCATTTGATGAATCTAATGTAGAAGTGAAAGCAGCTTATGATAATCCTCATGTGAAAACACATACTTATTATGATTTTTTAGGTCAATTGATGAATCAGTACACATCTATTGGGATTGCTGGAACTCATGGTAAAACAACAACAACAGGAATGGCCTATCATTTATTTAAAGACTATGATAAGACTTCTGTGTTGATTGGTGATGGGACAGGACATGCAGTAGAAAACAGTCGTTATTTTATTGCAGAAACATGTGAGTATCAAGATCATTTTTTACATTATTTTCCAACCTATGCTGTCATTAATAATATTGAAATGGATCATGTTGATTACTTTCATTCTATGGATCAATATAAAGAATCTTTTGAAAAATTCGCTAATCAGGTCAAAGATACTGTTGTCGTATGGGGAGATGATCCACATTTACCACATTTAAATTATACAACACGTGTTTTAAAGTTTGGTACAGGTGAACATAATGATATTCTTGCTAAAAATATCATTCATAATGATCATGGACTATCTTTTGATGTTTATATTCATGGTGATTTATTTGGACATTTTGCTTTGCCGTTTTTTGGAATGCATATGTTATATAATTCATTAGCAGTTATTACATTAGGATATTTAGAAAATATGCGTGCGGATTATATTCAGCAGCGTTTATCAACATTTGATGGAGTAAAACGTCGTTATACTGTTAAAGAAGTTGGGCATAATATTTATGTTGATGATTATGCTCATCATCCAACTGCAATTCAGTATGTCATTGAAGCAACGCGTTCACGTTATCCTGGTAAAAAAATCGTTGCTATATTTCAGCCTGATCGTTTTTCAAGAGGATTAAGATTTGCAAAAGAATTTGCTGCATCAATGGATTTAGCAGATTATCCTTTCCTTGTGCATTTTCCAGAAAATGCAAAGAAAGAACCAGGCATTAATATAGATATTTATGAAATTGCCCAATATATTCCACGTGCTCAAGTTATTCATGAAGATGAAGAAGCAGTTAAACAATTGGCACAATATGATAATGTTGTTTATTTGTTTATGAGCAGTAAGGATATTTATAAGTTAGAAGATATGGTTATTGCATATAAAGAATCTCATTAACTGCTGACTTTTAATCATTGGAAATTTATGGTATAATAATATAAAGTCAATGAAAGGAGAACTTATGGACGCAAAATTAGTATGTCTTTGCATTTTAATATTGTCTGGAGCCTTTGCTTTATTAAGTTTAGGATTATTACTTATTAGAATGTCTGGGGCAGTCAAGGAAGCGACTGTATTAATGACTATTTTAGAGACAACTTTAGCAAAAGTGAATCATATTCTAGATGATGTCAATAATAAAATGGATATGTTAAATGCACCTGTTGAATTGGTAAGTGGTTTCTTTTCAAGAGGTGGAATGAAAGCAGGATTGCTTTCTGTATTGGGATTTTTAACTTCTATGTTTAGAAGAAAAAAATAAGAAAAGAAAGGTGAGAGAAAATGAAATTTGGAAAATTTTTAATGGGACTTGGTATAGGGGCTGCTGCTGGATTATTACTTGCTCCTAAAAAAGGTAGTGAATTAAGAGAGGATATTAAAAGAGAATCTTTAAAAGCTTATGATAATTTAAAGAATATGACAAAGGAAGATATAGAAGCTTTACTAGGTCAAACTATTGAAACTGTTAAGAAATCTGTTGATGAATTTGATGTTGATAATTTTAAAGCAACAACAAGAGATAAATTAACAGATTTAGAAAAGAAATTAGAAGAGTTTGCTGCGAAGGTTAAAGATAGTGATCAATACATGCAGGTCAAAGAAAGTGTTGTTGATTTAACTGATAAAGTGAATTCAAAAATTGATGAAGTAAAAACAAAGGTTTTAGATGCTTCAATTGATGATGATTATTTAAATGAATTAGAAGAAGAAATTGATGATGTTGAAGATAAACTTGAAGAAATGATTGAAGAAATCAAAGATTAATTATGGGTAAGAATGTAACAATTTATGACGTTGCTAGAGAAGCAGGTGTTTCTCTAGCAACGGTTTCACGTGTTATTAATGGTTCTAATGTTGTCAAACCTGGAACACGTGATCGTGTTATGGAAGCAATTCAACGTCTGGATTTCAAACCTAATCAAATTGCAAGAGGTCTTGCAACAAGTAAAACAACAACAATCGCTATTGTATTTCCACAATCTTTGTTTGCGCATGTTAAAGATATGATTGGTGGAATTGGTGATACAAGTCGCCGTTTAGATTATAATGTAAGTATTTATACAACTGATGAGATTGGTGACGGTAATCCAATTGAAACAGTTATTGAAAGAGTTGTTAAATCAAGAGCTGATGGTGTTATTCTTTTTAATAATGAAGAAATTGATCAGGAGATTGAATTAGTTAATAAATATAAAATTCCTTCTGTTGTTATAGGTTCACGAGTTTCTAGTGAATATATGGGTTCTATTTTTGTTGATTCAAAGAAGATTGCTTATGATGTTGTTGATGAGTATTTACAAAAAGGCAAAAAAGATATTGTTTTTGTCAGTCCTAGACAAAATCTGATTAAGACAGAAGATTTTATTAAGGGTATTGAAGAGGCTTATCAGCAACATGGAATGGTTTTTGATATAGAATCACAAATGATTCATACTTCTACACATTATGAAAAGAGTTATCCTCAATTCTTAGAATATTTTAAAAATCATCGTCATGATTTGGTTTTAACAGGTTATGATAAAGAAGCCGTTGCAGTTGTTAATGCAGCTGTAGATAATGATATTAAGGTTCCTGATGAAATGGAAGTTATTGGTATGATGAATACAAGTTATGCTTTGATTTGTCGTCCACCACTTACTTCTATTCATGTTCCTGTTTATGATATGGGAGCGTTAGCTGTTCGTTTGCTAACGAAGATATTAAACGAAGAAGAAATTGATCAAAAAGAAGTTCCTGTACAGCATTTATTAATGCCTAGAGGAACAACCAAATAACTTCTATTGATTTAGAAGTTTTTTTGTGAAAGAGGGGAAAAGAATGGATAAGAAAGATTCAGAGACACTACATATATTGAGAGAAAGAAGTCATTTGAGTAGTCGTTTGTTTTTTGAAGGATTATTAGTAGGGGCTTTAGCGGGATTAATTGCAATTATTTATCGTTTGTTATTAACAAATGCTGAAGATGTATATTTTTATTTTATTCATATGGTGCGTGGACATATTATATGGATTTGTTGCTGGTTATTGGGGTTAATTGCAATTGGATTTGTAATATCGTTGTTTTTGAAATATGAACCATATATTTCAGGATCAGGTATTCCACAGGTAGAAGCAGAAGTTCAGGGCGAAATTGATCAATGCTGGTATAAAGTTATTGTTACGAAGATGATTGCTGGAACTTTATGTATTGTTGGTGGCTTATCTTTAGGGCGTGAAGGTCCTAGTATCCAGTTAGGAGCAATGATAGGAAAGGGTGTTTCACGATTCTTTAAACGAATTAAGACAGAAGAACGATTTTTATTAACTTGTGGTGCAGCTGCTGGGTTGTCTGCAGCATTTAATGCACCTTTGGCGGGAATTATGTTTGCTTTAGAAGAAGTTCATAAAAACTTTTCTACAAGTGCTTTGGTATCTGTTATGTGTGCTTCTATAACTGGTGATTTTATTAGTCGTAATGTTTTTGGTTTATCACCATCTCTACATTTTACAATGGAAAATACTTTGCCATTAAATCAATATGGCTGGTTATTGATATTAGGTATTGCAACAGGTTTATTGGGTGCTTTTTATAATAAAATGACAATGACAACCCTTCATTTATATGATCGTATACCACTTTTAAAATCACATCAAAAAGTCATTATTCCTTTATTTATTTCTGGTATTTTAGGTTTGTTTATTCCTGAGGTTATTGGTGGTGGACATGTTCTGGTTAATTATTTAAATAGTCAGAATGTTGTTTTGTCAACATTGATTATCTTACTTGTTGTAAAGTTTATATTTTCAATGTTAAGTTTTGGATCTGGAGCACCAGGAGGAATATTTTTTCCTTTATTGATTTTAGGGAGTCTGATTGGTGCCGTTTTTGGACAATTGGCAATGATGTGTGGTGTTGATGAGATTTATTTTGTTAATTTTATTATTTTTGCCATGGCTGGTTTTTTTGCAGGTATTGTAAGAGCACCAATTACAGGAATTGTTCTTATTGCTGAAATGTGTGGAACATTAAAATTACTTTTACCCATTGCTGCAGTATCATTTATTGCATATATTGTTGCGAATAGTATTGGAAGTGTTCCTATTTATGAAAGTTTATTGCATCGTTTAACAAAAAACAAAGTCTCTGTGGATTATGTAGAAAATAAAGAATTGATTTCCTTTGTTGTGAGTTTAGGAAGTATAGCAGTTGATCAGACAGTCGCTTCATTAAAGTTACCACCACATTGCTTACTTGTATCTATAGTGAGAGGAAAGAGTGAAATTATTCCTCATGGCAATACAAAGTTTTATGTTGGTGATCAAGTTATTATTATTGTTGATCGTTATCGAATAGAGGAATCAAAAGAAGAATTATCTGAAATCTTTACATTTTCATAATTTGTATATATTTTCACATTGATTGAGAGGTTATTTAGCTTATGATAATCGTATCTAAGGTAGGATGCTTAGAATTGACCTATACTTATATTGAAGTCGTGTTATGAAGAATCTTAAGATAAGTATGTTGTTGTTAATATGTTTATTGAGAACTTTAGCGATGTTTGGAAATATCAATATATAAATTCTCATTTATGGCAATTTCAGCATTGCTTTCTATTTGTATTCTATTTATCATGTTTATTTATTTTAATGATAGTTGGTTTTGTTATGGATGTGGGATTTTCACAGGAATAGTTATCTTTGTTTCCTCATTGTAGGACTATTTTCATAATGATAATATCATAGCATATGTTTTTGATAGTGTATTATTTGCCTTTCTGTTTAGTTGCTTTGGATATAAAATTTATCAGAGAAGAAGGGTAACTTGAAATATACATATGTTGAAACCCGTTTTCAAAAATGATATACTATGATTGTAAATACATAATATATGTATTA
Organism: Candidatus Stoquefichus massiliensis AP9; assembly: GCF_000455285.1. Lineage (GTDB taxonomy): Bacteria > Bacillota_I > Bacilli_A > Erysipelotrichales > Coprobacillaceae > Stoquefichus > Stoquefichus massiliensis. The sequence goes on along the minus strand of NZ_HG005285.1, from coordinate 99,777 downwards.
AAAGCGGTTTTAATGTTCCTATCAAAAACATGACTATAAAGCGGTTGATCATACCAATCAAAAATGGATGTAAAAGAAGGTGATAGAAATATCATCTTTTTGTGTTTGAGGATTAATACAAAGAATAGAAATAAGTTATGTATACATTTAATAATCGCTATAGGCAATTACATATAAGAAGTAGAGGGTTATTTTGATGGAAACAGAAAAAGATATTAGATTATAAAGATAGTTTGTTCTTTAAATATTATTGCAGAAAAGTTGGTGATGAAAGTTTAGATTTTAGAAGGTTTTTGATAAAATACAATACCTATTTCAATACTGATCATATAAGCATAGGCAATGGTGAACCAGTTGCTTTTATATCTACTGACAAGAAAATCATTATGGACATTTTTATCATATATGATGACTATTTTCTAGATCTGGAAATGTAGAGTAGTACTCTTAATATTTATCAAAGCAAGAGATTTTAATATTATCTGTGCAAGAATATAGCTTTACAAATGATAGACAATCAAAAGGATTATCGAAAGATTAAAGAATTTCATTTGATGTTGTTTATCAATCAGGAGCATGAGAAAAACCTAATCAAGAATGGCTCAATTTGATATGAAGAGGGAAGAAAAATCAATAACTGTATTCTAAATATTTATATGGTAAATCTCAAAAATATCAATAGAATCGATAGAAAGAGAAAATTGAGTGAATTTGAAGCAGTTATTTATTTAATGGCAAACAATAATTGAAAAGGTATTGAATATGAAGAAAAGGAAGGGATGATAACTTATATGAAAGTAAATTATGAAGTCTTTGGGTTAGATGTCACAATGATGAAACAGCTGTATAAAATAGATGAATGAATTGATGATTGTATTACATATGATGAATTGATGAAAAGATTTTTGTTTGGAATTGTTATAAATCCATAGGATGAAAATAAACTATTATAGTCGCGATGGGATTATTTAAATATTTTGGTGTTGACTTCAATTGTAAAATCTAATATGATATAAGCAGGCGTTGAAGGAGACAAGTAGTTATATTGATTTGAAATAGAGAGTCTGTGGGTGGTGGAAACAGAACAATAGATATAATGAATACACTCTGGAGCATCTAAGTGCAAAGCTTAGACGGTGGCAACATCGTTATCAATTGAAAGAGTATGCAATAAATGCATAAATAAAGGTGGTACCGCGAGAATTCGTCCTTTGGAGGAATTCTCTTTTTTATTTGAAGGAGGATATTATGAAAATTTATGATGAATTAGTGTGGCGTGGACTAATTAAAGATGTGAGTTCACCCGATTTAGAAGAAAAATTAAATAAGGGTGGAATGACATTTTATATTGGTACTGATCCAACTGGAGATAGTTTGCATATTGGACATTTCTCTTCGTTTTTAATTAGTAAGAGATTAAAAGATGCAGGACATAATCCTATTTTATTAGTTGGTGGTGCAACAGGTTTAATTGGTGATCCTAAACCTGATACAGAAAGACCAATGATTACAAGAGAACAAGTTCAACATAATTTTGATTGTTTAAAGAAACAAGCTCAAGATTTATTTGGATTTGAAGTTGTTAATAATTATGATTGGTCTAAAGATTTAAATTTTATTGATTTCTTAAGAGATTATGGAAAATACTTTAATATTAACTATATGTTAAATAAAGATATTGTGAAAAGAAGATTAGATTTAGGTATTACTTATACAGAATTTTCTTATATGATTATGCAGGCTATGGATTTTTATTGGTTATATGAAAATAAAGATTGTCATATGCAAGTGGCTGGACAAGATCAATGGGGAAACATTACTGCTGGTATTGAATTGATAAGAAAGAAAACTGGAAAAGAAGCTTATGGTTTTACAATGCCTTTATTAACAAAGAGTGATGGAACGAAATTTGGAAAAACAAATGGTCATGCAATCTGGTTAGATAAAAAGAAAACATCGCCATATGAAATGTATCAATTCTTTATTAATTCAGAAGATGAAAAAGTTATTGATTATTTAAAATTCTTAACATTCCTATCAAAAGAAGAAATTGAAGAATTAGCTGAAAAGAACAAGACACAACCTCATTTACGAGAAGCGCATAAAGCACTGGCTAAAGAAGTTATTACATTTATTCATGGTGAAGAAGCTTATCAGGAAGCTTTGGAAATAAGTCAAATGTTGTTTTCTGGAAAAATTCAAAATTTAACACTAGAACAAGTTCAATCATGTTTTAATGGTGTGCCAAGCATTGAAATGGAAGAAGATACACAAATATTAACTGCATTAGTAAAAGTTGGAGCTGCATCATCTAATCGTGAAGCAAGACAATTTGTGACAGGTGGTTCTGTTTTAATTAATGGTGAGAAAATTACTGATGTTGAATTTATCATTCAAAAAGAAAATGCTTTTGGAAAACAGGCAACTGTTATTAGACGTGGTAAGAAAAACTACTATGTGATTAATCATAAATAGGGGAATTATATGAAGAAAATATTAACTTTACTTTTATCATTAGGATTATTATTTGGTTGTTCAACAAATCAAAATTCATCTCATATCAAAGCAAGCAATGGAGATGTTGTTAAGATTAATTATGTTGGGAAACTCAATGGAACTGCATTCCAAGGTGGAAGTGCGGAGGGTGCTTTATTAGAACTTGGTTCAGGAACTTTTATAGATGGATTTGAAGAACAGATTGTAGGAATGCAGTTAGGAAGTTCTCAAACAATAAAAGTGACATTTCCTGCGAATTATGGTTCAGAGGATTTGGCTGGCAAAGAAACAACTTTTGATATAAAACTTTTAAATGTGTATCAAGAAATAACTTCAGAATGTCAAAATGGAGATATTGTGAAGATTGATTTTGTTGGTAAATTAGACGGAACTGCATTTAATGGTGGGACTGGAAACAGTTACTTATTAGAGTTAGGTTCAGGAACATTTATTGATGGATTTGAAGAACAATTAGTTGGAATGCAAGCGACTAAATCAAAAACAATTGAAGTGACATTTCCAAATAACTATGGTTCATCAGAATTGGCTGGAAAAGATGTTACATTTGATGTTGCAGTCAATCATATTTATCGTGAAGCAAAATAAAATGGATAAAATTATCCATTTTTTCTTGTTTGTGGTATACTAGAAAAAGGTGATAAAATGGATGGAATACTATTAATCAATAAAACGGCAGGAATGACAAGTCATGATGTTGTCAATCAAGTCAGAAGATTATTACATACAAAGAAAGTTGGACATTGTGGAACCTTGGATCCCGATGCAACGGGTGTCTTGGTATTATGTATAGGTAAAGCTACAAAAGCTTTACAGTTTTTAATGAGTGAAGAAAAAGAATATATTGCAACACTTTCTTTAGGAAGCAGTACAGATACATATGATAGTAGTGGAACAGTTATTGAAACAAAATCTTTTAACGGCATTGAAAATATTGAAACAATATTACAATCTTTTGTAGGACAACAAAAACAATTGCCACCAATGTATTCAGCGATAAAAGTCAATGGTAAAAAATTATATGAATATGCTAGAAAAGGTGAAACAGTAGAAGTTGAAGCACGAGATATTACAATTCATGAGATAGAATTATTGAAACAAGATAATCATATTTTAACATTGCGTGTAAAATGTTCCAAAGGTACATATATTCGTTCTTTATGTGTTGATATTGCAAGAACTTTTGGCTATCCTGGGCATATGGCGCATTTAGTAAGAAATCAATCTGGACATTTTCGTCTTTCAGATTGTGTAACATTAGATGATGTAGAAAAAGGACAATATCGTTTATTATCATTGGAAGAAGCATTTAAACATTTTCAACATTACATTATAGAGGATGAAAATATTGTTATTCATGGAAAAAAAATGAAAAGTGATATTGATCATCAGGTTGTTGTTGTAAACAAGGAAGGAAAAGTTCTAGCAGTTTATGGACCAGATGGACAAGGATATCTTAAGAGTATAAGAGGGCTATTTTAATGGATGTAATATATTTAAAAGGTCAAAAAGTAAATATAGAAGAACCTATCTGCAGTGCTATTGGTTTTTTTGATGGGATACATGTTGGTCATATGGCATTGGTTGATGAGGTGATAAAAGTGAGTCAGGATAAAGGATATAAACAAGCATTAATGACATTTGATCATTATCCTCTATATGTATTAGGAAAAATATCAGAAGAGAGATATTTAACTTCAATGGATGACCGTATAAGAATACTAGAAGCAAAAGGTTTAGATTATCTTTTTGTGATTGAATTTACAAAAGAAGTTGCTGCTCTATCTCCCGAAGATTTTATTCAAAGATATTTGATTGATTGTCATGTTAAACATGTTGTTTGTGGCTTTGATTTTCGTTTTGGCTGTCATAATTTAGGGGATGTGAATACATTACAGCACTGTTCATTTTTAGATGTTTCTATGATTGAAGAAGTGATTTATAATGGTGAAAAAATTTCTTCATCAAGAATTAGACAGATATTAGAAGATGGAAACATATCAGATATGAATGCTTTATTGGGGCATTTATATACAATTCGAGGAAAAGTGATTCATGGGAGAAGAATTGGACATTCGATAGGCTTTCCTACTGCTAATATAGATTATCAGTCATATTTTTTACCTTGTGGTGGGGTTTATGTAGTCAAAACATATATACAGGATAAATGTTATTTAGGGATGTGTAATATTGGTTATAACCCAACATTTACTGTTTTAGATAAACCATCTCTGGAAGTGAATATATTGGATTTTCATGGAGATATTTATGGAGAAGACATTGCTGTAGAGTTTTATTGTCTAATACGTAAAGAACAAGCTTTTGCATCGCAGGAAGATTTAATTCAACAGTTAACAAAAGATCAAATGTATGTCAGAAAGTATTTTGAGGAAAACTGAAAATACTTTTTTTGTCTTGTTTTCTTTAATTTTATAGAAAGAATATGATAAAATAAAGGAAAGAAAGCAGGGATGAAAATGTTTGGATGGCTCAATGAAAATACAATACAATCAGTTGGTATTGTTTTAGGTGGTCTTGCTATATTTGTTTTTGGTATTAATATGATGAGTGATGCTTTAAAAAGTATAGCAGGAACACGTATTCGTGAATATATTGAAAAATATACAAGAAATCTTTTTATGTCTATTTTGGTTGGAACAATTATTTCTGCCTTGTTACATTCAAGTTCGGCAGTCACTGTGATTTCTATTAGTTTGGTAAGAGCAGGATTGATGGGATTAGAACAGGCAATAGGTATTACGATTGGGGCTAATATTGGGACTTGTGTAACATCAATTATGATAGGTTTGAATATTGAACAATTTGCTTATTATTTTGTGTTTGCGGGTGTAGCTATTATGTTTTTAGCAAAACGTAAGAAGATGACTTATATAGGAAAAGTGTTAACTGGGTTTGGACTTATTTTTGTTGGATTGGAAATGATGAGTAATCAGTTAGTGCTTATTGCCAAGGAACCATGGTTTATGGATTTAATGGTTACACTCGGAAAACAACCTTGGTTTGCATTATTAGGGGCAACAATTGCAACTGCCATTATGCAATCATCAACAGCTATTATTGGCATTGTTCAAAAACTTTATGTCACAGGTGCTTTAACACCTGCAGCTGGAGCAGCCTTTATCTTTGGTGCAAATGTTGGAACATGTATGACTGCTTTAATTGCTGCGTTAGGAGGTTCTATTTCCACTAAACGTGCTGCTTGGTTTCATGCGGTCTATAATGCTCTGGGTGCAATACTTGGAATGCTTCTCCTTATACCATTTGTAGAATTCACAAATTGGTTTAATCAGATTATTAGTGGTGGTCCAGAAATGTATATTGCACAGGCACATTTTATCTTTAACGTTGCTTCCACATTACTTGTTATTCCTTTTGTTGGACAATGTGTAAAATTATTGAAGATATTAATTCCTGGCGAAGATTCAAAAGGTGTAAAGATTGAAAACATTGATGAATTAGATGATCAGCTGATTGAAAAATTCCCTGCTGCAGCTTTGGCAGTTGCTAAAAAGAATACTTTAAGAATGGGAAGAAATGTATTAGAAAATATTAAATTATCTCAACAATACCTTTTATCACACGAACAGGAAGAATATGATGAAGTTTTAGAAGTAGAAGCATTAGTTAATAAATATGATGCTAAATTATCCCAATATCTTTTAAAGATAGCACAACAGCCAACATTATCAAAAGATCAAACGCAAGAATATTATAAAAATTATCAAATTGTCAAACACTTAGAACAAATATCCGATCAAGTGAATAATCTTGTTGATTTTTATAAAATGGTTTATGATGAAAATGGCATATTTTCTCAAGGTGCCATCAATGATTTGCAAAAAATATATGTCTTAATAGAAGATATGTTAAAAGATGCTATGCATATATATGATATAAGAAAAGGAACACGCTTATTAGGACAGTTAAACAATAAGGAAAAACAATTGAATCAATTAGAATTACAATGTCAGCAAAACCATTTTGAAAGAATGTGTCAAAATATTTGCGATAATTCCATTGCTGCTTCTGTTGTTTTAGATATTCTTTCACATATGGAAAGAATAGGAGATATTTCTTTAGATATTGCGAATCGTACATTTGTAGCATATAAGAAACATGAAAATAAGTTTCTTGACCCACAAAAAATTGAAGTTAAATAAAAGAATGAGGAAATAATTTCTCATTCTTTTAAATGATGATGAAGAGCTCCCAATAATTGTGCTTCGTTGTTTAATTGACATGCAGTTATATGAGGTTCATGATGTTCTTCTTTGTAAAGCTTTCTTAGTGATTTGAATTCTTTTTGAATTATTTCTATAAAGAGAGGCTGTTGACTGATAGCTCCACCAATAGAAACACAATCAAGATCAAAAAGATAATCCAAATTATATATCATGACTGCCATGCGACGAGCATACAATCTCAAATGTTCCATTGCTTTTTGACAATCTGGTAATTTTTCAAAAACAATTTTCCCATCATTTTCACAATTTAAGATTTGTGATAAATCATAAACTAATTTCACAGCATTATTCATTTTCCCAAAATTCGTCATCATTTTATAATGTTCATCTATAGGTATTAAGAGACTACCAATTTCTCCTGCCTTATAATGAGCACTGGTGATAATTCTACCATCCAATAAACAAGTACCACCAACTCCAGTTCCTAAAACAATCATAAAACCATTACGTACATGACAAAGACTGCCTTTCCACATTTCACCTATAGTTGCACATTTTGCATCATTTTCTATAGAAACTGGTAAATGACTTAAAGATTCAAGGTCTTGTTTGATAGAACACTTATTTAAAAAAGGCAAAAGAGTAATTGCGTGAATGTAACCATGATCACTATCAATAATACCTGGCATGCTTAAAGCAATGCCCTCAACATCATCTTTTATCAGATTTGTGATGCTTTGATAAAAATCATCACAATTGGTTTTCACAGTTGATAGTTTTCCTTTTTCTAAACATTTTCCAGTATTTGAATAATAACCATATTTAGTGAAAGTACCACCAACATCAACGACTAAATACATAACTATCACTTCCTTGTCTTTATTATTTCATTGAATCCATCATTTGTAAATATATAATTATTAATGTTTTATTGAGTATGTAAAAATGATTTTGAAAAAATTGTCTAATGTTGGTTTTTCTATGCGTTAGATTATGCTATAATAATAAAATACGAGAACAAGGAGGGGTACGATGAATTTAGATGAATTATTAAATCCTAGACAAAAAGAAGCAGCAACTTATTTGGATTCTCATTTGCGTATTATTGCTGGAGCAGGAAGTGGTAAGACAAGAGTATTAACTTATCGTATTGCTTATCTGATAGAAGAGGTTGGAATTGAGCCACGACATATTTTAGCGATTACTTTTACGAATAAAGCAGCGAATGAAATGAAAGAAAGAGTTATTCATTTGTTAGGAGATTATGCTTCTGGAGCACTACTTTGTACAATTCACTCTCTTTGTGTAAGAATTTTAAGACAAAATATTCGTGCTTTGAATTATCCTAATAATTTTATTATTATGGATGAGGAGGATCAAAAATCATTATTAAAAAAGATTTTTAAAGAGCGTGAAATTGATCAAAAGACAATAAGTGTGAAAAGTTGTATTTCTTATATATCTACTTGTAAGATTGCTGGTGTAACACCTGATAGAGCCCTTTCTTTTGCGGGAGATTTTATTGGCGAACAGAAAAAAGCGATAGCTTATCAGGATTATGAACAATATAAAGAAGATCATTTTATGCTTGATTTTGATGATTTATTATTAAAGACAGTTGAGTTATTTGAAAAATATCCTGAAATATTGGAAAGATGGCAAAGGCAGTTTCAATTTATTCATGTTGATGAGTTTCAAGATGTGAGTGAAGTTGATTATAAGCTGATTAAGTATTTATCTGGGCAATCAACGCTTTGTGTTGTTGGTGATCCTGATCAGACAATTTACTCATTTAGAGGATCGGATATTAACTTTATTATGAACTTTGATAAAGATTTTCCTCATACCAAAACAGTTATTTTAGATCAAAATTATCGTTCTACCAAAACAATACTAGATATTTCTAATAATTTAATACGTAAAAACAAAAATCGTTTAGAAAAGGATTTATTTACAGAATTAGAAGATGGCCCAAAGGTTTTACATTATTCAGGGGTTGATGAAGAAGCTGAAGCTAATTTTGTTTGTGATACGATTGAAGATATTATTCAAAAAGTTGATGGGGTTAATTATCATGATTTTGCGATTTTATATCGTGCGAATTATCTCTCACGTTCATTTGAACAGAAACTGATTCAAAGACAAATTGATTATAAAATCTTTGGTGGTTTAAAGTTCTTTAATCGTAAAGAAATCAAAGATGCTTTAAGTTACATTCGTTTAATGGTTAATAAAGATGATTTATCTTTTGAAAGAATTGTTAATGTTCCAGCTCGTGGCGTTGGGGAGAAGACTTTACAGAAAATTCAAAATAAGGCTATTGAATATGGGATAAGTCATTATGAAGCGCTCTGTTTATATAATGATGAAATTGGATTGTCTGGAAAAGCAAGAAAACAATTGGCTGAGTTTGTAAGATGTATTGAAAGTGCAAAATCGTCTTCTTTATCTTTACCTAATGTATTTGAAAAATTATTAACAGATGTTGGTTATTTTCATATGTTAAAGAATGATCAGGATGATAATCGTATTCAAAACTTAATGGAGTTAAAGAACTCCATTACGAATTATATGAATACACATCCTGATACAGCGACTTTTGAAAGTTATTTACAGGATATTGCTTTATATACATCTCAAGATGATGTGTTTGATGATGAATATGTATCTTTAATGAGTATTCATATGGCTAAGGGGCTGGAATTTAATTATGTATTTGTTGTAGGGCTGTCTGAGGATGTTTTTCCAAGTTTTAGAAGTATTTCTGAAGCGGGAGATGATGGTATGGAAGAGGAACGTCGTTTGGCTTATGTTGCGTTTACACGTGCAAAGAAACGTTTGTATTTAACGGATAGCCAAGGTTTTAATTTTATTACGAATTCACCTAAGATGTCATCACGTTTTATTGATGAGATAGGAAGTGAGCATGTTGAACACAAAGGAAATCCTTCAAAGTTTAAGCCTAAAGAGTATTTGCATTTAGGGCCTACTGTTGAGGAAATGATTGGCGATAATGAAGTAGAGGAATGGAAACAGGGAGATCTTGTGGAGCATGATACTTTTGGCAAAGGTGTTATTGTAAAAGTTAATGGAACAACTTTAGATATTGCTTTTTCAGTTCCTTATGGGATTAAAACTTTAATGGCTCATCACAAGGCTTTAAGAAAACTTTCATCTTAAAAAAGTGTCAACAATGATAAAGATTGTTGACTTTTCTTGTCGTTATAGAAATTAATGTTTTCTTAAGAAATTGATGGGAAGAATAAGTTATAATCAGAAAAGAAGTCTTTGAGAATTTTTTGTGTTTATGGTTTTATTCAATGGCTATTTTTGATATAATGAGCAAGTGAAATGGAGTGTATATAAATGACATTGGAAAGATTGCAGGAAATCAAGAAATTATTAAATGAATATAACTATCAATATTATGTTTTAGATAATCCAACTGTAACAGATCAGGAATATGATCGTTTGATGCAGGAATTGCAAGGTATTGAAGCAAAACATCCAGAATGGATAACAGTTGATTCACCAAGTCAAAGAGTTGGAGGACAAGTTTTAGAAAATTTTACAAAGGTCACACATCAAAGAATGATGTTATCATTAGGGAATATCTTTAATGAAGATGAACTGCGTGAATTTGATGATCGTATTCGTGAAGTCTATCCACAAGCTGAATATGTCTGTGAGTTAAAGATTGATGGTTTAGCTGTTTCTTTGGTTTATGCTGATGGTCGTTTGGATTATGGTGCGACTCGTGGTGATGGAACGATTGGAGAAGATATTACACATAATGTCAAAACAATTAAATCTATTCCATTATCAATTGATTATGATGGTGATTTTGAAGTGCGTGGAGAAATCTTTATGCCTAAGAAATCATTTAATGACTTAAATCGTCAAAGAGAAGAAAATGGTGAGTCTTTATTTGCGAATCCACGTAATGCAGCAGCAGGTAGTGTTAGACAATTAGATTCTACGATTGCAGCAAAACGTGGGCTTGATGCTTTTTTATATATGGTTCCTACTGCTGATGAAGTGGGTTGTACAACGCATAAAGAAGCCTTAGATTATATTCAGTCACTAGGTTTTAAAACGAACCCAATGACAAGAGTCTGTAAAGATATAAAGGAAGTCTGGGCTTTTATTGAAGAAATGACAGAAAAACGTGATACACTTCCTTATGAAATTGATGGGGTTGTTATTAAGGTCAATAATCTTGCATGGCAGGAACGTTTAGGGTATACAGCTAAAGTGCCTAAATGGGCAATTGCTTATAAGTTTCCGGCTGAAGAAGTGATTACAAAACTTAAGGATATTATCTTTACAATTGGAAGGACAGGACAAATTACACCGAATGCTGTATTAGAACCAGTTCGTGTGGCTGGCAGCACAGTTCAGCGTGCGACATTACATAATGAAGATAATGTAAAACATAAGGATATTCGTGTTGGTGATTTTGTTGTTGTGAGAAAAGCGGGAGATGTTATTCCTGAGGTTGTCAGAGCTTTAAAGGAACGTCGTGATGGAAATGAAAAAGAATTTGAAATGATTGAGACTTGTCCATATTGTGGAAGTCATCTTGTTAGAAAAGATAATGAAGCAGCTTATTATTGTTTGAATGAACATTGTGATTCTAAGAAGATAGAACGGATTATTCATTTTGCATCTAGAGATGCTATGAATATTGAAGGTCTTGGTGAAAAAATTATTGAGCAATTGTATAATTTAGGATTTGTAAAAAGAATTGAAGATATTTATACTTTATATCAACATGAACAGGAAATTATGGATATAGAAGGTTTTGGTAAAAAGTCTATGGATAATCTTGTGGCTGCTATTGAAAAGAGTAAAGAAAATTCAATGGAGAAACTTTTGTTTGGTTTAGGTATTAAAGGTATTGGCGCGAAGATGGCAGATAATCTTTCTAAAGAATTCAAAAGTATGGATGCTTTATTAGAAGCTTCTTCTGCAAAACTCTTGGCAATGAAAGATGTGGGAGAGACAATTGTCCAGTCTATTAATCGTTTTAGAAGAGACCAAGCTTCATTGGAATTACTTGAGCATTTAAAAGAATTTGGATTAAATATGGATTATTTAAAAGAGACAACGCTTATTCAAGAAAGTATCTTTAATGGAAAAACTGTCTGTGTAACAGGAACACTTGAATTAATGACGAGAAAGGAAATTAAAGATTACTTAGCTCGTCTAGGCGCAAATGTCACTGGAAGTGTTTCTAAGAAAACTGATTTTTTGATTTGTGGGCGTGATGCAGGTAGTAAGTTAGAAAAAGCGAATCAATTAGGAGTAACTGTGATGAGTGAAGAGGAATTTAAAGAGGAGGTTGATCTATGAGAAAGTTCATATGTGCTTTTTTGGCTTTGTTCATGTTAACAGGATGTCATAAAGCTAAAGAATCTATTCAGGAACAGACAGCGAATAATACGGCATCAATGAATTCATTTGATGATTCCTATTATAAAATTGTTAAATTTGATGATAGTGAGTTAAGAGAAGATTTCTATTTAGATTATGGATCAACAAATGATTTTCAATCTGTAGGACGTGGTTTACAGTTAATATCTAACGATTATTTTTCAACTTCTAATCATTATATGAGTGAGGGACAGTATTTAAAATTATCATTGGTGAAAGAAATGTTAAGCCGTAAAAGTGAAAATTCTTTACAGCCTGAAAGTGGTAGGGTCATTGAAAATATAGAGAGTCCTGTAATGGTACAAAATCTTCAGGAACAAGATTATTATATTAAAGATGGTGATCGTTATACTTTAAAAGGATTGGCATTTGCCATTGTGATTGATCCGCGTAAGAGTGATAATACACGTCTGGATGTCGCAATGAGTGATAAAGAAATTGTGAAATATGGTCGTGAGTGTATTGAAAAATTTTATAAAGTCATACAAAATTCGGATGATTTTAAAAATGTAAAAAATATACCAGTACTTATTACTGTTTATCAGGCAACTGATAAAACAACAAGTACAGTGAATGGTCATTATATTTTAAAGAGTTATTGTCAAAATGAACTTGGAGAAATTTCAAATGTGAATCAGGAAACTGTTCTTTTTGTCAGTGAGAGAGCACAGCAAATTGACAAAACAACAAGTAATGATTTTGATACAATTAAAGCTGGATTAAAGAACGCGGCTACCGAAGCTGCAGGATTTGTTGGTGAAGCAAAATATGTTAATGGTGAAATTCAATCAATGGTCATTAATGTTCATTTAAATGTGAAAACGGCTACAGAGTTAATGTATTTGACTTCTATTGTTGCTGATGGTATTGAAAGTAAATTTACTTATGATTTTGATACAAAGGTACTGATTTATTCACAGGATGAGTTAAGTGCAATTATTGTGAAAGAAAAAGGTAAGAGTGCCAAGAGTTATAGTTTAGAATAGGAGGTATAAGTATGAATGAAACAGAAATGATGTTAAAACAGTTAGGTCGTAAGACTATGTTTGATGTAAGTGATGAAGAAATGCCAGCATTAATAGAAGAATATGATGTTTTTATGAGTCATGTTAAGGCTTTAGAAGCAATTGATACAACAGGTGTTGAGCCATTGGCTTTTCCCTATGAAATAGAAACAACGTTTTTACGTGAGGATGAATTGACTTATACAATTCACCGTGAAGAGGCTTTGCAAAATGCGAAGAGTGTTCAAGATAATCAAATTAAAGTACCAAAGGTGGTGGGATAAATGGTTCAATATAGTATAGAAGAACTTCATCGTTTATTTTCTTCTGGGGAATTGAATCCGCAGGATTATTATGATGAATTATTTGAAGAAGTAGAATTACAGCAAAAGCGTTTAAATGCTTTTGTAACAATCACAAAAGATAAAACTTATCAGGATTTAAAAAATGCTGATTTTAAAGATTTATTAAATGGTATTCCATATGTTTTAAAAGATAATTATAATACAAAAGGTATTAAAACAACAGCATCTAGCCGTATGTTAGAAGATTATGTTCCTATTTATAATGCTCATGTGGTTGATTTATTAACAAAAAAAGGTGTTTGTTTAGTAGGAAAAGCATCAATGGATGAATTAGCAATGGGTGGAACAAATAAGTCAGCTTTAACTGGTCCTGTGTATAATCCATGGGATCATACACGCATTGCAGGAGGATCTTCAGGAGGAAGTGCAGCACTTGTTGGAAGTGGTGTTGTCCCATTTGCTTTAGGGAGTGATACAGGTGATTCAATTCGTAAACCGGCTGGTTTTTGTGGAGTTGTTGGATTGAAACCAACTTGGGGGCGTATTTCTCGTTATGGTGTTATACCATATGCTTCAAGTTTAGATACTGTGGGCGCTTTTACACGTAATGTGAGGGATATGGCAATTGTTACAGAAACTTTAGCAGGACGTGATGATCGTGATATGACATCAAGCGATAAACCTGTTCCACATTATCTAGAAAACTTAACAGATGATATTAAAAATTTGAAAATTGCCGTTTTAACATCAGTGAGTGATGAAATGAGAAATCCTCAAATAAAAGAAAACTTTGCTTATGTTGTACAAACATTGAAAGATTTAGGTGCAACTGTTGAGAATGTTCGTATGCCAACAGAAATTATGCGTACATTATTGCCAACATATACAATTATAGCTAATTCAGAAGCAACAAGTAATCATTCATGTTTGGATGGTATTAAATATGGAAACAGACAAGCAGGAACAACAACTGATGATGTCATGATTAATTCAAGAACAAATGGATTTGGGGATCACATTAAACGTCGTTTTATTCTTGGAAATCTTGCTTTAGCAACAGAAAATCAAGAAAGAATGTTTAGAAAAGCACAACGTGTCAGAAGAATTATTGTAGGAGAATTAAATAAAATTTATGAGAATTATGATATTATTTTGACACCTAATGGTGGAAGTGTTGCACCACGTGTAGATGAAGCAAGTGATGATCGCTTAAGTGATGAATACTTAATTTTAGAAAATCATCTTTGTTTAGCTAATTTTGCTGGAACACCAAGCTTATCTTTACCATCTGGTTTTGTTGATGGAATGCCTATTGCAGTTAATTTGATGGGTCGTTTATTTGAAGAACAGACAGTCTTTAATTGTGCTTATGCATTAGAAAATGCATTAGGGTTAAAGAATCAATATTCAAGGGAGGGGTAACAGATGAATTTTGAACAAGTTATAGGATTAGAAGTCCATTGTGAATTAAAAACCCATTCTAAGATGTTTTCAGCTGCTCCAGTGACATTTGGGGAAGAACCCAATACAATGATTAATGAAGTAGATATGGGAATGACAGGGACAATGCCAGCATTAAATAAACGTGGTGTTGAATTTGCAATCAGAGTATGTCATGCATTACATATGGAAATAGATGAATTATTATGTTTTGATCGTAAAAATTATTATTATTCTGATTTACCTAAAGGCTTTCAAATTACGCAGGATAAAAGACCAATTGGGCGTAATGGTTATTTAGATATAGAAGTTGAAGGCGAAAAGACACGGGTTGAAATTGAACGTTTGCATATGGAAGAAGATACTGCAAAACAATTTCATTTTGATGATTATTCATTAATTGATTACAATCGTGCAGGTATTCCTCTTATTGAAATTGTTACAAAACCTAATATTCGAAGTGGTGCCCAAGCAGCTGCTTATTTAGAAAAATTGAGACAAATATTCTTATATACAGATGTTTCAGATGCGAAAATGGAAGAAGGATCTATGCGTTGTGATGTGAATATTTCAATTCGTCCTTTTGGCAGTGATAAGTATGGAATTAGAACTGAAATTAAAAATTTAAATTCTATTTCTAATGTCCAAAAAGCGATTGAGTTTGAAGCATTGAGACAAGAAAAAATCTTAATTCAAGGTGGCGAAGTTTTACAGGAAACAAGACGTTTTGACGAAGATAGTAAAGAAACAGTTATGATGCGTGCTAAAGGTGATGCTGTTGATTATAAGTACTATACTGAACCAAATATCTTGCCTATTCGTTTAGATCATCAATGGGTTTTAGATATTGAAAAAAATCTACCAATGTTGGCAGATGAAAGAGAGCAAGTCTATATAGAAAAACATGGTTTACCAAAAACAGATGCACATATTCTTGTATCATCTAAAGATATTTCTGATTTTTATGAAGAAACAATTCAAACATCTCAGGAATATAAATTGATTTGTAATTGGTTATTAGGTGAGGTTCAGGCTTATTTAAATAAAGCAGGTTTAACAATTCGAGAAACAAAGTTAACACCTCTTTATTTAGGAAAGATGATTACATTCATTCAAGATGGAACGATTTCTTCAAAACAAGCTAAGAAGGTTTTTGAATGTTTAATGGCAGAAGGAAAAGATCCAGAAGTGATTATTGAAGAAAAAGGAATGAAACAAATTTCTGATCCACAAGCACTGCAAATGATCATTAATGAAGTTCTAGATGCAAATGAACAATCAATTCAAGATTTCGCAGCTGGTAAAGATCGTGCAGTTGGATTTTTAGTTGGACAGATTATGAAAAAAACTGGTGGTCAGGCAAATCCAAAAGTAACAAATCAGATTTTAATTCAGCTGCTAAAAGAAAGAACAAAATAATGCCCTATACATTTGTTGTGAATTTTGATACAATGAGAGAAAGTAGGTGAGATAATGGCAAAGAAATTTCAGTTTGATGATGAGGATGATATTCCAGAAGATGGTTATCAGCAACCTTCTCATATTGATGAATTAGAAAATATGAAGGCTAAGGAATCAAACGAACCAGTAGAAGATACATATGAATATACTGATCAATTTGAATATTTTGATGAAGAGGGTAATCAACCTATGAGTAAGAAAAAGAAAAAATTTGTATGGAAATGGTGGTATTATTTACTCATTGTTTTAGCTGTTTTAGGTATTGTATTTATTGCATATATTTTTATTGTTTCTAGTAATGATGGACCTGTTTATGGGAAACGCTGTGAAGGATTAGTAACAATTTCTAAAGATTTACAGACAGCTGCGATTGACACTGTGAAGAAAGAGAATACTGAAGTAGAAGATATAACAATTGAAATAGCATGTCGTCAAGTCAAGGTTGATATTGTTTATAAAGAAGGTATGGATACAAAGAAAGCACAAAAGATTGCTGAAAGTGCTGTTCAAACTTTAGATAAATTAGTAGGACAACCTAAAGATAATGACAAAACATATAGTACATTATTTGGCAAGATTGACAATGTGAATCAGTATGAAGTGAATCTGTTTTTAACATCAAAAAATAGTGAAGATTTCCCAATATATGGAACAAAAAATGTACAAAATGATGATTTCTCATATACATTTGCAAGTGTAAGAGATAAAGATAGTGCTGAAAAAGCTAAAGAAACACTTAATGAAAATTAAAAAACGAGCAGTGCTCGTTTTTTTTGGAGGAAGTTATGAAAAAAAATGAATATGTTGAAGCAAAGTGTATAGATTATACTCATGATGGGCAAGGTATTGTAAAGATTGATGGATTTCCTGTGTTTGTAAAGAATATGTTAATTGACGAAGTAGGACAGATTAAGATTATTAAGGTTTTAAAAAATTATGCTGTTGGAAGATTAATAGAAGTTTATCAGCCTCATCCATATAGAGAGGAACCAAGATGCCCATTATTTAAACAATGTGGGGGATGTCATCTTCAACATATTTCTCAGCATGGTCAGCAAGATTTTAAAACCAAAAGAGTGAAAGATACATTAGAACGTATTGGACATTGTGATGTAGATGTTTTACCTTGTCTGATGATGGAAAATCCATGGTTCTATAGAAACAAAGTACAAGTTCCTATAGGAATTCAAAATAACCAGCTTGTATCAGGCTTTTATAAACAACATAGTAATGATATTATTCCAATGGAAACATGTTATATTCAAAATAATGAATCTAATCAATTGGTGAAACGAGCAAGAGAACTCTTACAGGATGCGAAAGAAACACCATATGATAAAGTCAAACATACAGGAAACATAAGACATATTCTTGTTAGAACTGCTCATACAACTAAAGAAACGATGTTAATTTTTATTACATATCATCATCAAATTAAAAATATACAAATAATAATACAAACATTACAAAGAGAATTTCCAAATCTTCAAACAATTGTTCAGAATATCAACCAAAGACATGACAATGTTATTTTGGGAAATCAAATCAAAATTTTATCAGGATTAGGATATATTGAGGATCAGTTATTGGGAAATACTTATCGTATTTCAACACAATCTTTTTATCAAGTGAATCCTATTCAAGTAGAGCATCTTTATCAAAAAGCTATAGAATATGCTCAATTAAAATCAACAGATGAAGTTATTGATGCATATTGTGGGATAGGAACAATTGCTCTTTCTATGGCTAAATATGTTCATAAAGTTTATGGTGTAGAAATTGTTGAGCAGGCTATTATTGATGCTAGAGAAAATGCAAAACGTAATAGAATTGATAATGTTGAATTGACTTGTCAGGATGCTGGTGAATTTATGGTGGAGTTTGCTAAAAAGAATAAGCATATTGATGTTGTGATGGTAGATCCTCCACGCAAAGGATGTTCGCCAACTTTCTTAAGTCAAGTTGTTATGCTATCCCCTGATAAAATTGTTTACATTTCATGTGATGTTGCAACACAGGCTAGGGATATAGCTTATCTGCAAGAACATGGTTATCATGCTGATATATGTCAACCTGTTGATATGTTCCCACAAAGTTATCACATAGAGAACATAGTTCTATTAGTTCGAAAAGTATAAAAATGATGAAGATATTTATATCATTTTAAGTCGGTTAGGTAGTATTTTCTTTCCATTATAGGGTGATAGGTTGGTTGAAAGGTATATCTCATTTTGTTATAAATCTAGTAAAGGTCTATAAATAATCGTTATTTATGATTGTTTTGTGATAGTATTAGTGATATACTACACTAGTAATAGGGGTGTTAGATATGAAAATAGAATTTATAAAACCATATCAATCAGGTATTTTGCATTTTGATGTCAATGACCAATTTGAAATTACTGATGATATGAAATTTGAAAGTATGAATGATTTATATTATATATTAATTGTTAATGGATTGAGGTATGATATAAAGAAAGAAGATGTAAAAATTATTAAATAAGTTGTGATATTGCTGATAAAAATCATCAGCAGAAAAGGAACAGAAATATCATGCTAGAGAAATTCTGGTTTGAACACCAGATGTCAGATAACTATATACAAAAAAGAAAACAATGTGAATAGAGGTTTCCAGGTAAAACTGGAAACCTCTATTTTGCATGAATGCATAGAGTGTTAAATATTAAGAAATGATGAAACAATTTAATTTGTATAAAATAATAGTGTCAAGGTATATTCTATTCATAGAATAATAAGTTGCATAATAAATTGAAATATGCAACTTATTGTGTTAAAATAATCATGTATTTATAATTATATGTACAAAGAGGCGGGATAATAAAATGAAGAGGGTTTATATAGCAATTGATTTAAAATCATTTTATGCTTCAGTTGAATGTGTTGAAAGAAATCTTGATCCACTAACTACTCATTTGGTTGTTGCTGATTCAAGTCGAACAGAAAAAACCATATGTTTAGCTATTTCACCATCTTTAAAAAAGTACGGCTTACCAGGAAGAGCAAGATTGTTTGAAGTGATACAAAAAGTTAAAGAATTAAATCAGCAACGACTAATGAAAATATTACCTCATCAATTTGTTGGAGAATCTTATGATAGTGATGAACTAGAAAAAAATCCATATCTTTCTTTATCTTATATTATTGCACCACCAAGAATGTCCTTCTATATGGATTATAGTGCAAAGATTTATCAAATCTATTTGAAATATATATCATCAGAAGATATTCATGTTTATTCTATTGACGAAGTTTTTATGGATGTGACAAACTATTTAAAAACTTATAGAGTGACTCCAAAACAATTAGCATCAAAAATAATTTTGGATGTTTTCAAAACAACTGGAATAACAGCGACGGCGGGGATTGGTAGTAATTTGTATTTGTGTAAGGTTGCTATGGATATTGTTGCTAAACATATAACTCCTGATGAAAATGGAGCAAGAATAGCTCAGTTGGATGAGCAGAGATATCGTGAATATTTATGGGACCATCAGCCAATAACAGATTTTTGGCGAGTAGGGAGAGGATATCAGAAAAGATTAGAAAAATTGGGATTGTATACAATGGGAGATATTGCAAAATGTTCAGTAGGAAAAGAGGATGAGTATTATAATGA
Source organism: Candidatus Stoquefichus massiliensis AP9 (assembly GCF_000455285.1). Lineage (GTDB taxonomy): Bacteria > Bacillota_I > Bacilli_A > Erysipelotrichales > Coprobacillaceae > Stoquefichus > Stoquefichus massiliensis. The sequence goes on along the minus strand of NZ_HG005285.1, from coordinate 79,772 downwards.
AAATCTTCTTTTTGATACTTTTGGTGTGAATGCTGAATTACTTATAGATCATGCATGGGGATATGAATCATGTACTATGAAAGATATTAAAAATTATAGGCCAGTTCATAATAGCATTGGAACAGGACAAGTTTTAAGTTGTCCTTATGATTTTTTGAAAGCAAAATTAATTGTGAAAGAGATGTTAGATTTATTATCATTAGATTTAGTTGATAAAGGGTTTGTGACTGATCAAATTGTATTGACTGTTGGATATGATATAGATAATTTAAAGAATAAACGATATGATGGGGAAGTAACGACTGATTTTTATGGTAGAAAGATTCCTAAACATGCTCATGGAACAGCAAATCTGAAATGTTATACTGCATCTTCTCATTTGATTATTGATGCTGTTATGGATTTATTTGATCGTATTGTCGATAAACGTTTGTTTGTGAAAAGAGTGAATATCTCAGCAAATCATATTGTTTATGAAAAAGATATTGAGAATAAAGAAACATATTGTCAGTTAGATATTTTTACTGATTATGATGCTTTGAAAAAAGAGGAGGAACAAGAAAAGGAAAAGCTAAGGAAAGAAAGACAATTACAAAAGGCGACTTTATTATTGAAGAAGAAATTTGGAAAGAATGCAGTTCTTAAAGGAATGAATCTTGAAGAAGGAGCAACAACAAGAGAACGTAATGGGACGATTGGAGGACATAAAGCATAGATGAATTATGAGCGCTATACATAGTTATGATGATATAAAAGATATACCTTATCAGAAGTCAAGACATCATCCACATATGAGTCAAATGGATAGAGCTGCACAGTTTGCTCCTTTTGCGGCTTTGACGGGACATAAAGAAACAATCAGTGAAACTGCACGTTTAACTGATCATAAAAAAATACTGGATGAAAATCAAATTTATCTTTTGAATTTAAAAATACAGAAAGTCATACAAATTCTTAAGCTACATCCACTTCTTCAACTGAATTATTATAAGAGTGATACAAAAAAAGATGGGGGACATTATTATACACTTATAAAAAGGATTCATAAAATAGATGAGTATCAGTGTTTGTTAATCATGGAAGATAATATAAAGATTCCGATTGAAGATATTTATGATTTGGATATTATTCATGAGAAATAATGAGAGAAGAGATATGGTATTGATAGTGTAATCTAGTATTATCCAAAATGTTGTGAATTTTGCTTTCCAACGTTTAATAGTGTAATTTCAGTAATTATATTTCATTTAATCAAAGATTAGACCTTACTGATTCAACAATATAGAAACTAGGATAATGTACTGATTGCCAATGAGTAAGATATTTATAACTTTTATAGAGGATTAGTATGACTTTTTCAATGTTTCAGCTGAATTTTGATGAAAGCTAATAAATATATCAAAAATGTTGGTTACTTGAAAGTGCCTACTTTACATCAATAATTTCTTCTATTACAATAAACTAAGAAAGTGAGGGTTATATATGTTAGTTGAAAATGGTGAAGAATTACTACAGAAGTTTGCTGATGAAACATATCCGTATGAAATTCATAGAATTAATGAACGTATTTTACATGTGGTTGGATTAGGTCATAGTAATGTTATTGTGATTGAAGGAAATAGCAGTTTAATCTTGATTGATTCTTTGGATACTAATATGAGAGCTGAAATGTTAAAAGAAAGATTAAAGGCGTATACAAATAAAGAAGTAGAGACGATTATTTTTACACACTGTCATCCTGATCATCGTGGTGGTTCAGGTGCATTTGAATCAACTGTTAAGGAAATCATTGCCTTTGCACCTAAGAAACCCATGCTTAAGTATTATGATCGATTAAATGATGTTCTTAATCAGCGGGGTCAATATCAGCATGGTTATCTTTTAAACAATCAAGAGGCAATATGTCAGGGAATTGGAAAAAGAGAAGGTTTCACTCAAAATGAAGGTCAATATCACTTCTTTAATCCAACAACACTCTATACTGATGATTGTGTTAAAAGAGTTATTGATGGTGTAAATATTGAATTAGTGAGTGTACCAGGTGAAACAGATGATCAAATTTTTGTATGGCTGGAAACAGACAAGGTTTTATGTTGTGGTGATAATTATTATGGCTGCTTTCCTAACCTGTATGCTATTAGAGGAACACAATATAGAGATATTGCAACTTGGATTGATTCATTAGAACTTATCCTTTCATATCATCCACAGTATGTTTTACCTGGACATACACAAGCTTTAATTGGGGAAATGCAAATTCAGGAAATTATTGGGCACTATAAAGAAGCTTTAGAATATATATTATTGAACACTTTAGATTATATGAATCAGGGAATGAGTGAATCAGAGATTGTTGAAAGACTTCAACTCCCAGATGATTTGCGTCAATTATCATATCTAGGTGAGTTTTATGGGACAGTAGAATGGAGTGTTCGTTCGATATATCAGGGATATCTAGGATGGTTTGATGGAAATCCTACACATCTTCATCCTTTGCCAGATCATGTTTTTAATTCAAAACTTGTATCTCTCATTGGTCAAGATAAATTGGTTTTGGAAATTCGTAAAGCAATGGATACAAAACAATATCAATTGGCTTTACAATATTGTGATATGTTAATTGATAGTGGTTTTTCAGCTCAATTATTAAAGAAAAAAGCATTACTTGCCATTGCTAAATGGGAAACAAGTGCAAATGGTAGACATTATTATTTGAGTTGTGCTAAAGAGTAAGTTGAAAGATATTTTAATAGAATAATTATGAAATAGATTTATTTTAGTGAGGATGGAGTAAAGATACATATGTGTATCCTTGTTTTATCCTTTATTTATTTAACTGAAAGAAGTTTGTTGTGTCTAAATTTATTCTTGTTTTTTATAAATTATTATTTGATAATGTCTTGATTGTTTTGATATTTGTTAGTCAATGTTGATAATTGAAAAACTCATGATGATGGGCATCATGAGAGTAATCAAAGGTTACATTGGTTAAATATGTGAATATGCTTGTGGATTTATGAGATAAGCAGCATCTTGATCACAAATAACCGTAAAATTTGGATGTAATTTTAATATTGTTGCAGGTACATCCTGATTAATAGGCTCATCTAGAAATCTTTTGAAAATTTCAGCTTTTTCCTTGCCATTCACAATCATGACTAAATGTTTCACACGCATCAAACTTTTTGGTCCCATTGTGAGAGTAAAAGGTTGACGTGGACGATCAGTATAAGTTGGATTAACGGCTTGTTTTTCTTTAAAATCAAGACAGTATGTATAACTATCAAATGGCGTACAGCGAGGGCAATTACCACAGAAATGGCCATCGTGACCTAACCCAATCACCATCACGTCAATGCCACCAGCATTACGAATCTCATTATCAAATTGCTGATAATTATCAGCATTCATAATATGAATACGTTCATCTGGAATATGTGCATCTTTAAAAAACAACTCCTGCATATCATTCCAGTTAGGTCCATGAGGTTCATCAATATAAGGATTTTCATCAAATAGATAATATTGAATCTCTTTAAATTTTTCCTGATCTTTGACGTATGGAATCATCATGCGATACATTGTTTTAGGTGAACGTCCGGATGTTAGTGAAATATTAACACGTTTATCTTGCATCATAGCACCTAGTAGAATAAACATGGCACTTTCACTCATTTTTTGTTCGTTTTCTTCAATTATTAGTTTCATTTTCTTCTCCTTTGATAACTATTGTTAATTTTAGTATATTCAGTTTTTATGATTTGGTCAAGAAAACTTCTCTTTTATAAAAATGTTTCAATTGTTTCTTGAGACACTTGGTAGTAAAATGAGAGTAATAGGATGGTGAGGTTGGATGAAAATTGTTGATGGGAGTTTGTATTTTGATGAGATTAAAAAATTGATTATATCTTATGTAGAGGAATTACAGAGAGATTTGAGTTTTCAAAATTTAAATGATGAATTAGAACATCTTGATCAAAAATATACTCAAAAAAATGGTCGTATTCTTGTGGCTATTGTTGAAAGACAAGTGGTTGGATGTGTTGCCTATCATTGTCATAATGAAAAACGTTGCGAAATGAAAAGACTTTATGTTTTACCAACATATCGTAAACAGAAGATTGGCTTAAGACTGATTGAAAATATTATTCAGGCAGCTAAAGAGGATGGCTACACAGAAATGGTTTTGGATACAATTTTACCATTGCATTCTGCTATTGGTATCTATAAAAAGTTGGGTTTTATAGAGATACCTGCTTATTATGATAATCCAATGAATGATGTGATTTATATGAAAAAGAATTTATAGGAGGAAGAAAGAGTGAAATATGCTATTATAAATGGAAGAATATTAGATGGAACAGAAGATATGGTACCACAATCAGGGTTAGCAATTTTGATTCATGATGAAAAGATTCAAAATATTGTATCAGATAATGGGGATTTTTCTGATTATCAGATTATAGATTTAAAGGGACAGTATATTATGCCAGGCTTAATTAATATGCATGTTCATTTGCCTGCAAGTGGGAAACCCAAGAAGAAACAGACTGATTTAAATCGTCTTGTGAAAATAGTGACAAGTTGTTCGTTATTAAGAATGATAACAAGAAAAATGTGTGAAGGTTATGCCAAAACAGAATTATTAAGTGGTGTAACAACGTTGAGAACCGTTGGTGGGATTATGGATTATGATACACAGATAAGAGATCGCATTTTTAATCATCAAATCATGGGACCACGTATTATAGCAAGTAATATGGCAATATCTGTAGAGGGTGGACACATGGCTGGATCTTTAGCTTATATTGCTAATAATGCCAGAGAAGCAAGTCACTATGTAGAAAAAATTGCAAAAGATCAACCGGATTTAATTAAATTAATGATTACTGGTGGTGTCTTAGATGCCAAAGTAAAAGGGGAACCGGGTGTCTTAAAAATGCCAGCTGATTATGTGCATGCTGCATGTGATAAAGCACATCGTTTAGGATTAAAAGTGGCTGCTCATGTTGAAAGTCCAGAAGGTGTGAAAGTTGCTTTAGAAAATGGTGTTGATACAATTGAGCATGGAGCAAAGCCGGATAAATATATTTTAAATCTTTTTAAAGAACATGGGGCTTGTCTTATCACGACATTATCACCAGCTATCCCTTATGCATTATTTGATCGAGAAATAAGTCATGCTACAGAAATGGAACAGTATAATGGAAAGATTGTTTTTGACGGAATTGTGGAATGTGCGAAAGCCTGTTTAGAAAATCATATACCTGTAGGATTAGGAACAGATACTGGCTGTCCATTTATTACACATTATGATATGTGGCGTGAAGTCTATTATTTTCATAAATATTGTGGTGTATCTTCTGCTTTTGCGTTACATACAGCGACACAAGTTAATGCTAAATTGGCTGGTTTAGAAGATATAACAGGTTCCATTGAATCAGGAAAGGCTGCTGATTTGATTGTTTGTCAAAACAATCCACTGGAAGATCTACAGGCATTGCGTCATCTTGAAATGGTTATTGTTGGTGGTCAAATCATTCATCAACCTCAAGTGAAAAAGATGAATGATATTGAAGTTCAGTTGGATAAATTTTTATAGTTGAGAAAGTGAGTGAAACTATGGAATTAAGAGTTCTTAAATATTTTCTTGCTGTAGCACGAGAAGAAAATATTAGTCGTGCTGCTGAAACATTACATATTACACAACCAACATTATCACGTCAATTAATGCAATTAGAAGACGAATTAGCAACTCAGTTATTTGTTCGAGGTAAAAATAAAATATCACTTACAAATGAAGGAATGCTTTTAAAAAGAAGAGCACAGGAAATGATTGATTTGGCAGATAAGACAAAACAAGAATTTTTGTGGAAAGAAGAAATGATTGCAGGTTCTATTGATATTGGCAGTGGTGAAACATATACAATGAAAAAAATTGCAGAGGTCATGAAAGAATTTCATGATCTCTATCCTCAAGTTACATATCATTTGTATAGTGGTAATGCTGATGATGTGAAAGAAAAACTTGATAGAGGATTGATTGATATTGGGCTTTTGGCTGAACCTGTTGATATCGAAAAATATAATTTTTTACGATTACCACAAAAAGATATCTGGGGTGTTCTGATGCGAAAAGATCATCCACTTGCAAGTAAAGAATATATTGAACCATATGATTTAATTCATGAAGAAATTCTTTGTTCACGCAGAGATCTGGTTTTAAAAGAATTAGAACATTGGTTTGGTGATGCTTTTGGACAAATTCAAATTGTATCAACTTATAATTTAGTCTATAATGCATCATTAATGGTAGAAACAGGTATGGGGATGGCTATTTGTTTTGAAAAGCTTATTTATATGAATAATGATTCAAATCTTATTTTTAAAAGATTATCCCCTCGTTTAGAAACAGGAACTGTGATTGTTTGGAAAAAGCATCAAATTTTCTCACCAGCAGTAACACATTTTCTTGATATGCTAAAAATGTATTTTAAAGAAATATAAACTCTGTAAGATGTACTTATAGAGTTTTTATGCTTTTTAAGCATTATTGAAAATAGATTATAGGTATTAGACATAACAAAGAAAATCTATTATGATAATAGTGTCAAAGAAAGAAGGGATATGGTGACAAGTCAGGAAGTGAGTAATATTTATCGTATTGAATTGCTTGACCTTCACAAATATGAAGCATATGATTTGTTTCATGATATAAGGCTTGGCAATGATTATTGTTATACAAAAGATGCTATTGCAAGACTTAGTATAATTCTTTCTTTAGAAAAGAGTGGTTTATCTTTAAAAGAAATTAATGATTATTTGATGGGTGATATAAATAAGAAAAGAACGTTACTTGTTAAGAAACGTCAAATTTTATTAAAAACATGGCATCATTATTTTCATCAAAAAGAGAGAATTGATCAAATTATTAATGAAATGGAGCGGAATATATGAAAAAAAATCAAAAAAAGCCATGGATTGTATTAGCTGTTTGCTGTGGATTAGCAGCTTCATCTATTGGCATATCTATTAATTCATCAGGGGTCTTTTATACGCCTGTATCTGAATCATTAAATATGATGAGAGGGACATTTGCAATGCATATGACAATTTTCTCATTTGTAACAGCATTAAGTGCATTTGTTGTTCCTGTTTTCATGCGTAAGTTTTCTTATAAACTTATTTTAGTTGTGAGTGTTGCAATTGCTGTTATAGCAACTGCTTTTATGGGATTTGTAGATACTGCATTTATGTTTAATATATTAGGGGGAATCCGTGGATTTGCAACAGGAATGTTTTCCATTGTGCCACTGACAATGATTATTAATGAATGGTTTCATAAAAAACATGGCTTTGCAACAAGTTTTGTCTTTGGCTTTAGTGGATTAGCAGGATCTATCTGTTCACCAATATTATCACAATGTATTGAGATATTTGGCTGGCAAATGAGTTATATAATAAAAGCATTGATTATTTTAGTATTATGTTTACCAGCAATTCTCTATCCATTTACAGTTCATCCACAGGATGAGGGAATTCTTCCCTATGGTTTTGATGAAAAGACTTTAGAACGTTTTCAATCTAAGGTTTCAGTATTCCGCTTTTTGACAGTTGGATTTATTGGATTTTTTATTCTCGCTTTAATGAACACAATGATTACTGGTATTACTCAACATTTACCCGGTTTTGCTGAATCCATTGGATATACTTCTACAGTAGGTGCAACTTTACTTTCAGCAGGAATGGTAGGGAATATTATTTCAAAACTATTAATTGGTATTATGAGTGATCGTTTTGGTCCAATGAAAGCAACAATAACAATGATGAGTATGAATATGTTAGGGATTATTTTCCTTATTTTTTCTCCGCATGTATTTGGATTATATATAGGTGCATTCTTGTTTGGGTCTATTTACTCTGTAGGTGCAGTTGGGTTGCCATTGTTATGTAAATATTTCTTTGGTTTAGAAAATTATAATAAAGTTTTTCCAAGTATTTCGTTCGCTTCTAATTTAGGTGCGGCTGTTGCATTATCTATTGTTGGTTATATTTATGATTTTATGGGATCTTATATTTTTGCTTTTATCTTGGGATTGGGTATTAATATTTTATGTTTTATTCTTTTAATGATTGTCATGAGATATCAGCATAAAGAAGTTATTGCAAAATAATGGAAGTTTGCATAACTTCTTTTTTTGTATTGGTGGACAATTTGTTAAAATTGTTTTCTTTGGGTGTTTCGTGTATAATAAGATTATTAGAAGGAGGAAAGTGCTGATGTTTAAAAAAATATTTTTATTATTAGCGATAACACTATCCTTATTCGGATGTTCAAAGGATGATGATAAACAATATCCTAGTGAATATCCTAATTCTAAGAGTTATACATTAAATGAGATTTTATATCCGGATAATTCTGGAATAGAGATTTTAGAAAGTGATGTTGCTAATATTGATTATTCAAATATGAAAAAAGGTTATGTCATGGCTTATTTAAATCATAATAATGATGTCAAGATTAAAGTGAAAATATCTAAGGGAGAGCAGAAATATTTTTATGATTTAACTTCTTTAGAGGCAGTTGCTCTACCTTTACAGATGGGGGATGGGGAATATCTTTTATCGATATTAAAGCAACATCAGGGAAATCAATATTTTATTGAGAAAACTCAAAAAATTCAAGTGCAATTAGAGAATGAGTTTTTACCATTTCTTTATCCTAATCAATTGGTAAATTATCGACAAGGAGATATGATAACAACGCAAAGTATGGAAGTTGTTAAGGATGATGCGAATGATTTAGAACGTATAAAAGATATTTATATGTTTGTTGTGAATTATTTGGATTATGATGATAGTAAGGCCGTTGAAGCAACTCAAAAATATATTATTCCTGATTTAAAAGAATTGTTTAAGGAGAAAAAAGGAATCTGTTTTGATTATGCATCAATGATGGTTGCGATGCTAAGAATTCAGCATATTCCTGCACGTTTGATATGTGGGAATACAGATATTGAATATCATGCTTGGGTAGAAGTTTATTTGGAGGGAAAAGGATGGGTTAATCCTGATATTTTTGTAGATGAGAAAACTTGGACACGAATGGATCCAACATTTGCAAGTTCGAAATTTGACTATGATGGACAGTATGAAGCTGTTTATTATTACTAGGAGGGAATCATATGAAACTAAACTTTGAAGAAAAGTATGCTTTTACAACACAGATGGCAATGATTTTGGATGCAGGTTTTGATATGGTACAGGGTGTTGAAATGATTGGGCAGGAAGTTGAGAATTCTCATATAAAAGAAGTGTGTCAAGATATTCTTCGTTATTTTCAGGATGATTCTCGTTTAAGTCAGGCTGTTCTTAAAACGGATGCATTTGATCATTATATGATTCATTTATTAGAAGTTGGAGAAATAAGTGGTCATTTAGATGAAACAATGTTATCTTTATCACAATATTATGAACGTATGAATGATATGTCACGACAATTGCAACAAGCTTTAACATATCCAATTGTCTTATTATTTATGATGTTTGTTGTTATTGGTGTTATTGTATTGAAAGTGTTACCTATTTTTCAAGATGTCTTAAAGAGTTTAGGAAGTGATTTATCACAATATGCTTATACCTTTATGCAGTGTGGACAAATCTTTTCATTCATAGGTTTTTGTGTGTTGTTAATTGTTTTAATATTATTAGCTAGTTTTTATGTTTATGCTAAAGTGACTCATACAAGTTTATTAACACTTTTTATTGATAAAGTACCTTTTATGAAATCTCTATCACAAGGATTATCACATGCACAAATGACATATGCATTATCGATGTTTATGTCAAGTGGATATGAGGTTGAAGCTGCTATTGAGTACACTATACCATTAATTCAAGAAAAAAATTTAAAGAAACAATTAGAAAATTGTTTAAAGGCTATACAATCTCAAGTGCCTTTTTTAGAAGCTATAGCTCAAAATCACATTTATCATGGGATGAAACTGAATATGTTACAGGTTGCTGAAAAAACAGGGCGTATTGATCAAGTTCTTGCAAAATTATCACTTACATATCAAGAAGAAGTGAATGACTCTATTACTCATTTTTTAAATGTTATTGAACCAACAATTGTAACATTTTTATCTGTTATAGTAGGAATTGTTTTACTTTCTGTTATGTTACCAATTGTGAGTATTCTCTCTTCTTTATAGGTGATGCCTATGAAAAATATAGGAAAAGTATGCTTTTTATTCTCTATTATTGCTTTGATATGGAGTGGAGTTTATTGGGCAGGAGAATATTCTCAAAAAGAAGATTTACAAAGAATCAATGATACGATTGTTGATTTGAGTTTGAAATGTTATAGTATTGAAGGTCAGTACCCTCAAGATATACAGTATTTAAAGAATTATTATGGGTTATTAGTGAATGAAGAGGATTATCATATTCTTTATCATTATGAGGGGGATAATATCAAACCAACCATTCATGTTTATAAGAAGGTGAAAGATTATGAATAGACAATTTCATGTTCAAACTCTTTTGAATCTGTTTTTATTCTTAATTTTTGTGATTGGATCATTTTTTATTGTTTCTAGTGAAATTCAGGGTTATCAGAATATTCATGATAGTATCACACAAGAAGATGAACTAATGACACCCTTAGCTTATATGAATACAAAGTTAAAAGCCTATGATCAAAGGGATATGATTACGTTGGTAGAATTAGAGAACGTATCATGTATAAAATTAAGTGATGAGAGTTCTTCGACATATATTTATTATAGGGATGGTTATATTCAAGAAATTTCTGTTGCCGATGATTATATTCCTTTATTAGATGAAGGAGAAAAGTTATTTGAAGTAGATAGTTTAAAAATAACTTTACAGCAGCAATTATGCCATGTTTATATTGAAAAGCATCAGCAATCTAGAGAATTATCTGTTTATTTACATAGTTAAAGGAGGAGTTATATGCGATCAAAAGTTCATTCTTTTTCATATTTAATGGAATTAATTATCGTTATCTTTTTCTTTGCTATATCTACAACTATTTGTGTTTCACTGATTGTGAAAGCTAAAGAAAAACAGGAAGATGCAAAAGTTTTACAGGAAACATTGTTTTCTGTGCAATCTATGATTGAAACAATGCAGGCACACCCTAATGACAATCCTACAAAATTATTATCTTTAGAAAAGGTGGATGAACAAACTTACCAAGGTGAAAATTTTGTACTAAAATTATATCATGAAAAGACTGTTCATGGCATATTTGAAATTCAATTAGATAACCAAGTATGTTATGAGTTACCTTTTGTTTTGGGAGGTGCTTAAGATGGATAAAGAAAGACATGAATTTCATATGAGTATTGGAGCAGCAACTATTTTTATGATTTTTGTTATTTTGGTTATGAGTATTATATCCATTCTTTCCTATCTAAGAGCAAAGAGTTATGATGAATCTATTCATAGACAATTAAGCATAACAAGTCAGTATTATCAAAGTGAAGCGAAACTCATGGAATGTTATTATCAATTAGATGCAGATGATTTAGAAAAACAACTTAAACAAATGAAAAGAGAATATCAATATCAAAATGGTTATTATATATTAGAAGAGAATTTAAATAATGAACGTGTTTTAAGATTGACTTTTGAAGTGCATCAACAAACGTTAGAGATTGTTTCTTTAAAGACAGAAAGTAAGGAGAAAAGCTATGGAAGCTAGGGAATTATTGGAAAATGTAGTAACAATGAAGGCTTCGGATGTCTTTATTATTGCTGGATCACCTTGTGCAGTTAAAATTGATGGACGAATTGAAAAATATAATGAGCAAAGATTGCTTCCGGAAGATACAGAGAGAATGATTAAAGAAATCTATTCCATTGCAAATAAAGACGATTTAGGTGAGTTTATGAAAACGGGTGATGATGACTTTTCATTTTCAATTCCAAGTATTGGACGTTTTCGTGTCAATGTTTATAAACAGAGAAATTCATTTGCGGCTGTCATTAGAGTTGTTAGTTTTGAATTACCAGATCCTGAAGTATTACATATTCCTCATATTATTACAGATCTTGCGAAACTGAAAAAAGGTTTAGTACTTGTTACAGGACCTGCAGGCAGTGGTAAATCAACAACATTAGCATGTATTATTGATCAGATTAATCGTCATCGCAATACACATATTATTACAATTGAAGACCCTATTGAATATCTACATACTCATCGTCAAAGTATTGTTTCACAGCGTGAAGTTTATCATGATACGAAAGATTATATATCAGCTCTAAGAGCAGCATTAAGAGAGGCTCCTGAAGTTATATTGGTGGGTGAAATGCGTGATTTGGAAACGATGGATATTGCCATTACTGCAGCTGAAACAGGACATTTGATTTTTTCTAGTTTACATACATTAGGTGCAGCCAATACAATTGATCGCATGATTGATGTTTTTCCTTCTTCACAGCAACAACAAATTCGTGTTCAATTATCGATGGTATTGAATGCTGTTGTATCACAACAGCTAATTCCAAATAGAGAAGGTAAAATGATTCCTGTATTTGAAATTATGATTTGTAATCAAGCAATTCGTACTTTGATTCGTGAAGGGAAGACGCATCAAATAGATAATGCGATTGCTTCACAAAGACAAACAGGAATGATAACAATGGATGATGCTATTGTTGATTTATATCGGCAAGGTAAGATTACAAGAGAAATCGCATTAATGTATGCCGCACATGCCAATATTATAGAAAAGAAGCTTTAAAAGAATACTGATGTATTCTTTTTTTTGTCACAAGTTTCTAAAAAAATTTCCAAAATTTATGTTATTATAGAGACATTTGTGACTGATGGGTATATAATAGTATTTGTCAAAGGTTATGAAAAGAAAAAATTAATTTATTATAATATAAGAAATTAAATGAATTTATAAATTTAGCTTGAACCATAGAGGTTAAGATAAAATATTAGTGAGGGAACGATTATGAAAAAAAGAGGTATATTGAATGTTCAAACATTAGGGAAATTAAAAATTACTTGTGGAAATATTGTGTTTCCTTTAGAAAGACAAAGAAGTGCACAAGTTGAGTTGTTAATTGTTTATTTATTGCTTAATCGAAATATGAATTTAACTTCATCACAGCTGATTGATTTTTTATGGCCTAATGGTGATTCTGATAAGCCAGAAGGAGCATTAAGAAATTTAGTTTATCGAGCTCGTAAAGAAATGAAGAGATTTTTTGACGACACGGCTTGTATTCAGTCTCAAGGTCGGGGATATTACTGGAATTTGGATATTGAATGTCGGATAGATTATGAGGAAATATTAAAAATAGCGAATCGTGTTGAACAAGAAAATGATTGGATAAGAAAGTATGAAAAGTGCTTAACTTTATTATCATTTTATGAAAATGATTTTTTGCCAGAGTTTAATTATAATGATTGGATTATGCAGATGAATAATACTTTGGAAACAAGGTGCTTAGACGCTATATTGCATACTTTAGATATATTAACAAAAAATAAAAAGTATACAGAAATTCTGAAAATTACTAATCATCCAAATATTCAAAAACTTTTAGATTCGCGTTTGTATGAAATGAAACTCTACGCATATTATAAGACAGAACAGTATGATACAGCATTGTCTTTTTATAGACAAACTGTTGATTATTATTATAGTCGTTATGGGATGGCTGTTTCTCAAAAATTAAAAGATATTTATCAATTAATATTAGATACTGCACCAACAACACAGGTTAATGTTAATGAATTAGAAGAAAATCTTACACATGATGGAAATACGGAAACGACATTCTATTGTGATTTTGATGTTTTTAAAAATATTTATCAAGTGAATTTAAGATCAGCAAGACGTTCTATGAAAGCACGTGTCTTGGCTTTATTGACATTAACTGATGAGACGAATACATTATCTGAAAAAGAAGTCCAGTATGAAGCAAACGTATTAAGAAATGTCATTGCATCAAGTTTACGGAAGAATGATGTTTTTTCTAAATTTAATATGACACAGTTTTCTTTGATTATTGCATCACCGGATCTTGACGGAGCAAGAATTGCAGTAGAACGAATTCAAAAAAGATATGATGAAAAGAAGAAACATATAGAAATGACATTGAAATCTGATTTGAAGAGGATTAATTAGGAGGTATTATGGTGAAAAAATTAAAAATAAATTATTTAGCTAAGAAAATTAGTGTTATTTTCTTGGCCTTAACAATGGTGATGTCTTTGATTCAGTGGAGTGGATTGAATAGTGTTAAAGCAGAAGATGCTGTTGCAAATATTTCTTTTACAACACAAATTGTAGGGAGTGTTGGCAGCCTAAATAATACAATTACAGAAATTCAATCTGGTGAACCATTCTTTATGGCATTAAGATATAATGTTAATTCAGGGGGAGATAATGTTTTTTATAAAAGCTGTCTTATTTCTATACCACTATCAAAGTATATAGAATTTGATGAATTGGTTATTCCAGAGGGCTCTAGTTCTGTATTTCATGATGCTAAAATTGTTGAAAAATTTGGAAATAATTATCTTAATATTTCAGCTGATGAGACATTGGCAGCAGGAAATGCAGGAACTATCTATATAAAAATGCATTTTAAAAATATGGAAACGCCTGATGGAACAACTGCTATTTTTGATAGAATGGAATTGACGGGAATAGAACAAGTAGGAAATGGTGAGGCAACTCAATTTAAGCCTATTGAAATTCCAAGTGCTAAGATAACATCAACAGCTTTACAAGAGTGGACAATTCAAAAAAATGTTGAGAAGCAAGCTGGTCAAAATGTAAGTATTACAGATATTAATGGAAAAAAATATTATAAAGTCGATTATCAAATTCATATTAGACCAGGGGCAGAAAATATTAGTGCCAATCGTTATGGACGTTTAAACTGTGAAAAGTTTGTTTTAACAGATATTTTACCAACTGGTTATCCAGAAGGAGGAGCTGCTCAGTTATCTGAAATTAAAGTAGGAGATAAAACATTGGTTGAAGGAACTGATTACACAGTTGGAAAGTATAATGATGATAAATCAATTAAAGAACTTCAGATTCAATATGTTAATCAATATAATGGATCAGATAGTCAAAGTTTTATACCAAAAGGAGCAGCTATTAATACCACATATACATTGACAATGTTATATGATTACAACGCTTATAAAATTCGCCAAAATGAAGATTTTATACAAAAAATATTAACAAATAAAGCTCAACTGGTTTATAAACCTATTGGCAAAGATGAAAAAACAGTTGATTCTAGTGCGCCAATTCAATTAGGATGGCAGGAAGAAAATCAAGTCAATGTTGATTTTACAGTTACCAAAAAGGCCACTGTTAAAACAACTGGTACGCCTAATATTGGTGTGGATGATACAAAATTATTTGATAAAACAATGCAAGATATGTATTATCGAGGTAATGATCATATTCAGTTTGCATTATATACTGATCAAGAATGTAAAACACTTGCTCTTGATAATAACAAGAATGTTGTGAATCCTATTGAAATTAATGAAAATGGACAGGCGTCATTTCAGTCAATTCCATATGGCACATATTATTTAAAAGAAATTTCTGGACCTCGTTTGTTTAAAAATGATGGGGTCAAGAAGATTGTTATTGATGAACAAGATGGAACAATCAAAGTTGATGATAAAAATATCAATAATAACAATATTGATTTTATCAATACAACGGATGAAAATGGTTATGGATATGTTGCTTTTTGGAAAAGAGGCTCAAGTGCAACATCAAAAGATACTGGCTGGTTAGCAGGTGTGGAATTTACTTTAAAGGACACAAATGGAAATTCTTATACTGCAAAATCTAATAAAGATGGACTTGTTTTATTTGAAGGAATTCCTGCTGGTGAGTATACAGTTACTGAAAACAAGACTGATGATAATGAATTTGAAATATCTGATAAGTCATGGTCTGTAACGGTGAAGGGAAATCAAGTCAATTATCCGATAGGAATGGATATATTTGATAACACTTATCCTTATGTTCAAAATGTATCTAATAAGGGGAAATTAAAGTTCATTAAAAAATCAAGTGTTACTGATGAGGAATTGAAAGGTGCACAATTTGAAATATATGTTCCAAACGATTTAAATAAAACTTATACAGAAGAAGAACTTAATGATTTTAATACAAGTGGATTGAAAAGTTATGTATTAGATTCTAAGGATCAGACGTTTGTAGAATCACCTGCTTTAGTACCAGGAACATATGTTTATCGTGAAATAAAAGCACCACAAGGCTATACTGTAGATTTTCAATTTAAGAGTGTTAAAGTAGAACAAAACACATTAATAGATGTCGTTGTTAAAAATATTCCTCAAGGAAGTTTAGAGTTACAAAAATATGGAGTTTTATCAGCAGATAATCCATTTAGAATTCCTATTGATGGAACTGAATTCCAAATTTATACAGATAAAAATCTTAATGAGGAATCATTGGTTAAAGATAGTGATGGAAATGCTATTGTCATTAAACCTTATGTTGATTTTAAAGGAAATCCAACATCAAATATTATCTATCTTGATGAAGGAACTTATTATTTAAAAGAAACTGTTGTTCCTAAAGGGTATATTCAATTAACAGAACCAATTGAAGTGAAAATAACTTCTGGAAAAAATCTTGGAATAAGCGTAGATAACAAAGTGAGTCAACAAGGTCTTGTGAGTATTCATAAAACTGATTTAAAAACAAAAGTTGGGTTACAAGGTGCTAAATTTGATATTATAGATCAAAAAGGCAATGTTGTTGAGACGTTAGTGACAGATACTTATGGTTATGCTAAATCAAATCTATTAGCATCTGGAGACTATCGATTAGTAGAAAAAGTAGCACCAAATGGATATATCGAATTAAAGAATTCTGTTTCATTTACAATAACTGATAATAATGAAACAGTGATTAAAGATAGTGACATTGCAAATATCCCTTATATGAAATATCAATTTAAAAAGATTGACTCTATAACTTCTCAGGTGATAAGTGGTGTTAAATTTCGTTTATATGAAGTTGATCCAACAGCCAATCCAAATGCTAGTTATCGTGAATTTATAAGTGATGATAAAGGCTTGATAACATTTGATCATCTTGTTGATGGAAAGAGATATTATTTTGTTGAAACATCTACAAATAAAGAATATACATTGGATACAAAAGTTCATTCATTTGTAGCCAATATTAATGAAACAACTGAAAATAGTGGAGATTGGATACAGTTTGGAGAAGATTTTAAGAATACACCTAAAGGTAAATTCACAGTTCATAAGACTCTTATTGATCTTGATGAATCAATTAAGAATCTTTCAGGTATATCATTTATAACTTATCCAAAATTAACAAAAGATTCATCATCTGACAAAGAAACGGCTACTTATAATAAAACATTATTCCAATTAGGCACAACAGGAAATAAAGGGAATGTTCAATCACCTCTTTTAGATGCTGGTGAATATTGGGTTGAGGAAATTCCAAATAAAGATGGACTTTATCAAGAAATAGAACCACAAGTTATCACTGTCAAGCCTAATATTACGATTAATTCTAATGAAGAAACAGGTTTATTAGAAGTTAAGAATACTTATGCAAAAGGAAAGTTGAAAATTAAAAAAGTAAGTTCTGAAGATGAAAACATAGGTATTGATGTGCTCTTTTCTGTTTATAAAAAAGTTGAAGGAATAACAGATTATTCTCAACAAAAAGAATTGTTTACTGTTCGTACTGATGCGGCTGATAAAACACCAGTAGGAACAAAATTAAGTACGCACTGGTTTGAACCAGGTGATTATGTTTTAGTGGAAAAAGAAATTAAAAGTGGATCTTATGTGTTAGATAAAACACCTCATGAATTTACGATAGAGGCTGGAAAGCTTAATCAGTATTATTTTGAAAATCCAATTCAAAATGTACCATCTGGTTCACTTTCATTGGTAAAATATGAATCATGGAATTCTGTGGGACAAGAAGAAGTGAATCTTATCGCTGCTGGATTTAAATTTAAAATCTATAATGCAATTGAATGTCAAGCAACTGATGAAGGTGCGGTTGAATTGAATGGTAAGTATTATAAAAAAGGTACTTATACGCAAAAAGAGGTGACAAGTGGTCATAGTTCAATAACCATTAAAGGGTTAAAACCAGGAGCATATATTGTTGAAGAAGAATTAACAAAAGAACAAATCAGCCAAGGATTTACAAAAGCACCTGCCCAAGCTATTGTTTTAGGAGCTGGTGGTTCAGGAAAACTTGTTTTCAAAAATACGAATACAAACAGTAAAATAAAAATTACAAAAGTTGATGCTGCTAATCCTAAAAAATTATTAAATGATGCAGAGTTTGATATTTATCGTTTAGCACAACAAAACGAAAAAAGTGAAACAATTACAATAGATGATACATCATATCAAGTTGTATCTGCTGGTTTGAAGTATAAAATTAAATCTGGAACAGCTATCATGTATGATAAAGATGGTAACGCAACAACTCTAAACGGTGTTGGGTTCTCAGGGTTTTTACAACCTGGTGAAACATATTTTCTAAAGGAAATAAAGGCACCAAATGGTTATGAAGCAAGTCAATTATGGACAAAAGTAGGACCATTAGAATCTGGTAAACTTTCTGAAGTGACAATCACAAATTTTGCACCAATAGCAGCAACTGGAGATAAAGTTGATGGACAAGGCAATAAGGTAGATGGAGCAATATTTGCTTTATTCTTATCAAAAGATGATGCTGATAAAGTTTCCCAATTATCTGATGAGTTATTAAATCAGCTTACTAATGATTCTCAGTTGCAAGAAGAATATGGTGTTTTACAAGTGACAACATCAAAAAATGGACAAATCCAGTTTAAGGGATTAGATACAACAAAGACATATTATGTACTGGAAATTAAAGCACCAGTGGATAATAACAATCATCCTACACATCAAAGAGATAAAAATGTATATACTGTTTCTATCGAGGTTGATGGGAATAAGTATTATTTAATTGATGAACATACAGGTAAAATTTTATCAGTTACAAATTATTTATATCAAAGAATTTGGCTAAAAAAGAATTTTATTTTTGCTGGTAATATTAAAGAATTAAATGGTGTCAATTTTAACATATATCAAGCTATTCAAGCTGAGGATAAAGAGTCTTCAGTTATTGAAAAAGATGGGAAATATTATAAACTTGGAGAGAAAGTCGATACATTGCACACTGGTACTGATACAATTGCAGGGGATGGTGGAGCAGTGAGTATCCATTTACCAGCTGGTATCTATATTGTTGAAGAAGATATGGATTCTTTACCTGATAAAGGATTGGTTAATAAGGAGCGTTATCATATTGTTGAGTTAACAAAAATTGATAATAAGCAAACTGAAGATAATAAGGATTTATATAAGAATCCTATTGAAAATACAACAGAATATGGATCTTTCTATTTGAATAAAATTTCTAATGTTCAAAATCAGAAATTAAAAGCAACATTTGTTTTACAAATCAAGCAAGGGAATGAATATGTTGATTATAAATTAAGCAATGGGAAAATTGTAGAAATAGAAACTGATGGAGAGAATATTTATCAATTTGATCAACATTTTGATGCATTATTAAAGCCAGGAAATTATCAATTAAAGGAAACTAAAGTTGAAGAAGGTTATACAATGAGTGAACCAATTCAATTCGATATTCAAGCTGGAAAAATTACTGGTATGAATAATCAAACAATCACTTATTATGATTCAATAAATGAAGCGCAAAATCATCCATTAACAATTGTTAATAATGCTCAAGGATATATTCATTTAAGTAAAGTTGGGAAAGAAGTTCAATATGATGGAAGTACTGTTTTCAAAAATTTATCTGGAGTTGAGTTTAAAATTTATAAATTTGATACAAATGAATTCGTTGGAACAGGAATTTCTCAAGCTGATGGTCATATTCAATTTAAAAATTTAATTGGTCAAGATGTAACAGATAAAAACTGGTTAGATGCTGGTGACTACGTGATTAAAGAAACGAGTATTGGAAATAACACATCTTCTGGATATATTGCTCAATATTTAGGAAAATTTACAATTAAAAGTAATCAGTTAACATCAGTTGTTACTGAAATAAATGAATCTGGACAACCAATTGGAACTGAAACAAACAAAATTATTAACGAATCTCAATATGGTATGTTTTCTGTTAAAAAGGTTGATAAATATAATATGACTAAAACTTTAGCAGGTGTTCAATTTGAAGTATATACAAAATCAGGTTCTACTTATACAAAGGTTGAAAATGTTCTTATGACGACAGATATGCAGGGTATAGCAACGTCTCCATTACTACCTGAAGGTGACTATTATCTTAAGGAAATCAAGACATTAGATGGATATGTATTAAATGAAGGATATTTGGGGGCGTATTCAGTGACAAAACAAGTCATTACAGAATCATCGCTTCCAATTACAAATGTTATGAAGCAAGCACTCTCTATCATAAAGAATGATTCTGATTCTCATACTCTCATTACAAATCTTGAAGGAACAACTTTTGCTCTATATGAGAATAAAAATGATCAAACTCCACTTCAAACAAAAGTTTATGATCCTCATATAGGAATTGTGTTTGATAACTTAGAGGCTGATCACACATATTATATCAAAGAAATTCAGGCGCCAATTGGTTATGAATTAAAGAGTGATTTGATGGAAGTTAAAACTGGAACAACACAAATTGATTCTTCACAACCAGTTGTAAAAGAATATATATTTGAAAATGATTTACTTGGAAGTTTAAAAATTAAGAAAGTTGCACAATGGGATTTACCTGAAAATCAATCTCAAAAATTACCATTAAGTGGAGTAGAGTTTACATTATATAAAGAAGATGGTAAGACAGTTGTTCAAAAAGATATCACAGATAGAAATGGTATGATTACATTTATCGGACTCAATCAAGGAAAGTATGTTTTAAAGGAAACAAAAGGTATAGAAGGATTTGAATTAAATGATGATTCTTATAAAGTGACTATTGAAAAAGGAAAAGAAAATAGTTATTTTACAGGTGAAAACGCTATTGTAAATCATCCAACATTAGGAAAATTTGAATTCCAAAAAGTTGATGCTAATAATCAGCCATTATCTGGAGCAAAATTTAGATTGATTCAAATCAACGGTAATTATGAAAAAGTAATTTTTGATGAATTTGAAACAGAAAGTGATGGATCGTTCTCATCAAGAATGCTAGAACCAGGAGAATATCGTTTAGAAGAGATATATGCACCACAAGGTTATGCAAAAATTGATCCTATATTATTTGAAATCGTTGCTAAACAAATGACTTATTTAGGTAAAAACGGAAAAGTAGTTGATAGTGCACAAGGAAGTATCATGATTACAAAATTCAATGATGCTGGTCAATATTTGGCTAAAAATGAACCATTAGCAGGTGTACATTTTGGACTATATACAGCAGATAATAAACTTGTTGAAGAAAAAGTGACTGATGATTTAGGAAAGATTGTTTGGGAAAATATCGATCCAGGTCAATATTATGTCCAAGAAATTAAATTAGCTGATAATCCTCAGGGATATCAATATTCAGATAAAAAATATGATGTAACGATTGCTGAAAACAAAGCTACTAATATTAATTATTATCCTAATGAAACAAATAATGGAGAAATTATTAATTATTCAACAATGGGAAAAGTTGTTATTCAAAAGAAGGATAATAATAATTCTGCTTTGACAAATGAATTAGCTGGTGCTGTATTTGGTATCTTTAGTGATGTAGATTATCAGAATAAAGTAACAGAAGTCATCATCGGTGATGATGGATTTGGAGTAAGTCAATTATTAGAGGCTACATCTAATGGGACTGATTACTATATAAAAGAGTTAAAAGCACCTGATGGATATGTGTTAGATAATTCTATTCATACAATTACTGGTCAGGTAAAAGTTTATCCTATTCAAAATGAGAATCTCATCAAAGCAAATGCTGATAGAAATTATATATCATTTACAAACACAAGTTCTCATGACTTGATGAATTTTAAAACTGATATTCAAAAAGGTATTACAACTTCTATGAAGAAAAGTGTAGATGCTGATAATTCATTGAGTGAAGAAGCATATCAGACATCATTCTCATTGCGTGGTTATGCTACTGGGAACAATACTGTTCCTGCAGATTACTTATCAGTAAGTGATACGAATACTGTTATGAAATACTTTGATGCTTCTAAAGGACAATATGTGGAAGATAATCAATTTGATAAGGATTCTTGGATAATTAATTCTGTAAATGTATATCGTGCTTATAATCAATCTCAAGCAAGCAATCAAATTACTGCACAAGTTTATTATCAATCTTATGAACTTGGAAAAGTAAGTGAATGGAAAGAAGTGCCTTATGGAAAAATGACTAATATTCAAAATATTGGTACAACTTCATATGAAAAGGTTACATTATCTCCTGAATTAAAGGCAGTGCATATAAAGGTTG
>NZ_HG005285.1:47723-56246 GCF_000455285.1 Candidatus Stoquefichus massiliensis AP9 | reverse complement strand
TTTATAGTGGTGTTGGAAAAGAATTCATTGCTAATGGAATTGATATTGCATATACATTTAATCAAAGACCTTCTTCAAGTGATTATCATGAAATTAGATTAATTGAGAATATTGCTGATGTAAAATATGGATTTATTGTTAATGATAGAGAAGGGAATAAGAAGGTGCAGGAAGTTTCTGCCCAATCTAATCGAGTGGAAATTCATTTTCCAACATTAGAATCTAAGATGCCGATTGTTAATATTGCTGTCAATCCTTCTGAACCAGGTGGTGGTAACAAAACGACATTTAAACCATCGGAAACAGTTCAATATGATATTACTGTTAAGAATGTATCCAAAAATAGTGCTTCTTTTAAAAAACCAATTATTAGTTTTGATATGCCAATTGGTATGTCATTAAATTCTTCATGGAGTTCTGATAGTGAAGAACGTTATCAGCTAATATTAACTCATCCTAATGGTGATCAAGAAACAATCGAAATGAAAAAGTTGATTGTCACTTATACACCTGTTGAAAATGCACGTACAGTTGATAATAATGGTGCTTTAGTAGAGACTGATAGTCCTACTACAAAGGTTACAATTAAGTTTAAAGAAGAGAATTTTGAATTAGCTGATGGTGCATCATTAAAACTTTCTTTAGCTGGTACAATTGCAGCAAATGAAACATTAACCTCACTATGGATGCCAACATATTTGAATAGCGAAGAGAAAACTATTCAATCAGCTGAAAATCCATATGGAAATAGTTTTGGTGTTAATATTGATGATGGAATTGATAATCCTTTGGTTGAAGATGTGGTGTTAGATCAAGTCATTGGTGAACAAGTTGGTGGAAATAAGTATGCAAATGCCAATGCGAATATTACTGTTAATGAAAACAATAGTTTATCTATTAATAAATATGTCAAAGGTGATTACGATAGTGAGTATTTAAATTACAATCAGATTGGATCAACTTCTCCTGGCGGAAATATTGATTATATGATTGATGTGAGAAATGGTGAAGAATCAGATGCTCAGGTTAATAAAATTCGTGTTGTTGATTTATTACCATTTAAGGGAGATTCTTATGTTGGACGTGATAATACTGAGGCTCTTTTAACAGAACGTGTGACTGAATTAGAAAGAGATGCTATTTTAAAAAGTGTAGATGTTTCTCAGTTGCCAGTTGGGGCCACATATGAAATATATTATTGTATTGATGGTTATGATCAAAGTTCAAAATGGACAAAATGGAAAAATGATAGTGCGACTGGACGTTTAAAATCTCAAACTGCAGCAGAAGAATTACCAATGCTTTATGATTCTATGGAAGATAGTGTTTGGGAAAATGAAAATAACTATCATAATTGGGTCAAGGCAACAGATAAGAATTCATTTGATGAAAATCTATTACCATATGTCAGTGCAATTGCAGTAGAAATAACTTGCAGAAATGACAATAATTTGAAACAAGGTGAATCTATTCAAATGCATATCAATATGACTGCACCAATGTATACAACAAGTGAAGCTGATTTGTTTACAGACAAACTTATTGCGAATTCAGCAATGGTTGCTGTTGGTCGTGTTGGTCATGCAAATGAAATTATTAATAGTGATAGAACTGAAAATCATGAAGTCAAGATTCAATTATCAATGCCTAGAGGATCAATTGGTGATTACGCTTTCTATGATATTAATCGTAATGGATTGCAAGATGAAACAGATGCACCTATTGCAGGTTTAAACGTCAAACTACATGAATTGAAAAAGTATTATGAAAATGGGAAAATTATTGAAACTGAAACGACTTATGAGACACAGACTGATAATAATGGATATTATCATTTTGGAAATCTAGCATGTAATGTACCTTTAAATGAAGATAAAACAAATTCTGATAATCCAAATGACTATGTAGGAAAGGTTTTATTTGAATATTATGTTGAATTTTCTAAACCATCTGATGAATCACGTTATCAGTATCAACCAACAATTCAATATGCTAATAATAAAGAAAATATAGAAATTGATTCTAATATCAACGAAGAATTAAAAACCGAAAAAGTTCGTTTAACAGCGAAACGTGGAAATGATGGATTGACTTATATTGGTGAAGATAATCCAACATTGGATGCAGGATTTAGTGCTTTAGCTGCGCTTGGTGATTATGTTTGGTTTGATGCAAATCGCAATGGTATTCAGGATAGTGATGAAATAGGTGTTAATGGTGTTACTGTTCGTTTGTATGAAGTGAATGAGGATGGAACAGATGGAAAATTAAAGGCAACAACAAAGACTGAGAAGGTTTATGGTAAAGATGGTTATTATTTATTTGATAAATTAGAACCTGGTCATTATGTTGTAGAGTTTGATATTTCTGGTGTTTCACCAGAAATGGGTGGTTATACAAAGCATTATGCATTTACTTCTCAAAATCAAGGTGATGATGAATTTGACTCAGATGCAAGCATTAAGATAAGTGATACTGTTATGAGAACAGAAATGATTACTTTAGAAGAACGTGGTTATGATATGACTATTGATGCAGGACTAACTGTTTATAGTGCTATTACGGGGATTGCTTTTGAAGATCGTAACTATAGTGATATACAAGATTTAGATGGAAAAACAGATGTTTATATTCCAGGTACAATTGTTGAATTATATGAAATCAATAGTGATGATGGTAACCGAAGTGATAAGCCTATTGCAAAACAGATAGTAGGGGATGATGGACGTTATTATTTTGACCATTTGATAGAAGGAATGTATCAGGTTAAATTCATATTCCCTAAAGATTATGAAATTGTGAATGGAAATGTAGGAAATGATGACACAATTGATAGTGATATTGAATATGATATAAATGAAGAAATGAATATTGGATATACAGATATCATTACTGTTTCACAAAATCGCTTAGTCGAACATGTTGATGGTGGAGCATCACGTTATAGTAGTTTAGGTGATTATGTTTGGTTTGATGCCAATAAAAATGGTTTGCAAGAGAATGATGGTAATGAATATGGTATTGAAAATGTACCTGTTTATCTTCAAATGCGTTCTCCTGATACCTATGGTTGGGAACAAATTGCTGAAGCAATAACAGATGCAAATGGATTTTATCGTTTTGATCATTTAAAATCAAGTGATTACAATACAGGAATAGAATATCGTATTGTCTTTGATTTACCATTTAATTCAAAATTAACAATCCCTAAAAATGGAGATTATTCCTTAGATTCTAATGCATTATCAAGTTATATTCCAGGTTCTGGATATCCAACAGATAACATTCATTTGAAGTATCATACAGTTGATTTAACTTGGGATGCTGGAATTATCACGTCATTAGGAAGTGTTGGAGATTATGTATGGTTTGATGAAAATAAGAATGGTATTCAAGATGAAGTGAATACTGGTTTGGCAGGGATTCCAGTGATCCTTGAATATAATGCGAGTGGTGATGTTAGTCTTGATGAAAATTGGAGTATTGTTGGAACAACGACAACAAATGAATCTGGATACTATATTTTCAATGATTTAGTTGCAGGAATGTATCGTATACGTTTCCAAATTGATAAACCTTATTATGTTACATTATCACATATGGGGAATGATAGTACATTAGATTCCGATGGTGTTTCAGTGTTTGATGAAAATTGGTATTATACAAGACCATTTTATTTAGAGGAAGAAGGATATGATATGACATGGGATTGTGGCGTGTATCTACCTGATAGCGAAGATACAATCTTCAATATTATTCCAGGATTTCCAATCACAGGAGATTCATCTTATATTTATGGTTATATTGCTTTAGCTTGTCTTTCATTAGGTGGAATAAGTGCAATTGGTTTCCGTCAGAGTAAGAAAAAGAAAACAAAAGCAAAGTCTTAAAATGTTATTTATAATGGAGCAAAATCTTGCTCCATTATATTTATTAATATGAAATGAAGAAAAAGTGACTATTAGCTTTATTTTGTTTGATTTGTGATAAGCGTGTGACAGATAAGTGTTATGATAGATTTGTAAAAAAGGAAGATATGTGATAAAGAGGAGGAACGCATAATGAAAAAGAAGTTAATAAAATTAGTGATGGTCGTGACTCTTATAGTTTTACCATTAATGACTTCAATTGTTTCAATAAAAGCAATTGAAAAATCACCTCTTGTTGTCAGTACAGCACTTGGTGATAGTCCAACAACAAGAATTTTTAAAGTTTATAATCCAACTTCTAACAATATGAGCTATCAGTATATTGTAGAAGGTAGTGTTAATTTAAGTGGAAGTGACACAATTGGTGCTGGAAAGACAAATGTGCATGAAGTGAAATCTGGAAATGGTTCAGTCACTTTTCAGTTACATGATAATAATGGTTCAGATTCTAGTACAATTAAATCTTTAAGTGCTTATAATGTGAAAGTTTATTATCGATGTGATGGTAAAGATATTAAAAAGATGACATATGCATCTTGTTCATCATCAAAACCAGCAACTGTAACTGCTCCAAAATCAATTTCAGCTAATGGTCGTGTTTATAACATTGTTCATGGAAATTATAAAGAAGCATCATATGGGACAGAAACAATTGTTTTTGAATATGCATTACAACAACGTGAATCATTTGAATCAAAAGTTGTTTTCTTAGATCAAGATGGTAATACAATTAAAGCAACAGAAAAATTTAGTGTAACAGAAACAAATGGTGGTACGTTTACAGCCCCTAATGAAATTACTTTTAATAGTCGTCAATATAAAGTGATGGCCAATCAAGTTACAAAGATTTCTCAAAAATATGATGATGGAGCGAAGACTTACTATGTTCGCTACCAATTACAAGAATCAACAGCAAATCTTCCTTACTATATTACAATTGATTATAAAGATGGAAATACACTTTTAGCAAGAAAAACAATAACTGTTCAAAGTGGAAAAACTGTTACTTTTGAGGCGCCAGATACTTATAAAGTGGGAACAACAACTTATAAATTGGCTGGAAATCAAAATATTTCTCATAAATATGGAGAAAATACAAAGAATTATACAGTTCAATATCAAAAAGTTGTTACTGATTCAAATCAGCCATATGATGTTTATGTTAACTATATTGATGTAGCAACTGGTAAAACATTAGAAGCTCATAGTAAAACTGTTGATGTTGATAAGACTGTGAAATTTAATATTCCTGGTAGTGTAAAAATAAATGGAATTAATTATATTTTATCTGCTGGTCAACCTACATCAGTCAATCATAAATTTGGAACAAATCAAACACAATACAATGTTTATTTTCATGAAAAAGATTTAAACATTCAAGAGTATCCTGTAACTGTTTCTTACTATGATATTACATCAAGTCAGATTCTTTATACGACAAAATTAACTGTAAAAGCTGATGAAAAATTAAATATCAATGTCCCTAGTGATTATACAGTCAATGGTAAGAATTATGTCTTATTGTCAGGACAAGACAATGAAAATACACATGATTTTTATTCAACAAGACGTAGTTATACATTTATTTATCGTGATGCTGAAGACTTAGCAAATCAAAGTGTTGTTGTAGTTCCTGGTGGGAATGTTAATGTGGTAGAGACACCTAATGGCGGAACTGTAACTATTGATAATGCGACTGGTCGTACAGTTATTACTGTACCAGAACAAAATACACCGCTTGTTGTTGATGATAATGGAAATCTAGTTCCAGAAGATGCAGATACGAATCAGCCAACTGAAGTTGTTGATGATGATCAGACACCTTTAGCAAAAGGAACTGCTAAAAATCAATCAGCAATGATTATTGGTGGTAGTGTTGTTGGTGTTGCAGTTATTGCAATATTCATTTTCTTAGTTATCAAAAAAAGAAGAGAAAGTAACACAGATCAATAAAAATTAAATAACTGATTTATAAAACACAAGAAGAACGATTATTTCTTCTTGTGTTTTTCTTTCCATTCTTTAATTTGTTTGAGTCTTAAAGCTACTTTGGCTTCACTACCTTGATTGGTAGGATGATAATAATGATGATCAGCAATAGAATCTGGGAGACATGTCATGGTTGTTAACTTTTCTTCATGATCATGTGCATATTCATAACCTTTACCATAATTAAGTTCTTTCATTAATTTTGTAGGAGCATTGCGAATGTGCAGTGGAACAGGTTCGGCAATTGTTTCCATAGCATCTTTCTTGGCACTCTCATAAGCCATATAGAGTGCATTTGATTTTACTGATAAAGAAAGATAAGTAACAACGTGAGTGAGATGAACACTACATTCAGGCATACCAATAAAATGACAAGCTTGATATCCAGCAATTGCAATTTCTAGAGCACGACTATCAGCCATACCTATATCTTCACTTGCAAATCTTACAAGCCTTCTGGCAATATATAAAGGATCTTCACCAGCTTCTAACATTCGTGCTAACCAGTATATCGCAGCATCAACATCACTATTACGCATCGATTTATGTAGTGCTGATATAATATTGTAATGTTCTTCACCTTTTTTATCATAAAGTAGTGATTTACGACTTGTGCACTGTTCTATAGTTTCTTGAGATACAATAATGGACTGATCTTGTCTTTCACCGTTTAAGACAGCCATTTCTAATGTGTTGAGAGCCATTCTCGCATCACCATTTGCAAATGATGCAATCATATAAAGACAATCATCGTCTATCTGTATGTTCTCATGACCAAAACCTCTTTCATCATGTAATGCATGCTGTAATAATTCAATGATATCATCTATTTCTAAACTATGTAAAACAAATACTTTACAACGTGAAAGAAGGGCAGAATTAATTTCAAAGGAAGGATTTTCAGTTGTGGCACCAATCAGAATAATACTGCCTTTTTCAACATAGGGTAAAAAAGCATCTTGCTGAGCTTTGTTAAAACGATGAATTTCATCTACAAAAACAATTGTTTTAAGTCCTAGTTCTCTTTTTTCTTGGGCTTGTTTCATGACTGCTTTAATGTCTTTAATACCGCTTGTTACTGCACTAAAGTCAATGAATTCAGCTTTTGTACAATTGGCAATTATTCTTGCAAGTGTTGTTTTGCCAACGCCAGGTGGTCCCCAAAAAATCATTGAACTGATCTGATCATGTTCAATCAATTGCCATAATATTTTTCCTTTGCCTATCAGATGTTTTTGCCCAACATAATCTTCTAATGTTTGTGGACGTAAACGACTTGCTAGAGGATCAGGAACTTGCTGATGGAATAGTGATGTTTGTTCCATAAATATTCATCTTCTTTCTTTAATAAGAAAATTGTAGCATAATATGTTGCACATTTCAATGAATTATGCAACACATTTCAAGACGACTGCTGTTATACTGTACAGAAAATATAAATCTGTGTATAATATTTATATTTCATAAAAGGAGAAAAAAATGAACGGATTAAAGATGATTAAGATGTCATTAGCTTTTTTGATTGCAATGAGCATTGCGCAAGTGTCTTCTTTTCAGTATGCAGCAAGTGCTGGAATTGTAGCAATATTAACAATTCAAAATACAAAAAAGGAAACATTACTGATTTGTTTGAAGAGAATATTATCTTTTTTTGTTTCATTATTATCTGCTTTGGCAGTGTTTAGTTTGATGGGTTATAGTGCATTAAGTTTTTCTATCTTTTTATTATTTTTCATTGGTTTTTCATTTCTTTTTCATTTAGAAGATGGAATAGCTATGAATGCAGTCATTACAACTCATTATTTAATTGAAGAATCAATGAGCCTCCATTGGATACAAAATGAAATGGCTATTTTTATGATTGGAATAACTGTAGGTATTCTTATTAATTTATATATGCCATCTCGTCAACAGCAGATTCGCCAATCATTAAAATCATTAGATGACAATATGAAAGAGATTTTGATACGTATGTCAGATTGTTTAATGAAAGAAAAGAAAACGGGTTTGCTGTATCAAACTTTTGATGAAGTTCTTATGAAGATTGATGAAATGTTATCACAAGCCTATGAACAGATGAATAATCAATTATTAAATGATACAAAATATGAAGTTGATTATTTATTGATGAGAAAACGTCAATTATTTGTATTAAAAGATATTTATGATCTTATGATTCAAATAGAGTTTAATGGAAAACAAGTGCTTTTGATTTCTCAATATTTTAAGGAAATGGCAAAAGAATATCATGAAGATAACAATGTTTCTTATTTAAGACAATGCTTTGATCACTTGAAAGAACAATTTCAACATGATGAATTACCAAAAACACGTCATGAATTTGAAAACAGAGCAATCCTATACACAATGTTTACTTATTTACAAAAATTCCTGCATTTAAAACAAGAATTTTATCATAACAATAAGTTGGAAAAAACATCAAGATAACTGCTTAGAAATTTTCAGGAATCTAATGGACTAAATATATTTGATTTGTATTGTTTCAGTAAGAATGTAATGGATTATTTATCAGACTATAGCAATAATTCAACTTTACTCAGATGGTATTTTTCTGTTAAACGTAGAAGACAGTAAATCGTTTAGA
>NZ_HG005285.1:34074-47595 GCF_000455285.1 Candidatus Stoquefichus massiliensis AP9 | reverse complement strand
ATTATGTTATGAGTGAGGACTATTGTCATCAATGATATGTTTTTTGCCTATTATTTTCAAAACAGCATTAAAAGTACAATCAACCTAAACGAAATAAATGGGCTATATATGGAATTTTAAAGAAAGAATGAAATGAATAAATAGTAAATCAGTGTTTATACTTTAATGATGAACACTGATTATCTTTATATATATAAACGTGCAATGCGTGATTATTATCGCTTAGCTGACGATTTCATGAATCATTGTCATTTGAGTTTGAATGAAATGAAACAACATTATCAAAATCGAGGTGAAGATCATCAATATGTCTTTATTATAAAATATGGAACAATTGTAGCGTATTTAACACACTATTATACTGATTGCTTGTATTCTTCAAAAGATAGGACATATTCGCTGTCTCATCATATAACAATTTATGTGATGGAAAATGAACAAATGAAGGAATTTGACAGTTTAAGTATCCAACGACTTAAAAAGAAAATTCAATATTTACAAAAAGCAAAGAGATAGTGTTTCTTTGCTTTTCTCTTTGTGTTATAATAAAGAATACAGGAGGGGATGATATGCGATGGCTTTTATTTATATTCAATACAATATCTGAGTTATATGCTATTTTTCTTTTAAAACTTAATCGTCGTCAAAGAGTATTACCATTACCAGATAATATTTCTGATGTTTATGATCAAAAGGAGTATCAGCGATGGCAACAGTATGAAGATGAGACTGATCGTTTTTCAATCATATCACAATTTATAAGTTTTATCTGGATGACTTTTTTTATTTTATCACCTTATTATGGTTGGATATCTGCATTATTGCCACAAAATATACTTCTTAATTCACTACTGATGATTGTTGTGACATACACTATAGAGTTAATCACAGAAATTCCTTTGAATTATTATCGGATCTTTGTGATTGAAGAAAAATATCAGATGAATACAATGACTTTACATCTTTTTATTATTGATTTATTGAAAGATACTTTGATAAATATGGGAATTCTTGCAGTGTTATTTTTATTTATTCATTATTTTTCTTTATGGTTTGGGTATATGGCATTTGTTGTTTTATTTGTTGTTTTGGCTGTTATATTTACTTTGATACAAAGACATCCATTAGTTTTAATGAAACTGTTTAATCAATTTACACCTCTAGACGAAGGTAATTTAAAAGATCAATTAACGCAATTGGTTTATAAACATGGTTTTGAATTAAAAGGAATTTATGTGATGGATGCATCAAAACGTACTAAGCGAGCCAATGCTTTTTGTACTGGTGTAGGGAAGAAAAAAGAAATTAGTTTAGATGATAATATGCTTGAACAATATAGCGATGATGAGATAGTGGCTGTCTTTGCGCATGAATTTGGACATGCTATTTTAAAACATACTGAGAAGTCAAAATGGTTGATTTATGGTCAGTTAATCATTATGTTTGGTATTTTTTTATTTGTCATGATGAATAAATGGCTATATGCTGATTTTGGTATTGGTCAACTCAATTATTTTATGGTTATGATTGTTTTATCAATACTTCTTGTTCCAATTTCTAATGTGAGCAGTCTTATTTCTGGCTATTATTCTAGACGGTTTGAGTATGAGGCTGATGCTTTTGCTGTAAAAGAGGGGTATGGTGAATCTTTGCAATCTGTGTTAAAAAAACTATCACGGGATGATTTATCCAATATTTATCCTCATCCTCTTGTTGTAAAGTTAACTTATAGTCATCCGCCTTTATCACAAAGAATTGAAGCTATGGAAAAGGAGAAAAACAATGATAAGAGATGTTGAAAAAACAATTGGAAATTTAATAGATAAAGCAACATTGACAGTGATTAGTAGTTTGGATGAGAACTGTTTTCCAATTAGTAAAGCGATGCTTTCACCACGAAAAAGAGAGGGTATTCAGGTATTTTATCTAACGACAAATACATCTTCATTAAAA
This sequence comes from Candidatus Stoquefichus massiliensis AP9, assembly GCF_000455285.1. Taxonomy (GTDB): domain Bacteria; phylum Bacillota_I; class Bacilli_A; order Erysipelotrichales; family Coprobacillaceae; genus Stoquefichus; species Stoquefichus massiliensis. The sequence continues at coordinate 45,642 of NZ_HG005285.1, read as the reverse complement.
GTTCAAAATTTTAAACGTGATTCACGTGCTACACTTTATTTTGTCGATAAGAGATTTTATCGTGGTGTTAGTTTATTAGGACATGTTGAAATTCTTGAAGATCACGCTTCAAAAGAAATGATATGGTTAGATGGTGATACAATGTATTATCCTTTGGGAGTTGATGATCCAGATTATTGTGTTATTAAATTTACAGCTTTTAAGGGAAGATATTATCGACAGTTCCAATCCATTGATTTTGATGTTCCTTGTCAAGAAAGTTCTTATTAATTGAGAACTTTCTTATTTTGTTCATGTATTGTTAATATGGCAAGCATATACTATATTTAAATAAAGGTAGAGGGTTAAATAATGTTTGGATATGTTGTAGTGAATAAACCAGAATTAAAATTTAAAGAATTTGATATTTATCAGTCATATTATTGTGGGTTATGCCAGACTTTAAGAAATAAGTATGGATTAAAAGGGCAGGCTTCATTAAACTTTGATATGACTTTTTTAGCAATGTTATTGAGTTTGCTATATGATGCGTCAACTACGAAAGTTACAGAACGTTGTTTGATTCATCCAATGAAGAAACATATGAAATACTTTAATGAATATATTGATTATGCTGCTCAGATGACAATTGTACTTGCTTATTATAAATGTGAAGATGATTGGTTAGATGAGAAAAGTCTTGTTAAACAGACCTATAAGAAAATGATTCATCATACATATGAAACAATTAGACAAGTGTATCCACAAAAGATTGCAGTTATTGAAAGAGAATTACATCAGATTAATCAGTATGAGAAAGATGCGCATGATAACATTGATGATTTGGCTGGTTGCTTTGGTCGTGTGATGGGGGAAATATGTGCTTATCAGGATGATATTTGGCATGATGATCTCTATGAGTTTGGCTTTTATTTAGGTAAATTTGTTTATCTGTTAGATGCTTATGATGATATTGAAGAGGATATAAAGAAAAAGACATTTAATCCTTTTTTAAAACAATATCAAAATGCTGATTTTGATGAATCAGTATATTTGATTTTAGAAATGATGATTTCTAGATGTGCAAATGCATTTGAGTGTTTACCAATTACAGAAAACATTGAAATTTTAAGAAATATCATATATAGTGGTGTTTGGACAAAGTATGAGTTAAGAAAGATGAAAAGATCGGAGGATAAGAAATAATGGATCCATATCAAATATTAGGAATATCTCCAAGTGCATCTGACGATGAAGTGAAACAGGCTTATCGTACATTAAGTAAGAAATACCATCCAGATGCCAATATTAATAGTGCCCATCAGGCTGAATATACAGAAAAATTTAAACAGGTACAAAATGCCTATAAAACAATTATAGATAGTCGTAAACGCGGATTTACCAATCAAAGCTATGGCACAGGTACAGGTGGTCAGAGTCAGTCAACATATAATTATCAAGGGAATGAGCAAGCAGCTTTTAATGATGCAGCTGCATATATTAATGCGGGGCGTTTTCAAGATGCTCTCAATACATTAGAACAGATTCGTAGTCGTAACTCAATGTGGTTTTATTATAGTGCTCTCGCTATGAATGGAGTGGGAAATAATGCAACTGCGTTAGAATATGCGAAGACTGCAGCACAGATGGAACCAGGAAATTTACAGTATTTATTTTTGGTTCAGCAGTTGCAGGGAGCATCTGGACAATATCGTAGTACTCAACAGGCTTATGGATCACCATTTGCTGGAACAGCAAATTGCTGTTATAGTATTTTGATGATGAATTTATGTTTAAGTTGTTGTTGTAAATAAGTTAAAGGAGAAAAATGATGAGTAAAATTATTGGAATTGATTTAGGAACAACAAATAGCTGTATGGCATTTATTGAAAATGGAAAGACAACTATTATTCCCAACAGTGAAGGAGCGAAAACAACTCCAAGTGTCATTGCTTTTACAAAAGAAAGACAGAGATTGGTTGGAGAAAGTGCTAGACGTCAGGCAGTAACAAATCCTGAACGTACAATAACTTCTATTAAACGTGAGATTGGGACACCTTATACAAAAAGAATTGATCAGAAGGATTATACACCTCAAGAATTATCTGCGATGATTTTACAGAAATTAAAGATAGATGCTCAAAACTATTTAGGTGAAGATGTTAGACAAGCGGTTATTACTGTTCCAGCTTATTTTAATGATGCTCAGCGTCAAGCAACAAAAGATGCTGGAAGGATAGCTGGTTTAGAAGTTTTAAGAATTATTAATGAACCAACTGCAGCAGCTTTAGCTTATGGTTTAGAAAATAGTTATGGTCAAAAAATCATGGTTTTTGATTTAGGTGGAGGAACGTTTGATGTTTCTATTATTGAAATAGGAAATGGTGTTATTGAAGTTTTATCGACTTCTGGTGATAATCACTTAGGAGGAGATGACTTCAATGAGTGTTTAGCCCAATATATTATCAATGAATTTAAGAAAATAAATGGAATTGATTTATCACATGAACAAATGGCAAAACAGCGTATTGAAGAAGCTGCTGAAAAAGCAAAAATAGAATTATCAACAATGACATCAGCAGTTATTTCTTTACCATTTATTACAACAACATCACAAGGACCATTCAATTTAGAAATGACAATAACGCGAGATCTATTTAACCGTTTAACACAAAAATTAGTCGAACGTACAATTTTGCCAATGCAAAATGCATTAAATGATGCGAGATTATTACCTGCTGAATTAGATAAAATTATTTTGGTTGGAGGATCTTCGCGTATTCCAGCTGTTCAAGATAAAATCAAAGAAGTGACAGGCATTATTCCAAGCAAATCATTAAATCCAGATGAATGTGTTGCAATGGGAGCTGCTATTCAAGGTGGAAAGTTATCTGGAGATGTTACTGCAATGGGACAATATGATGTTTTATTACTTGATGTTACACCTTTAACATTATCTATTGAAACAGTAGGTGGAGTTGCAACGCCTTTAATAGAGCGTAATACAACAATTCCTACAAGTCATAGCCAAATTTTTACTACTTCTTCAAATTTCCAAACGCAGGTTGAAATTAACGTTTTACAAGGAGAAAGACCATTAGCCAAAGATAATAAGTCTTTAGGAAAATTTAAATTAAAGAAAATCAAACGTGCAATGCGTGGTGTACCACAGATTGAAGTGACTTTTGATATTGATGCAAATGGTATTGTGAGTGTTTCAGCTAAAGATCTTGCTAGCGGAAATATGCAAAGTATTACCATTGAGAATGGTTCTCATATGTCTGATGATGATATTGAAAGAGCTATTCATGAAGCTGAACAATTTGCTCAGCAGGATGCTCTTTTAAAGGAAAGACTTATCTTTAAAAATGAAGTAGAAACTTTGATTTCACAGGTTGATCAAGCATTATCTCAAAATGGGAAACAATTGGATAAAACAGTCAAATCACAAATCAAAGATGAATTGGCACATTTTAAGAAATTAACAAAAAAAGTGAATTATGAAACATGTAGTGACGATGAATTTAATCAAATTAAGGATGCAAAACAAAAATTAGAAGATGTAGCAGGGATTGTCCTTTCTATGTCACAAGGACAAGTATAGTGGAGAGTTTTCTCCACTTTTTTTCAACTATACTTTGTTTGAAAAAAGATGTATAATGAAAATATAGTATAATTTTAGAAAATAAGAGGAAAAAGACATGAAGCAAAAACAAAGTATGGGAATATATACCTGTATTTGGATAATAGCAATAATCATATTAATTGTTTCTTTATTTCAAAATCTTGGTTATGCAAAAGTCATTAATTACAGTGGTATTGTGAGAGGGGCAACGCAGAAGTTAGTTAAAGAGGAATTGCAAGGTGAGAAAGATGATGATGTCATTGTCTATCTTGATAAGATTATTCATGAATTGCAGACAGGCCAAGGCGAAAATGGGTTAATGAAAATTGACAATGAAAAATATCAAAGTCAGTTAGCGACAATGGAAGTTTCATGGGATTTGATGAAAAAAGAAATTCAAAATGTAAGAAATGGAGCATCTGAAAAACGTTTATATGAGTTAAGTCAAGATTATTTTTCTCAAGCTGATCAAATGGTTGCAACTGCTCAAAATGTTTCTGACCAAAGTTTGGTTTCGTCAATCACTTTATTTTTTATTTATCTATTAATAACTGGTGGAGTTTTTGCTTTTTGGTATCATTATAAACAAAGACAGATTAAAAAGGTTATGTATATTGATAAATTAACTGGACTACATAATTTTTTAGCATTTCAAATGGATGTTCAAAAGAAATTAGAAACTTTAAATGATGAAGTCTACTTATTAATTTATTTTGATATTGATGATTTTAAATACTTAAATACATCATATGGATATACTTTTGGCAATCAATTATTAAAAATTGTTGCACAATTTTTAAGTAAATTTATTCAGCCTCAGGGTGTGTGTGCTCGTAATGGAAGTGATAATTTCTACGCTTTATTCCCATATAGTGAAGATGTTATTGATCATTTTAAAGAAGAACTAAGATGTGATATGAAAGCACATACTGATTTGGATATTATTGATGATATTACTTTAAGTTTTGGTGCTTGTCTTGTGAATAGTCAGAATGATGTTCAGAATATTCTTGATAATGCTTTATTAGCTCATAAAAATGCGAAAACTGTGGGAAAAGGTTGTACTGTATGGTATGATCAAAACCTTTTGGATAAATTGTATCAAGAAAATATGATTATTAAACAAATGCATCATGCATTAGTTCAACATGAATTTCAGCTCTATTTACAACCTAAATTTCATATTCCTTCATTAGAAATTATTGGTGCTGAATCTTTAGTACGTTGGCATATATCAGAACATGAAATATTGTATCCTGATGAATTTATTCCTTTGTTTGAAAAGAATGGCTTTATTTATGATTTGGATTTCGATATTTTTAGACAAACATGTGCATTTATTGATGATTATCATTTGTTAGAAGATTTTCCTATTTCTGTTAACTTTTCAAGAGTGACTATACATCATAAAGATTTCTATAATGAACTTCATAAGATAATAGAAGAATATCATATTCCTGTAGGATGTATAGAAATAGAAATTACTGAAAGTGCATTTAATGACTTATCATCTGCAATTATTGATATGTTGAATCGCTTGAGAGAGGAAGGCTTTATTATTTCAATGGATGATTTTGGAGCGGGATATTCTTCATTAAATCTTTTGAATTCTATGTCAGTGGATGTTTTGAAGATTGATTGTCAGTTTTTATTAGAACAGGAATCAAAGAAGGAACAAATTATTCGCTTAATTGTTGATTTGGCAAAGACACTCAATATGAAAGTCATTTGTGAAGGTGTCGAAACTAAGGAAGATATTCAATTATTAGAGAAAGTTCATTGTCCTTTAGGACAAGGATATTATGTTTCATATCCTGTGATTCATGATGAGTTTGCAAAAAGGTTTTTAAGGGAAAAAGAAAAGGCATTATTATAATGTCTTTTCATTGTTAAAGAGGAGAGAAATTATGGAAATAAGATTTGCGACAATAAATGATATAGAAAAAATTGCTGATATTGAAAAAATTTGTTTTCCTAAGGCAGAAGCGGCAACTTATGATGAATTTAAGGAACGCTTTGATATGTTTGGTGAATGTTTTTTAGTTGCTGAAGATCATCATCAAGTTATTGGGTTTATCAATGGATGTTGTACAAATGAACCATCTTTACCTGATGAACTTTATCATAATCCAGCATTACATCAAGTGAATGGATTATATCAAACAGTTTTTGGTTTAGATGTCTTGCCTGATTATCGTCATCAGGGAGTTGCTGGATTGTTATTAAATGCATTGATAACTCTTTCAAAAGAAAGAGGAAAAAGTGGAGTGGTTTTGACTTGTAAAGATTATCTTATTCATTATTATGAGAAATTTGGATTTGAATGTCTGGGGAAATCAGCGTCTAACCATGGAGGTGCAAAGTGGAATGATATGTATCTTACATTGCATAAGGAGGATATATAATGAATTTTCAATATAGTGAAATTACGCAAAGTGATTTGAAGAAATGTGCACAATTATTTCAAGATGCTTTTGCACAGGATCCATGGAATGAAACATGGACATATGAACAAGCTTACATGCGTTTGGATGAACTGATGAGTTCTAAAGTTGTTATGGGTTATGTTGCTTATGATAATGGTATTTTAGCTGCAATGATTTTAGGGCGTCAAATGACTTATATGGATAAAAAAGATTTATGGATTGATGAACTTTGTGTAAGTAAAAATTATCAGGGGCATCATTTAGGCAGTCAGCTTTTGAATTATACAAAACAGGAGTGTATAAAACAGGGGATTCATGGAATGGTTTTAAATACAGTGAAAGGATTTTTAAGTGAAAATTTTTATCAAAAAAATGGTTTTTATGAAAATATTTCATTAGTTTGTATGTCTTGTGAATTTTAAGGAGAGAAATATGGCAAATAATCAATTGTTAGATGATATCATTGAAATGCAGAGTTTAGCTCAAGCGGGATTGTATTATGGACATGATAAATTTGATTTAGAACGTTATGAGCGGATTAGAGAACTGGCTGCTGATATGTTAGCCATCTGTTTAGAAATGCCAGTAAGTAAAATAAAAGATGTCTTTTGTCATGAAGAAGGTTATCAGACGCCTAAATTAGATACTCGCGCAGCAATTTTTAATGAAATGGGAGAAATATTACTGGTACAAGAAAACGACGGTCTATGGTCTTTACCTGGTGGATGGGTGGACATGAATACTTCTATTAAGGAAAATACTGAAAAAGAAGTGAAAGAAGAAGCTGGATTAGATGTCAAAGCAATAAAGATTATTGCAATTATGGATAGAGATAAACATAATCTTCCACGTTATCTTTATAAAGTTATAAAAGTTTTTGTTATGTGTGAAGTTATTTCTGGTCATTTTGAAGAAAATATTGAAACAATCCAATGTCAATATTTTGCTGCTCAACAGTTACCAGAACTTTCTACTGCAAAAAACAATAAAAAACAAATAGAAATGTGTTTTGAATCTTATCATCATCAAAATTGGCAAACTTATTTTGACTAATATTTCATTTTAGATAAATGATACATTTTACTTTATGTTGTAATAATATAAAATATGCTTGTTATGATGATATCAATTTAAGGTCAAAGATATGCTAAATGTTTCATGATAAAGTACAAATTCAACTAAAAAAGACAATACGGTCTTGTGACATACTCCCGTTGCCTAAAGAGACGGAACTTCTCGTTTGATCGCACCAATGTGCTGAGCATAAACGAGCTATCCCCGTGTGTCCCACGGTTTTATCTGTTTGCTGGCTACTCATCGCTAACCGTTTACCCTTGTTTCTGATATTTATTACGTTTGAATGTTTGTGTAAAAAATCTTTTCGTTGATTTGCAACATTAATATGCTATTTCTTTTGGTTGCTTGAATCTTTCTGCATTTTGGACAACTTACGATGTTCTGCGTTTGAATATATTATGAATTTATATGCTTTGTTCAATGCTTTTCACTTTGGCTTTCTATATGTTTTTTGATGACTTCAATAGGTGTAACAGCAAACAAAAACTAAGACTCCAGAAATGTTCTTTCCAGAGTCTTAGTCTACTGCTTGCACTTTTGTAGGCGTTTATGAATTTACTGATTTCTGATTTCAGAGATGCTTTATGTCAATATGGTTTTTATCATGATTCCATTCTTGTAATGTAATATTGTAATTGGGTGCAATGTACTTAAAAATCTCTTTTGTACGATTGAAAACATCATTATCAAAGATATTTCTTCGGTATTTCACGACAAGCACAAGATGATAATACAGCAAAAATACCGAATGCACATTATTGTCTAACTCCATATATGATCATGCTTCTTTCTCTTTTGATTGATTATACAATAACATACTGTTTTGCATATATCAAATAAGGGAGAAGTGCAGTTCATCTCCCTCCCTTTAAAAGTGGGGGACTTCTTGTTAAGATAGGTTAGAAATATGTTTTTGTATAAACGACTTTACCTATTACACGAACAGGGAGTGTTTCTACTTCCTGCATAGAAAAATAACGATTTTCAACTTGAGGATTCGTTGCTTCTAAAACCAGCATATCTGGTTTTTTTATTATTTTCTTAACAGTAACTTCCTCACCAGCAATCATAACAACTGCAATATCACCAGAAGAAACAGTTGAACATTGTTTAATAAGAGCTAAATCACCATCCATAATACCAGAGCCAATCATTGAATCACCTTGAATCTGAAGAAAGAAATCACCTTTGTAAAAATCATCTTCAGTCACTTCTTCTTCACCTAAATAATTTTCATCAGCATACATGTTATAACCAGCTTTCGCATAACCAAGAATAGGTCTTTTCAAATGAACAGAAGCTCCTTTAATAATAGGTTCTATATTATAACCAAGTAAATCACTTAAACGCTGTAAAGTTTCATCTTGAATTCTTTTGACATCTCCAGAAATCCATCGACTTACTGTGGACTTTGTTACACTTAATTGTTTTGCGATTTGATCATTTGTCAATTGAAAACGATATTTATAATCTTTAATGACATCCTTGAGTTCCATAAGATACCTCCTTTATGCATATTATAATTAATTATTCAACAAAAAGAAAGTATTATTTAAATAAAAATAAAAATGTTGCATAAAACAGTTGAAATATGCAACAATGTCGATTATAATAAAACCAAGGAGTGAGACATATGTGGGAAAGAGTAATAGTACATGCAGATTTAAATCACTGTTATGCACAGATAGAAGAAATGATGTATCCTGAATTGAGACAAGTGCCCATGGCTGTAGGTGGAGATGAACAGTCTAGACATGGAATTATTTTAGCAAAAAATGATTTAGCTTATGAATATGGGATTAAGACAGGAGAATCGTTAAGAGAGGCATATCGTAAATGTCCTGATTTATTGATTATTGAACCTCATTATGATGATTATCTTTATTATACTGAGGAAGTTAAAAATATATATCGTGAATATAGTGATAAAGTAGAAAATTTTGGATTAGATGAAGCTTGGATTGATTTAACTGCTTCACAAGGATTGTTTGGAGGGAATCCTGTTGAAATTGTTAGAGAAATACAAGAACGTATTTATAAAGAATTAGGATTAGCTGTATCAATGGGAGTCAGTTTTAATAAAGTTTTTGCAAAATTAGGAAGTGATTTTAATAAAAAAATGGGATTAACAGTTATTTCTCAAAAAAATTATAAAAATGTTGTTTTTCCATTGCCAGTTGATGAACTTTTCTATGTTGGCAAAGCAACAGCTGCTAAATTAAAAGAAAAGAGTATTTATACAATTGGAGATATTGCCTATAGTCGGCAAGAGTATTTAAAGTCGTTTTTAGGAAAACATGGAGAAATGATTTGGCGTTTTGCTAATGGGTTAGATGTTAGTGATGTGACTCTTTTAGAATATGAAAATAGACCAAAATCAATTGGGAACGGCGTGACAGCACCACATGATCTTTCAACATTTGAAGAGGCTAAAAATGTTTTAAGAGTATTGGTAGAATCAGTTGCGTCACGTTTAAAAGAACGCGAATTAAGAGGATCAGTGATTACGATTGGGATGCGTGATCATGAATTACATAGCTTTACTCGACAGAGAAAAATTGATGTGGCTACAAATATTTCTAGTGAAATTATGCAAACTGTAGAGTTGTTATTGAAAGAAAACTGTATGAGTCAGTATTCAGGTTATTTAGATAGACCGTATCGTAGTATGAGTGTAAAAGTAAGTCAATTAGAGGAAGATATCCCTCAAGTTCAGCTAAGTTTATTTACTGATGAAAGTCAGCGTCAGAAGGAAAAGAAACTTGATTTAGTAATAGATGAAATAAGAAAAAGATTTGGATATGAAAAAATCAAACGCTGTTGTTTAAATATTCATCAGGAATTAACAAGTTTTAATCCTAAAGAAGAACACATTATTCATCCTGAAAGCTGGTTTAAATCTTCATGAGACTATATAAAAGGTATGTGGATATGATTGTGTTAACGAATAAGGAAGGACAATTAAAACCCTTATATCTTATATGGGAAGGAGCTAACGGTAAAGAGAATTTTAAGATTGATAAAATTCTTGATATTCGTAAATCAAGTTCGAAAGTTGGAGGCTGTGGTATTTTGTATGAATGTTATATTGATGGTAAAGTAAGAAAACTATTCTATGAAAAAGATCGCTGGTTTATTGAAAGTTATCGTCCTTAATTGACTCTTAATAATGAAAGGGAGGCAGTATAATGCTTAATCCAGATAAAGTATTGAGAGATATTTATATATCAGATGTGATTTTAATGGAAGAAGAAATGGCTATGATGGAAAGCGTAGATGAAAGTTATTTTGATAAATTAGAAAGTTTATATCAAAAATTAGATCATGATAGTCAATTATCAAAAGAGGATATAAAAGATTTAGAAAAAAGTTTTGAAAATTTTTATTTTGAATATGCTTTTGTTCAATTTAAACGTGGATTAGAGTTGGGTTTATGTATGAAAAATATTTGTTGCTGAGGAAATGTAATGCTACATTTCCTCATTTTTGTTACAATAGATATAAGAAAGGATGATGGATATGAGAAGTACTGTTGATGTTATGATGGTTGAAAATTTAAATCAGATTTTAAAGAAAGAAGGAATTGCATATTCTTTGCATACAGTTGGTGGTTGTTCATGTTGTGGCTTGTATCTAAGATGTGATGGAGAAGAATATGATAGAAACCATATACTTGAAATAATCAATACCTACTTGGCAACAAAATGGTTAGTAGCGAGTTTTCAAATAGATGATCCATCAATGATATACATAGATTCAAAATTTGATAAGAGGTAAAAAAGTCAAATTGACTTTTTTGTTTTTTTAGTTATTAAAAATGGAAATTTTTTGCGTATATATATAATAGAAGGGTATTTTTATCATTGATAATTGTTTTCTTTAAGCAATAATTGTATAATATCCTTAAGATATACCTCATAAATATGTTTTGTTTCTCTAACTATAAAAATCTATAAGAAGCCTGAAGTATTTGCTGATTTTGCCAATCTTGTCCTTTTTAACGGCAAAGAAATCATTAAGCCGGATATGCTTCATCAGTAGGACAGTGATGGCTCAACCCAATCAGCTGTTCAACTTATGTGATGTTAATAAAAGATAATATCTGCATTTTATACCAGTTGTAAAGATTGTCATCTATACTGGTGAAAGCTACTGGATAAAGCCAAGAACGCTTAAGGATCGCATGTATATTCCTAAAGTGATCAATGATAAGGTGAATGACTGGAATGGGAACATTATGGATATGAAGGAAATGGATTATGCAAAACTAAGATGCACAAGCAATCAGAAGATTGTCATGACAATATTATTAAGCAAGGAAGAGGCAATAGTGGTTTTCACAATCATAAGAGTGAAAGAACTGATTGGCTACATAAAAAAGAAGAAAAGGAGGAAGTAAGTATGTGTACAGCAATGAGAGAATTTAGAAAAGGGAGATTGATCATTTAAAATCAGTCTCCC
>NZ_HG005285.1:0-32637 GCF_000455285.1 Candidatus Stoquefichus massiliensis AP9 | reverse complement strand
AAGCATATAGTTCCTCCTTTATTTTTATAATAATATTATAAATATTTTTAAAAATAATCATTCATTTTTTCAGAATTTGATAATTTTTTTTCTAAATTTGAGAATATAAGATTTTTTGAATAAAATGTTATATACTAACTAAAGAACAAGGAGGATATATATGTTAGCAGATTATCATATGCATACCAATTATAGTAATGATTCAACTTATGATATGGAAAAAGCAGTTTTAAAAGCTATTTCAATGGGGTTGGATGAGATTTGTTTTACAGAGCATAGTGATTATGGAACAATGGGAGATTACGTTGTCAATTATGATGCTTATTATCAGGAATATTTAAAGATGAAAGAAAAATATAGAGACGATATTGTGATCAAGTTTGGATGTGAGTTTGGTGTTCAGATGCATACAATCATAAATTATCAGAAAGATTTCTTAAAGTATCCATTTGATTTTATTATTCTTTCTAATCATCAGATTGATGATATTGAATTTTGGACGTATAAATATCAACAAGGAAAAACACAAAGAGATTATAATAGAGGTTATTATCAAGCAATTTTAGATGTGATTGAGAAATTTGATGATTATAGTGTATTGGGACATTTGGATATGATTAAGCGTTATGATCAAGCAGGAGTGTATCCTGATGAAGAGGTAAGAGATCTGATTGAAAAGATTTTAAAACATGTTATTTCTAAAGGCAAAGGAATTGAAGTGAATACTTCTTGTTTTCGTTATGGGTTAAGTGATTTAACGCCTTCAAGGACTATTTTAAAGTGGTATAAAGAATTAGGTGGTCGTGTCTTGACTATTGGTTCTGATACGCATGAAGAAGATCATGTGGGATGTCGTATTCAATATGTTAAAGATGAACTTTTAAAAATTGGTTTTGATGAGTTTTGTACATTTGAAAAAATGCAACCTATTTATCATAAATTGTAGTTTTATGGGAACCATAGAGTTATGTTCTTATTATGGGAATGTATACTTTATGGTTTTATTATGATTTATGATTTATCTTGGATAAAATATTTGAGTATTATTGTATGCTTTGGATGGTTGGTTTCTAAAAGAAAGGAGTATGGTATTTTTTGTTTTATTTTAGTTGCTGATTATCTTTTGTTGTGGAGTGAGATGTATGAGATAGGGATTTATTTGTTTATGGTTGTACAATGTTTTTATCATATGAAATTAAATGGAAGTAGCTATTTTTATTTGTTTATGTTTGCTATAGTTTATCCTCATTTATATTTTTTAGGGATTGTTTATGCTGTGATGACATTGTTGAATATTATTTTGGCATTTTCTAAACAACATTGGTTATTGATAACATTAGTTCTTTTAGCAATGTGTGATTTATGTATTGTTATACAATTTCTGATACAGATGAATATCCCTTATATCTGGTGGTTTTATTTGCCATCCCAAGTTTGGTATACAAAAATGGTTCTTTCTAATAAAGAAAGAACCATTGTAAAGGAAGACCAACGATAAGAGCACTTAATAAAAGAATTGTACAAATTCTAATAAGTGTTTTTATGTCTATACGATTTTGTAACAATACCAGTATGCCTAAACCAGCATTTGTAATCAATCCAGCAAGCAAAGAAGCAAAACTGAGGATTCCGTTGACATGTAATTGGGTCAAAATCACACTAGCTGCACAGTTAGGGATAAAGCCAAAGATGGCACTGACAATAGGTTGTATAATGCTTTTATCTAAGAGTATATAAGATAAAGTTTTTGGCCCTATTATTTCAATCGCGGTTGATAAAACGATGTTGACAAGAAAGATAAATGTATAAATTTTGAATGTTCTTATCATTGCTTCAATAGCAATAGAATGCTCATGACAATGCTCATGACTTAACTGCTGATGGGTAACGGTTTGTGGTTTTAATAAAATATCAACGAGATAACCAACAATGATTGCTAAGATAAATTTTGTTAGAATGATACCCAGAAGAGATGTATAGAGTTGAGGGTTTGTTAAAAGAATAGGAATTGCTTCATCACTTGTTGCAATAAATACACTAATAAGTGTACCTAAAGAGATACGCTTATTAATGAACAGTAAACTTGCTAAAACACCAAAACCACATTGAGGAATAATGCCTAATATAGCACCAATAAGAGGTCCATATCGAGTTAAATACTTGGTCATACTTTGTGAAATGTTTTTATGTTCAAAATATTCTAAACATAGATACATAATGAATAGAATAGGAATAATAAGAAAAGTATCTTTAATTGTATCAATAATAATATCCATATATTCACCTGCTTTTTACCTATTTTAGTACAAAAAAGAAAAAAATCAATCAATGTGTTCATATATTGTTAATAAGAAAGAGAAATAATAAAAGAAAGAAGGTGACGAAAATGTATGAATTATTGTCAGGGTTAAAGAAAGGTGTTGTGATTTATTCTATTATAGCCATTGTCATGGGAATTATTCTTATTGTTTTTCCTAATGCAACAAGTCAGTTGATTTGTTATGGAGTGGCAAGTATTGTTTTGATTTGTGGAGTAATGGATTTTATGAGATATTTTTCTAATGATTTTTCTTATCGTTTTCAGTATGATTTAATCAGTGGATTTTTGTTATGTGCGATAGGAGTTTTTATGATTATAAGAAGTGATATTGTTATTATGATGATTCCTTTTGTGATTGGATTATTTATTGTTATTGAAGGGATTATGAATATAACAAGATCTTTTGAATTAAAGAGATGGGGATTTGAGAGATGGTCTTATGATTTATTATTATCTATTTTATTATTGATTTTAGGTGTAGTTATTGTATTGAATCCATTTGATGCAGCGATAGTTTCCATTATATTTATTGGTATTTGTTTGATTTATGATGGTTTATTGAATTTGATTATTTTGCATAGAAGTAGTCAATTTGCTAAAGAAATCAAACATTATTTGGATTAGATTATGAGTATAACAATACGTCAAGTTGATTTAAATCATTGTTCAGATGTCTTAAAATTGGAAATTGAAGCTAATCAGCAAAACTTTATTGAAAGTATTGCTGAATGTCTAGAAGAAGCCAGAGAACTTGTTTTATGGCGACCAGTAGAACTTTATTATAATGAACAACTGGTTGGTTTTGCAATGTATGGATTATGGCATGAGCAGAATCAAGATAGAGTTTGGCTAGATCGTTATCTTATTGATAAAAGATATCAAGGTCAAGGATTAGGAAAGAAAATATTGGCTCAATTGCTTGAACATATCTATGCAGAATATCAATGTCAAGAAATCTATTTAAGTCTCTATGATGATAATCATAGGGCAATGCATCTTTATCAAAAATTTGGATTTATTATAACAGGTGAAAAAGATATGAATCAGGAAACAATCATGGTAAAGAAAAAGGATTAATCATTGAGATTAATCCTTTTGTATACACGTATAAAGAGGATAAAAGCAATAATACTTGCAATAAGTTCTGATAATGGGAAAGTTAGCCATACACCTTTTATTCCAATAAGCGGAATGAGTAAAAGAGATAAAGGAATAATGATAATAAATTGTCTGATTAATGAAATCATTAATGATAATGTTCCTTTGCCCAAGGATTCAAAAACACCAGCCATCACAATTCCTAGAGTTGATAAAACAAAACTTAAAGAGAGAATGCGTAAACCAGATACACCAATATCTAACATTGCTTGATTTGCGTTAAACATTGATAGTATGAATTCTGGAAAAATAAAAAACAAAGCAGTTCCGACTAATAAGATAGTTCCAATTGTTAAACAAGACATTTTTAAAGTTTGATCCATACGATTTTTTTCTTGAGAACCATAGTTATAACTCATAATTGGACGCATTCCTTGAACAACACCATTAGAAGGCATATAAACAAATGATTGAAGTTTAAAATAAACACCAAAGAATGCAACTGCTGTTTGTGATATAGAAGCGAGAATCCCATTTAAAACAGAGACAAGAATAGATGGCATACACATCATAACACCTGAAGGGACTGCAATACTATAAAGTTTCTTGAATGTTTCTTTGTCAATATGAAAATGATGAAACGATAAATGAATATGTTCATTATATTTATAAAACAAATAAATAGAAAGAAAACAAGCGACCATTTGACCAATAATTGTTGCTATAGCAGCGCCAGATACACCTAAAGCAGGGAACCCAAAATATCCAAAAATCAAAATAGGGTCTAAAACAATATTCACAAGTGCACCAACAATCTGCATAATCATTGGAACCATCATATTACCACAAGCCTGAAACATCTTTTCAACAGCAATATGAATAAAAGAACCAAAAGTGAATGTAATGACAATTGTTCCATATTGCATACCATATTCAATAACATCAGGGCTATTTGTAAACATATTTAAAAAGGGATGTATCAAAAAGATACCAATCACCACAAATAACAAAGAATGTAAAACAGACATAACCATTCCTTGACTTGCAGCAAATGATGCTTGCTGATCATCATTTGCGCCAAGATGTCTAGCAATTAATGCATTCATTGCAATACCAATACCACAAGAAAATGCAAGTGATAAATTTTGAAGTGGATAAATTAATGAAACAGCAGTTAATGCTGATTCTCCTAATTGTGCTACAAAGATACTATCAATAATATTGTAAAGAGATTGAATGAGCATTGATATCATAGGAGGAAAAGCCATTGACATCAATAAAGGGAAAATAGGTTTATATCCCATTGGATTTTTTTTGTCCATAATAACTCCTTTCATATAAAAAGCTACAGATGTCTATTTATAATCAGAAATAGAGAAATCTATAGCTTAATAGCAAATATTGAATTGCATTGATTATTCTATAGGGTTCAATAGAAATTGTCAATGATTTTTTAAATAGGAGATTGTCTTTTCATAGGACAAAGGATAACTGATATAATATCCTTGAATATAATCAGGATGGAATTCATCAATGATATGAAGTTCTTCTTCTGTTTCAACACCTTCAACAACAACGAGAAGGTGGAGTTGATGACAAAAATTTATCATGAATTTTGTAAATCCATAATTAAATGAATCATTTTTAATATTTCTCACAAAAGATTGATCTATCTTAATAATATCTAATGGTTCATCTTTTAATAAAGAAAGAGAAGAAGAACCCTTACCAAAATCATCCATAGCAATCAGGAAACCTAAAGAACGCAACTGATTAATAATATCAACGGCATGTTGATTATCATTAACAACAGACGTTTCTGTTAATTCTAAGATAATCTGATAAATAGGAACATCATGAAGAGATATCATCTTCTTAACAAAATCAATAAAACCTTCATGAAATAACTGAACATAAGAGACATTAATACTGATCATCAGATTTTCTTGATAATTCAAGAAAGTCTTAAACTTGATTAATGATTGTTCAAATATCCAATTCCCTAATTCCACAATACCACCCATATCTTCTAAAATAGGGATAAAACGTCCAGGACCAATCTGAGGAAAATCAGAATGATACCATCTGATTAATACTTCAAAACCCATTAACTGATGAGTAACAGATTCTACCTTTGGTTGATAAACCAAAGAAAATCCCTCAAAATGATTAATCATAGATTGCTTTAAAGTATTTTGTAACCTTAAGACATATGTTTCTTCTTTTAATAAATGCGTATTAAAGAAAGTAAAAGGAGAATGTGTATTATGTTTACTATGCTGTAAAGCAATTTCACAATTACGACGTAATTCTAAGTAATCAGTACCATCCTGTGGAGATATCGTAATACCACCATGGAAACGAATTGTAAAAGGATGACCTTCATAAATATGTTTCTCATCAGCAAAATTTTGAATTTGATGAATGATCTGTTGAATTTCATGATGATTGGTTTCTTTATAAAGAATACCAAATTCATCACCATCTAATTTATATAAAATTGCCTGTTTATGTAAGATTGTCTGCAGACTGTGAGAAATAATTCGTAAGACATGATCACCAAATTCACGATTATATAACTGATTGATAATTTTAAAATGACTAATATTGATAATCATCATTGTAAAAGGTGTATGACATTCTTGAATTCTTTTTTCAAATTCAAATTGATTATAAAGACCAGTCAGATTATCACGATAATTCTTACGACCTAGATTGGAAATAAAACCAGCAAAAAGAGTTGGTTCATTATTTTCATCATATTCCACATGACCACAACAACGTAACCAAACATATTCATTATGTTTATTAAGAGCACGATATTCAACAATATGACTATCAGTACGACCATCAGTGATTTGTTGATTGCTGTTAAGAAATTCATATTTATCATCAGGATGAATCTTAGCACCAAAGACTGCAGCAGCATTTGTTAGAACATCACTAGGAAATTCAAATTCATCAACCATAGCAGGAGGATATTTAAATACACCTGTTTTCATATTACAGACAAATATATAGTCATCAGTACTTTTGACTAAAGCATCATATAATAAATTCTTATTGTAGTCAAAATTAGCTGCAATAGGTGAATGTGTTTTTAAATCCAATAAAGCTTTTCTTAAATGATTTTTTTTCTTATAACTATACATTTTTTCATCAGCATGAGTAATCACATCATTTAATGATAGCTGAGATTGAGGTAATACTTCATAAAGTCCAAAACAAAAACTTAAGGTATAAGGAATTTTATCTTGAACTTGAATTTTTTCTAATTCTTTTAAAATCTTTAACATTTGCTGATTAACTTCATATTGCTGATAATCATAAAAAGCAATAATAAATTCATCACCACTTAATCTAAAGAACAAATTATTATGATGAATAATGGAAGAAACAGTTTGGGTAATCATCTGAATAAATTCATCACCTGATTGATGACCATATAGATCATTAATTGTTTTTAAATGATCTAAATCATATAAACAAATAATGATATTTTTATTTTCTTTTTGTGCCTTATTCATTAATAAAGATAACTCATATTTACCATTACGTCTATTATAAATTCCTGTTAAATCATCATAATGTGCATCACTCTCAATTTTTTTAAAAGTTGTAATATCAAGTGAATATTGAAAATGAACTAAGGAATGATCAAACCATTCAATCATAGAATCATAATTTTGATAGATTCTTTGATTATGAGTACTTTTTTCTTCCCATGAAATACATTTTTGAGGATCTTTGATTAATTGATGAATTGGGCATTGAGGACATCTTCCACCCATATTTCTTTGAAAAACTTGCCAGCATTTTTTTCCTAAAGGATTTTTTAAATGGAAATCTTTTATCATCTTATCATTAATATATAGAATTTCGTCTGTATAAGGATTAGTAATATAAGCATTAGCATCTATATGATTTAATACTTTTTCTATAAATGATTGATTAAATAATTCACTTTGATAATTCATTTGATTATCCAAAAAATCACCATAAATACTTCCTATATTTTTTAATAACTCTTTCTCATCATTATCAAAATCAACTTTTTCACGATTTTTACTAAATATTAAATAACCATGTTTTTTATTTGTATATTGAATAGGAATAAGACAAACATGATAATGATTTGAAAGATGATCATAGAAACTTTCATTAATAGAATCAATATCTTGACTATTAAGTAACTGATCATGAAATAAAATATTTTTTTTGACACTATAAAAATGATTATGATGATCTACAATAAAAAAACTACAAATATTATCAATATCCATTATTTGATTCAATGTATGAAAAAGAGAATCAAAAATATCATTATACTGATTTTTTAAAAAGAATTGATGAAAGTCTTTACAATGCTGATACATCATTAATAAATACTTTCCCATATGATTATTCATGTATTTTCACCTCATGTTTAATTATAAAGCCTTTTTAAAAAGAATGCTATGAAATTAATGATAATAAAAAAGTCTTTCACATGACAAAAGATAAAAATTATAGTATATTAAGGAACATTGGAGTGATATATATGAAAAACAAAGGAATGATAATGATTATTATTGCAGCATTATGTTTTGCTGTTATGAATATGTTTGTGAAGTTATCGGGTGATTTACCATCTATTCAAAAGAGTTTCTTTAGAAATTTAGTTGCTGTTTTTATTGCTTTTTCGATATTAAGGAAAAGTGGAGTAGGTTTTTATATTGAAAAGAAGAATATTGGATTATTGTTAGTGAGATCAATTTGTGGAACAATTGGCATTATAGCCAATTTCTATGCTGTTGATCATCTCTTGTTATCAGATGCATCTATTATTCAAAAGTTGAGTCCATTTTTTGTGATTATCTTTTCATTCTTTTTATTAAAAGAACATGTGACAAAGAGACAAGTTGTTTCTATTATGATTGCCTTTATTGGAACCTTGTTTGTCGTTAAGCCAAGTTTTCAAAATACAGAATTAACAGCAAGTTTTATTGCATTAATAGGTGCAATGGGAGCAGGGGCAGCTTATACAGTTGTGAGAATGTTATCACAAAGAAATGTGAAAGGACCACAGATTGTCTTTTATTTCTCATTATTTTCTTGTTTAAGTGTTGTACCATATCTCATCTATCAATTTACACCTATGACATACCAACAAATGGCATTTCTATTGTTAGCAGGAATCAGTGCCGCAGGAGGACAATTTGCTGTAACAGCAGCATATTCTCACTCCGCAGGTAGAGATATTTCTTTATATGATTATTCACAGGTTGTCTTTGCAGCAATACTTGGATTTATAGTATTTCAGCAAGTGCCAGATATCTTTAGTATTATAGGATATCTTATTATCTTTGGTATTACATTTTTTATGTGTTTATCTCATCAAAAAGCATTGAGATAAACACTCTATTGAATTATAATAGTACATATGGGGGATTCATCATATGATAAAGAATAAAAAAGGATTTACTTTAATAGAAATTATAGTTGTTGTAGTCATCTTAGCAGTACTTATGGCAGTTGCAGTCCCATCAGTACTGAAATATCTTGATGAAGCAGATGATGCTAAGTATATGGCACAAGCAAGAAGTGCATATACAATTATGAAAACAGAAATAACAAAAGCATTAGCATTAGATGAAGATAAGTCATTGAGTAGTGCAGATGTAGAAAATATCATAGAAAGAACTGATTTTTCAGAGATTGCAAATTTGTCAGCAATTTGTATTACTGGTATGACAATTGATGGTAATAATTTATCAAGTAGTGACTCGTTAATAACTATAAACAAAATACCAGAAAATTATTATTTTATTTTTGGTGTCTATGATGAAGATACTAATCAATTTGGTGATGGTCGATATATTACTTATAAAGAAAATGAGATTGTTGATGTTTCAAAACAATATGATGCTAAATTTTATCCATTCATTTTTGTGAATCAATAAAAATTTATTTTTTTAAACATCACAACGTTGTCACAGGTTATTAATTTTTATAGAAAAAGTCATAAATTAAATTAGACTTTTTTTCATTTTCTTGCGTAACTGATTCTTTTAAGATATAATGTATCTATGAAAGGGAGGATATTGAAATGAATATCAAAAAATTAAGAGAATTAAAGAAAAATAAAAAAGGTTTTACTTTAATTGAAATTATTGTAGTTGTTGTTATTTTGGCTGTACTATTAGCTGTAGCTGTACCTTCTGTTTTAAATTATTTAAATGAAGCTGATGATGCAAAATATCAAGCTCAGGCAAGAGGTGCAATGATTGTTGCTCAGAAAGAGGCAAGTACAGCATTTATTAATAAAGATACTACTAATATTGTAAGTGGTGTTTGGACTGCTCCTGAGGCTGCAATAAATAGTGTTGGAGGGAAACCAGCAGTAACAGGTATCAAAGCTACACTAGATTCTAAAGGAAATATTAAAGAAATTATTGTTGAATTCGCTGATAAGACAGTTAAAATAGATCCTAATGAAAAAATGACTATAACAAATAATAAAAGCAGTTAGTTTCTTGTTTTTTTTACAACCCTCTCTCTTTTTGAGAGAGGGTTTCATTCTTTAAAATAATGAGAGGAGAAAATGATGGAACCAATATTTATATTTTTATATGTATATATGTTTGTGGTTGGTGCTTGTATTGCGAGTTTTGTAAATGTTGTGATCTATCGTTTGCCTTTGGGTATAAGTGTTGCAAAGGGGAGAAGTTTTTGTCCTACATGTGAGCATCAGTTACATGCTATTGATTTAATACCTATATTAAGTTATATAACTCTTGGTGGAAAATGTCGTTATTGTAAAACAAAGATTCCTGTCAGAGATACTTTATTGGAAGTATTAGGTGGATTATTAGGAATGTTATGTTTTTATCGTTATGGAATAGATTGGATGACATTGATATCTTTTGCTTTTGTAATGATATTAGTCGCGATTAGTATGATTGATTTAGACACGATGACGATTCCTAATTCTTTAGTGATTACAGTATTGATTGTGACTGTTATTTCTTATCCTTTTATTGATATAAGTGTTATTGACAGATTGATTGGTTTTTTTGCAGTAAGTTTACCTTTGTACATAATGAATTATGTTATACCTGATTGTTTTGGTGGTGGCGATATTAAGTTGATAGCTGTATGTGGTTTGATGCTTGGATGGGCTCATTTATTGGTTGGTATGTTTATTGCGGTTGTGATTGCTGGATGTTATGCTGGATATTTAATGTTAAGTCATAAGGTAGATAGAAAAGATCATATTGCTTTTGGACCTTATATTTGTTTTGGTATGTTTGTTGCTTTATTATATGGAGAAAATCTGTTACAATTGTATTTAGGAATATTTGGACCTTAAAAAGAGGAGTTGAACGTTTATGGCAACGTTTAGATATACTGCAAAAGATATAAATTCTAAGAAAACACATGGCAAGGTAGAGGCGAATTCACGAGATGAACTTGTTGCTTTGTTGCGTTCTGATAATTTATATCTTTTGAAGTGTAAAGAGATTGAAGAAGAGGGAAATCATTATAAAATTAAATTAAAAGAATTGTCTGAGTTGTGTAGACAAGTAGGAACGATGGTTTCTTCTGGTATTAGTTTAATCATGGCAATGAATATTATGACAAAGAGAGAAAATAATCCTAAGATTGAAAAGATTTATAAGGATATTTATATTAAACTTCAACAGGGGTTTACTTTATCTCATGCTTTAGCTTCTCAAGGTGGGGCATTTCCTAATTTAATGATTAATATGATTCGTTCTAGTGAATCAACAGGGATGATGGATAGAACACTTTTAAAATTAGCAGACCAATATGATAAAGAAAGTAAAATTAATGCAAAAGTAAAGAGTGCTATGTTTTATCCAATTATTTTAATTGTTGTAACGGTTGGTGTTGTTATGCTTGTGTTTACAATGATATTACCAAATTTCTTGACAATGTTTGAAGGTATGGATATGCCTTTGATTACACAGATTATGTTTGCGATTAGTGATGCGATTATCAATTCTGGACATTGGATATTAATTGCTATTTTAATAATGATAGCTGGAATATCTTATTTATTACGAGTTGAGAAAGTAAGATTAAGATTTGATGAATTTAAATTGAGCATTCCTAAAGTTGGAAGTTTATTGAAAATTATATATACTGCTAGGTTTGCAAGAAGTATGTCATCTTTATATTCTAGTGGTGTTGCAATGATTAATTCTTTGAATTTAGCAAAGACAACGATTAATAATGCATATATTGAGAGTCAATTTGATAGTGTTGTTCATTCTGTGAGGGATGGGACGAATTTATCAACGGCAATTAGTGAAGTTGATGGCTTTGATTCAAAATTACCAAATGCGATTTATGTTGGTGAGGAAAGTGGTAAATTAGATGATATGTTACAGAGAATAGCGGATGATTTTGATTTTGAATCTGAGATGGCTATTGAGAAATTAGTAACTTTATTACAACCAGTTATGATTATTATTTTAGGTATTCTTATTTGTATGGTTGTTGTTTCTGTTATTTTACCTATTTATAGTATGTATGGTAATGTTAGTGGGAAAGGATAGGAGGAGATTATATGAAAGGTACAGTTGTTTATTTATCTAGTGAACAATTAGTTATGGTAACTGCAGAAGCACGTAGAGATGTTTTGCGTGTTGAACAATATCAACGCCTTCCATTCCCTATGGGAGCTATGATTAATGGGGTTATTATTAATGATGAGGCTGTTAAAGAGCAGATTAAAATATTAAAAGAAGAGGGTATTCTTGAAGTTCATTTGGTTATTGATAGTGGACAGATTCTCGCTAAAAATGTTGTGATTCCTAGAATGAAAATGAAAGAAATTTATCAATTTGTAAAAGATGAATTATCTCCATTGGCACAAAATACAGAGGATATGATTTATGATTTTGCATATTTAGATGAAGATGGTCAATCAAAAGGAGCAAGTAAAATACTTGCTTTAGGTGTTGAAAGAAAACTTATTGATATGTACTTACAATTGTTCAATGATTGTGGTATTGCTGTTTTAAGTATTGATTTTGCAACGAATGCTTTAATTCGTTTTATTCATTTCTTACCAGGATTTATAGATAAAACATATATATTATCTCAATTAGATGGCAATAACTTGATTTCTACTTTATTTGATAATGATGAATATGCATTAACATATAGAACTCGTATTATGGCTAATAAGGGAACACCTGAATTTGAAAACGAAGTCATTAATAGTATTTCTCATATGATCCAATCAAGTAACAGAAGCGATAGTTCATATAAAATAAGTGATGTTTTTGTGTTTGGTTTAGATGATAAAGAGGAAGTTTCTTTGTGTCAAAATATTCATGATCAGTTACGTGTTGATGCTAGAGGTTTACCTGGATCAAAGGCAATTTATACTGTCAAGGATTTAGATAATGAGCCTTTTAAACTTTCTCACTATGTTTATCCAATAGCAATGTTTTATAAAAAGGTAGGTTCTGGTTTAAAAAATAAGGAATTGGATCTGTTACAAGCGTATAATCGTAATGATGAACCACCTAAATATGAGAGTGTCATTAAATTGTGTATTCCACCAGTTGTTATTCTTTTGTTGTTTTTGATACCTTTTGGATTCTTATCATGGAATACAATGTCTACACAGAATAAAATAAGTGATATTAAAGCAGAAATAGAAAAATATAATTTAGCAATATCTGCAACGGATACATCAGCATATGATAAATTATCATCATTTCAAAATGTATTAAATTCAATTAAACAATTAAATGATCAAATTCAAGGAACACCATCAATAAAAGCAGAACATATAACAAATATACAAAAATCATTATTAAGTGGTATGACTTTAGATTTAATTAGTTATACTCGTGAAACACATACAATTTCATTGTCAATATCTTCTTCAAATGTTCAACTCATTGAAAAATGTGTTAAAAACTTAAAAAAACAAGAAGATTTTATGTCAGTTAATTACTCTGGATATAACGAATCAACAACATCTTCTACAACTCAAACAGGAGAAATAGATCCATTAACAGGATTGCCTGCTACCAACACAGTAGAAACAAGTTCATATAAATCAACAATAACAATAATTCTTAAGTAAAGGAGATAAATAAAGATGGAGTCATTAACAAAAAGAGAAAAAACTTTAATATATGTCTTAATTTGTTTCCTTATATTAGTTGCAGGTTGGTTTTTATTATTAAATCCGGCATTGGAAAAAAATTCTCAAGTTCATGCTGAATATGAAGAAAAACAAACACAGCTTACAACTATAAAACAACAACTTAAAGACTATGAGGATGCACCAAGTCAATACAAAATATTAGAAGATAGTTATAATGAAATAGCAGGTCAGTATAGTCAAGTTTTAAGTAATGATGATATAGATAAACTTATTACAACAAAAGTTTTGGCAAGTGGCTTTCGACCTAAGAATTTATCCATTGGTGAAGTGCCTGGTGCATCGTTACAATCTACTGATACAACTGCTACTGATGGAACA
The DNA here is from genome assembly GCF_000455285.1 of Candidatus Stoquefichus massiliensis AP9. Taxonomy (GTDB): domain Bacteria; phylum Bacillota_I; class Bacilli_A; order Erysipelotrichales; family Coprobacillaceae; genus Stoquefichus; species Stoquefichus massiliensis. The sequence goes on along the minus strand of NZ_HG005285.1, from coordinate 18,706 downwards.
GCAAACCCATCAACAGATAATTCAGCAACAAGCTCAGTTATTAAACAATCGACAATTAATATGACACTTAATGGGGATCTTACTAAATTAAAAAAACTCATGGGTTCAATAAATGAACAAGAAGGATTAGAAATAGGAAATCTTTCTTATCAGTTATCAAATGCTCAATCGAATACAGTGACAATTTCTTTTGTCATTTATATGATTGAAAAACAGTAGTTTAAGAGAGGTGAATTGGTATGAATAATGAAAAGGGGTCTAGTATTGTGATGGCAGTTGTTGTTGGGATGGTTCTGACAGTCTTACTAGGTGCTTGTTTTGCTATCGCAAGTTCATATCATAATCGTTCAATTAGAAATAATCAGGAAAGACAGGCATATTTGACTGCCAAGTCTATAGTTGATACAATTTCACTTCAAATAACTGCTGGAAATTCAGAATTTATTCCAGTTGAAACAAAACCCACTATTGCATTTAATGATATTCAACTAACAGATGATACATGTGAAGAGAGAAAAGCAACAATTACATTAAATGAAACAGATAAAGTAATTGTTATTGTTGCAACAGCAACTAATTATGGAAGAACACAAGAAATTCAATTAACTATGAATCAAGACTCTACAACAGGTCAGTGGCAAAATCTTCAATATTCTCATAAAGGAGAGACAGTCTATGAAATCGAATAATAAAGGTTTTGCATTAATTGAATCTATTGTGACTGTTGCTATTATTGCAATATTATTGAGTATGGTTGGATTAGCATTTACATCAATTATTCATTATATGAGTGAATCTGCTTTAATAAAAAATACAAGTAATGAAATCTTTGCAAAGATTCAAAACGATGAATCAACAATAGAAAAGGAATCAACAATGACATTTAAAGATGGACTATCTGTACAAGGAAAAATGAAGATAGTTACTAAAAAATATAATGATAAAGATGAATTGTCATTATCATTATTTAGTATAGGTGAAGTTCAGCGTACTTATAATGAAGATGCAAATTTTTATTTGCTAAAAGATCCTACCAAAAAAAATAACAATAATATTGATGTTAATTCTGATACATTATGCATTAATGAGCCAGACAAACTATCACCTCATAAAAATGCTGTTTTGTCAGGAACACAGTCTTCTCGACAAATTGATTATATCCAATCACATGTTAAATTACCTAGTAAGAATAGTACTAATGTTAGCATTAATATTGATTCAATACTAGGTGGAAATCACTATGGAGGTGTTACATTTGAGGATGCTACAATAAACTGGTATAGGATAGATAAGATAGACGGGGCACCTTATAATATTTATGGATATATTGAGCCATATGATATAAATGATGGTACTGTGAAAAATGTTGAAATTATATTTAAGAAAAATGGAAGTCTTGGGCATATAGAACCTGAGTTGGTTTTGTATAACTTTAATTTACCAAATGGATTTACTGATGAGATATTATATTATATAAAGAATCACTTTGGTTTTTATGCTACAGGGAATGATTTATCAGGGGAGTATTATCTTCAATGCAATAAACTTTTTAATGGTGAACCATTTGAATTTGGTAGATTAAAAGGTTATAGTATTTTTAACTATTTAAATGATGGTGATGAGATTGTAATTAATATTATACCAAAAAAAACCAATTAACTAATAAGAGGTGAAAAAATATGCACAAAGATAAAAATAAAAAAAATGGTTTTACATTAGTTGAAATTATTGTTTCAATTGCTATTTTTTCCGCACTTTTAGCCGTTCTTGGAAGTATAATGATTTCTGGATTTAAATATTTTTATGAGACATCAAGTACGGATTTAGATAAAAGAACTATTGATGAAATTGCTAGTTATGTTCGTAGTGAATTGTTATATGCTACTGAAGTGAGAGTGCAAGAAACAAAACCAGATGGAACTTGGCGTAGTTTTAGTGTTGTTGATGGAAAACTACATCAGTATGAAGAAACTGATTTGGCTTCTACTGATTTGAATTTATTTTCTAATGATTCGTTTTATAATAACCACTCTTTTAAAATGACTTCAAAAGCATATGAAGATAAAAATAGATTAGACTTAACTTTTATAATGTATGATGATAAAGAGGACTTATATACGACTCATGATACACTTGAATTATTAAATGTTAGTGCAGTGCAGTCTAAAAGTTTCGCTGAGGCTTTGCTTGTTGGTAAAGATGATTTAAAAATATATTATAAAAAAGATAAAATAACTGTTGGAAATTCTGAACTTAGCGGTGATAGAACTGTTGCTGATAGAATAAAAAAAATAAATATGAGAAATAACAGAGGTTATTTTACATATGGAAGGCATTATTCTCCTGGTGATTATGTTTTTTATAATAATAGTTGGTGGTATTCTGCTGCAAACAATGATGGTAATGCATATCCTGATAAAGGGAATTGGATAAAGTTATCAAAAGAATTTCAAACTGATTCGTTTTATACTGAAGGTGATGTAATTATTTATGAAAATGAATACTATGAATATAAATATTCGTGGTATAATCGTAATTCTAAAGAATGTACACCAAACCCTAATCTTGGGCAATATGAATCAAATGGATGGAAAAAAACTACAAAAGAATATCTTGATTCTATTGATAAAAAGTATGAAAATGCATATTCTGGTACAAAAGACACTGTTATGGTTAAATTACCAAATGATGTTGTAGCATCAGATCCTCAAAAAAATTCTTCTGTTATACTAAATGGTTATGATAGTACGAAAAAATATCAAGTTGGTAATTATATTAAAATAGAGAAGAGAATTGTAAAAAAGGATGCTTATGGAGAGGAACTTAAAGATGATAATGGAAATGCTATACTTGTAGGAACTAATTATTATGAGGTTTACCTGAAAGTCTTTGATGGGGATGGCAATGCACCTGGATCATCTAGATTTAGTGGGTGGAAATTGCTAGAAAACGACTATGATTCTAATAGTTCTTATGAAATGAATGATTATGTAATAGGAAATAAAGGCATCCAAAATAAAGAGAGATTTGTTTATTTTCATTTTTTGCATAATATTTTAACTGAGGAAACTATACAAGAATATATTAATTATAAACAATCACAATCTTCATATACAGATATCGATGGATGGCGGAAAGAAGCAATAGTTAATTCTATGATTAGTAATCCATTGGCAAATTCATGGGGTGGAAATAATAAATATTTTTTTGATCTATCAGATTAATATAAGGAGGTATCATATGAAACGTGTACCAATTGGTGAAGTGTTAAAAGAATATGGATATATAACAGAGGAGCAGTTACAAGAAGCATTAGATGTACAAAAAAAAGATAAATCTAAGAGATTAGGACAGCATTTAATTGATTTAGGATTTGTAAATGAGGAACAAACTTTACGTGCACTGAGTGCTAAACTAGATTATCCTATGATAGATTTATCTACAGTATCTATATCAATAGATGCTGTAAGTAAGATACCACAACAATTAGCTGAAAAATATAATGTTATTGGGATTAAAATCGATGGTAATACGTTGACTGTTGTTTCTAGTGATCCTATGGATTTCTATGCATTAGAGGATATTAGATTAGTAACTGGAATGAATATTTCTATTGGTCTTGCAGTGCATGATGCTATAGAGAATGCTATTGATTATAATTATTCTGAAATCAAGGCAAAGTCTGCTGCTGAGATTGCTAATAGAGATACGACTCAGTTTGAGGCTATTGATGAGGAGATATTTGATAGTGAATCTGATGATTCTCCAATTGTTAAATTATTAAATTCTTTATTGACTAAAGGTTTTAGTAGCAATGCTTCAGATATTCATATTGAACCTTTTGAAAAAGAAACTTTAGTAAGAATGAGAATTGATGGAATGTTAATTGAATCTATGAAACTGCAAAAAAGTATTCATAGCCCTTTGGTTGTAAGGACAAAGATTTTAGCAAATCTTGATATTTCTGAACGTAGAATACCTCAGGATGGACATTTCGTTGTTACAATTAATGGAGAACGTATGAATTTACGTGTTTCTATTGTTCCTACTGTATATGGTGAAAAAATTGTTATGAGATTTTTAAATTCTAATACACCAATCGATTATGCTAATCATTTTGGGATGACTGATATTAATTTTACGAAAATGAATCAAATGATGGAAAATCCCAATGGAATTATCTATGTGACTGGCCCAACTGGTTCTGGTAAAACAACGACTTTATATATGATTATGGAGAAACTTGCAAGACGTAATGTTAATATTTTGACTATTGAGGATCCAGTAGAAAAGAATCTTGAACGTATTAATCAGATGCAGGTTAATAATATTGCAGGTTTAACTTTTGAAAGTGGATTACGAGCTATTTTAAGACAGGATCCAGATATTATTATGGTTGGTGAAACACGTGATGCTGAAACAGCTTCTATTTCTGTTAGAGCTGCTATTACAGGACATTTGGTTGTATCTACACTCCATACAAATGATGCTGTAAGTACAATTGTGAGATTAATTGATATGGGCATTGAACCATATATGGTTGCAAATAGTGTTGTGGGTATTGTTGCTCAGCGTTTAGTAAAAAAAGTTTGTCCACATTGTGCTAATAAGGTTGAAGCGACTGATGAGGATAAGAGAATTGCTGGAAAGAATTTACCTTATGTTTATAGAAGTGTTGGCTGTCCAGCTTGTCACAATACTGGATATAAAGGACGTATTGCAGTTCATGAGATGGTATTGATTGATAAAAAAATAAAGAAAATGATTACTGACAGAGCAGATATTGATGATATATACGAATATGTGAAATTAAATCAAGAATATAGTTCTTTGTTTCAAGAAACATTGAGGTTAGTTGAGGAAGGTAAGACAACAATTGAAGAGTTATTAAAGATATCATATTATGAAAGATAGGAGGGGAATTCTATGCTAGCTTTGGATAATATCTTGCATTTTGCAAGAGAGAGAGGTTTTTCTGATGTGCATTTAGGTGGTTTGACAAATATTATGGTTAGAAATAATGGCGTTTTAATACCATATGAACATAATTATAATGAAGAGGATATTGTTATTATGATTGAATCAATGCTTAATGAAAATCAACTGAATGATTTAAAAAATGGACATGATATTGATCTGGTATATGTAGAAGGAGAAAATCGTTACAGAGTTAATGTATATAAAGAAAGAGGACATCTATGTGCTGCGCTTAGGGTTATCTATGAACGTATTCGTTCATTAACTGAACTAGGGCTACCTTCAATTCTTAAAAAACTTACTGAAGATCCTAGAGGTTTGGTTTTGTTAACAGGACCAACTGGTTCGGGTAAATCGACAACATTAGCAGCCATGATTAGTGAAATCAATAACAATCGAAAATGTCATATTTTAACAATTGAAGATCCAATCGAGTATGTTTATAAACAAAATTTAGCATTAATTCATCAGAGAGAAATTAATTTTGATGTTGATTCATTTGATACTGCATTAAGAAGTGCGATGCGTGAAGATCCTGATGTTATTTTAGTAGGAGAAATGCGTGATTATGAAACAATACAAGCTGTTATGACTCTAGCAGAAACAGGTCATTTGGTTTTTTCAACATTGCATACAATAGGAGCTGCTAAAACGATAGATCGTATTATAGATGTTTTTCCACCACATAAGCAAGATCAAATTAGAACACAATTGTCTGGTGTACTCAATGCAGTTGTTACACAACAACTTATACCTACAATGGATGGGCAATCACGTGTTGCTGCCTTGGAAGTTATGATGGCGACACCTGCTATTGAAAATTTAATTAGAGAAAATAAGGGGCATCAAATCAATAGTGTTATTCAGACTGGGTCTGCTCTAGGAATGCAGTCCTTAAATATGAGCTTGGCTGGATTGGTTAGACAAGGTAGAATTTCTAGAGAAAGTGCATTGCAATACTCTGATAGTCTTTCAGAGCTAAAAACAATGATTTGATATGAATAAACTATCAAAAAAGGGGTTTACTCTCATTGAAATAATCGTTGTAGTTGTTATATTAGCTGTTTTATTGGCAATTGCTGTACCTAGTGTTCTTAATTATCTTGAAGAAGCTGATAATGCGAAATGTATAGCGGAAGCAAAGTCTATTTTAACAGGAAGTGAAAAATATTTAACACATCAATATGCAAGTAAAAGATTGGAAAATCCATCATTTACTGGATATTTAACGCAAGATGAAAAAACAGATATTGTTAATGATGTTAATGGAAATGGAACTCTGACATCACTATATTATAAAGATGGTGTCATTCAAACATTTACGTATTATGTTAATGATAAATATGTAGTATTTTTGGGTTATAATAAACAGTTCATTATTAAAGATACTGTATATGAAAATATTGCAGAAGCGATTATGCTCGATACTAAAATAAGATCACTTATGGATAAATTTATGTCTGATAGACACAATGTTGTGGGACTTCACATTGATTCTGAAGCTGGTGAAAAAAATGTGAATGGTGTGGGTAGTCAAATAAATAAAGCGCTTGAAAATTTAGGCTTTGATTTGTCCAATGCTTCTTGGCAAATTAAAATATTGAATCCTAATACATCTGGTGATAAGTCTGGAGTAACAAGATATCAGTTTTTAATTTCTGATGTTAAGATTACATCAGAAATGGCTGGACAATCTGTTGATGCGATGAAATATATATACTATGCTGATAATACAAAAGATGAAAATAAATTTGGAAATGAAGATAATTATGGTGCACAAGTCAAATGTTCTATAGAAATGCATACAGAGAAGAATGTAACATACCCTATTTTGAAAAAATAATTAGTGTATTAAATTCATTATTGATTTTTGCTCAAAGTAATGTTAATATATAGGTGTCATGAAAATGACACAACAATACTTGTGAAGATTGAAACAGAAAAACAGAGAGGGGCGCTCTCTGTTTTTCGTTTGTATGTTCATTTCTTGTCTAACCATCGTGTAATATAATACAGGATTATACCTGCAACAATAGGAGGCAAGATTGATACAACAATGCTTGTGATCATCTATATTACTTCCTTTTATGAGAGGTAATAGATATATTATAACATAGAAATATATGTTGTTTTTCTCAAATATGTTTCAATATTTTAGTGAAAATACAAAATGATTTATTAAATATTGTTGAAAAGGTAAAAAAATAAAAATATTTAAAAAATGCATTGACAGAATATGTGATGTGTTAAATTGTATACAACGAAACCAATGAGTGGGAGATAAAGCTTAAAGATGTACTTCAAGAGAGTCTAGGATGGTGGAAGCTAGATAGTGGCAGTTAAGTAAATGGACCTACGAGGGCAATGGGGAAAGGTAACGAGTATCCGGCGACGTGAGCTTACGTTATAAAGCAGAAATGTGTTAGCATTTTGATGAGTGGGTTATTTTGTAACCAATAAAGGTGGCACCGCAGATATATACATCTGTCCTTTTCTAGGACAGGTGTTTTTTGTTTATATGCTAACAAGAGGGGGAAACAAAGATGAAAATGAGACGATGGTGTAGCTTCTTATGTATTGAATAAAAAACAAATCAAATATAAGGAGAGAAAGAAAATGAAGAATTTAAAATTATTAAAAGGTTTATTAGCAGTTGGATTAGTTGGAAGTTTATTAGTAGGGTGTGGTAGTAGTAATCAGGAATCTGGTGATGCCATGAAGAAAGTTGCGATTATTCAGTTAGTTGAACATACTTCGTTGAATACAATTAAGAGTGCGTTTGATGCTGAGATGAAGTCTTTAGGGTATGAAGAGGGTAAGAATGTTGAATATACATTTAAGAATGCTCAAGGTGATACGAATACAGCAGCAAGTATTATTCAGGATTTTAAAGGTCAAAATCCTGATGTTGTTATGGCTATAGCAACGCCTGTTGCTCAAGCAGCAGCAAATTTAGCAAGTACAACACCAGTTGTTTTTGCAGCTGTTAGTGATCCTGTAGGAGCGAAGTTAATGACGAATTTGGAGAAACCTGATAAGAATATTACAGGGACAAGTGATGAGATTCAAGTTGAATTGATTTTACAGAGAGCTCTTGAGGTGAATCCCGATTTAAAGAAATTGGGTGTGATTTATAATAAGGGTGAAGCAAATTCAGTAACGAATATTAATAAAGCAAAAGAATTTGCTAAGGAAAAGGGTATTGAAATTGTTGAGGCAACTGTTACTGGTATTAATGAAGTTCAGAGTGCTATTAATGTTTTGACAAGTAAATGTGATGCTGTATTTGCTCCTAATGATAACACTGTAGCAAGTGCTATGAATGTTGTTGGACCTGCTTGTGCTAAAGCAAAAGTCCCTTTATATGTTGGAGCTGATTCTATGGTTCAGGATGGTGGTTTCTTAAGTGTTGGTATTAATTATGAGGATTTAGGTAAGGAAACTGCACAGATGGTTGATAAGGTTTTAAAGGGAACAAAAGTAGAAGATATTCCTGTAAAAGTTTTTAAGGAAAATTTAAATATTTATGTGAATGAAAGTGTTTTAAGTCAATTAGGTATAAAGTTACCAGAGAGTATTCAAAATGATAAAGCGTTATCAATGATGAAATAGGAGTTGTTATTATGAATTTAACGGTTGTTTTAGGTGCGTTGGAGTTAGGGGGCATATTTGCAATTATGTCCCTAGGACTCTATATAAGTTATAAGGTATTGAATCTTCCTGATTTAACAGTTGATGGAAGTTTTACGCTTGGATGTGCAGTTAGTGCTATGTTCACAGTTCATTCGATGCCGTATCTTGGATTGTTTTTAGCATTTGTGATTGGATGTCTTGCTGGGGTTGTAACAGGTGTTTTAATTACAAAGTTGAATATTATGCCATTACTTTCTGGTATTTTAACAATGACAGCATTATATTCTATTAATTTAAGAATTATGGGAGATTCTCCTAATATTTCTTTATTTGAATTTCCAACAGTTTTTTCACCATTGGTATTTCTTGCTCCTTATGATAAGCTGATTGTGATTATAGTGATTATTCTTATTGTATGTTTCTTCCTTCATTATTTTTTAAGAACACAATTAGGTTTGGCTTTAAGAGCATGTGGTGATAATGAGGATATGGTAAGAGCAAGTTCTATTGATACTGATAAAATGAAAATCTTAGGTCTTGCATTAGCTAATGGTTTTGTTTCATTGGGTGGAGCGGTCTTTGCTCAGCATCAGGCTTTTTCTGATATTGCAAGTGGAACAGGTATGATGGTTATTGGTTTAGCTAGTATTATTGTTGGGATGACAATTATTAAGAAAGATAAAATTGGTTTTCAATTAATGGCTGTCGTTTTTGGAGCGGTTTTCTATCGTGCTATTTTAACAATTGCTTTGCAATTAGGTTTACCTTCAGGTGACTTAAAATTATTATCTGCTATATTAGTTGTTATTGCTATTGCTTCTACAAATATGAAAAGAAAAAGGAGACGATCAAAATGCTAGAACTTCAAGATATTTCTGTTATTTTTCATGAAGGAACAGTTAATGAAAAGATTGCTCTTTCACATATTGATCTTAAATTAGATAAGGGCGATTTTGTGACGATTATTGGAAGTAATGGAGCAGGTAAATCTACTTTATTTCAAACGATATCAGGAGCGATTCAACCAACTCAAGGACAAGTAATTTTAAATGGACAAAATTTAACAGGTATTCCTGAATATAAACGTTCACGTTTTATTGGTAGACTTTTTCAAGATCCACTAAAAGGAACTGCTCCTTCAATGACAATTGAAGAGAATTTATCTCTTGCTTCTCAAAGAGGTCAGCATTTTCGACTTTCTTTATTTTCTCATAAACAAAAAAACGAGATGAAACAAGCATTAAAAGAATTAGATTTAGGTTTAGAAGAGCGTTTAAATACCAAGGTAGGAACATTGTCTGGAGGACAAAGACAAGCTCTTACGCTTTTAATGGCTACCTATGTGACTCCTGAACTTCTATTGTTGGATGAACATACTGCAGCATTAGATCCTAAAACATCTCAAAAAGTTTTAGAAATGACTTCTAAAATTGTTGAGGAACATCATATTACAACTTTAATGATTACGCATAATATGGAAGATGCTTTAAAATATGGAAATAAAACAATGATAATGAAAGATGGACAAATCATTGCGATGGTAGAAGGTGAAGAAAGAAAGAAAATGACTGTTGATGAACTTATTCATCTTTATTCAACATCTACTCATGACTATAACGACCGTTTGTTTTTAAAACAATAAAAGTACGCAAAATGCGTACTTTTTTCTATAAATAATATTGTTGAAAATAATGTAAACGAATTAAATCACAGATTGTCATAATCTGATAATTAAAGTTAATACTATCAAATTTGCCTGGAACATAAATCACTTTGCAATTTGGAGTTGTTTCAGTCTTTAAATATTTCTTGTTTTGAGTAATGAGTATTTGTTGTGCTTTTTCTATATGAACATCTTCTTTAGATTTCTTGAATCCTTCAAGATAACGTCCTGTTGCACTAATCACAATAGCAACATCTTTTTCATCCATAACAATAGGGTCATAACTATGATATTGAATAAAAGGTTTACCAAAAGTAATCATATCAGTCTGTAATTCAATTGCTATTGAGATAGGATATAATGCACCAAAAACAACAATTCTTTTGGCTTTATATAATTTCTGACAAATATCACTAATGATTTTTTCCATTTCTTCATCAGTACAGTCTTTGTCCATTTTTTCAATAAAATCACGACTATCAGCACCAAGCATTCTCACTCTTATTTGATTTAAACGTGTTTGATGATGATTCACTAATGTTTCTTTAAATTCATCATATTGATTGAATCCTAAAAGTGCAATAAAAGCATAAAGTTCTTCTTTTTTAAAACATCCCTTTTTTAAAAATTCTTCCACGCTCATATCCTCCATTTCTAAATAATGAAAGATAATAAATGTACAGATCTTATAATTATAATCATGAAATAATGTTCCATTTAAATATGTTAATATACGACTTAATAAGATATTCATATAATGACCTCCTTAACTGATATTATATCATGAATTATTATAAAATCATAAACTTTTTCTATCTTGAAAAATATATTATTCTTTGATTTGGATTTTCATATCTATTATTTAATGTTATAATATCGGTGTTTGAGGTGATAATAAATGCGTTTGGTGAAGTTAAATATAAAAGATATTGATTTTGAATATCAGAGTTATACAACAGAGTTATATGATTCTATTCTTCGAATTGGTTTTTCTTTTCCTATTCATGTGATTCAATTGAATCAGCATTATCAATGTATTGATGGTCATAAACGTTTATCAGTATTATCTGATATATTAAAAAAAGATCCTGATTATAAAAGGGGGAGTTATGTTCATGTTGTTATAAAAAATAATGGTGATGAACGTTCTAATGATTGTTGGAGAGGAAGGAATACTCATTAAAAAGCTTTATTTAGTCATGATGAAAAATCATTGTGGGAATAGAAAACAATGTTTAACATTGTTGAAACATCATGCTGTTATCGTAAATGGTCAATTAATAACTGATTGTAATTATATTGTCAAAACAGATGATATTATTGAAGTCAATGGAAAAAGAATAGATTCACAGCCTTTTGTTTATTATATGATGAATAAACCAGCTGGATATATTTGTGCAAATTATGATGAAAAATATCCTTGTGTGGTGGATCTTATAGATCGTGAAGATTGTTATTGTTTGGGAAGATTGGATCGTGATACGACGGGTTTATTATTATTAACAAATGATGCCTCTTTATCAAAACAACTCTTATTACCACAACATCATGTGACAAAGACATACTTTGTTGAATGCATGAAACCATTAGATCAATCATTCGTAGAAATATTTAAAGATGGAATTCTGATTGATAAAGATATAAAGTGTTTACCTGCTCAGTTAGAAATTATTGATCATTATCATTGTTATGTAACTATAAGTGAAGGAAAATATCATCAGATTAAAAAGATGTTTTTATCTTGTCATAATCAGGTCGTTTCTTTAAAAAGGATTGAATTTGCTAATATTCTATTAGATTCAAAGTTATCATTAGGGGACTATCGTCCCCTAACAAAAGATGAATTTCAAAAATTGAAAGAATTTATGTTTTATAGATAAGCGCGTTATAATGGAATCATGAGAGGGGAATGATAAGAATGATGTTTTCTCATCGTGATTTAAAGAAATTAATTATTCCATTAATTATTGAACAGTTACTTGCTGTTACTGTTGGTTTTGCTGATACGATTATGGTTGCAAGTGTTGGTGAAGCTGCTGTATCAGCTGTTTCTTTAGTTGATGGGATTAATATTTTATTGATTAATATTTTTGCTGCTCTAGGGACTGGTGGAGCTGTTGTCGCTGCTCAATTTATAGGTCAGGGAGTTAAGGAAAAAGCTAAACTTTCAGCAAAACAATTGATTTTGGTGACTGCTCTTTTATCTTTAGTGATCATGATTGTTGTGATTATATTTAATGCATCTTTATTACATTTGATTTTTGGTAATGTTGAAGTTGATGTCATGAAAAATGCTGAAATTTATTTCTTGTTTTCAGCAATGTCTTATCCTTTTATTGCTTTATATAATTCTGGAGCAGCACTTTTTAGGGCTATTGGGAATTCTAAGATATCAATGATTAATAGTGCGATTATGAATGCTATTAATATTATTTTAAATGCAGTCTTTATATTTGGTTTCCAATGGGGTGTTTTTGGTGCTGTTTTTGCAACATTAATAGCAAGAGCCGTTGCTTGTATTGTGATATTGTATATGTTAACACATAGTGAAAATGATTTACGTATTGATGATTTAAAGCATTGGTCATTTCAAGGTGTTTATATACGTAAAATTTTAACCATTGGTGTACCATCTGGTTTAGAAAACGGTATGTTCCAGTTTGGAAAGATTCTTGTCCAAAGTTTAATCGCAACTTTTGGAACTTATTCAATTGCTGCTAATGCAGTTTCTAATAATATAGCTCAAATGCAGATTATTCCAGGAACTGCAATGGGGCTTGCTATGGTGACAGTCGTTGGGCAATGTGTTGGAGCCAATGATTATCAGCAGGCTAAATATTATATTAAGAAGATTATGAAATTAACATATTTATCAATGGCTGCTGTGATTGTTGTGATTTTACTTGCAACACCATTTATTTTGCCAATGTATTCATTATCTTCCCAAACAACTGATTTAGCCTATCAATGTATCTTTTTACATGGTATTATAGGAATGTTGATTTGGCCTTTATCTTTTACTTTTCCTAATGCCTTAAGAGCTGCTAATGATGCAAAATATACAATGATTGTTTCAGCTGTATCAATGTGGACATTTCGTTTTTGTTTGAGTTATGTTTTAGGTCAGTATATGAATTTAGGGTTGTTAGGAGTATGGATTGCAATGTTTATTGATTGGGCTGTGCGTTGTGTATTTTTTATGTGGCGCTATTTAAGTGGGAAATGGATGAATAGACAACTGGTTTAGGAATTGTTATAATGGAAGGAGAAAATATGGGTTCAGGTATTATAGAGATTGATGTTCATGGTATGAATCAGTTTCAAGCGAAAACAAGAATTGATGCTGTTTTGAAAAGAGCTAATCAGGGAACATATATGATTCGGATTATTCATGGGTATCACAGTGGCACAACGTTGCGTGATATGATTCGTAAGACGTATCGTTCTCATCCAAAAATATTAAGGATTGAGATTGGTATGAATCAGGGAATCACTGAATTCATATTAAGAACATTGGTATAGGAGGAAGAATATGGCTATTTTAGATACAAGTATTTTAGTGAATTATTATTTTGAAGAGATCGCAAAAATTCCCCATGGTTCATATTTGGAGGAAGGAATTGCTGATTATATTGAAAGCATTGCAAATCAGTATCAGTTAAAATATTATCGTGATGATATGCATAATATTGTTGTTTATAAAGAGGCAACAAAAGGTTATGAAGATCATGAACCATTAATGTTAGAAGCACATATGGATATGGTGAATGAAAAGAATAATGATAGTGATCATGATTTTGAAAATGATCCTTTAGATTTATATGTCGAAGATGGTTTCTTACATGCTAGAGGAACAACATTAGGAGCAGATGATGGTTATGGTGTTTGTTATATGTTAGCTTTGCTAACAGATCAAACAGTGAAACATCCACCATTAGAATGTGTTTTTACAGTTCAGGAAGAAGTTGGCTTATGCGGTGCGTTAGCTTTTGATGCAACACATCTTCAATCTAAAAGAATGATTGGTTTAGATAGTGAAACAGAAGGGGAAACATGTACATCTTCAGCTGGAGGAAATGATTTATTAATTACAAAACCAATTCGTGGTGAAGATAATGATTCACCTGTATATGTATTAGAAGTGAAAGGATTACTTGGTGGACATTCTGGTGAATGTATTGATAAAGGAAGAGGGAATGCAAATAAGATTGCAGCACGTATTTTATATCATTTCTTAAAGGCAGGTAAAGATATTCGTTTAGTAGAAATCACTGGGGGTCTTAAAAACAATGCCATTCCTCGTGAATGTACTGTGGCTTTTGCAAGTTCAAGTTCTTTTGAAGATTTATATCAAATGGTTCAAACATATGAAACAGATATTAAAAAAGAATTAGAAATCAGTGATCCAAATGTATCTATTACAATTCATGAAGAAGAATGTGATGTCTGTATATGTTCACAAGATAGTGAAGCTATTATTTCTATTATGTATTTAGCATTAAATGGTATGATTGAAAAATCTCAAGCCATTGAAGGTTTAACAACAGTATCTTTAAATATGGGTGTTGTTCAAACAGAAGATGATTGTGTTACAATTAATTACTCTATTCGTTCACCATTACAGAGCATACGTGAAGAATTATCATTACAGTTAGAATTAATCGCATCAATATATAATGCTTATGTAGAAGTCTCTAATGACTATCCAGGATGGGATTATGATTCTGATTCTTTGTTGCGTAAACAATTTAAAGAGTTTTATCAAACTCATACAGGTGAAACATTAAGAGAAGTCGCAACTCATGGTGGATTAGAAACAGGTGCTTTTAAAGGAAAAATTCCTGATTTGGACATTATTACAATGGGACCAAATATGGCTGACATTCACACACCTGATGAAAGATTAGATATTGAATCATTTGTAAAGACTTATCAGTTATTGGTAGCATTTATTGAAACATTGTAATTGAGTAAAAGATGACTTTTACTCTTTTCTTTAGTGAAAGGAGATTTTATGAATTGTCCTATTAGTAAACGTTGTGGTAGCTGTCAATATATTCATATGGACTACCCACAACAATTAATTAAAAAACAAGATTATTGTCAGAAACTCTTTCCTCAACTGAATGTTCATTCAGTTGTAGGAATGGAGAATCCTTATGAATATCGTAATAAGGTTATTGTTGCATTTAATCAAAAATATGAATATGGTTTATATGAAGAATCATCACATAAAATAGTACCTATGCAAAAATGTCTTCTTCATGATGAAGAAACACATAAAGTTTTAGCAAAAATACAATCATTATTTAGAAAATATCGTATGTCTATTTATGATGAACATAAAAATAGAGGTTTCTTAAAGCATGTCTTGATAAGAAGGGCTATTGAAACAAATCAAACATTGGTTGTATTAGTTGCGACTGATGGCATGTTTAAAGGTTCTAAGAATTTTTGTCAGGAGTTAGTCAAAGCCTGTCCATCAGTACAATCTGTTGTTTTAAATGTTAATAAAAGACAAACAAGTGTTGTTTTATCTTCAATAGAAAAGGTTCTTTATGGTAAAGGGTTTATTGTTGATAAACTTTGTGCTTTATCATTTAAGATATCTGCTCAATCTTTTTATCAAATTAATCATTCACAATGTGAGAAACTTTATGCAAAAGTTGCTGAATTATTGAATGGTCAAAAAGATCAGGTTGTTTTAGATACATATTGCGGTATTGGAACAATTGGTATGAGTATTGCAAAAAATGTAAAAAAAGTGATTGGTGTTGAATTGAATAAAGATGCATATAAAGATGCTTTAAATAATGCAAAAATGAATGACATTAGAAATATTTCATTTTATAATGAAGATGCAACCATTTTTATGCAGAAAATGGCTCAATCACATATGCATATAGATAGTGTTATTATGGATCCACCAAGAGCGGGAAGTACAAAAGAATTTGTAGAGGCAATAGGTATATTAAAACCACAATCAGTTGTTTATGTTTCTTGTGATCCTTCAACACAAGCAAGAGATTTAAAGTGGTTTCAACAGATTGGATATGTTACAAAAGATGTTTATCTTTATGATATGTTCCCTCATACAGAACATGTGGAAACCATCGTACTTTTGTCTCACAAATCACCAGAAAGCACTATAAATGTGAAAGAGGAATTTGGTGAAGGCGAAGGTAAAGTACCTTTGGATTTGATTGCGGAACGAGCAAAGAAATATCAGCCGAAACCGAAAATTACTTATAAAATGATATAGGATTATGTAGAGAAGAAATATGGATTTAAGGTACATACTGCTTATATTGCAGAGATAAGGCGATCTTTGGGATTGACAATTAATGCAGTGGAGGAAGTGAAACAGTCGAGAAAACATCCTCCAAAAGAAAAAGTAGAAGCGATAAAGGGTGCACTTAAATATTTTGAGATAATCTAGTGGATGAAAGTAAAGAGGTAAATAATTTTAAGTAAGACATCATTAACAATAAGAAAATACTGGATATAGTTGCGGGAGGTACAATGGGAAAGGTAATTAAAGAAATGATTCATGCCAATGGGATAGATATTGGAATTTATACACAGGATTTTGAAAATGAATTTATTTCATTAACAGATATCGCACGGTATAAAAGTGATGACCCAACAGCGGTTATTCAAAATTGGATGAGAAATCGAGATGTGATAGAATTTTTGGGATTATGGGAAAGACTTCATAATCCAGATTTTAAACCCCTCGAATTCGAGGGGTTTAAAAAGCAGGCAGGGGCAAATTCATTTACAATGTCGCCAAAGAAGTGGATTGATGCTACAGATGCAATTGGTATTGTATCAAAAGCAGGACGTTATGGTGGAACATACGCTCACAGTGATATTGCTATGTCATTTGCAACTTGGATTTCTCCTGAGTTTCAGTTGTATATTATGAAGGATTACAGAAGATTAAAGGCCGATGAAAACAGTCGTTTATCTTTAAACTGGAATTTGAATAGAGAGATTTCTAAGCTGAATTATAGGATACATACAGATGCGATTAAGGATAATTTGATTCCACCGGAATTGACACCAGCACAAATAGCATATACCTATGCTAATGAAGCGGATATGTTAAATGTAGTCCTGTTTGGAAAAACAGCGAAACAATGGAAAGATGAAAATCTGGCTATAAAAGGAAATATGCGGGATGTGGCAACTTTAAATCAGTTGCTTGTGCTTGCGAATTTGGAAAGCTATAATGCAGTATTGATTAATCAGGGGAAAAAACAGAAAGAGAGAATGGAATTGCTTCGGCTGTTAGCGGTACAGCAATTGCAGACGTTGGATAATGTGAGTTTAAATAATTTGCCGAGATTAAGAGTAGATACATAGAAATAAATAATGTTAGAAAAATTTAGATAATTATAATTGAGGCAATAATGATGAGAGGAAGGACGATTCGACAATTTTTAATTGACGGACAGATGGATGAAAGGTGGATTAGTGAACTTTCTAATTGGATTGGTAAGGCATATAAGATACCTCGTACATATATTAATCAATGCTCGTATGGGAATATGAATAATCCGGGTGTATTTTTATCTCAGAAAAAGTTGTAAAATGATAGGGTAATTATAGAAAATTAGGATATAGTTGGCTTTGGTTCATAATGCCGTTTTCTTTTTATGTGGAAAGGGTATATTAAATGAGAATGAAAGATGATACAAGGGGGATATTTATGGATATAGTTGGAATTGTGAATATAGAATTATGGGCAGTTGTGTTAGGCGCTACAGATGCATTGCTAAATTTGGAAATGCCATATGGTTATGTATTGAAGCATTTAAAACTCAAGGATACTCCTTTATATAATGAAATGGTAAATAAAAGGGGTAACTTGGATATTAAGTATATAGCAAGTAATCTTGCAGATGAGGAAACCCCAGAATTTATTTTTTTACATAAAACCGAAAATAATTCGATGCCATTAGAATACTTTTCAATTGGGGAGATACTAGGAGGAACTGAGAAGGCAGGGGAGTATTTCGATACAATTACCAATAAATGGAATAAAGAAATTTTTTACATATTGTCTATATTAAGATTAACCCAAGAGGGAAATATAGAAGTTGCTGATAAAATTTATAAAATGGAAGCAAATTATAAGTGTAACAATATTAAGAGAAGACGTGTATCTTCTCAAGATAATTCTGTCAGTGTATATGGTGATCTATATGAATGGAACAACGATAATTTGACCTGCTTTAAAAATATGGTCGGGCTGCCAGAAGTGTTAAAAGACGAATTGGAGGATGTTATGGAGCGATTTGGAAGAGGGTATAATGCTTCTAGATATGACGATGCATACAAGAATCTTGTGACTTTAGCTGAAATTATCCTAATAGGTTACAATTCAAAGGATAAAAGTGGGAGAAAGAAAGATAAATTTGCAAATCT
>NZ_HG005284.1:390852-428573 GCF_000455285.1 Candidatus Stoquefichus massiliensis AP9 | reverse complement strand
AAAAGTCTTATATAATCAAGACTTTTTAAAATCATAATATATAAAAGGTTCTAAACATTCATGGTGCTAACTTCTAAAGACGGGTTTGTACCTGATCTAATGAAAGTATAAAACGACGAATCAAGACATCCTGTTTAAGAAGAATACGAATAATATTCTTTTCTAAGTGACCATTTGCACCACTAATAATAAAAAGTTTCTTCATAACTTTCACCTTCATTTATCACTTGCATTATATGCCTATGAATAATGATTCACAATGAAGATGATTATAAGAAAAAGACATTCTTTGATAGTTTTTTAACTTTGAGTATGTTATACTAGGTATGGAAGAGAAAAGCGTTGGCTTTATCTCACTTTTTTCATTTGAGAGAGGAAGAGAATATGGAACAGACTGCAGTGAGAATGAAAGCGTATGCTGTTAATTTTAATGAAATTAGAGTATATCTTTCTAAAAACTATTATAATGGTATAAGCAGTAAATTTTATTTAAAGAATTTAGAAACTGATGAATTGGTATTATTAAGTGGAGATGCACTTGAAAGTCAAAATTCTGATTTTCAAGAGTATGCTTTTCATGTTACCTTTAATATGGGAAAGGTTTATAAAATTGTTGATGCTTATGGCTTAACTTGTTTTTTAGATTTTTCTAAGTTATCAATGTGTAAGGAATTTGATGAACTTTATTTTTATGATGGAAATGATTTAGGAAGTACTTATACTAAGGAAAAAACAATATTTAAGGTTTGGGCGCCTTTATCTACAGGTGTTATATTAAAGGTTGTTAAAGATGGTAAGGATTATCTTTATCCAATGGAAAGAGGCTTAAAAGGTGTCTATAGTGTTGAAGTCAAAGGTGATTTAGAATGTGCACATTATTTTTATTTAGTTAAGCATGCAGGTAATTATGATATTTCTATGGATCCATATGCTTATGCATCTTCATCGAATGGACGTACAAATATTGTTGTTGATCTTAATAAAGTGCCATTAAAGAAATATCCTTTACAGCCATTAGAACATAAAACAGATGCCATTATTTATGAAACGAGTGTAAGAGATTTTTCAATGTCTTCTACAAGTGGTATGAAGAATAAAGGAAAATTCTTAGCTTTTACTGAACCTCATACATCGACTGATAGTGGCAATCCAACAGGATTAGATTATTTATCGTGTTTAGGTATTACGCATGTTCAGTTAATGCCAATTAATGATTTTGCGACTGTTGATGAAAAGAATCCATTCGAGTTATATAATTGGGGTTATGATCCTGCTGCATATAATGTAACAGAAGGAAGTTATGTAAGTGATTCTGATAATGGATATAAACGTATACAGGAAGCACAACAAATGATTGAGGCTCTCCATTCAAGAGGATTGAGAGTGGTTTTAGATGTCGTTTATAATCATATGCATGATGTTAATATGAATGCTTTAGAAAAAACAGTACCTCATTATTTCTTTAGAAGAAATAATGATGGTAGTTTATCCAATGGCTCATGGTGTGGAAATGATTTGAACACAACTGCTAAAATGTGTCGTAAATATATTTTAGATATGTGTAAGAGATGGCAGCTTCTTTATGGTATTGATGGTTATCGTTTTGATTTAATGGGAATTATTGATATTGAAACAATGAAGTTAGTTGATGCCCAGGGTAAAGCTTTGGATTCATCTTTTATGGTTTATGGTGAAGGATGGAATATGATGACAGCCTTACCAGAAAATAAAAGAACAACGATTCAGAATAATCGTCAGGTTCCACATATTGGTTTCTTTAATGATTTCTTTAGAGATACATTAAGGGGAACAAATCAAATGGAAACAAAAGGATATTTTTCTGGTGATACTTATAAAACAAATGATGCAATGAAAGCAATTTGTAATTTAGATATGTTTGAGAATATTTCTCAATCTATTAATTATGTTGAGTGCCATGATAATGCAACTTGTTATGATAAATTATTGATTTCTAATTATGATGAAGATGAAGAAACAAAGAAAAAGAGATTACGTTTATTATTAGCAGCTGTTATTCTTTCTCAAGGAATTCCATTTATTCATAGTGGACAAGAATTCTTTAGAACGAAGGGTGGTCAGCATAATACGTATAATGCTGGTGACCAGGTCAATGCATTAGATTGGAATCGAAAAGATTGTGAAATTGATACAATTCAATTTGTTCAGTTTTTAATTCATTTAAGAAAAAATAATCCTTGTTTTAGGTATGATAATTATGATATGATACGAGAAAATGTAAAAACAGAAAACATTGACCATCGTATGATAAAATACTCATTACATCAGGAAGATGGAGAACATCAAGATTATATTGTTTATTTTAATGCTTCTTCTGATTCTATTGATGTTGATGTTGAAGAAGGATTTAGTGTTTTATGTCATAGTGAAAAAGGTAATATTCTAAATGGTAAGTTGCATATTGATGGAATATGTTTTGTTGTGTTAGCAAGATAGGAGTTTTGTATGAAATTGATTGTTGGTTTGGGAAATCCTGGAAGGGAATATGAAAAGACAAGACATAATGTTGGTTTTATGGTTATGGATCGTATCTCTGATGTTATGAATGTTTCTATTGATATGAAGAAATTTAATGGTGAATATGTTAAATTCAAATATCAGGGAGAAGATGTTATTTTGTTGAAGCCAATGACATATATGAACAATTCAGGTGAATCTGTGATTCAGATGATGAATTATTTTAAGATTAATGTCAGTGATTTATTGGTTATTTATGACGATATGGATATGCCAGTTGGTAAGTTGCGTTTAAGAGAAAGTGGTAGTGCTGGTGGGCATAATGGAGTGAAAAGCATAATTGCTCATGTTGGTACACAGAGTTTTAAACGTATTCGTGTGGGGATTGATAAGCATCCTCGTATAAAAGTCATTGATTATGTTTTGGGGCGTTTTCATAAGGATGAACAGCCATTGATTGACGAAGGTATTGAAAATGCAGTCAAGGCTGTAGAAGTCTTTTTAGAAAAAGATTTTGTAACTGCAATGAATAGATTTAATTAAAGGGAGAGAAAGATGAAGAAGATTATTGAAATATTAAAAAATAATCCAGCTTATCTTGCTTTGATGAAAGAAAAAGGCGAGATTATTGTATCTCACGCTAGTGATGAGGCTATCCTCATTGCTAGTGCTTTTTTCAGTTCGCCTAAGCCAATGCTGGTTGTTAAAGAAAATTTATATCAGGCACAGCTCCTTTATCAGGAACTCTATCCCATATTAAAAAACAAAGTTAGTTTTTTCCCATGTGATGAATCATTAAGAGTAGAAGCCCTTGCTTCTTCTCAAGAAATTATGGGAGAACGTATTAGTACTTTAGCATCACTTTGTCAGAATGAACCGATTGTTGTGATAGGTCATGTACATAGTTATGTTCGATATATTCCAGAAAAATCACTGTTTTTAAAACACACTATTTCATTGCACATATCAATGACTATTGAACCATCATTATTAAGAGAAAAATTAATACAGAGTGGATATCAGATGATTCAGCGTGTAGATGAACCTTTCTATTATTCAAAACGTGGGGGTGTTATAGATGTTTATTCTATTCAATACGATAATCCTATTCGTATTGAATTCTTTGATGATGAGATAGAAAGTATCCGTTTTTTTGATAAGGATACACAAAGATCTTTAGAAAAGGTAGAAGAAGTTACAATTTTACCAGCTACGGATCTTTTATATCCAGAAGAAGAATTGAAGGATGTTATTGAAAAAATAGAAGAATTACAAGAGAATACACCATGTGATGAATATAAAGATAATTTAGATGAAGAAATCTCTATAGATATTGAATCTTTAAAAGGATATGGATATTCTGCTCGACTTTATCAATATATGGGACTCTTTACGACTTCAACAACACTTCTTTCTTATTTTTCTCAAGCTTTATTTATATCATCAGATTATGAAAGATTACAACAGTCATTCCATCATTATGAAGAAGAAACTTATTATTATACGCATGAATTACAAGAAACTGGAAAAATGGTAAGAGGTTTATCTCTCTATCAGCAACTTGATTCACTTTATAAAAGAAAACAAATTGAATTTTATGAGTTTAGAACAAAAGATTCTCAAATATCTTTTGTAACAAGAGAAATTCAATTGTCATTAATGAATGAAAAACAATTGATTCAGCAATTAAAAGATTATCTCATTCAAAATAAAATATTAATGTGTTTAGATAATAGTCATCAAATTCAAATGATGGTTGAATTACTTGAAGAAAATTCTATTTCTTATACAATGGTAGGAAATGACGAACATATTTATAATGGTGTAAATATTTATTTAGGTAATTTAAAAACAGGGATTGATTTTTATGATGAGCATGTTATTTTATTGACAGAGACTGAATTATTTAAAGTCAATTCTCAAAAGAAAAAAGGTTATATTAAGTATAAAGATGCAAAAGTTATTAATGATTATACAGAATTAAATATTGGTGATTACGTTGTTCATGATACGCATGGTATTGGACAATATATGGGGATTAAAACTTTAGAAATCAAAGGAACGAAAAAAGATTATTTATATATTGCATATAAAGGTAATGATACTTTATATATACCTGTAGAGAATTTTAAACTTGTAAGAAAATATGCATCAAGAGATGGTAAAGCCCCTAAAATTCATGCTTTGAATAGTACAGAATGGCAAAAGACAAAGCAGAGAGTTAAAAATAAGGTAGATGATTTAGCTGACAAGCTTATCGCTTTATATGCAGCAAGAATGAAACAGCCAGGTTTTGCATATCCTCAAGATGATGCACTGCAAATTCAATTTGAAGAATGTTTTGGTTATGATTTAACACCTGATCAAGAGAGTGCCGTAAAAGAGATTAAAGCTGATATGGAATTACCAAGACCAATGGATAGACTATTATGTGGGGATGTTGGTTTTGGAAAAACCGAAGTTGCTTTAAGAGCATGTTTCAAAGCAATTCTGGCAAATAAACAAGTTGCTTTCTTATGTCCAACCACTATTCTTTCATCACAGCATTATCATACGATGATCAAACGTTTTGAAAATTTCCCAGTGAGTATTGCTTTGTTAAATCGTTTTACAACTGTTAAACAAAGAAAACAGATTCTTGCTGATTTAAAAGATGGGAAAATTGATTTATTAGTAGGAACACATCGTATCTTATCTAAAGATGTTGAATTTAAAGATTTAGGATTGTTGTGTATTGATGA
The DNA here is from genome assembly GCF_000455285.1 of Candidatus Stoquefichus massiliensis AP9. Lineage (GTDB taxonomy): Bacteria > Bacillota_I > Bacilli_A > Erysipelotrichales > Coprobacillaceae > Stoquefichus > Stoquefichus massiliensis. The sequence goes on along the minus strand of NZ_HG005284.1, from coordinate 423,336 downwards.
GGAACAACGCTTTGGTGTTAAACAAAAAGAAAAAATCAAAGAAATAAGAGAGACAATTGATGTTTTAACATTAACAGCAACGCCAATTCCTAGAACTTTACAAATGTCATTAATGGGAATTAGAGGTTTATCACAAATTGAAACACCCCCATTAAATCGTTTACCAGTTCAAACCTATGTAATGGAAAAAAGCGAACAATTAATCAAGCAAGTTATTGAAAGAGAATTAGGAAGAAAAGGGCAAGTCTTTTATCTTTATAATAAAACATCAAATATTGAAAGTGTCGCAAATCATATTGCCAGAATGATTCCTTCTGCTAGAGTAGGTATTGGTCATGGAAAAATGACAAAAGATCAGTTAGAAGATGTTATGCAGGCATTTACTGATAAAGAGTATGATGTGTTGGTATGTACAACAATTATTGAGACAGGGATTGATATTCCTAATGCGAATACAATTATTATTGAAGATGCAGATAAATTTGGATTAGCTCAACTTTATCAGATTAAAGGGCGTGTTGGAAGAAGTGAAAGAATGGCTTATGCTTATTTATTATATGCAAAGCATAAACAAATGAATGAAGAGGCTTCTAAACGTTTAAAAGCAATTAAAGAATTTGCACAACTTGGAAGTGGATATAAAATTGCAATGCGAGATTTATCTATTCGTGGTTCAGGAGATATTTTAGGTGGAGAACAAGCTGGATTTATTGATAGTGTTGGATTTGACATGTATATGAAAATATTACAGGATACAATTGATGAAAAAACAGGTGAAATCAATAATGAGAAAGAAGTACCTGTTCAAAATATTAGTGTAGAAGGATATATTCCTGAAAACTATGTTGAGAGTGATATAGAGAAACTTAATCTTTATCAACGTATTTATAAAGCTCAGCATTTATCACAAATGGTTTCATTGGAAAAAGAATTAAAAGATTTATATGGGACATTACCTAGAGAAGTAAGCAATATTGTCTTAAAACGTAAATATGAAATTATGTGTACTGAACCATTTATTGATTCAGTGAAAGAAATTGGTAATGTTGTGCAAATCATGCTAACACAAGAATTTACTGAACATATTCAAGGAGATGTTTTATTTGAATTAGTCAATCGCTTATTTGATAAACCACAGCTCAAGTATATGAAAAATGAAATCGTTATTCTTATTCCAACACAAGGTCATTGGTTACCTCTTGCCATAGAACTACTTAATGAATTAAAGAAAATGCAATAATATAAAGGCTTCAAACAAGTCAAATTGTTTGGAGTTTTTAATATTTGACAATTGCTATAGGCAATTATATAATAAAATTGTAAAAAGTTTCCATAAAAAAAGAAAAATCCGAAAAAAATGCGTATATAAGAAGTAGGAGGATAAATTTTATGGGAAAAGAAAAAACAAAACTGGACTATAAAGATGATTTGTTCTTTAAGTTTTACTGTGGAAAGGTAGGTGAAGCAAGCTTGGACTTTAGAAGGTTTCTGATAGAAAACATTACACATCTCAATACTGATGGTATAAGAATAGGCAATGGGGAACCGGTCGTTCTTACATCTAGTGATAAGAAAATCATTATGGATACCTTTATTATACATGATGATTATTTTCTGGATATGGAGATGCAGAACAGTACCCTTAATATCTATCAAAGCAAGAGATTTCAGTATTATCTATGTAAGAATATTGTTCTGCAGATGATGGATAAGCAAAAGGATTATCAAAAGATTAAAGAGTTTCATCTGATATTGTTTATTAATCGTGAGTATAAGGATAAGATGATTGATTATGCATCACTGAGATATGAACATGGAGACCTTATCAGCAACTGCATTGTACATATGCATATTGTGAATCTTAAAAACATCGATAGAATAGCTAAGGAAAGAAAACTGAGTGAATTTGAAGCAGTGATTTATTTAATGGCAAACAATACGCTAGAAGGTATTGACTATGAAGAAAAGGAAGGAATGGTAAGTTATATGAAAGCAAATTATGAAATCTTTGGGTCAGATGTCACAATGATGAAACGACTTCTTAAGGAAAGAGAAGAAGAGGTTTTTAGACAGATGGAAATGGAGGAAAGCAAAATTGAAGGAATACGAAATATGGTACAAAGAAGAATTGAGAGAAAATATCATAGAGATGCAAGTGACTGGTTAATAAATTTTAATGAAGAAGAACTGTATAAAATAGATGGATTGATTGATGATTGTCATACATATAATGAATTAATGAAGCGATTTGTTGTTTAATGTTTTTATTGGGTTAGTCGTTATCAAGTAAAAAACGATTGAATTCTTTGATGAGAACTCAATCGTTTTGTTATATATTAAGATTTATTATGAGAATAATATTTCTTATATACATAAGCTGCAATAGCTAACATTGCCATTGTTCCAGTTAATGTATAAAGTACGACTTGTGAATTGTCATCAGTGACGACAGGTTGAGATGGTTTGGGTTGTACAGGGGAAGTTGACTCAGGTTGCGTAGGTGTTTCTGGTGGTACTACTACTTCTTTGTTTTCCAAGATATTGAATTCTGCAGTTGCTTCTCCATCAGTAAAAATAAGAGTTATTGTGTGTTGACCGGTTTTTAATGTATCTGTATAGTCTTTGTGAAGTGTAATCATTGTACTTCCAGATTGAGCAGTATAGTTTTTAACATCTACTTCTTTTCCATCTATAAGAACTTTTTGGAATTTACTGAAATCAACATCTGTTTTAAATGTTATTTCTTCTCCTTGTTTGATTTCTTGAGAACTTCCTTCAGTTATTTTGTATTCATTAGGAGCAAGATCATTTCTAAAATTAATAGAAGCAATATCTAATTCTTCACGATCACTTAAACCTTTTGCAAAAATTTCACCTAAACGTTCACCACTTACAACCTTGCCTTTTTCAACAATCACTAATCCACCTTTCCAAGATGCATCAGCAAGATATTGTTCTTTAGCATATTCACATGCAGTTTTTACCCATGTTGCAAAAGCAGGATTGTTTAAATATGGCGTATGACCACCTATAAAATATTTAATTCCATTATCTTTTGTATATTTTTCAGTTTTTTGTGCACCAGAAATCCAATAATCAATTGATGATAAAGTCACATTTGTTCCGCCTAAATGGACTTGAGCACCAAGAGTATCACCAACATAATTAATTTTATTATTTAAATCTGCTAATTGACCTCCACCTTTTGTATGTTCATCAGGAATTTCAATAAATTGGAATTGAGTTCCAGCAGCAGAGAATTTTTCCATATCTTCAACATATTGAACTTCACCAAATAATGTTGTCAGATCTTTACCATTTAGTACTGTATGTGGTTCATTTTTTGGCCAAATAACTGTAGTTATAGATCTTAATTTTTGATCTTCATAGATTTTAGCAAGATTATTCACATGATCAGGATGCATATGGGTACAGAAAATCTTTAATGATTCACAATTTGGACCAATGACTTCTTTAATGATTTTGTTAATGACGTTTTCTCCATACATATCAACATCAATCATTAATGCTTCTTTCCCATCATTGCTTACATAAATCATTGGATTTTCAAGATCAGTAGCATTAAGCATATAGCATTTTGCTGTTGTTACATTAGGCATTTTGATAGTAAAGAAGTTAGCATATTTTGTTGTTAATTCCCTTTGTTTATCGAATGCAGTCTTATCATCATATCCCATAACTGTACCAGTAATAGAATCATGAGCACCTAAATCATAACCCCAATAACCATGCGAATCAATATGGAATTTAATTTTAACATTTGGATTATCATTACTTGTTGCAATGACATCAGTTCCACCAATTGCTGGATTATTTTGGAAGGCTTGTGTGTCATATGCAGAGTTCACATCATATACAAGATTGGTCTTAGGATCCATTGCATTAATTTGATTTAATAAATCTAATAATTGACTAATATAATCAGCATCAATGTTGTCACCATTTTTATCTATAACAGTATATCCTTGGTTTTGTTTTAATAGTTGATCAATTTGTAAAATACTAGTGTAATAGTTAAGCATGTTGTAATAACTTCTTCCTGCTAGTGAGACCCCGTTTAAATAATCAGAAGCTAGATAGACATCTTTAATTTGTAGGTCTACAGTTAATGTTTTCTCTACATCATCCTTAATTGCAGTTAAATCTTTCGTATCAAGATGTGCCTTTAAGTATTTTGATACTTTTTGTTGTTTATAACTACCATCAGCTTCATATCTAGGAATTTCAATACTGTTGATAGCCTCTTCATAATTGGCTTTGATACTGAGTTCTTCAGCATGAACCTGATTCATTGGCATAAACGTGACTGCTAAAGCAGAAGCAAGAAGTGTCTTTGCCAATACTTTTGTAAAACGATTTTTTTTCATCCTTTTTTCCTCTCTTTCTTTTCTATTTTTATTTTATCATTAAAGAAAGTGCTTTCATATTTTATAAAAGAAAAGAAGATAATGAAATATGAGACATATTTTTTATAGTAGAAAAGGTCTCATATTTTGAGACCTACTCTTTGATAATAAAGATACTTGATTAAATCTAATATGAGTATGTATATAATATCATCATAATCTGAACTGATCGTATAAGGCATATGAATATTCAATTCTGCATTTTTTAAATCTATCATTTGAGATATCAGGACAATATGTTCATGACTGTGACATAGTTTTAGATAACCGTCCTGATTGAGTTCAATAAATCTACCCGTTAATGTCACAATAACATGGATACCTTTATTCGCTTTTAATTCAATTTGATTATATGGTGTTTGATGAACATAAATAGGTACACCCATAATTGTCATATCTTCACTAAAGGATTCTAATAATCCTAAAGGAAAAACAGCACCATAAAAATGTATTCTCTTTTGATTTTTGATGAATTGAATCAATTGATGAACTTGTTCTTGTAATTGTTTTATATCAAATGGTTCTTTAGCAAATAATGAAATCTTATGAAGCAATTCTTGTTCATTTAAATTTTCACATTTAGCAATGAGTTGTTCCTTTCGTGTATCAATACTTGTAAATAAGTTTTTCTTGAAATCAGTGTAACTGTCAAAACCAATAAGTTGACAAAACTTAAGAATAGATGTTGTTGAAACAAAACAATTTTCAGCTAAGTATTTAATATTCATTGTTTCAATCTCATATAAATGTTCAATGATATAGCATGCAATAGAATTAAAGTTATCTTTTCTAATTGTGTTTTGACTTATCATAATAATAAGAGATAGTACTGTATTCATAGTGATTCTCCTTGTAGAAGATAATAACTTAATTTCATATCCAATAATGATGTCACAAGTAATCTTGAATCATTTTCTTGATTATTAATTTGAATGACTTGAATGTTATGATATTCTTTTTGTGAGGATTCTCCAATATAATATTGATGACATGGGAGTTGTTGAAGATCGTTTAATTTCAATGTATCGGATTGATTAATAGAAGCTTCATGAAACATTTGTAGTTTCTTAAAGACATCAATAATAATGAAAACATCATTGGCTTGTAAATGATATAAACTTTCTAATAATTCATGGCGATTCCAACTTAATAATTCTCTTACAACAATTCCTTTTTTTCTTAATACATTTTTTGTTGAAGTTAATGATTCTATATCTTGATGATAACCATAGAAATAGACATTTTGACTTTTTAGTAAGCATTGAGAAAAGTGAATCAATTGTTCATCATTAAACAATGTATGATCATAAGATGAATAACAAGAAAACTCTTGTGAAATAGGAAGAAGTGCATATTCTTTTAATATTTCGGAAGTCATATCTTTAAAATTCATAAAACCTGCTTTGCTGTAGAATCTATGGATAGATGCTTTAGAAATGCCTGTTTCATGAATACATTTTTGTAGAGTCATGTTTTTCATATCTTTAAGATGACTTAGAAAATAACATGCTAATTCTCCATCTAATTGGTATTTTCCTTCAACATCGTATAACTTTTGCAGTTTATCTATAATATACATATCATCACTTCCTTATATAATTTTCTATTTATATCATACAACTTTTCCCATGATTTTCCCATCTTTTGCATAAAATGAAAAAATCCTCACAAGAGGACTAATCATTTTGATAATTATTAATAATTTCATTAATATCAATATTGAGTTTAAAACCTAAAGTAAAATAATCATCAATTGTATTTTGATATTCTTCACTAGAATAATGACTTTGTACTTTAAGAATAGAATGATATATTTTAAAGAATAATTGGTATATGTCTAATTTATCAGGAATTTCTGTATGATTCTTGATTGTATCAATTCTTAATTCATAACCTATTGACATCAGCATTGTTAAACCTTCAAGATAATGTTCTAATAATTGCTGATGATTAATGGGTTCATCTTTTTCCCAAAATAAATAACATCTTGAATCCTGAGAAACTTCACTTAAATCATGTAAAAAAGATAATATTTTTTGATTCAATCTTTCAATATTTAATACTTCATTTTTTGCTGTTTGTAATTCTCTATTAATATAGACTTGATATAATTTAGAAACATCATTCATGTTTATCACCTCAAGTTCTATTATTCACCTTGAATATGAATAGAGTTTGAATTATAGTATAAAAATATTTAAATGTTCTAATAAAATCTTTAATCCCATTAAAATAAGAATAATGCCACCAGCAATTTCTGCTTTGGATTTATAACGAGAACCAAAGACATGTCCAATTTTCACACCAGCCATAGATATAATGAAAGTCGTTATGGCTATAATAGTCACTGCATAGAAAATATTAACATTTAAAAAAGCAAAAGTCACACCAATAGCTAAAGCATCAATAGAAGTGGCCACGGCTAGAGGAAGCATAGCTTTAAAAGAAAAGTCAGGATCACAACATTCTTCATCACCAAAAGCCTCTTTAATCATATTGAGACCTATTAAACCTAATAAGATAAATGCAATCCAATGATCAATGCTTTCAATTTTACTTTTAAACTGAATACCTAAAAAATAACCAATAAGAGGCATCATTCCTTGAAAAAATCCAAAATATCCACCACAAATAAAAGCATGTTTCCATTCTAACTTTCTTGTAGATAAACCTTTGCAGACACTGACTGCAAATGCATCCATTGCTAGACCAACACCTATAATAACAATTTCAATAAATTCCATAATGCTTCCTCCTCCATAAAAAAAGACATGGCTGTGGTATCCACAGACAAGTCTCATCATTTAAAATCGTGCCAGATAGTTATATCGATATGTTGACATGATTACACATTATGTGCTAACTACTCCCTTATCATGGGCAAATTATAACAATAATGACAAATAATGTCAAACAACTTTTTCTATGTAATCACAACCTATTTTTTCATATTGGAATTGGTTATTTGTGAGTTCTTGAATCTGTTGTAAAAACGTATCATCTCTCAAATAACAATGATATGAGACTTGTTCATTATATTCTTGAGAAATGCATTTTATGTTGTGTTGTTTTAATAAATGTTCAAATTTTCTTGTATAAGTATAGTCAATTGTGATGCAATAAAGATCAACTGGTTCGGTTTCAACAATCTGTGCTTCTTTTAAAGCTTCCGATACACTTTGTGTATAGGCACGTGTTAAGCCTCCAGCACCAAGTTTAATGCCACCAAAATGTCTTGTCACCACAGCAATGATATGATTTAATCCCTGCATTTTAAGGACATTAAGCATAGGCATTCCAGCTGTTCCTGATGGTTCTCCATCATCATATGCGCGTTCATGACCATCAATGATATATGCAACACAATTATGATTGGCTTGTAAGTCGCTATATTTTTGAATCAATTCATTAGCCAGAAGATAATCACTACATGGAATTAAATGACAAATAAATTCAGATTTTTTAATGATAAGTGTATGAGTTGTATATTCTTTAATAGAAAGCATAATATCATTCCTTTCTTTTCTTTATTATATATGATTTCATTTTATTGTCAAAATGTCCTGAATGATTTATAATATGAGCATAACTTAAGAGTGAAGAAAAGAGGGGTCATAGTGAATAAGATAGCTATTTTATCAGATAGTGGATGTCAGATTGAACTAGGTAAGTATGAAAATCAAGGGATTTTTATTGTACCATTATGTATTACAATGAAAGAAAAAACTTATCTTGATCAAAAAGATATTACAAGTATTGAAGTTTTTAGAACGATGGAAAAAGAGAATATTATGGTCATGACTTCTCAGCCACCAACAGGAGAGATGGTTAATATTCTGCAGAGAATCAAAGATGCAGGTTATGATGAGGTCATAGGGTTACCAATTGCTACAGGATTATCTTCAACTTTAAATGGAATGAAGGTTGCTGCTGATATGGTAGATATTCCTATTACATTAATTGATACAAAGGGAACGGCAGGAAATCATAAGTATTTAACATTTACAGCTGCAAAACTTGTTCAATCTGGGAAGAGTGTACAAGAGATACAAAAGATAATGGAATCATTGGTAGAAGATTCAGGAACAATTATTATGGCACCAAATTTAGAACATTTAAAAAAAGGTGGTCGTATTACACCAGCAGTTGCAATGCTTGCAGGAATGTTAAAAATAGTTCCTGTTATGGAATTAAATTATGAATTAGGTGGTAAAATAGATTCATTGGCTAAGGTCAGAACATTATCTAAAGCACGTGCCACATTAGTCAATCGAATGATTGAGTTAGGCGTTAATGCGAAAGATTATAAGATTACTATTGAACATGTTTTGTGTGTTGATTCTGCATTAGAAGTCAAACAAATGGTATTAGATAAAATTGGTGAAGTAGAAATAGAATTAAGAGAATTACCATCAGTCGTTGGTGCTCATATGGGTGTTGGTGGTATTGGTGTTCAGTATATTAAAAAATATCAAGGATAGGAGATGAAATTATGGCTTTATTTGATGATTTAACAAAGAAAGCTGCAAAGTTTACTGAAGAAGCAATTGATAAGACTCAGGAACTTGCAGGGACTGCAAAGATTAAATTAAAGATTAAGAATTTAGAATCTGATAGAGATGATGTTTATCGTGATTTAGGAAAATATTATTTTCATTTATTAGAAGATCAGAATTCTATTGATGAAGAAGTTTCTGAAATGCGTAGACGTATTTATGATTATGATGCAGAAATAGATGAACTCAAAAAAGAAATAGATGAATAATAAATCAATGATTAAAGGTATACCCTATTGAAAATGGTATACCTTTTTCTATAATAAATTCAACATTCTTGTTTTATAGCAAATAGAAACCAAATAAAGATTTAATATCATCATCAATCAAACCTTACTTATTATCATTGCATACTGTCTAAGTGACAATTATTCTTATAATCAAAGTGAGTTATTATTTATAAAGCAGGTGTTAGTAAACGAGATTAATGAATGCTATAAAAAATTATAATATATCAATAGGAGTTATTTTGTAAAGGAAAAATAAATTCATGAACAGTATACCATATTTGAAGTGGTATACCTTTTTCTTGTACAATAAATTCAATATTTTCAACTTCTTTTATATTAATATCTTTAAGTAAAAGACGACAGGCAAACTCATTGGCTTCTCTTTCTAGTGCATTCTTACGGGTTTTCATAAGAAACGAAAATGACATATGATCATCATAATGAATGATATAGTGTCCTAACTCATGAGCAAGTAAGAAATTTTCATATAAAGGATTCAAATCAGTTTTTAAAGTAATATAAGCCTGTTTATTTAAAACAAATAAGCTAGAATCACATTCTTTATTAAGTGTATCACAGTATTGAATAGAAATATTACAATAGTCAATAAGTTCTCTTACATTATTTGTATGATACTGATTTGTAACCCAATTAACATAATAGGCTGCATTCATTTTATTTACGCCTCTTTGCAATCATTTTAATAAATTGAGCAATATCATTTGCCATATCAATAATTTCTTCATCACTCATGATTTCTAAATCATAACCACCAAATTTAGCAAACATTTCTTGTTTTAATATAAACTGTAATGCTTCTTCAGGAGAAGTAAAGAAATCAGTTTCTTTTTCACCAATAAGTTGTGATTGTGTACAATTCAATATCTTTGACATTTTTTCAATCATATCCATTTTTGGTTCACTTCTCGCTTTTTCCCATGAAGAGATTGTTTTTCCGCTAACCTCTAATAAGTCACCCAATTCATCTTGTGTCAAATGTTTCATTTCTCGATATTTTTTAATGTTTAAACTTAGTGTTGACATAGACTCACCTCTCTAAGACCGATTTTATACCTTTCAATTTAAAAAATCAATCAAAACTCTAAGAATCTTAGAAATACGCTTGAATATCTACAAAACGTAGAGTAATATTGAGATAGAAACGGAAATATTTACCATAACTTAGAGAAAGGATGAGAGTATGAAATATACAGCGCAACAACAAACCATTATTAAAGAAGTTAAGGAATATCTTAAAGCAATACGTTCATTAAAAAGAGAAAGATTTCATTTATTGGAAGAATATAATGAAGATCCTTCACCACACTCTCCACGTTTTGATGAAACCAAAGGAACATCAGTATCACAAATTGTTAGATTTAATGATTATACACAAAGAAGAGAGTTATTACTGAAAAGGATTCAATTATTTGATCAAGAACTTAATCAGTTTATGTTAATGACATTTCTTTTACCAACACGTCAAAGATGCATTATAGAAGTTTATATGGAAGCCTTGAGTTATGAAGAAATGTTAGATGTCCTTAATGACAAGTATTACATCAGTACAAGTACTTATAAACGAGAATTACCAGAAATATGTTTACAACTCTCTCAATATATCGACTATCATCAAATACCTAGCCTTGATGATATGAATAGAAAGTACTTACAAATGATTCAGCAGATGGACCTATCTTGAACCTAGTTATTCCCCTTATAAGAGTGTTAAGATGGTAGTGTCAAGAAAGGGGCAAAGAAAAACTTCTTCTTGATGAGAATCCTATTGGCCAAGCAGATTCTAAAACTTACATCAAACAGATAACTACGGTTATGATATTCATCTCATAAAGAGAAAGATGTAAAAACAATTGAATAAAAGGAGGTGTCTAATCAATGACAGATCATGAACAACAGGTTTATACACTTGTAGGTGATGTATTAAAACAAAAGCATGAAACAATTCAAACAACAAATCAAAAGTTAAGATTCTATCATTCAAGTTATCCTGTTATATCACTTGTTCAAACAAATAATTATGTCCTCAAAGATAGTCGGACATTGAATGATTTAGGAACAGTTGATGTAGAAGAATACGAAATTGAAATTCAATCACAAACAGGAATGGATGAAATCAAATCGATTATGATTGATATTGATCATGCTATGAGACAGTTAGGATATATCAGAACATATTGTGGATTAGATACACAAGACAAAGAAACAGAATTAAAAAGATTGATGCAGTATCAAACTGCACTATAAGGAGGAAAAGATTATGTCAAATATTGCTATGAGTACAGCAGGAGTAACAGTGAATTATGCAGTGGAAGCAACTGCCGGAGTAAGACCAACAGCAGGGTATATTCAAATCCCTAATATCAAAAGTGTTCCAGAGATGAATCCATCTCCAGAAACATTAGAAACAACTGATTTAAGTCAAACAGAATTTAAGACTTATGTAGAAGGATTAAAAGATTTAGGTGGAGCATTAGCTTTCTTAGCTAACTTTACAACTGATTTAGAAGCAGCTTGGAACACATTAGTAGAAGCTTATAAAGCAGCTAAAGAAGCTGGTAAAGATGTATGGTTTGAAATCAAACATCCTGGTTTAGATAAATCAGTTTATTTTACAGGACAACCAAGTGCAATGGGATTACCTGCTATGGCAGTGAATGCTGTTCTTGAAACAAACTTATATATTACACCAACAAATGCTCCAGCATGGGAAGCAAAATCTACAGCGGCAGCTGAATAATTGATAGGAGGATGAATCAATGTCTAAAACAATTCAATTTACATACAATGATGTTAACTATACATTAGAGTATACAAGAAAAACATTAGAAAAGATGGAAGCAGATGGTATTGTCTTAGCAGATATGAATAAAAAACCTGTAACAATCTTACCAAAACTTTTCGAATATGCATTCTATGCACATCATAAACGCATTAAAAAAGCGGAAGTTGAAGAAATCTTCCATTTATTTACAAATAAGAATGATATGTATAACAAGTTATCAGAAATGGCAACAGATACATTAAATACATTATTTGAAGAGGACACCTCAAAAAACGCAATAAGTTGGAAGGCGAGTTTTTAGACACTGAGGATTCTCTTTCCAACAAAACATATACAGAAATATTTAAAGAAGTTCTTCCCTTTTATTTATCCATAGGAATGACTTATGATGAGTTCTATCTCCAAGATGTAGAACTGGCAAAGTTCTACAGACAATCCTATGAAATTAAAGAAGATCGACATAATAATCATATGTGGTTACAAGGATTATATATTTATGATGCTATTTCTACATCATTGTATAATGTATTTTGTCGTAAATCTGGGCAACGGGCATCGTCATATCCATCAAAGCCATATCCTATGACTAGCAAGCAAAAGGAGCAAGAACAAAAATTAACAATGCAAGAAGAACAAGCCAAAGCAAAGGTTTGGATGAACTCTCTTGTCAATAGTTATCAATAATGTAAAACACCACAAATTGTGGTGTTTTCATTATAGGTTTAATAATTCTTTCTTTTTCTTATCAAATTCTTCCTGTGACAAGATTCCCATATCTAGAAGTTCTTTTAATTTCTTGACTTCTTCTATTGGATCATTAGAGACTTTACTTTCTACAGGTTCATCTTTTTTGAGTATGATTTCAAGCTTTGCTAAATCTTCATCACACATCTTAATTAAATCCTTAGCCATCTGACTATCAGACTTAATTTTACGAGTAATGTAATTAACATAGACACAAGGATTATCAAAATTATTCACATTTAACTTAATCTGTAGATTAGTAATATATTCACCAGAGTTTAAAGAAGATAATGCACCAACTAAAGCACCAACACCATCAGCTACATACTTACCAGAAGCAGTATTCTTAAGCATATCATTGTTAATGACTTGTTTATCACAGATAACTTCATAACTGTTAATGTCATCAAATGATAGATAAGTATATGGTGGAGAAACATTAATTTTATTCATAGGTCTCACAGTTTTATCTAAATTGCCTTTGTTAAAAATAGTTATCTTTTTAGTATCTTTATCAATACTTATTCTTTTAGTGTAAGGTAGTAAAATGCTATATAATTCTTTCATTGAATCATATTGATTTCTTTTGAAAATGATTTGAAAAGGTACTTCTTCATCAGTGACAATTCTAAATATACCACGTCCTTGAAAATTTATATTTCCAAGGTCAAGCCATTCGAGATGTGCTAAATGTAAATTTTCTTTTGTAATACTTGATTTTACAAATAATTCCTCATTATCTTTTAGTTGGGCCTTGAATCCACTTACACCAATAAATTCTTTTTCCATAAAATCAGTCCTTTCTATATATAAATTATAGCGAATTAAAATGAAAATAACAATAAGATTGATATTTTTATATATAGGCTATCGTGAGTTGGATAAGTTAGAATTGTAGGGTAAAAAATAAAAAGGTTTAGATGAATTTATTTTATGAATAGTCATTACCAATATAAAACACCACTATCTGTGGTGCTTTCATTATAGATTTAATAATTCTTTCTTTTTTTTATCAAATTCTTCCTGTGACAAGATTCCCATATCTAGAAGTTCTTTTAATTTCTTGACTTCTTCTATTGGGTCATTTGTGACTTTCTTTTCTACAGGTTCATCTTTTTTGAGAATGATTTCAAGCTTTGCTAAATCTTCATCACACATCTTAATTAAGTCTTTAGCCATCTGACTATCAGACTTGATTTTACGAGTAATATAATTAACATAGACACAAGGATTATCAAAATTATTCACATTTAGCTTAATCTGTAGATTAGTAATATATTCACCAGAGTTTAAAGAGGATAATGCACCAACTAAAGCACCAACACCATCAGCTACATACTTGCCAGAGGCAGTATTCTTAAGCATATCATTGTTAATGACTTGCTTATCACAGATAACTTCATAACTGTTAATGTCATCAAATGATAAATAGGTATATGGATTTGAAACATTGACTTTATTAATTGGTTTTTCTAAAGGATCATCATTACCCTTATTATAAATTGTTATTTTATTTTCTTCATGATTGAATATGATTCTAGACATGTAAGGGAGCAAAAACAAATACATATTTTTAGCATCTTCATATTGATTACGCTTAAAGACAACATTCATACCTTTACTTTTAACATCAGTATAGATGTGTAGCATGCCACGCCCTTGAAAATTGACTTCATCCAATTTTAACCATTCAATATGAGGTAAATAACATTTTTCTTTAAGAATATTAGACTTGATGAATAAGTTGTCTCCATCAACTATAACTTTATCGCCAACACCAATAAATTCTTTTTCCATAAAATCAGTCCTTTCTATATATAAATTATAGCGAATTAAAATGAAAATAACAATAAGATTGATATTTTTATATATAGGCTATCGTGAGTTGGATAAGTTAGAATTGTAGAGTAAAAAATAAAAAGGTTTAGATGAATTTATTTTATGAATAGTTATTACCAATATAAAACACCACTATCTCCATTATGTTTTTGACATACCTGCCATCTACTAATTTATAATTACATCATAAATTTTTTTGAAGTGCTTGCACTTCTTTTAGTGCTACTAAAATATAATCAATAACGCTAAAAAAGAAGGAATAAATCACACTAAATGATATGATTTATTACCTTCGTTTAATTATGGTTAAACTGTTAATAAATTGTCCTTGACTTTTGAACCAGTTTAAAAAGTGGTATTTTCATTATAAATTTAACAATTCTTTCTTTTTCTTATCAAATTCTTCCTGAGATAAGATTCCCATATTTAACAGTTCTTTATATTTTTTTAATTCGGAGAAGGGATCGGTTAATTGATTAGTGTGGGGTAAGTTTACTTTGTTATAAATATTTTTAATTAATGCTAAATCTCTTTGACACATATCATAAAGAAATAAATATTTTTTACTTGTTGTATAGATTTTTTTTGTAATTAGAGATGCATTAGTAACGATGTAGTCAATAATAATAGGTTGAATATTTGATTTTAGATTAATATGAAGTTGTAATCTGGTAATAAATTCCTTATTTACACTTGAATGTAACATCTGTTTGTTTTCTATTAAAGAGCAGTCAACAATTTCATTAAAATTGATTTCTTGAATTAAGAGTTTAGTCTTGTTAGGAAATTTATTAATGATTGTTAAAATCTCTCTTTTTTCATCTATTTCAATACGGTTTACAAAAGGAGAGATGATGTTAAATAATTCAGTAATTTGTTTATCGTTCCAATTACCACTATAAATTTTAAAAACATTTGATAAGATATCTATAAATAATTTACTTCCAGCCTCACTAAAATCGGCTTCTATATAATCTAAATTTAACAAACTTGTTTTCAATTCTTTGGATTTTTGTTTAATATAAATTTCTTTATTTTCCATATCAATTGTAATTTTTGTTTTTCTCATTGGTTCAAATGTTTGCATATAAGCTCCTCTCTAAGATAATTACTGTAAATTAATTACTCATTAAACTATATTCAATTATATTAAAAAAAGGTTTCAAGTAAATCTTTTTATGCTAAGGAGGCGGTTTTATGGATATAAATATAAGTAATCTTGAAAAGTTATCACAATCTTTGGAAGAAATAAATAATACTTTAAAATATTTGTGAGTGTATCCTTATTATGAATTTGATTATCAATAATAATTTCATAACTATTGATATCATACAAAGATAAATAGGTATGTGGTTGAAAATGCCTGAGTGTTCTTTTATTATTGACGATTTGATATGGATTACCTTTGTTGAAAATAGTCATTTTACTCTCGTCATCATTAATTTTTATTCGTTTTGTGTAAGGGAGTAGAATATCATATAGTTCTTTTATTTCATTGTATTGGTTCCTTTTAAAAACGATTTGAAAAGGAGATTTTTCATATGTTTGAATTGTTAATATACCACGATCTTGTAAATTAACACTACCAAGTTCAATCCATTCAAGAAGTGCCAAATCTAAAGTTTTATATCTAATGTTTAGATTTTATGAATATTTTTTCATTATCCTTTAATTGTACTTTGTAGCCTATAACTCCATTATATTCTTTCCTCATAAAACCAATCCTTTCTGTATATATAAATTATAACGAATTGAGATAAAATAACAATAAGATTGTAAGAATAATATATTTTTCAATGTAGGCATATTTGTATATTAGTATGTATTTAATAGATATGGGAAGATAAAGAATATGAAATAAGTGTTTAGGTTAGTTTGCTTATAAATAGTTACCAATAAAATAAAACACCACAGTCTGTGGTGTTTTGACTATTGATTAAATAATTCTTTCTTTTTTTTGTCAAATTCTTCTTGAGTTAAGATATTTAAACTGACAAGTTCTTCTAACTTTTGTAGTTCCTCCAAAGTGGACTGACTAACGTTTTTATATTGTTCTGTATTGCTTGTTTGTATAGGTTGCTAATTTTGCATAACTAATTGCTTAAGTAAATCAATGATTTCCTGATTTTGTTTGTATTGATTTTCTTTCAATTGAAGTATTTGTTTTAAAATCATTAAATTTTGTGTAAAGATAGCTGCAGTTGAGGCAGATGAATATATTATTGCAGCAGATGAAGATAGAGTATTAGTAGAGGGCTTACCATATAAGGTTTTACCACTCCAGGAATTTTCAAACATATCAATAATTGCATCTTTATCAATATCATCTAGGCTATCAAGACCTATTAAATTTATTTTGTCTTCTGGACTTAAATTTTTATTAAACATATGATATCCTCACTTTCTTATTATAATTGATATAACATAAATTTATATTTGAAATAAAGTTATTATAGAACAAATAAATATTTTTTATACGATGGTTATTTATCAACAAGAGTTGTAAGTAACTCAATAACTTTACTATTCTGTTCTATAATTTGTTGGTTTTGTTCTTGAAGATTAAGAAGTTGTTTTAAAATAATATAATTTTGATTATAAATGGCAGTTGTTGTTGTTACACCCATAACACTACTACTACAACTATTGGCATGTTTCGTAAATCTCCAACACTCTAAAAATCTTTGATTTAACATTTTACTGATAATATCTAAACTGCATTTGTCTAATTTTTCCAATCCAAGATCTAAAATAGGATCTATGGTTTCATTATCTTTTTTTTCAAACATATTTTTCACTCGCTTTCTTTATAAGATAATTATACCTTATAAAAAAGTAAACAACAATAAAAACACTAAGGAGGTGTTATTTAATGGAAAATGATTTAATATTAAGTTTAGATAAAATATCTGAATCATTAAAGAAACTTGAAATATATACAAAAAATATTAGTGATTTTACTAATCAAATTCTCAAATTAAATGAAACATGTCTAGCATTATCAAAAACAACATCAGAGCTTGATTCAGCTAGCATATTAGAGTTTTTAAACTCATTTAACACTATTATGTCTGTAGTAAACAATTTGGCATATTTAAATGAAACAGTATTTAAGTTTAAAGATACTGGAGGGATGTTGGAAAATGTGTTTTCTACATTAACAACAACTGCCACGTCCGCATCAGTTGCAACAGGTGGATTCTCAGCAGCGTTGAGTTTTCTATCCTCTACTCCAATTCTTATGGTAGTAGGTGGCTTATTAACCTTAAGTACTGCATTGATTGCTTTTAATTATGAAGAATCTGATTCAATTAAACAATCAAGAGAGTTTTCAGAAGCTTTACATGAAAAAAGAAAATCTTTAGAAGAAACTGAAGAAACTATTAAGAAAAATATTCAATCTTCAATAGAAAATGCTAAGAGTGCAGAAACACAATCAGCAGCTTTGAGAGTGTTTGTTGATAATTTACGTGGATTAGCAGATGAAAATGGATATATTAAAAACTTTGAAGAAGCTCAATACTATGTTGATAAAATTAATAGTGCTATGCCAAATACAGTTAAATTGACTGAAAGTGGTAGATTAGAATGGATAAAAAATTCTCAGGCTATAGAGGATAATATAAAGAAATTAGAACAAAAAGCTAAAACAGAAGCTTATTATGATGGATTTGTTGAAAGTTTGAAAAATGAAGCAAAATTAAGAGCAGATTTAGTAACTGCTCAAGCTAATTATAATGCTGAATTAGAAAAACAAAGAATATGTAAAGAAAAAATTGATGAGTTAGAAAGCAAATGGCGTAAAGATGCTGATTTAATTGGTGCCGATCGTGAATCATTAAATAAATATTACGAAGAGTTTGAGTATTCAAAAGTTCATTTAAGTGAATATGCCGAAATCCTTGAGTCAGCAACTAACTCATATGAAAACAATAGAAAGGGACAACAACTTTGGAGAGAAGCATTAACAGCATCTGATGAAAAAATTATTGCTTCGGCTATTTTAATGTCAGACGAATATACAAACATTGAAGAAAAAGGAACAAGTTCCTGGGGAAATTTAGCAGGTGCAGCAGAAGATTGTAAAAATAGAATGACAACTGCTAATGAAGAAGAGTTACAAACAATACAACTTACTTCTGGTGCTTTGGAAGCTTCAATGGTTCATAAAGCACTTGTTTATGGAATGAGTTATGATCAAATGATACAAAAATTGAAGGACTCAGGGTTGCAAATGAGCGAAGAAGAGGAAAAGCGTTTACAAAATAGTTATAATGCATGGAAAATGTCTTCTGATGAAATACAAAAAGTTCAAAGTACAGGTTTAGATGCATTGAAATTAATGAAAGTAACTGCTTTATCTGAAATGAGTTTATCTGATCAAAAAATGTTGTCACAAAGTGTTATTGATTTTGCAAATTCAGGAAGTCAAGAGGGATTACAATTATGTGAAAAGCTTTCTGAGTCTTTACAACAAAATAACGGTAAAATAGATAAGGATACGCAACAAATCATTGATATTATTACGAATGGACTAGATAGTGTTGATCCTAAAGTTATAGCTAAATTAATTGGACCTAGTGAAAGTGAGATAACAAATGCTACGAATAAATTTGATAGAGTTCCTAAAAATGTATATACAACTTGGCAAATTAGAGGTGGCGAAGGAGAAATTACATATAAATTTAATCCAAAATATCGTGCATGTGGTGGTTTCCCAGAAACAGGAGAACTTTTTGTGGCAAGAGAAGCAGGACCAGAGTTAGTTGGTCGAATTAATGGAAAGACTGCAGTTGCTAATAATGATCAGATTGTGAGTGGTATTAGTAGTGGTGTTTATAATGCAGTGCGAAGTGCAATGCAAGGTAAAGGTGGTAATGGTAATATGAACATTCATGCAACGTTTGTTATGGATGGTGAAGTTGTCGGAAAACAAGTGATTAAATATCATAATGGTGTTGTTAAACGTACTGGGACAACACCATTAATGATTTAGGAGGCAAATATGGACGTATTAAAAATTAATGGTCAAGCAATTATAAATCCTGTTGCTTTGCAATGGGAGGAATCAGATTTAGATTCAAGTGAGGGTACAGGTAGAAATCAGTTGGGAGATATGTTTAGAGATCGTATTACAACAAAGAGAAAAATATCTGTCACATTTCCACCTATGAATGATGGACAAATGGCTTCTTTATTAGAAGCCATTAGCCCTTTATTCTTTGATTTGGAATATCCTGATCCAAGAATGGGGAAACGCAACACAATGAATGTTTATGTAAGTGATAGAAGTGTTCCTGTTTATATGTATGATAAAACATTGAAACAATGGATATGGCAAGGCATGTCTATTGATTTTATTGAGAAGTAGGTGATGATATGATAACAACAACACAAACACATAAAGATCAAATCTTAAGTGATGAACGTCAGTTAAGAATGAAGATTATTTTTAATGGCCGTCAAGAAATTGACGGTCATTCTTTAAAGAATGTTACAATTCATGAAGTGAGTAATGGAAAAGATACATTAACTTTAGGAAGTATTTGTTCTAACAGTATTCAATTAACAATGTCTTATTTAGATAATATACAATATATGAATAGTTCTCTTGAGGTATTTATAGGATTAATGATTGATAATGATATAGAGTGGATTCCAATGGGAACTTATATCGTTAGTGAAGTCAGTCAAGATAATCAATATGAAGTGAAACTGGAAGGTTATGATTTCATAAGCAATCTCAACATTGATTATCAACCTCAAATCGAATATCCAGCTCCTCTTAAAGATGTTGTACATGACATTGTTCAACAATGTCATATTACATTAAAATCAGATGAGTTTGAAGATATCATGATTGATAAGCCATTAGATGTGTCATGTAAAGAGATGTTAAGTTATATGGCTTCTTTATTAGGTCAGAATGTGAGAATGAATCGTTATAATCAGTTGGAGTTTTTTTGGTATGAATCAAGTGATTATGTTATTGAGGAGAAAGATCAATATCAGGGTGGTTTTAAGAAAACAAATACTGAATTAATGATTTCTTCATTAACAAGTGGAGATGAAGAGAATGTCTTGACTTGTGGAAGTGGTTATGGAATCACTTTTGATAATCCTTATATGACGCAGGAGAGACTAGAAAAGATATTTGAAAAAATAAATGGCTTCACATATTTGCCTTGTACTTGTACATGGCGTGGTGACCCATCTATTGAAGTGAGTGATTTAATTCGTATTGATAATCACAATATTGTGATTATGGATAATACAATGAGTTTTGATGGTGGAATGAAGAGTTCTATTGAATCATTAGGACAAAATGAAAAAGAAGTTGTGATGTCTAAGAGTCCTAGTGAAATATTATTGAAGAAGTTTTATCGAACTCTTTTAAATTCTTATAAAGATATATCTGAAAATATATTAGGTCATAAGGGTGGATATTATACTGTTGATATGGATGAAAATGGTTATCCTAAAGGATGGACCATTATGGATACGCCAACATTAAGAGATGATACACACTTATGGAGAATGTCTATGGGTGGTTTTGGTTATAGTGAAGATGGAGGAAAAACATTTAGGAACTTTGCTTTTGATTTAAAGGGGAATTTTAGTGCAAATGCTATTAACACTGGTCAATTAAGTGGAGATATGTTTGAACTTGATTTAGAACAGGGCACAGTGAAGTTTGGAATGCGTGATAATGAAGGTCATATTAATGAACCATTTTTATCAATGGATCAAGAAGGATTAAAAATTGATGGATTAAAAGAGATTCATTTAGCAGTTCAGAATATAGAAAATGAAGTGAATCAAATTTCAAATTCACTTTATAAACTTAATATTGTTGGTAATGGAAATGTTATAAAAAATGAAAGTGATAATATCTCATTAAATGCACAGCTTTTTTATAAGGGTGAAGATATTACTGAAAAATCAAGTGAATTGTTATTTAATTGGACAAGGGAAAGTGAAAATAAATCATCAGATACTATTTGGAATAATGCCCATAAAGGTATGAAAAATGTTGTTATTACATGTGAAGATGTTGATAAATATGCAGTCTTTTCTTTAGAATGTTGTGTATTAACAGATGTTATTAAAGAAACTTATATGACAATTATAGATGAGACTGATATACCAAAACTTTCATTGAATCTAGATTCAAATATGCCAACACAACAAGTTGATACTAATGGTAATATATGGCCTATTTGGAATCCGTTGATTATTACTCCAGATATTAGAAATAATGCGAATCAAATAATGCTTAATGATAAAAATTTAGATATTACATATAAAAGAATTGTTGATGGTATTGAAACTGATTTGTGTTTAGACAATGAAGTTGTAGAGAATCATTGTCTAAAGGTATCTGGAAATGTGCTATCTTCCATTGATTCAAGAAATATCATATATAAGTGTTATGTTATATACAAGGGTTATGAAATTTCTCAGCAGTTGTCATTTTCTTTAGTAAGAGATGGTCAGCAAGGACAACAGGGTATATCCGGAACGACTTATTATACATGGATTATGTATGCTGATAATGAAAATGGGACTGGGATATCAAATGAAGCTACAAATAAAAATTATATTGGAATTGCCTATAATAAAACACAGGAAACACCCTCAATTGATCCATCTCAATATAGATGGGCTAAAATAAAAGGTGAACAAGGTATTCAAGGTCCTAAAGGTGAAAATGGAAGAAACTCTTATTTTCATGTGAAGTATTCTCAGAATGTTAACGGTAATCCAATGAGTGATAGTGCAGTTGATGCAATCTATATTGGTGTTGCAATCACTGAAAATTCAACAGCTCCTACAAATTACACTTCTTATAGCTGGTCTAAGATGAAAGGTGAAGTGGGACCTAAGGGAGAAACAGGAACTGCTGGACCTAAAGGAAGTGATGGAAAGACTTCATATCTGCATATCAAATATAGTGATAATGGGACAACATTTACATCCAACAATGGAGAAACACCAGGTAAGTATATTGGAACATATGTTGATTTTACAGAGACTGATAGTTCAGTATTCAATGATTATACATGGGTTAAGGTCGAAGGCCCTCAAGGTGTTCAAGGTCCAAAGGGTACAGATGGTAAACAGTATTATACATGGCTGAAATATGCTGATACACCAACAACTGGTATGTCAGATAATCCTACTGGTAAAGCCTATATAGGATTAGCCTATAACAAGGAAACATCTACAGAAAGCAATAACTACAGTGATTACACATGGTCACTCATCAAAGGTGAAAAAGGTGATCAAGGTGTTGCAGGTGGTAAGGGAGCAGATGGAAAGACTTTCTATACATGGATTAAATATGCAACATCTTCATTAGGAGCAAATATGAGTGATGATCCAACTGGAAAGACTTATATTGGTTTGGCTTATAATAAGACAACACCAACTGAATCAACAAATGCTGCTGATTATACTTGGTCTCTTATTAAAGGTGACAAGGGAGATGCAGGTAAAGGGATTAAGTCAATCACAAATTATTATTTAGCTACTGCAAGCAGTAGTGGAATCACAGCAAGTACATCAGGATGGACAACATCTGTACAGTCTGTTTCATCATCCAAGAAATATCTATGGAATTATGAAGTGATCACTTATACAGACAACTCTACCACAGCAAGTGCCCCTTGTATTATTGGTGCCTATGGAGATACGGGTCCAATAGGAGCACCAGGAGCAACTGGTGTAGGAATAAGTACAATTACAGAATATTATCAGGTCAGTACAAGCAATATAGCAGCACCAGCAAGCTGGGCAACAGCCGTTCCTACATTGACAGAAACAAACAAATATCTATGGAACTATGAAGTAATAAAGTATACAAATAACACAACAAAGGAAACTGCAAAAAGAGTTATTGGTGTTTATGGTAACAAGGGAAATACAGGTGCAACTGGTCCACAAGGAGCAATAGGAGAATCATTAGGACAAGGTAAAATACTGTTTAAGGATTCAACCTTTATTGATGAGGTAAATAGCATTAAAGTTTACAATAATAGTGGTAACTCAAATGTGGTATTAGAACGTATTGCAAGAGAAACAGATTGTCCTAGCGCCTCTGATTATCAAATAAGAATCAAAAATATTGGGACATCATCCCCTGGATGTGGTGGATTTTATTGGGGACATGCATCTCGAGCAAATGCAGTGTTTATCTATCGTATAATTGCAAAAATACCTGCAGGAAGAAAACTTTTGTGGGCTACAAACGCTACTGGAACTGGTGGTAATACAAAATGGTTAACAAGCAATACAGGAACTGGGAAATATGAAGAGTATATTTTTAAGCTTGTTTGTGGAAATACAGGAACATTTTCAAGCACTGGATTTTTTTATATTGATGGTACAGTTGGAACGACGGATGTACCTGTCTATTGGTATATAGCCTATGCAACTTGCTTTGATATGACGGATATTCCTGTTGATGTTGAAGAATTAATTGCGAGAGCAAAGGTTGAAATTAGAACACAATATGATACTGATATAGAACTATTGCAAAATAGTATAACTGCATTTGTGAATGAGAATACAGTCTTGAAAACTGATTACAATACGAAAATAACTGAAATTATAAATAAAATGGTCCTCACAAAAGATTATACAGAATTTATTAAATCAACTGAACAAACACTTGATACTCTTAATCAAGGCAAAGTTAATGTTATTGAACTACTTGAATGGGCTAGATTTAATGGGTCAACACTTGAATTAGGGGCATCAAAATCAAACTTTAAGGCTATCTTAACAACAAGCGAATTAGGATTCTATGATAGCAATACAAAAATTGCATGGTTTTCAAATCAGGAACTTCATACAGTTAAAGCATTAAGAATTGGGTCGCCAACTGCGTATTTTAGGTTTATTAAAGAAGTTAATGATAGCTTTTCATTAGAATAGGAGGGGATAAAATGGCAACAAGTGGAACAATAACAGGTGGTAAATATGGTGGCAATCATTTATGGCTAACATTTGAATGGTCAAGGTCGAGTGTTGATGTATCAAATAATAAAAGTACAATTTCATGGAAATTGTATCTTAACTGGAATGCTTCTTTAAATTTCAGTGCTAGTAAAAGTTGGTCAGTTAATGTCAATGGCTCATCATATAGTGGAAATTATACAGGTGGAGCAAGCGGAAGTTCTGGTAAGAAACAGATTGCAAGTGGCTCTACAACAATTGGACATAATGCAGATGGAACCAAATCGTTTAGTGTAAGTTCAACATTTAATATTAAAATTACATGGAGTGGATCAAGTCTTTCAAGTATGAGTTTGAGTGGGTCACAAACATTGGATACAATCCCAAGAGCAAGTTCATTTGGTACGATAAGTGGAAATACAATTGGAAGTGCTATGACAATTAATATTAATAGAGCTAGTTCATCATTTACTC
The DNA here is from genome assembly GCF_000455285.1 of Candidatus Stoquefichus massiliensis AP9. GTDB lineage: Bacteria > Bacillota_I > Bacilli_A > Erysipelotrichales > Coprobacillaceae > Stoquefichus > Stoquefichus massiliensis. Next base: position 398,302 of record NZ_HG005284.1, on the reverse strand, counting down.
ATCAATTATGGTATTCTTTTGGTAATTTGAGTTGGCAAGGGATAGCAAGTGGTGTAGGAACATCCACAACATGGACAGTGCCATGGGCATTGGCTAATCAGATTCCTAATGCAACAAGTGGAACAGGCACACTTATTTTAAGAACTTTTAATGGTTCTACACAGATAGGAGAAGATAAGTATATTAATTTTACTGTTAACTTACCTGCAAGTGCTATTCCTACTTTTAATTTCGGTGCAACAAAAATTGATAATGGTGTTCCTAGTGGGTTTGGAATATATGTTGAAAGATATTCTAAAGTTAAACTTGACATCACAAGTGCAGCTGGAATTTATGGATCGACAATAAGAAGTTATAACATAAGTGGTGCTGGATTTAGTTCTGGAGCCAATTCGGCAACATTTGGACCTTTTGTGAGCGATGGTAATCATACAACTTTTACACTAACATTTACAGCAACAGTTACAGACAGTCGAGGAAGAAGTACTTCAAAGGATGTTACAATAACAATTTATGATTATGAATCACCATCATTAAGTCTTGCAGTTGAACGATGTGATAAAAATGGAAATATTACAACATCTGGAACATGTTTAAAAGTAACGCCTACATATGGATTTCAAAACATTGCTTCAAAAAATTATATAGCATCTAAAATTTTTCAAATTCTTACAACATCATATGTCGATACAACCTGTGCAAGTGGAGCAAGTGTGATTTTAGGAAATGAAACTTTAAGTACTGATAAAAAATGGAATATCTATGGCAAAGTAACTGATGTCTTAGGTGGTTATGCAGAAGTTACAATAGAGATAGGAACATCTGAGAAAATTATGAATGTTAAGGCAAATAAGAAAGGAATTGCTTTTGGTGGATATTCGCTTTTTGACAATACTGTTGATTTTATATGGGATTTAAAATCAGAAAGGAATCGTATTATCAAGAGTAATGGGGAAGTATTTGATTTGTCTAATATTGCATCTTCAAATGGGGAACTGAGAGTTAATAAATTATATTTTCCAACTTCACCCAATAATAGAACATTGATGTCTATTGATGGTCAGACAGACTGGTATAATATGCAATGGATTGTCAATGGAAATGATGATATAGAATTAAGAAATACAATAGGTGATGATACAACAAGTAAATTTACATGGTATGGAAATAATACGTCATTAATGGCATTAAAACCTACAGGTAGTGGAACTAATATTTCAGGAGCAGACTTAGTATTATCAAATGGCTGGCTTTATACATATGGTAATCAAGGATGGTATAATGCAAGTTATGGTGGTGGATGGTATATGGAGGATTCATCATGGTTACGCTCATATAACAACAAAAGCATTTACACAGGTGGGGACATACGATCAGATTACAGATTTCTATTAAGAGAATTTGATGCGATTAGTTTTGGGTCTACAACCAATGGACTGGATTATGGATATGGCAGTTATGTAAATAATAAAACAACGAGGGTGTTTGGAAGAGCTATAGATTTTAAAATGGCAGGTGAAAATATATATTTTAATCCGGACACTGGCAGTTCAACTTATAGTATGTTTGTTCATCCAGAATATGATGGTAAATGTACTTTAGGAAAATATGGTAATAGATTTTATAATGTGTATACAAAATTAGCACCAAATTATGAATCAGATAGACGAGTTAAAAGGGATATTATTTACATGGATGAGGCAAATAAAATTCAAATATATGGAAATGATATTTACTCACTTATATTTCATCGTTTAAAGCCGGTATCATATTGCAGAAAAGATGAAAAAGACAATCAAACACATTTTGGATTTATAGCACAAGATATTGTTGGATGTTTAGAAGAATTGGGTATAACAGAAGGAGTATTACAGTTTGTTGGGCATCAGTATTATATTGATAATGATGGAAATTCAAAAGATTCTTATGGAGTGTCTTATAGTGAACTCATTGCATTAAATACATATATGATTCAAAAACTATATAAAAAAGTCGATCAGCAACAAGAAGAAATTAATAATCTAAAAAAAGAAATGATTGAATTAAAAAAATCATTCTAGGCACTCTATGAGTGCCTTTTGTAAAGAGGAGGAATAATATGATTAAAAAATATGATTTTAAGAAATGGATGAAAGCAGCAGGAATAAGAGCAATGAAGACAATGGCTCAGACTGCAGTAGGATTGATCGGGACTTCAGTTGTCATTAGTGATGTATCATGGAGTATTTTAGTTTCTGCAACATTACTTGCAGGAATCACATCTTTTTTGACAAGTATTGCTGGGTTGCCAGAATTAGATCACGAATGAAGGTGAAGTCATGGCACCCGAAACAACAATAAGTATTACATTTTTGATGACTGTGATATTGTTTTGTTTTCATGCAATTAACTTCTTTTCAAATCGTAAGAAAGATACAAAAGAAGAAAGCAGAGAACTTATGAAAGCTAATATAAAATTAGAACAAATTTGTTCTATAACAAATGAGACAAGATCAGATATCAAAGCAATGAATAATCAAATAGAAAAAATAAATCAAGAACAAATCAAACAAAGAATAGAAATTAATACAATATGGAAACGTATTGATGAATTAAAAGAAAGGTGATGTTTATGAAAGTACAGGATTTTATAAATAAAGCTGTAGAGGTTGAGAAATTACCTACTCTTTACAAATTAGGGAAATTTATGAATAGTCAAAATGGAAAATATTTATTGTGTGACTGTTCGGGATTAATCAAAGGAATACTTTGGGGTTATCCTGGAAATGGAAAATATGGAAGTCATGGTGTTTTAGATATCAATGCTGATACAATGATTTCAAAATGTTCACGTGTGACATCAGATTTTTCTAAAATTCAAAAGGGATGGCTTGTTTGGATGAAAGGTCATATTGGTATATATATTGGTAATGGTATTGTAATAGAATCTAGTCCAATATGGGAAAATGGTATACAGAAAACCTATTGTCAAGGTTGTGGTATAATAAATCATTTTCATTTGCATGAAAGAAAGTGGAGTAAGTGTGGAAGGTTAGATTGTTATATTGATTATACTGAAAATCAAAATAACAAACAAAAAGTAAATGTCTATTATCGTGTCAAAACAAAGAAACATGATTGGTTACCTGAAGTCAGAAACTTGGAAGATTATGCTGGTTATCAAGATAGTCCAATTATAGCAATTGCTATGAAAGTAGATAATGGTCATATAAAATATAGAGTACATATTAAGGGTGGATCATGGCTAAATTGGATAACTGATTATGATATTCATAATTATCAAACTGGGTATGCAGGAAATCATAAAGAAATAGATGCTGTACAAATTTACTATTACACACCTGATAATATTCGTCCATATTTACGAGCAAAATATAAAACAAATTATGGTTGGCAATATGATACAGAAACCATAAGTGGTCAAGATGGTTATGCTGGTATGATGAGTCATCCTATAACAAAACTTATGATTTCTATAGAATAAACTTTATTCAATAGGAAAAGAGATGTTATGTGTTAAATATTTATTCAAGCTGTAGAGTCATATCTACAGTTTTTTTTGTTTACAAGAAAAAAGTATATATTTATAATTGTCATTGTACATTCAGAGAGAAAAGCTATCTAAAAACAGTAATTTTTAAAAAATCACTAAAAAGTATAACAAAACCGAAAAAACGGTGTTAAAATAGGTATATAATCGATGTCTCATACGTAAACTTAGTATAATGAAAATACAAGGAGATGAGATTATGAGACAAGATTATCAAACATTAAATCATGTAACATTAGGACAAAAGAAAAAATATTTAAATAAAATTATTCAAGATCAAAAGATTTTAATGATGATTAATGATTGTATGACTATACAATCATTTGAAAACTTCATTAATGATGGAACAATGAATAAAAAAATATTTGTATATGCATTACATGCACTATACAAATCATCGGATTATGATCAGTTAGAATATCATTTGATTATGATGAATGCTTTATTTCATTATCAAAGTTTTACTGATCTGAAAAAACAATTGTTTACAAAAATATCTAAAAAGACAATTACAATTAATGAATATTGTGTTATCAGACATTTAATAGATTTTCAAACAACGTCATTCTCTAAGTTTATTCAGACTTTATATGTACGTTATGAAGTAGAACCTCAAGAATGTGCAAAAATATGTTTATTAGAAGATCAATATCATTTGGCCTATCAATATTTAAAATTATTACCTGACTGTCAAGATGAAAAATTATTAGATTTATTATGTAGTTATAGTGTTTATGATTATGTTTCATTAATGAGACATTATAATAAACAAAGAAAAGGATATCAATTAGCAACAAGTCATTAGGAGGATTATATGGGGAAAAGGATGTATTATGTGTTTAAAATCATATTAGAGAATCAAAGTAAAGGGATTTCTGCTAAAGATATTTTGATGGAATTAAAAAAATATGAAATATATATAGATATTAAAACAGTTCGTTCGTGTGTTCAAAATATTAATGATTTCTTTTATGAATGGATACATGGAAATATAGTTGTTGCTATTAAGAGTATTGGCTATAGAATACAAACAGATTTTTTTGAGGATGGTGAATTACAATTTATTCTTGATAGTATTGTCTTTCATCAAGATTTAAAGAATGAAGATAAGCATATTTTACAGAATAAATTACTATCATTATCATCATACTCACAACAACTTCGTCTTGTACGTTTTGAGCCATCAAAACGTACATTACAGTTTTCTTTGTTTCTCAATCTTACAACAATTATGAAAGCTATAGAAAATAAATCTGTTATTTCTTTTCAATATATTAATTATACTGTTCAATATAATCATCTAAAAGAAGTTCCTTCACAAAATGGTAATAAAAATAACCAATATATCATTTCTCCATATCAGATTGTTTCTCAAAATAATCATTATTATGTCATAGGATATAATGATAAATTTAAAAATGAATTATCAACATACCGTATTGATCGTATGCGTTTAATTCAAACTGTTCATTATCATTATTTAGATATTAGAGAGCAATTTGATCTCACTGATGAAATAGAAAAAACAACCAATATGTACATATCACAACAAAGAGCAACCATTCAATTAGAATGCCATTATAAATTATTAAGAGAATTAGTTTCTCGATTTGGAACAGAAATTGAGGTACAAAAACTCTATCAGCAACAATATTTAATTACCATTACAGATACGCCTATTTCTGATGGATTAATTGGTTGGTTAATGATGTTACAAGATCAAGTGAAGGTTATTACACCTGAAAGTTTACAGCAAGAAATGAAAAGACGTATAAATAAAATGGCTATGTTATATGAATAGTTTACTAATTAAAATATAAGGAGAAGTATGATAATATAATCTGGTTTTCAGTGTTTTCTACAATGTGCTTGTTCAAGTTATAAAATGATAAAATACGAAATCACATCACCTATCACTGCAATGGCAATTGTTGCTAAAATATCTAGCACTCTACCACATCCTTTCGAGGTAATAAATGCTAAACAGATTGTAACATGAAAATAAGGCTGCAAAATCTCAAGTTGTTAATAAATTTGTTTCATATATTTTTCTCAATGAAAACAAAAAATATGATTCATATAAATAATTGTAATGTAATAAAAGAGAGATAAAATAATGATAAAAGCATAAGATAAAATTGAAAAACAACAACTAAAGAATGTAAATTTATCATATGTTTGATAAATATGATATAATGGGTAGCGAGGTGAAACTTATGCAAAAGATTATGATTGTAGAGGATGATGAAATCATATCATCAACATTAAAGAAGCATTTAGAAAAATGGAATTATGAAGTCTATGTTGTCGAAGACTTTGAGAATATTATGGATATCTTTATGAAAGAACAGCCGGCGCTTGTTTTATTGGATATATCATTACCTTGTTATAATGGTTATCATTGGTGTCAGGAGATGCGTAAAGTCTCAGAAATTCCCATTATCTTTATTTCATCAACAAATGAAAATATGAATATTGTAATGGCGATGAATATGGGTGCTGATGATTTCATCAATAAACCATTTGATTTGAATGTTTTAACTGCCAAAGTACAAGCTATACTTAGAAGAACATATTCCTTTTCAAAACAATTCCATATTTTAACATATAAAGATTTGGTTTTAAATATTTTAGAAGCAACCATCTCATATCAAAATCAAACGATTGAACTAACAAAGAATGAATTAAAGATTATACAAATGTTGTTTGAAAAATCAGAAACATTTGTTTCTAGAGATGATTTAATGATAGCATTATGGCAAAGTGATCAATTTGTTGATGATAATACTTTAAGTGTGAATATGAATAGATTAAGAAAGAAATTAGATGATTTTGGAATTGATTCTTTGATTCAAACAAAGAAAGGTTTAGGATATAAATTATCTTATGAATAAACTATGGAATTATTTGTGTTATCGTAAACAATTTTATATTTATACTTTCTTAATTGTAGGGATATTCTATCTGATATTATATTTATATGGTGCTTTGATAGATGCTATTCATTACGCAGCAATCTTAAGTTTAACATTACTTTTCATTTATACAGTCATTGATTTTTATAAATTTTATAAGCAAAGTCAGCAGCTCCAATATATATTATCACTTGAAAATGTATATATGTCAGATTTACCATTACCTAGAACTGCAATAGAAGAGTATTATCATGAATTATTAACAAAAGTAGATCATTTACATAAAGAATTAAAAAATCAGGATGATGAAGACTATCATGATATGTTGGATTATTTTACTTTGTGGGTTCATCAAATTAAAACACCTATATCTGCTTTGCGTTTATTGATTCAATCACAAAGTGAACCTCATAACGATTTACTTATGCAAGTCTTTAAAATAGAACAATATGTGGATATGGTCTTGCATTATATTAAAATAGATCATATGTCTTCAGATATGAGAATCAAAGAATATTCTTTAGATTCTATTGTCAATGAAGTGATTAGAAAACAAGCTACATTTTTTATTCAAAAGAAAATTAAATTAAAAAAAGAAACAATTGAAAGACATATATTAACAGATGAAAAATGGATATCATTTGTTATAGAACAGATTCTTTCAAATGCTTTGAAATATACCAAAGATGGAATCATTCATATTTATGAAAAAGATGAAGTTTTGTATATTGAAGATACAGGTATAGGAATTAAATCAGAAGATTTACCCCGTGTGTTTGAAAAAGGATTCACAGGATATAATGGGAGAGTAGATAAAAAAGCAAGTGGATTGGGATTATATTTATGTTATCAAATTATTTGTAATCTAGGATATAAAATTCATATTGATTCTACAGTTGGTAAGGGTACAATTGTTTCTATTGATTTTCATGTGGATAAATTGCAAGTTGAATAACTTACATAAATGTAAGGATAATAAAATGAA
>NZ_HG005284.1:387948-389982 GCF_000455285.1 Candidatus Stoquefichus massiliensis AP9 | reverse complement strand
CTTCCATACTTACTAACAAGTACATTTACAGTGATGATGTTTTACGTTATTCATAGTCTATCAATGAATCCAGAATTGAGTGAATATAGCACAACAGCTCCAGTTATTTTAGAAATGGGTTCAATGATTGTTATTATTTTTTCAATTATATTTTTATTCTATGTCAATAGTTTTCTTATTAAGCGTAGGAAAAAAGAAATAGCACTATACAATATTCTGGGGATGGAAAAGAAGCATGTCATGATTATGATGTTATTTGAAACCATCTTTACAACTGTTGTTTCATTAGTATTAGGAATTCTTTTTGGAGCAATCTTTAGTAAACTAATGTTTTTATTACTAGTCAATTTAGCTCATATTCAAACCACAATGACTTTTGAAATTCCTGTAATCACAATTATCTTTACACTTGTTATGTATAGTACTATTTTTATGGTTGCATATTTATTTAATGTCATTCAAATTAAATTAGCGAATCCAATTGAACTTTTACGTGGTGGGGATCATGGTGAAAAAGAACCAAAGACAAAGTGGTTATTCACATTGATTGGAATCTTAACATTAGGAGCAGGTTATTATCTTGCACAAACTATTGAAGATCCAATACAAGCATTAATGTTATTCTTTGTTGCAGTTGTATTGGTTATTATCGGAACATACTGTTTATTTACAGCTGGTTCAATTATGATTTTGAAGATATTAAAGAAAAACAAACGTTTCTATTATCAGACAAGACATTTTACATCAGTATCACAAATGATATATCGTATGAAACAAAATGCAGTAGGACTGGCAAGTATCTGTATCTTATGTACATGTATATTGGTCATGATATCTTCTACAGTCACATTAAACTTAGGAATCAAAGATTCTGTTCAAAATATGCTCAATGAAGATTATCAGATTAAGGTCTTTGCTGATGAGAAAGGACAGTTGCCATCACAGAATGATTTAAATAGACTTTATACCCAAATCCAAATGAATTTAAAGGATAATCATATAGAAACATCAGCATTTGTTGTACGTACTGTTTATGAAGTTGCTTATAATGAAAAAAATGGACAATTGATTACTGGTGAAGGTGGTGATTCCATAGATTTTAGAAGTTTATCAGCAATGACATTGGATGAATATAATCGTGCTTATCACAAAAATGAATCTTTAAAAGATAATGAAGTTCTTGTGCATTCGAATTTTGAAAATTTAAAAGATCAAATTTTTATTAATGGAAAAACTTTTAATATTTGTTCTGAAGTAAAAGAACACTATTTTCTAGATACAGAATTTTCTGGACTAGCCAAATATACAGGTATAGTCTTTCCAAACGAAAAAATCTTAAAAGATACTCTATCAACAATGAATAATCAAATAGGACCTATTCAATATCTCTCTATTGAATATCAAAATCAAGAAGATGCAAAAGCAGCAGAAGATGTGATTACAAATGTAACAGAAAACACATTGGGAATAACATTGCATACATCTTCACAATATGAAATGGAAGTCATGTTTACTGATTCTTATGGAAGTTTATTCTTTTTAGGAATATTCCTAGGATTATTATTCCTTATGGCTGCAATTATCATTATGTATTATAAACAATTATCTGAAGGTTATGAAGATCAAAAACGTTTTGAAATCATGCAAAATGTGGGAATGAGCATAAAGGAAGTCAAACAAACAATACGTTCACAAGTTTTAATTTTCTTCTTTTTACCACTTGTTGTGGCAGTCATTCATATGGTATTTGCTTCTAAGATGATTATGAAAATGTTTAGTTATTTAATTGTTTCAGGAAATGGATTATTTATAATGTGTACGTTCATTTCTGTGATTATTTTAGCTATTATATATAGCATTGTTTATACTTTAACAGCAAGAACGTATTATAGAATTGTAAGAAAATAAATAGTTTGAAAGGAATAATCTTAGGTTATTCCTTTTCTTCTATTGAGTTATGTTTGTCATATGAGTCATAAGTGATTATAATGTTAAAAAGGTATTCTTACATCAATGTAAGGATAGATGATGAAA
>NZ_HG005284.1:373370-386946 GCF_000455285.1 Candidatus Stoquefichus massiliensis AP9 | reverse complement strand
TTTCCATACTTACTAACAAGTACGTTTACAGTGATGATGTGCTATGTCATTCATAGTTTGGCCGTTAATCAAAGTTTAAGGGATACAAGTTCCACAGCACCTGTTGTTTTGATGTTAGGAACTTGGGTTGTCATCTTTTTTTCAGTGATATTCTTATTTTATGTGAACAGTTTTTTAATCAAACGAAGAAAAAAAGAAATAGCATTATATAATATATTAGGCATGGAAAAGAAACATGTGATGATTATGATGTTATTTGAAACTATCTTTACAACAGTTGTTTCATTAGTATTAGGAATTCTCTTTGGTGCTATCTTTAGCCAATTAATGTTCTTATTGTTAGTTAATGTATCACATATTCAAACAGCGATTACTTTTGAAATTCCCCAATCATCTATCTTTTTAACAATGACTGTTTATGGAACCATTTTCTTTGCTGCTTATTTGTTTAATGTCATTCAAATTAAATTAGCGAATCCAATTGAACTTTTACGTGGTGGGGATCATGGTGAAAAAGAACCAAAAACAAAGTGGTTATTTACATTGATTGGAATTCTTACATTAGGAGCAGGTTATTATCTTGCACAAACTATTGAAGATCCAATGGATGCTTTATCCTTATTTTTTGTTGCAGTTATCTTGGTTATTATTGGAACATATAGCTTATTTACAGCAGGATCAATAGCCATTTTAAAAATGTTAAAGAAAAACAAACGTTTCTATTATCAGACAAGACATTTTACATCAGTATCACAAATGATATATCGTATGAAACAAAATGCAGTAGGACTGGCAAGTATCTGTATTTTATGTACATGTATATTGGTTATGATATCTTCAACTGTTACCCTAAATTTAGGTATTGGTGATACTGTTCATATGGTCCAGGATGAGGATTTTATGATGAAAATCATGTCTCATTCAGATGGACAACTCCCTTCTGAAAAAGAACTTAATACTTTCTATAACGACATGAAAGATGCATTGAAAGAGAAAAATATTCAAACATCAGCTTTTGTAACTCGTCAAATATATAAAATCCCTTATAATGAAAGAAATGGTGAATATATCACAGGAGAAGGCAGTGATGGAAGAGACTTTAAAAGTTTCTCGGCTATGACTCTGGATGAATACAATCGTGCTTATCACAAAAATGAATCTTTAAAAGATAATGAAGTTCTTGTGCATTCGAATTTTGAAAAATTACAAGGACAAATGAAGATTAATGGAAAAACAGTTGACATCAAATCTGAAGTTCATGATCAATATTTCTTGGAATCAGAACTTGGTGAAAATATGCAGTTAACTGGGATGATTTTTAAAGATGAAAAAACACTTAAAAATGTTTTATTTACATTAGAAGATCAGGTTTGGCCAACTGAATATATGTCTATTGCTTATCAGAATGAAGATGATTCTGAAACAGCTGAAGAAGTTCTTCAAAATGTTGTTAAGGATATAGAAGGTAATGAAAATTATGTCGTTTTTATTTCATCACAGTATGAAATGGAAAATATGTTTTATGATTCTTATGGAAGTTTATTTTTCTTAGGTTTATTCTTAGGATTGTTATTCCTTATGGCGGCGATATTGATTATGTATTATAAACAGTTATCAGAAGGCTACGAAGATCAAAAACGTTTTGAAATTATGCAAAATGTGGGTATGAGTAAAAAAGAAGTCAAACAAGCCATTCGTTCACAAGTTCTTATTTTCTTCTTTCTTCCACTTGTTGTGGCAGTGATTCATATGGCATTTGCATTTAAGATGATTATGAAGATGTTTGGTTATCTGATTAGTTCAGGACAAGGTTTATTTATTACCTGTACAGTGATTTCTGTTATTATTCTTGCGATTATTTATACAATTGTTTATATCTTAACAGCTAGAACCTATTATCGAATAGTTAAACATTAATGATGAATAATAGCAATATAATCCTATGAGATTATATTGCTATTTTTTCTCTATAAAGAATTTGGATTGGTCAAATATTTATGAAATATATTTGCTTATAGCATTGATGATGCTCACTTGTTGTGATATAATATATGATTTTTATTTCTCTTCAAAAATTTCTAATTCTTTTATTGACTACAAGATACTATGAGATCAGTAGGTTTATTTTATATTCATTTGTTCTCTCATTGTGAGTTATATATAATTATAGTAAGATAAGAATATAAGTGATAAGGGAGATATTGATATGTCTAAGAATGAGTACTTAAATACAATTTTAGAACTATTGACATTGAATTTAAACGTGATGTTTATTCCTACATATTCTATTTTTAGTGATGGTTATAAACTTGAATATTCATATATGAATATTTATAAAAATTTTTATGTTTATCAAGATAATTATGTTTTTAATCAGTTTGATACTTTTTTTTATGTAAGTGTTTTAGAAAGTGGAAAATGTGTTGTTGTTGAATTAGAAAAAGGTGGGAGTCTTATTTTTGTGGGGGATGAAACAGATGATTTGTTTCAAATTTTACAAAAACATTATTCTAATAATACAAGTTATGTATTTAAAGGTAATGAGACAGGTGGATATTTTAAAATTTTAAAAGATGGGAAAATACAAAGAAAGATTGCGAGTTTTCTTAAAATAAATGGTGTTGTGAATTATCCTGAAACAAGAGGTAAACCTTGTGAATATGAAATAGAAAGAAATAAAATATATAAAATGGATATGAATGCTACTTATGCAAAAGATATAATTAAGGATTTTTATCAGAAGGAAGTCTTGGATTTATTTGATTATTATGTAGGAATATCTAATCTTCAAATAAAAGATATTTCTATTTACTCAATTGTAGAAAATAAAAGAGGAAAGTGAGAAAATCATATGTTTCATTTAAAGAAAGATATTTATGATATTTGCAATTTGTATATTGATTTGAGCATATATAGCTATATTTCAACAAGCTAGTAATGTAGGTCTTACAGTAACTCCAATGTTATTTTCATTGTTGTTTATAATGTTTTATATTAATAGTCAAAAAGTGATTGAAGAAAATACAAAATAACATGTTTAAGAAAGTCCTATATGTACAGGAAATAAAAAATGAAATAGGCGAAGTCTAAAAGACCTCGCCCCTTCCCAAACTGTACAGGCACCTTTCAATGTATGGCTCTCCATTTCTAAGTGAGTTTTCGTTTTGTCATTTGATTGTGTTCTAAAAGGTTTTGATTAACCTTTATAAAACATTCCTGACACACATATTTGTCTTTGGTTTATTCTTATCATTTCTTTGATGATATTGGAATATGGCATATGTAGTAAATTTATCTTCTTTCTATGAAATATGGTATGTTGATGTGAATTGCCACATATATAATAGTTTCTTTTGAGAGGATTTGTTTCTTCATGTTTGTATTCCACAGTTTGTTTGGTTTTATCAAGCTACTGTGGAAAGAATGTTTTATCTCATTTAAATGAATGGTATAAAGCTAATTTGATTGTTTTGACTTGACCATTATTGGTTGTATGCGAATAAATCAATTGTGAATGATATTTCTTAAAGACTTTCTTTAGTGAAATGTCATAGTAGTTTGCATATCAATTTCTTATTATCAATAAGAATATCAATGTTAGGGAAACCTCCTGTTGATAAGATAACCAAGAAAATGTGTTTTTTCGTTCTTCGCATGTGTGATGAGTGTTTTTCAATTCTCTCCTTATTCGTTTGATTTCTTTGACATGATGAATACTAATGGACTTATTAAGTTGATATCTTAACTGTGCATATTTTGGATTTTGCTTATGATATTTTCCTATTGTATCATGCTTGATGATATCTTCCATAAATCTATCCAGTTTATCAAGGCAGATGTTCGCATGAATTGGACTGTTACATGAGCCTTGAGGGCTACCTTGTTTTGTTGATTGGAACTTGTGTTCCATATCGAAGTAACCGGTTTTCAGTAATTTGTTGATGAGACGAATGAAACGTTCATCGTCAATTCTTTCTCTTAAGATAGACTTAAGGATATTGATGGTCGATTTCGTCAAAATATGCAGAGATATCGCCTTTAATAAACTAAACTGTAGAATACTAGATATCTATTTGTGCTAGGGCACAATGTACACTACGATTGGGATGTAAACTATGAGAAAGATTAAAGAATATAGGTTCATAGATACATTCTTGTACTAACTTATCTTCTCATTCCTCTTGGGAATGTAGGTCATTTTGTTAGGCTGAGGATGATAACTTTCATCTTTAGGGGATGATATAAGTTCATCAATCCATTCCTCACAAAATCCATGAAGATAGGTAGACAAATCAATTATTGGATGGATAAGGAGAATGTGAAAAATAGATCTGTTCGTGTAGTCTGTATGTAATGAGTTGAAATTGTATAGTTTTGGTGAAAAGCGTGATATTCAAAATGAAATTTATTTTTTTAATGAAATAAATAATAGATACAAATCAAATCATAATGTGATAAAATGATATATATAGCATAAAAGTAATCTAGGAGGGTTAGTCCTATGAAAAAAATATTATCATCAAGTCAATGGGTTGGAATTATATCAATATTTTTATGTGTGACAATGATATGCATTGGAATATTATCTATGAATTCTAATGCAAGTCTTCAAGGAAATGCACGTATTATCAATTATACAGGAATTATTCGAGGAGGAACTCAGAAATTAATTAAGCAGGAACTGATGTATCATCCTAATGATGCATTAATTGCAGAATTAGATAGTAATCTTCAAGGTTTAATCCATGGTGATAAAAATAAAAATTTAACATCTATAAAGCAAAAAGAATATCAAGCGATATTAAATCAAATGGAAACTGAATGGCAAAATATAAAGGAGGAAATTATTCAGTTTAGAAACGGTACCAGTAGTGAGCGTTTATATGAATTAAGTGAACATTATTTTACACTAGCTGATAAAGCAGTTGGTGTAGCAGAAGTGTACACTGAGGATAATGTTCAGCAGTCAAGAAAACTTATGATTATTGTTATGTGTTCATTTATCATTATTGTTATATTATCTGCACTTTTTATACGTAAACAGCAAAAAAGAGAAGAGAAAATATCAATAATAGAAGAAGAGAATAGAAAGAAAAGTGAACAATTAGCAAGAAAGGCGCAACAAATGTTAATGCCTATCAATGAAATGACTGAATTAATGTATCTTACAGATATCAATACATATGACTTGTTGTTTGTTAATGATGCTGGCAAGAAACTATTTCAAATTGATGACTATAAAGGATTGAAATGTTATAAAGTACTTCAAGGGTTTGATAAGCCTTGTGAATTTTGTACAAATGCAAAATTATCAAATGATGAGACTTATACATGGGAACACACAAATCCTATCATCAATAGACATTATTTATTAAAAGATCGTCTAATTGATTGGGAAGGGCGTGAAGTTCGCATGGAAATTGCTTTTGATATCACTGATAATTTAAGAAAGAAAGAAGAATTAGAAAGTCGTATAAAAAAAGATAATATCCTTGTTGACTGTATACGTGAATTGTATCAGAATCATCATACAGTTGATGCAATGAATCATGTTTTAAAATTAATAGGAGAGGTCTTTGAAGCTGAACGTGCCTATGTTTTTTATATGGAAAATGATGAGATGTCAAATATTGCTGAATGGTGTAGTCAAGGAGTTGTCCCACAAATTGATAATCTACAGCATTTATCACGTCATGATTTTCAATGGTGGTTTCAGTTATATGATGAACAAGCAAGTATTTTGATTAAAGATATTGAAGAGTTAAAA
Source organism: Candidatus Stoquefichus massiliensis AP9 (assembly GCF_000455285.1). GTDB lineage: Bacteria > Bacillota_I > Bacilli_A > Erysipelotrichales > Coprobacillaceae > Stoquefichus > Stoquefichus massiliensis. The sequence continues at coordinate 381,179 of NZ_HG005284.1, read as the reverse complement.
GGGGATAAACAAGCAGAATATGAATTACTTGTAGGTCAGGATATCAATAGATTGATTCTGGTACCATTAGAACAATATGGGAATTTTGGTGGTATGATTGGATTAGATAATTTAGCAATTGAAGAGTTTGAAAATGCAGAGAAATTTTTACGTACATTTAGTTATTTTATTATGTTAGCAATTCGTAGAAATGAGGATGAAAAGACACTTTTTCAATTAAGTTTTGTTGATACACTGACAATGTTTTATAATCGTAATCGTTATATTCAGGATATTGAGGAATTTTCACAAAAAGAAGGTACAGTTGGTGTAATATTTATTGATTTAAATGGATTGAAAGAAGTCAATGATTATTTTGGACATGATGCAGGAGATGAATTGCTGAAAAAGGGCACAAAAATAATGAAAACAACTATAAATAATGGAATTTTCTATCGTGTAGGTGGAGATGAATTTATTATTATTTGCCTAGATGTAGAGAAAGTAGAATTTGAAGTAATGGTACAACAAATGAAGAAAAATCTCAACAGTCATGAGTGTAAAGCAGCTGTTGGATATCAATGGACAGATACATGTTATCAGTTAAAAGAAATTATCATAGAAGCAGATCAAAATATGTATGAAGATAAGAAAGACTATTATCGAAAACATGCTGTTTCTGGAAAATATCGACACTAAATAAATATTTTCATTAAGGAAGGTGTTTTTATGACAGAAGTGAAGTTTTATGAAACTGTTACTGATGATTTGTTAAAATTTGCTGTTATAATTGCAAGGTATAATCATAAATGGGTGTTTTGTAAACACAAAGAAAGAGACACATTAGAAATACCTGGAGGGCATAGAGAACCTAGCGAACAGATTATTGAAACTGCTAAAAGAGAATTATATGAAGAAACGGGTGCTTTAGATTTTGATATAAAACCAATATGTGTTTATTCTGTTACTCAGTCTGAACGTTTTCATGGTGAAGAGACATTTGGTATGTTATTTTTTGCGAATATTAAGACTTTTGAAAAAGAATTACATAGTGAAATTGAAAAAATTGTGATTACTGAGGAATTGATCAATAATTGGACATATCCTCTTATTCAGCCCAAATTAATTGAAGAAGCGAAACGAAGAGGAATATGGAATTATGAAAATGCCAACTCAGGGTATTAATATAGTCATGTTTGCTCCTTGTGGAATGAATTGTATGGTTTGTTATAAACATTGTTATCATAAGAAACAATGTGCTGGCTGTTTAAGGAATGATATGGGGAAACCAGAACATTGTCGTCAATGTAAGATAAAGGATTGTACTCAATCCAAGGGATTATCATATTGTTTTGAGTGTCCAAGTTATCCATGCCAGCTGATAAAAAATCTTGAAAAAAGTTATAACAAGAGATATCAAGCCAGTCTTATGGAAAATAGTATATTTGTTCAGCAGTATGGATTAGAGCAGTTTATGGAATGGCAGAAACAAAAATATACCTGTTCTCAATGTGGTGGTGTTATTTCTATACATGATAGAGAGTGTAGTGAGTGTCAAAAGAAAATGTAGTGTAATTTTAAATTGAAAAGAGAAAATAAATAATTTAAAGGAGGAAATCGTTATGAAGAAATATGTGTATGTGAATGTTGAATATAAGATGAAAGATATGGTGATGGCTTCTTTATTGGAGCATAGAGATATAATTGATGAATATATTTGTAAGGGATATGACTATGTTGGTATGATACCAACAGAAATGAATACGCATGGCTGTTATAGAAAAATTGATTTGATTTTTTCAAAAGAAGATAATGAATAGAGTTCGTTTAGTAAAATGAAAAATTATGAAGGAACTGGTGTTTTGAAAAAAATATTATTAAATCCTTTTTGTATAGGTATTATTTTGGTGTCTTTATTAATAAGTGTAGTTTTGTTTGATGAATTAAGAGTTTATGAGTTCATTATCAATGGGATCCCTTTTTATCTCTTATTTGTTTAAAAAGTAGAAAGATAAATGAAATTCTTTAATATGTAAGAATTTGGGCTCGTCAATGTTTTAGAAAATATGTTTTCTTATAGCATTATTTGCGTTTTCTGATTGTGACATAATAATGGCATAGAAGTTTTCAAGGATGAATTGTATATGCATGTGATATGTATTCGTGTTTTGTCCTTTCTTTATTCTATTGAAGGGGAGTCTATTTTGACTCTCTCATCAAACGTGTGTCTATTATAAATAATTATCTTCTAATAATGCATTGACTGTTCATCATAATTTTGCACTCTATCAGACTATGCTTCATAGGGCCTACAAAGAAACTTATCACAACAATATAATTCATTCCAGATATCTGAATAATATCTATCATACAAGCGATTGTTTGCCTTTAGGTGCCATTAGTGAAGCGCAGTGTATACTGAAATTTCAGAAGACATGGCATATGAAAAGATGAATGAAAGTCATGTATTTGGAAGTAATTATCTTCCTAGCATTGATGTAGAGAATGTTGAAATCTTAAAAAATAAAATTGATGGACTAGAGATTTGTTTTTCACTTACATAAATTAGAATTTAAGGAGATATTATATGGAAAGTTTAGATAATATGTTAAACATTGGAAAAGAAATGAAAAGAAAACTTTTCTCAATTGGTGTTAGATCATCTGAAGATTTAATTAGACTCGGTAGTAAAGAAGTGTTTTTTCAATTAAAAGAACAACATCCAAACGTATGCTTAGTTCATCTATATGCATTACAAGGTGCAATTGATAATGTTGATTATGATAAACTTCCAGATGAAGTCAAACTTGATTTAAAGCAATATAGTGATAGTTTAAAAAAATAGAATTGTATAAATTTGAATTTGTAATGCAAAAATCATTTGATGAAATACATTAATACAAGAATATTTTAGTTAATTATTTATTGAAGATATTTTAAAAAGAGAAGTATATGATGAAAAATCAATTTCAGTTTTTAATTTATAAAATCCCCAACGATGAAATGTCAGTAAATGCTCTAATAAAAGATGAGACAATTTGGTTAACTCAAAAAGGAATGGCAGAATTATTTGGAGTTGGTATTCTTGCAATAAGTAAACACTTAAAGAATATATTTGATGAGCAGGAATTAGATGAAAAAGTGGTTATTTCCATTATGGAAATAACCACCCAACATAGGGCTATGAATGATAAACAACAAAAAAGCAAACACGATTTTATAATTTGGATGCTATGATCTCTGTTGGATACCGAATTAATTCAAAAAAAGCTACGAATTTTAGAATATGGGCAACAAGTATTTTAAAGGAATATATGATAAAAGAGTTTGTACTAGATGATGAAAGATTGAAACAAGGTGAAACAGCTTTTGGTAAAGATTATTTTAGAGAACTTTTTGAAAGAGTACGCTCTATTCGTGCGAGTGAAAGAAGAATATGGCAACAAATTACCGATATATATGCTGAATGTAGTATTGATTATGATAGAGAATCCGCAACTACTCGTGATTTTTATGCAATGTTCAAAATAAATTTCATTATGCTATAACAGGATAAACTGCTGCAGAAATTATTTTTTCAAAAGCGAATCATAATGAGCACAATATGGGATTAATAACGTGGAAGTCTCCTGATGGACATATTTTAAAAAGTGATGTTACCATTGCTAAGAACTATTTAAGTGAAAAAAAATCAAACAATTAGAATGTACTGTCACAGGATATTTTGATTATATTGAAGATTTAATTGAAAGAGAAACTACTTTTACCATGAATGATTTTGCTATAAGTATCAACGAATTCTTATCTTTTAGGAAATATGATATATTGCAAGGTAAAGGGACTCTTTCAAAGAGTTATGCAGAAAAGAAAAGTATATAGGATTATGACGAATTTAATAAACATCAAAATATATTATCAGATTTTGATAAAGAACTTAAGAAGTTAACAAAAAAATAAGTACTTTGAATTACTAGATAAATGAGAATTTGAGAGGTGAAACTGTTTGATTGAAATAAAAGAAATTCGTAGAAATGATTATAAAACGGCACAAAAATTTGCAATTCAAGGAATGCATTTAGATTTGTATATGGATAGTAAAGCTGTTTTGGCTTTGTATGCAAAATATTTTTGGTATATGGAATTGAATCGTGCAACAAAGGTTTATGGTGCTTATGTCGATGACAATTTTGTGGGTGTTTTGCTGGCTGAAATGAAGAATGAACCGAAATGCTATCACAGTTTATCAAAAGCAATTTATGTGAAGATATTTGATTGGTTCCAGCATCTCGTCGCAAGAAAAGGTGTTGGCGAATATGATGAAGCAAATCATGATATGTACAATTCCTTCTGCCAAAAAAATAATCCAGATGGAGAAATTATTTTTCTTGCTGCTAATCCCGACTGCAAAATCAAAGGTGTTGGAACAGCATTGTTGTCAGCATTTGAAGAAGATGAAAAAGGGAAACTTGTTTATCTATATACAGATAGTGCTTGTACTTATCAATTCTATGAGCATAGAGGCTTTGAACGGTCAGAAGAACGGCAGATTGTGCTTGATTTGGATAAAAAGCATGTTCCTTTAACTTGCCTGTTTTATACAAAGAGAATTGCTGAAAAGTGATAAGTGGGCAAATTAGAATTTGAAGAGATAATAATGGTTAAAGAAACTTATTCTTATAAAAAGAAAAATTGTGAACAGTACGGTAATTTGAGAATTGTTCCAAGATGTATAAATTAGAATCTAAAGAGAACTACAAGTATACTGACCCTTAATATGTTGGAGAATATATACACACGATAAAAGTTGAATTTGAAAGGAAGCATATAATAATTCTATTTATAAAGAATTGTTGTTGTAAATTGCTGAGGTACTTAAGGAATATACTGACAGGAGATAATGAAAGTAGACGCTAATATAAAGGTGTCGATTATTAATGAGTATAATGAACTTGAGTATCTCAGTGAAGTATTGGGAGTTAAAACTATAAAAATAGTTGGTGGAGAAAATGAAATGACATCTAAAAGAATATCTCAAAAAACATATGCATATACGCAGTAAAATTTAATAGCATAAACTATAATGATAAAATAGAGGAATTCTTAAAATATTTATAAAAAGTTGATAAAATTAAATAGATACAAAGAGAAAATACTGTAATATTAACTCTACAAATACGTTCTGAGATTGGACAGATGGGTTTATGTTTAGATAAATCATAAATGAACATGATTTCTGATTTAGAATTAAATTTGGAATTTGATATTTTATCTTTTGGAGATGTAATAGAATGAGCCAAATATATGTCTATATAAAACATTGTTATATATTAAGAAAATTAATATCAACCAGAACAGTATATCATTGAAACAAAGTGAGATGAAAATTAGAATTTATTAAGGGAGCGAAGTGGAATAATGGTTAATAAATTAAGACCTAAAAAAATAACAAGAATTGTATATAATTGTTTGATTTTAATTGTTACCATACTAACAATCATACGTTGGATAAGTGCTTTCAATAATGAGATAGTAGTTATCAATGCAGAAATAAATTCTCATATTTCAAATTTTGCATTAAGTTTAGTATTTTATTTGGGTGTTGGTTATACTTGGATTTTGCAAAAAATAACATTAAAAAAAATAATTTTATTGGGGTTGTTTATCATTATCGCAAATATTATATGTGAAACAGTAATGGGTTTTATGAACACAACAGATATAATAGATGCAACATATGGTATAGTTGGAACTTTACTAGGTTTTTGTTACTTGTTGGTAGTAAATAAATATGGATTAGAAATTATCCATGATGAAAATTAAGTTATATATAAATTTCAGTTTAACAAGCAGAAAAATGAGAATTTATGGAGGAAATGAAATATGTGGGTATGTCCAAAATGTGGGAGAGAATTTGAAAGAAGAAATCAAGGTCATTATTGTGGGAAATCGCCTAAAACAGTATTGGAATATATAGATTTGCAATCCATAGGAACACAGTCTCACTTAACAGAAATGATGATTATATTACAAAATAGTGTTCCTTGCGTAAATGAACGTATATTATGGAGTATGCCTTATTATGAGAGAGAAGGAAAATCCATCTCATTTTCTGCTTGTAAAAAGCACATCAGTTTTTATGTAGGGGCAGAAGCTATTGAACAGTTTGCATTGGATTTAAATGAATTTGTTACTAAGAAAAATGCAATATATTTTCCTTATGATAAACCATTACCTACAAAATTGATTGAAAATATTGTAAAATGGTGTTTGAGTTGATTTGATAATTTTCGGTTTGTAGAATACAAAGAAGATTTATCAAAGTAGCATTTTCCTTAGGTGAAATGGTTTTTATCTTAACTATAAATGAATGGTAATCTTTGCATTCGATTGGGACGTTAGAAACAAAGGAACAACAAGCTGCTTAGTCTCTGATTATTTACATTGAAGTAGTTTTTCCTAGGAACTCTTGTTCTTATAAATTATTATGATCCCTGATAATGAAATTGAATAAAAATTTTAATTGATGGAGATTATATTTTCTTTTTCACAGCCAATTTGATGATAAAATATGTATACAAATGAGAATTTGTGGAGGTATTATGATTAGAGAAATTTATGAATACGAATTAAATGATCTATTAAACTTGTATTTGTATTTACATGAGGATTCAATTCCCAAGATAACAGAACATTTAAAAAGTATATGGCAAACTATTATTAATGATAATCATCATCATATAATAGTTAATGAGATTGATGGAAAGATAATATCATCTTGTGTTTGTGTAGTTATACCAAATTTAACAAGACATATCAGACCATATGCATTTATAGAAAATGTTGTTACCCATGCAGATTATCGTGGAAAAGGGTATGCAACAGAATGTTTGAATTATGCGAAAAAAATAGCCGAGAAAGAGAACTGTTATAAAATGATGTTGTTCACAGGTTCCAAAGAAGAAAATATTTTGAAATTTTATAGTAAAGCAGGCTACAACAACAGTGATAAGACAGCATTTATTCAATGGATTAAATAGTTCTATAAATGAGAATTTGTAGGAGGGAGCATATGATTAAAATAAATTTTATAACATTGGAAGCAGGTTGGATCAAGGGTGAAATTGTAACTGAAGAAAAAAAGATGTATTTTGATTATAGCTGGATTTCAAATTTTTTGAATGACTTATTAAAAGCGACATTGTCTATAGGTGGGTACATTGAAGGAATGAATAGAGAGAAATTTACTGCATATTGGGAACCTGCTATTGATGATTGGTTATTATATAAGAAAGAGAATAATTTAATTATACAAATCAATTGTTTTGAAGATGAAACTAGAAAAAAGCAAATAGAAACAACAAAAATTCAATGTGATTACATTGAATTTATAAAAACTCTTTTTGATGGTTTGACAAAACTCATTAAGAGAGTTGGAATATATGGTTATCGAACTGAATGGGACGAAGAATTTCCACTTGGTTTATATTTAAAATTATATGATATTATTTATGATAAAAATTATCTTGATTTAAAAGAATGGTCATTAGAGGAAACATATTGCCATGGTAGTCATGTTTCAAATATTTCTAATGAATTAGCACTATTAAATGAGATTTTCAAATAAATAAACATTATTATATGAGTTCATATAATGGAATAGGTTTTTTATTTAGAAATAATCATATAAATTTCAGGTTATTGAAATGTCAGAATAATGTAGAAATGAGGATTTAAGAGATGCAAGATTTTTATGAGGCGTTAATGAGTCAAGAAAAAAATATAGCATTACCTGAAGAATTAAATTATTTTGGAAAACTTGTTGGGAGTTGG
>NZ_HG005284.1:346526-373344 GCF_000455285.1 Candidatus Stoquefichus massiliensis AP9 | reverse complement strand
AAAATCAACTATGTTGACAACAATGATGTTTTTACTATGCAAGGTGAATGGCATTTTGCATGGGTACTTGAGGGAATGGCAATTCAAGATGTTATTATTTTATCGGGTTATGAATATGGAACATCGCTTCGTATATATAACCCTGATACACATGCATGGGATGTTGCTTATGGATATACAGGAAAAATAATAAGGCTAGAAGCTAAAAAACAAGATGATATGATTGTTCTGACATTTATTGATGATGAATGCCGAAAATGGATTTTTACTAAAATTGAAGATAATCATTTTCATTGGCAAAATGTAACTATTCAAAATAATGGTGAATGGCATATTAATGCTGAAATAGATGCAAAACGAATGTGATAATATGGAGAAAAGAGAATTTTATTATGGAAATAAGAGAAGCTAGGATTGATGATGCGCAGGATATTTATAATTTATATTTAGAAGTGATGAATTATGGTTATCCTGTGAATAAAATCAAAGATATGTTAAGAATTGTTAGTGTGGATCACTGTAATTATGTCTTTGTTGCAGTTGATCATTGTCAAGTTATTGGTGTTATAGAAACCCTCATCAAATATAGTATTCATAAAAATCCATATTTGATTATTAATACTCTTGCAGTTCACTCTGAGTATCAGGGACAGGGGATTGGAAGCCAGTTGCTTTCATATGTAGAAAGATTTGCTAAGGATAAGAATTTATCTTCTATAACATTAGGGTCACAATTCAAACGTGTAGATGCACATCGTTTTTATCAGAATCATGGATATAAAATCATTAAAGAACATAAAATATTTGAGAAAAAAATAGGACGAAATGACTAGGTGGTGATGATATGCAAAATAACCTTAAAGAAAAAGTTTTCCAGATTATATCTGAAAGACAATTATGTAGTTATATGAATAATACAAAATGGAATAAACTGATCACAGCAATACATTTGGAGATGTCCTTTCCTCCTGCATTCGTCATCAAGTATTTGACACAGGAAACTGTTCCACATAGCCTCATGAAAATAAGCGATATTGATTATTGGGGAGATTGGAGTGGAGAGAATTTTCCAACTCAGGAATACTATTTTCATATTGAATGGATAAAGATACGTCCACGTTATTTAAAATATCGTGGGAAAATAATTGATCCTGAATTGATTGATGAGAGTCACATCTTGAATGATATCTTAAAAAGATATCATATTTCATTTGAAGAGGAAAATGGTTTATATTGTATTTATGGATATAGATAAAGAACGGAAAAGGGGTAGAAAATGAAAAAATTGTTTACAGTTATTCGTCAAGGAAAACTTGATGAAGTCAAACAAATGATTGAAAAAAAGCCAGAACTTGTTCATTGTGTATCTGGCTCCTTACCAAAGAAGGATCATGGACAGTCTCCACTTCAGGTTGCATTCAAAACTGGAAAATATGAAATTGCTGATTATTTGATTGAACATGGAGCAGATATTAATTTTATGGAAGCAGAAGATGATGATCCAGGATTACGTGCACCTGTATTATTTGATGCTATTGGAGCGACAATTAGCTCTCTCTGCTATGAAAGGTTTGCTGAATCTGAAATTGCATTTGGTTTTGTGAAGAAACTCGTAGAAAGAGGAGCCGATGTTCATCAATTAGCATCCAACGGATATGATGCTATCAACTGGTCATTAAGTCAGGCAGAATTACTATTTGAATGTCCAAGTGTCTATCCACAATCTCAGAAAGCTATCAGAAAACAACTTACCAGAATTCTTGATTTGTTGATTGAACATGGAGCGGATTATATAACATGGACGAATAGAGGTCATTTTCCTTTGCCCTATCCAGGTCCAAGTAATAAGAGTATGTATATTGATGATTTTATTCCAAAAGATGGAACAGATATAGATAGGAATAAGGAATTGAGAGCCTTCATGCAGGAGTATTTTAGAAGTCGTCGTTTGCAGGTTTGACTAAATAAGGAAACAGTATCTAAACTTTATAATGATTGACAAAAGTATTGGAAATGAAAAGAGGAAAGTCTATGAAAATCATTTGGTTAGGAACAGCATCTATTTTGATAGGAGAAAAACGCTAAAATCTTAGTCAATCCATTTTTTAAAGTGATTATGGGTGTTGTATTATTGTTTATTTAACTGGAGGAATATATGGCAGAATTATTAAAGAATCAATATAATTATGAATCATTATATAAAGTTGCGACTGATATTCATTCTGTCTATGAAGAATTTTCAGTACAAGAATTTATGCAGTCTACTTTAGATGAACATTGGGAAAATTTAGAATTAAAGAGTAGAATTCATCAAATCAGTTATCATTTAGGAAAATATTTGCCAAGTGACTATAGTGAGGCTATTGAAATTATTAATAAAGTTGTTATGAATTATGGCAGTTGGCTGGATAATTTTTGTGCCTTTTTTCCAACCTTTGTTGAAATTTATGGACAAAATGATTGGGAGGTTTCTATAGCTGCAATGGCAAGATATACGCAATATGCCTCTTCTGAATTTGCAGTGAGATCATTTATCATGAAAGATGAAGAACGAATGATGAAACAGATGTATGAATGGTCTAAAAGTGAAAGTGAACATGTCAGAAGACTTGCATGTGAGGGATGTCGCCCTGCTTTGCCTTGGGGACAGGCTTTGGTCAGTTTCAAGAAAGATCCTTCGCCAATTTTGCCAATTTTAGAACAATTAAAAAATGATCCGTCACTTTATGTTAGAAAAAGTGTTGCAAATAATCTTAATGATATTTCAAAGACACATCCTGAATTGGTGGTAAGAATTGCCAAGGATTGGTATGGTAAAAGTCAAGAAACAGATTGGATTATCAAACATGGCTGTAGGACTCTACTTAAAAATGCTAATCGTGATATACTCACTTTATTTGGATATGGAGATGTTGCTGATATAAACGTTGAAGATTTTCAATTGAATATGACTTCTCTTTTTATTGGTGAAGATATTTCTTTTTCTTTTGTGTTAATTGCAAAGAATGAAATAAAAGTCAGATTAGAATATGGAATTGATTTTGTAAAAGCAAATGGTAATAGAAATAGAAAGATATTTAAGATATCTGAAGTATCTTTAAAAAATAATGAAAGAAGGGTATATACAAAGAGACATTCTTTTGCAAATGTGAGTACAAGAAAGCATTATCCAGGTATACATTCCTTTACTCTCATTGTTAATGGTATAGAACAGGGAACTCTAGATTTTGATTTATGTAATTAATATAAATATTTTATAAACGTTTTACTTATATTTACTGAGATAAATAAAAAAAGAGATTTCAAAATGTTAAGAAAAAGATATGGAAATAAATAAAGAATTATATGAGCATTTGCTTAATATTGATTATTTCTGTAAGTGTGTGGAATCTACAAAGGAATTATATGATTTTGATATTTATGCAAAGAAAGATTTAGATAATGCAATAAAATCTCTTTCAAAAACAAGTTGGAGTAATATTGTTTTAGAAGACAGAAATAAGATAGGACCTCTTCATTGTGGGTGGAGTGGGAAATATCCACATGGGAAGATAAAAGTTTACTAAGAGTTAGGATGACATTGTATAAAAGATGAGCATAATGTTCGAAGTGGTATAAAAGATTGCGTGTATGTCTTAGTAAAAGAACTCATTATTCTCAATAACTGAGAACGAATATTGGAGGATAGTATGTTAAAGGTTATGATTATTGGAAGTCCCGGGGCAGGAAAAAGTACATTTGCAAGAAAGTTAAGAGATCAAACAGGACTGCATCTATATTATCTTGATATGCTGTGGCATAAGCCAGATCAAACTAATATTTCTGAATATGACTTTGATATGATATTAAATCAAATAACAGAAAAAGATAATTGGATTCTAAATGGAAATTATTTACGTATAATGGAACTGCGCTTGAATGCATGTGACACAGTCTTTTTTCTTGATTATCCATTAGAGATTTGTTTAGAGGGTGTCAGATCTCGTATTGGGAAAAAAAGAGAAGATATGCCATGGATAGAAACAGAATTTGATAAAGAATTTAAACAGTGGATTACTGATTTTCCAAAAAACAATTATACATATAAAGTTTAAATTTCAAAGATGTGTTTAGATTTAGTCAATAATGAAGGATATCAATTAATTTAAATCAAGTGAATTGCGTGAACTACTCAGGAATAAGTCTGTATTGGATTTCTATACTACAAAAATGATGATATGAGGTGATAGATAATGTGGGTTAAGGGTATTGTTGGAATGATGACTATAGTATGTGGAATTGTAAGTATAATGAAAGGAAGAATACCGTTTATAAAAACATATAGTGGTGTGAAAAATATAACTTTGCATTCACGTATTGAAGGAATGGCAGCATTATTATGTGGAATTATACTTTTGGTAAGTTGTGTAATAAATATAAGTTCTGTTGTGATGATGTTATTGATACTAGGAATTTGTATTTTAACACTTGTTTTGGAAATTACTTTCAAGGCTATTTAATTGTCATAGGGAGGTATTTTAAAATGAAAAATTTATTGGAAAGTCAGCAAATTCCAACAATCAATGATATGAGTAAATATATTCATAATCCATTATTTGAGATATTCATTAAATATATGAAAGATGAATATCAAATAAAGCTATCCTTTGAATTTAGCCGTTGTTCATGGCGACCAGGATGGAATATCAAAATGAAAAGGTCTGGAAAGAATTACTGTTTATCCAGCGGAAGGTTTTTTTGTTGTAGTGATTGTGATTGGAAAGAACGAAAAAGAAAGATTTGAAGAACAATTCGAGACCTTTACTCCTTATTTAGAGGATTTATATATGCATACAAAAGAAGGTATAGGACAACATTGGTTAGAAATTGTTTTTGAAGATGAATATATATTTGCTGATATTAAGAAGTGTCTTTCAATAAAATGTAATTCAAAAAAATTTGAATAGCCTTAAAATCACGCAGTATTCATTGCGTGATTTTTTTCGATAATTATTGACACTATAAAGAAAATCACTGTACAATTAAATAAGTAGGATAAGGAGAATCAAATATGAGAAAAGTTATTATAATATCAACATTAATCATTACTTTATTAGTTTCACTTTGTCCTGTGAAAGCAAAAAACTCTTACTTTGGTCATACGCAAGAAGAATTATATGATTGGTATCAGTCGGATGCTAGAACTTTCTATTTAACTGGTGATTTAATAGTTACAGAAGATTATCCTGATAAATATGTAAATCCTGATGGACCATCTTTTGATTATATTTGTTTTTCTAAAACAGATAAAGAAAAAGTCATTTATACGAATCAATATTCATTGATTATTGATTATGATTGTGCCTGGACAAATCCTAATTTAAAGATTGTTGGTGAAGGTGCTGATTGTGTTGTCAAAATGAATGGATATAATGATATCCATTATATAAATATTGAAGCAATAAAGGGAAATGCATTATATATCTCTAGATCAAGTGGTGGTTTTGTATTCTATGAAAGTTATCAAGAAACTTTTCCATCACAGATTATTGCTAAGAAAAAAGCAATTATTAATGAAGCTCCAGATCCAAAGTATGGGGATAATCAGATATATACAACAAAAATTGTGTCATTAGAAGACGAGGCAATCATATCAGATGAAGATGTATATATAGAACTTTCAGTTATAAATAGTTATCTTCCCATGACAGGCTTAACTAATACGATATGGGTTGGGGAAAGCTGTGTCAATGGTGAATGGGGTAGTCATGCATATGGGAAGTGGAAAGTAGAACTACCTGATATTTCTATAGGTGATATACGTGAGACAATGACTATTCAAAATTATAATGTATTTGATGTCTCGTTGTTACCATCTACAATTGAAATTAATTATTATCCTGTACCCATCGAGTGGGATATAGAATCATTTAATCCCAATAAACCAATAAATATAATTAAGGGGCATATTCTCGTTATGCCAGAGTTTTCACAACTTATTGAGTCAAATGTTTCAATGAAAATCATATGCCAAGATCCTATTCCTATTACAGATTTTATAGTTGCCGATATGCAACCAAGACCTAATGCTACATACGATCCTTATTTTAGCATGTCAGAACCCATTGGGTTTAAAGAAGCTTATTTAGAAGTATCACTTAATGGTATTGATTTTGATAGATATGTTTTAACAGATGAAATAATATCAGCATTTGTGAATGACGAAGGAATGATTTCATTTTCCCTTCATCCACAATTTTCAGCAGTCCCAAACAACTTAGATTACTACTATAGAGTATGTATTATTGGTGGAGAAAGAGAAGGAATGAGTAATACAATTAAAGTATCTAAACAAGAAGTTACTGATGAGGAAGAAGAAAAAACAGATACACCTCCTTCTGATGAAAATTCACCTAATGATACATTACCAGATTCGACAGAAGGAAGTGGTGGTCATCGTGGTGATCAAAACAGAGACGACGTAGGAAAAGACAAAGAAGAAATTGTGATGACACCAAATCAAATAGAAGGATTAAATAAAACGAAAGAAGATATTAATGTTATAATAGACAATCAGCAAGTATCAATACCACATGAAACAATTGAAACATGGTGTCAAGCAAATGAAAATGTTACAATAAAAACAAATGAAAATCATGATATTGTTTATAAAATTGATGAACAAGATGAACAAATTTTAAAAAGTGGAAATACAAAAGAAAATAAAGATGACTTTAAAATATCAGATAAGAAAAACCTAAATTCTATTTATACGTTAGTGTTAACTGCTATTGTAATGATATGTGTAATAGGCATGGGATTAATATATAGGAGAAAAAAATATGAGAAATGATATATTAATGGTTGATGATGATAAAGACCTTAATGAAATTGTGAAAATGTATTTAGAAGATAAGGAAATGAATGTTAGAACAGTAACACAAGGGATCATGTTTAGAAAAGCATTTCAGGAAAAGAAACCAGATTTGATTATTTTAGATATTGATTTGCCAGGTACTGATGGTTTTCAATTATGTCAGTATGTTAGAGAAACATCTCAAAATATACCAATAATTTTCTTAACAAATTATCATCAGGAGAGTCATCGTATTCAATCTTTTGAATTAGGTGCTGATGATTTTATGGCAAAACCATTTAGTTTAGAAGAATTAAGATTAAGAATTATAGCAAGATTAAAAGATAAACACATGTTTTGGCAACAAAAAGTATTGCATTTTGGTAATTTTGTTTTAGATTTACAATCTGAAACACTTACAAAAGACCAAAAATCAGTTCAATTAACTTCAATAGAGATGGATATTTTTCGACTATTGGCTTCTCACTCAGATCAGATATATAGTGAGAAAGATATTTATGAAGAAGTATGGAAGGATAACTATAATCAGGATACAAGAATGGTCAATGTTCATATTTCTAATTTAAGAAAAAAGATTGAAAAACTTGATTGTACGAATAAATATATTCAAACACAATGGGGCAAGGGCTATAAATATGTAGGATAGGAGGGGATAATGATGAAGAAGTATAGAATCATCATTTTCTCTTTTCTTTTATCATTAGGGTTTAATATTTTTTTGCATCATTTTGACAATAAATATACTTATAATGATTATGATGCTTTATGTGGAGTTGTTGACTACTCATCCTCCTCTCAAGAATTACATTTTCTTACCAGTCAATGGGAGTTTTATAACCATCAACTTTTAACTCCAGAAATGATAGGTGATGGGCAAGGTGTGATGACACGTTACATAGATATTGGACAGTTTGGTGGTTTTGAATTAGGCAATCAAGATGAAAGTCCTCATGGGCAAGCAACATATCGTTTAAGAATATATGATAAACCACAACAGGTTATGACTATGCAGTTACCTGAAATCTATTCTGCCTATTCTTTATATGTGAATGGAGAATTGTTGTATAAGAGTGGGGAAGTTGAGAAACAGAACTATCAACCATTTATCTTAAGTACAGATATAACTTTTACAACTCAAGAGTGTAATGAAATGATTATCCAGGTTAGTGATTATGATCATTATTATAGTGGCATGATTTATCCTATTGCCTATGGAAATAATCAATCTATTCATATCTATGAGACAATACAAACATTAATTAAAGGTTTACAAAGTTTTTTACCGCTTATTATGGGATTGATTTGTTTAATAAGCTATTTATTTGTTGGACGTAAGGCAAGAGATGGTTATTTTTCTTTAGTTTGTATGAGTTATTTGATGTATATATTATATGCGATTATTCATTTACTGATAAAGGATAAGACATTGTTGTGGTATCGTATTGAAGATGTAGGATATTATTTGCTGATTTATTTTATTACATTGCTGATTGCTTACCAATATGATTATCATATTCATCGAAAACAGATTATCTGTGGATTGTTTATTATTGTGATTTCATTAATAGTTCCGACTTTCTTTATTTTGAATCATGTATTTGTGATTTATTTACTTAGTTATATAGGGCTTTTTTATAAATGTTTATTGAGCTTCATAATGATATATATTATTATGAAAAATTTATATAATCAAGGTGGCTTATTCTTAAATCTTTTAACTTGTTTCAGTGTTTTCTTTATTGTAAGTTTACATATGGATAATAAGTTTTGGTATGAACCTATTTATTTAGGCTGGGGAACAGAAATAGCAGGATTTTGTGTGATTACATATTTTTCAGTCATCATGATTCATGAAAAAATTGAACTTTATAAAGGTTATCAGTTTATACAAAAATCAAAAGAAGATATACAAGATTATATTTATGATGTTGCTCATGATTTAAAAGCACCTGCATCTGCACTTAATGGTTATATTGAATTATTAAATAGTGGTATTGCTAAAAAACAAAACAAAGAAGATTATTTGTTAAAGCAAATGGAAAAGAAAATTCATATTTTATCAAAAAGAGTTTCACTTTTACAAACTTTAGATTTAGAAAAAGATTTTGTTTTAGAAAAAGAGTATTTATCTATTCTTTCATTAATTAATGAGTTGAAAGAAAAATATGATGTTCATTTGATTAAAAAAGATTTAACATTAGATGTATTTGGTAAAGATTTCTATATATCAGTTGATAAAGAAAAGTTGAATATATGTTTAGAGAATATATTGATGAATGCAATTGAATATAGTGATCCTCATACTACACTTGTTATTGAAACGAAAGAGAATGAGACTTGTTATGAAATTATCATAACAAATCAAGGTCAAACAATTCCTAAAAAAGACCTTTCTTTGATATGGGAAAGAGGATATACGTCTAAAGAAGGTGACCATAGTGGATTAGGTCTTTCTATATGTCAAAAGATTATGAAAGCTCATATGGGAGAAATAGAAGTAATATCAGATAATCATCAAACATCATTCATACTTAAAATGATAAAAAAATAAATAGTTGTATAGAAAAAGAGGATAAAAACAAGAATTTCAAATCTTTGAGATTCTTTGAAATTTTCTCTTTTTTTTATTGATATAATAAAAAGAGAAAACATGATTTATGATAACAATACGATAAAATTAAAAACATGCTTTAATCATTATTGGATGAATATGTAAAGTAAGTTGGTTGTTTTATAGACATGATATAAAACATATTAAGTGTAAGAATGTATGAAAGGATGATAAAACTATGAAAAAAAGGATTAAAGGATATCTCTATAATAGAACATATATTATGAAAATAGGTGGAAAGAAGATTAAACTTCGTTTAAAACAAAGTCTAACTAAAGAAACTTCTATACAACAAAATAATGCAAAAGTAATATTAGAAAAATATCGAGCATCTTCTCAATATATAGAACGTGTTAAACGTTATATTCATGATTATGCTAAAAAAGTTCAACATACTATGATAAAAATGGGACAACTGATTTATTATTATTTGATGATATGTGTAAAAAAGATTGTTTTGTCTATTCATTTTTTAAAACAACAAATGATAAATATTAATGAATATATAAGTTGTTTTTATTGTTGGATAAAGAGTCAATTAATACTTTGTATTAAAAATATAAGAAAGTTTATGAATGAAAAACATTCCATTAAAAATCTATTTATTCATATATATTATTCTATAGTACATATCAATCATATAAGATTATTAAAAGGGGCATTATCATGCTTATTAGTTTTTACTATGGTTATATCACAAATGAATCTTGTAAATGCAACAAATCAAGTCAATGTTGTGAATGAAGAAGTAAAGAAAGTGATTACAGGATTTAAAGAAGTAGAAAAAGAGAAAGCATTATTTGAAAAAGATGTTTATAAAGATAGTCAAGATTTAGAATTGCCAAAAGAAATAGAAGTAATATTATCTGATGAAACAACAGAAACAATAGAGATTACTTGGGAAAGTGAAGAAAATGCATTAAGTACAGTTGGTACACATGAATATCATTTAGTATTACCTGATGGATATCAGTTAAAAGATGATACAATTCAATTACCATTTATTAATATTAATGTTATTGAAAGACCTTATATAACAGGATTTAAAGATTATGATGGTAAGAGTGTATATCAAACAATCAATATTGTTAAAGGAACATTAGAAAAAGATATACAGTTACCAAAAACAATAACTGCAATCTTTAATAATAATGAAACAAAAGAAATAGATATTACTTGGAAAACAGAAAAATATGATTTAGAAAATCCACAAGAGAAATATCAATACTATCTTATATTACCAGAAACATATCAAGTTCAAGAAAATATCTGTTTACCTTGGATAGAAGTTAATGTTATAGAAGATACACCAAATGTATTAAGTGATGATATCAATACACTAACTGTTGTAGATGGTGTAGCAACTGTCAATACTGCTGATGAATTTATTGCAGCAGTTAACAATCCAAATATATCAACTATCGTTGTAGGAAATGAATATAATAACAATGGGATAACTATATCAAATTTATCTGAAACGTTAAGTGTGAATAGAGACTTAACAATTAAAAGTTACAATACCCAAACACAATCCATTCATCTTGGCTATGAAATCAATGGACCTGATTTTTTAACTGTAACAAGTGGAGGACATTTAACACTTGAATATATTTATTTCAATTCCTTTCCTGATGAACTTCAAGATTATAATAGGAATAATTGGAAAATGATAAATATTGAAGCAGGCGCAAAGGTAACAACTGGTAAAGGTTTTTCTTTCTCTCATAGAGCTAATAACAATCAAGAAACAGGAATTATAGATGTTCATGGAGAACTGATTATGAATGGGGGAATAAACAAAATAAATGGAGACTCCGTAAAGCAGATTGGATATAATTTAAAGGGATTTATTTACGTCTATAGTGATGGGAAAGTCACTCTTAATGATGGAGAGTTTTCAATTTATGGAGGAGAAAAAGATACTGTAACACGAGCAAGTATGATTTATAATTTAGGAAATGTGACAGTTAATGGTGGAACGTTTGCAGGCATTCATGGTATTCCTGTAGAAGGTTCTTGGAATTCAATATATTCTGTCGGTGTCTTTTATAATGCTGGGACATTGACAATTCATAATGGAACATTTGAAAATAATGGTTTATATGCGGATCATCCTACTGGTATAAAAGGTGGAGTCGCTTATAATGATACAAATGGAAAATTAATAGTCAATAATGGTATATTTAGAAGTAATATGGGTAAAGAAGGTGGCGTTTTTTATAATGCTAACGAAGGAATATTAGAAATCAATGGCGGAGAATACAAAAATAATAAGGCTATAAATGGAAGTGTTGTTTATTGTGATAAAAGTTCAAAGACAACGATATCAGGTGGTTATTTTGATGATGTAAATACAGCGACTTCTGGTACATTTGCCTATCTTTCTAGCAAAGACATTAAAAATAATACGATTACAGTGGGATCATTTGTTATAAAAAATAAGCCAATGATTCTTGGAACAATATCGACAATTGGATTTATTAATGGTTATAAATACGAAGAAAATCAATCATATTCTGCTTATGCTACTGGTGTTACAATTGATAATGCTTTAGCACATGCAATTGTGATTGAACCAAGAAAAATTTATGGAAGTCCATCTACATCTTATCTTCCAGGACTTATTGATGTGACTACAGATAATATAAAATATGTTAATGCTGGAACTAGTTATCAGCTAAGAGCAAGTGATAGACAAAATGTTCAATTCCTTCCTTATGCTGATAACCAATATGCAGCAAGCCTTTCAGGTAATTCTATAATGCAGGCAGAACCCACATATGAACAAGTTTTGAAGGATGTTATTTATGTTGATCCAATTCATGGAATAAATGGAAATAGTGGAACTGATTATGAACATGGTGTTAAAACATTAGAAGCAGCATGTCAAAGGGTTAAATCAGGTGGTAAGATCTATGTTCGTTCTAATGGTAGTGGTAAGTGGGAATATATTGTTGCTGAGGATGAAGTACTTGAACCACGTGGTAATGTAACAATCATGGCTTGTGATAGTACAGGTCATGAAAAAACTGATATGAAGATTGATCTCATTGTGAAAAAGAATGTTACTTTAAAAATGGGGAATAACCTAATCATTGGTGATGGTAAGACAACATCATATTTAAATATTAAAAATAATGGAACAATTATTAAAGATTATGTTCAATATTCACGTTATGAAAATAATTATTATACACAGCAGCCTACACCTAGTGCGGTTTGTTTTAAACCAAATGAAGACAGAAAAGTAGATATTACAGCTAAATTTAGAAATGGATCTATGTATTGGTCATATTGGGATGAAGAACTTCAAATATTTTCTGCATACGATGTAACTGGTGCATATGATACATTAACACTATATTCAGGTGCAAGTATGATAAATAATAAAATTGGTGATATGTATTTTGCCCAAAAAGAGTATTTTTTAGATGAAAATCAAAATAATTTATCGAGTTGTGCACGTGTATCAGTAAGAAATTCATGGAATATTTCTAATGCAGGATTGAAAGGTACAAATGAAACAGTAAAAGGTGTTCATGATGGCAAGATCACAGCAAGTGGTACGGAATTAGAATTAATGGAATATAAACTATCAACGGATATAGAATATCAAGAAGTTGGATTTGGTGAAAGAGAATTGAGTGGACTTAAACCAGGGACATATGATATTCGTTATGCAGCACGTACAGAATCTGAAGCTCATACCCAAATCACTATTGCTGAAGGAACTGCTCTTGACTTAGATGTTCAATTAACAAATTCTGAATTAAAAACATCTATAAATTCAACTTACAAAGATCAAATATCTTTTGGAATTAAAAATAATAGTAATGCTCCAATTCGTGTGCTTAATGTAACTATGGATAGTAATAAATATTTTGGTTGGTATAGTGGAGAAAGAATACAGGGGGCCGACAATGTATATTATTATAATGCTCCAATATCTGCATATTTACCATTAGATATTGCTGCTGGAGGGGAGAAATCATCCTTTGGTAGTGAGGGAGATAATACGATTAGGATAAAACAAATTCAAAACAATTTTGAAAAACCAGGAAGTTATGAATTTAAGATTCATTTAACAATTGAGGTTGCTGGTCAAGTTCAACAAGTTGAGATTCCAGTTACATTAACTGTATCAGCGTATACATTACAGATTGAAAAGAAATCTGGAGTAAAAGATCCCGTGTTTACAAAAATGTACGATGGAACAACTGCTGGATCATATGATGGTCATTTAAAAGATTACTATCAAATTAAACTAAATGGTATGACGGCAAGTGATAATTCAGAAGCTTACAGCAAAATAAAAACAACAATAACATATGATAATAAAAATGCTGGAACTAAAAAAGCAGTCACAATTAAGTTTACAAGTTGGGATCCTAATTATGCAATCGACTCTGAATATAATACGCTGACTTATAATACTGGACAAATTACACCTAAACAATTAACAGCTAGTGATTTATCAGTTGTTAAAGATCGTGTTGTGACTAAAGAATGTGATCTAAGTTATGAAGTTATTCTTAAATCGGGTGTTGATTTTAACTTTGCATATGGAAGAATTATAGATGGTGATGATGTTTCACTACAATTAAAAGGTTGGAATTATTATACTGTAAACTATAACGATCAATGGATGGTGAGCAGTGGTGCAGGTAAAAAGAAAGTTAAACATTCTAGTAGTATATCTGCTATTTTAGGTGGTCATGATAAAAATAATTATACAATTGATACGAAGACTGCAAGTGACTTTGATGCTTTTCAATATGATGGTGAAATCACTAAGAAAAAGGTAACATTTGTTTTAAAAGAAGGTAAAACTTTTGATAAAGAATATGATGGTTCTTATGAATTAAAGGACATTCATTTAAGTGATTATTTTACAGTTGAAGGTTTGCCAGATATGCCAGCAGGTAAAATAACAATTCATTATACAAATGATGAGGGTGCTGCAGATGGAAATGCTGGAGAAAAGAAACTTACAATTGGTGGTACAAAATTTAGCAATCCTTCTTATCAGCCAGAAAGTATTAAGAACTATTTTGAATATAATAATAGTGGGAATGCGACTTATCCGAACTTATCTATATCTTTAAAGGATAATACTGCAACTATTAGCAAGAAAAAATTAACTATAACAAGATCAAGTAAAAATGAACCATTTACAAAAGAATATGATGGAACAAACAAAGCAATCAGTGAAAATAGGGACATGAAATTAAGAAATTATTTTAAACTATCAGGATATATTGGAGATGAGTATCCTTATGCTATGTGTTCTGGTACATATCAAAGTAAAGATGCCAGTGATAACAATCTAATTACTTTAAAAATTACTGGCTTAGAAGACAAATATGCAGTTAATTATTCTATTGATGAAACTACTTTTGAAATTCCAGGTAAAATAGAGAAAAAACTTGTTAGTATCATATTAAATGATAATAAAATGATTACAAAATATTATGATGGAACGACAGAAGTTTTAGATGCTGATAAAGAAGGATTTGTCAAACTTTATGGTGTTGTAGATGGTGAAACCTTAACACCACAAATTAATAGCATTGCATATGCTTCACCGGATGTTGGTTCTTATGTAGATGTTAATTATGACATTACGCTTTTGGCTGGAGATAATACAAATCTAAACAATTATAGATATACAGGCAAATATCATACAGGTAAGGGAGAAATTATAAAACCCGAGTTTGCTATTCAATTAAATGAAAGTAAGACGCTTGAAAAAGTTTATGATGGAACAACTGAATGTCAGTTTAATCCTGATGATTTTGAAGTTACTATTGCTAATTCAGATCAAACTTATAAGATTCAGAGTGCAACTTTAGTTTATGATCAATCAGGAGTCAATGCATCAAAAGTAATAATGAGTGATATTGTTATTGAAGGGGCAGATACTGAATTACAAACTGTTCCTGAAAAAGTAGAACTAGAAGGAAAGATAACACCAAAACCAATTACTATAAATCAAATAGCACTTGCTACAGTTACAAAAGTTTATGATGGAAATACAACAGCAACTCTTAAAGTTGAACATTATCAATTAGAGGGTGTTGTTGAAAAAGAGACTATTTCCTTAAGTGCTACAGCTTCATATAACAGTAAAAATGTAGCAGAAGCAAATACTGTAACTGTTAAAGATATTGTATTAATTGGTACGACTGCAAAAAATTATATATTAAAGGACAAACCAGATACTTTAATTTATACTGGAAAAATCACTCCTCGATCAATTGAGTTATTTGATCAAAAAACGATTACAAAGAATTATGATAGAAAGACATCTGTAACTATTGATGCTAGTCAGTATGAAGTGTCTGGAACTCTATCTGGTGAAAATATTACAGTTAGTTTTGATGCTGCTTTTGAAGATGCATCAATAGGTAATGACAAAAAGATTCATTGTTCAAATATTCAGCTTATTGCAGGTGATAACACGATTGCAACTAACTATACAGCAGATGAAAGGACATTCACATTTACAGGAAATATTAAAGCAAAACAGCTTCAATTAGTAAATGGTGATATTTTATTTGAAAAGGATTATGATGGAACAACAGATGTCAATGGTATAACGAAGGGAAATTATAAGCTAAATGGTCTTTCTGATGGTGATGATGTTGATATTACATTTGATAAAGCTTATTTTGTAAGCAAGAATGCTAATACAAAAGCAATGTCTATTCATTTTGATAATCTTCAATTAACTGGGAAAGATGCCGATATGTATACTATCAGTACTAGTTCTGTAAATGTAACAGGTAAGATTAACAAAAAGGAATTAAAGATAGAAGCAATCGAAAATGCAGTTGTTACTAAAGAATATGATGGAAAAAATGATGCATGGCCTAAACAAGGTGAACATTATAGAATTAAAGGACTTGTTGGAGAAGAAAAAATTGAATTAACTTCTTCAGTTTGTGCAGGACGCTATGAAAATATGGATGCTAGTGAATCAGTAAATGTTAGATTTATGTGGAGTGACTTTGATAATTATGCAAAATATCATGAGGGATATACAAATTACACTTTGCCAAATGGGAATATAACACTCCCTGGTAAAATTACTCCTACAGAATTAAAAGTTGAATTAAATGAGAAGTATTCAAGGGAATATGATGGAACGACAAATGCAACTATTCAATCTAATGATTTAAAACTGAAATGTAGCGATGGAACAGTAGTCAATTTAAATACTACAGTTATAAGTGCGTTATTTAAAGATGTAGAAGTTGGTACAAATAAGAATATAACATTAAAATTAGGTGATTTAACAATACCAAGTGGATCTAGTGAAAAAATTACTAATTATACTTTTAATAAAACTGTTGTATTGAAAGGTGATATTACAGCAATTCCAGTTACCATAAATCAAATTCAAGATGCCCTTGTAGTAAAAGATTATGATGGAACTGATACAACAAATTTTGATGGAACAAAATTTGAATTAACTCATATTTTAGAGACAGATAAAGGTAATATATCATTATCTGCAAAGGGAATTCAATATGTTACTGCTGATGCTTATGATTTAGTGAATTTAACACTTATAGAACCATCTCTTGAAGGAGATGCAGCAAAGCATTATGTTATTAAAAATCCATCAGAGAAATTTGTGGGAAAAATTAATAAAAAAGATGTTACAGTGACATCCCAGAATACAACTTTAATAAAGACATATGATGGTACAACAGCTATAACTGTCAATAATGGTACAGATTATATTGTTGATGGCATTATTGATACTGATAAAGAGAAAGTACAATTAGATTATAGTATTGTTCTTAAAGGTAAAGATGTTAATACTGCTGATCAAAAGGCAATAATGACGATTAATGGATTAAAATTAAGAAGTTCTAATAATGATGCTGAAAATTATAATCTTAAAACGTCTTCATTAGATTTTAATGCTCAGATAACACCTAGAGATATTGAATTTAAAACTGAAAAAATTATTACTAGAGATTATATGGAAAATAACACAACTGCAACAATAACAAATGATGATTATAGTTTATTAAATGTTGTTCAGGGTGAAAGTTTAACATTAGATTTAGGAACTGTAACTTATGATAGTCCTCATGCTGGATCTCGCATTGTTACAGCACAAGTCAAAGGACTTATAGCAGGAAGTGATACAATTACAAGCAATTATACTTATCCAACATCAGTAACATTCCAAGGTCATATTAATGGTATTAAAGTATCTGTTAATCCTACAAAAGCAATGACAAAGGTTTATGATGGTACGAATACTGCAACAATGACATCTGAGAATTATACATTAACAGGTGGACCAGCAGATAAAACATTTACAATAACTGCTGATGCTACTTATGATACAAAAGATGTTACTGCTTCAAAAGTTATTGCAACAAATATCCAGTTAGTTGGTGAGGGTTCAGAAAGTTATGAAGTCATTGGTGATGTAGAATTTACTGGAAGTATTATTCCACGTGATATTACTGTAAAACCAAATGATCAAGCCCATTTTAGCAAAGTCTATGATGGAAATAAGAATATTTCTATAACCACTGATGCTTACACACTTGAAAGTATTATTAAAAATGATGATATTTCTGCAACAAGTGAAGCTTATTTTGTTGATGAAAATGTAGGCACTGATAAAGAGATGACTGCAATTTTAACACTGAGTGGAAAGGATTCTCAAAACTATACACTAACTCATAAGACAATAACTTTAAAAGGTGATATTACAAAGTTAGATGTTGATGCTACTTGGGAAGTTGAAAATCAATATGTCTATAGTGGAAAAGATCAATCTTCATCTGTTAAAGCATATTACACAGATGTAAATGGAAAGAAACAATATGTTATTGTACAATGTCAAGATGAGAAAGACTTTATTAATGCTGATGAATATACTTTTGAGGTTATTAATAATTTACAAAACTATAACCTAGTAAGTCATGCAAAACAAGTGAAAATACTTCCAGCAAGTATAAAAGGTCTTACAATGACAGGTATTGATCCAAAAGGTTATGCTCATACAGGATCTCCAATTGAAATTTCTACGATTGGTATTGATGGATTAATAAATACTGATTTTACTGTAACTTACAATAACAATAAAAACTTAGGAAAGAATGCTAAAGTGACTCTTACAGGTATAGGAAATTATACTGGAACATTAGAAGGAACATTTACAATTTATGCAAGTGATTATTCAGGTGATGTCTTACCAATTAATGGTCGTAATGATAATGGGTATTATAAAGATGATATTACAGTAACGATACCTGGTCATACTGTTGGAAAAGATTATAATCAGACAGGAGAAAATATTGTTTTAGATAAGGACGGATATCCTGCAAAAGAAATTATTTATATTGTAAATCAAGAGACAGGTCAGATTTATCAAAAAGAAGTGGAATACTTTTTAGATAAAACAGCTCCAATTATTAATGGGTTGGATGCAGAAAAAGTTTATTATGTAGAGACTCCATTTACTGTTACTGATGAAAGTGATGTTATTGTGACTATTGATAATACAGAAGTTACAGACTATATCATCCATGGTGATGTTGATCATAAATACAGTGTTATTGCTACTGATGTAGCAGGAAATACTGCTTCTATCACTGTTACAACAAAATCAATTGATAGTCTTGTTGATAAAACAATAACAAAAGATAATGTCAAGAGTAGTGATGAAGGTAAAATTCAAAGTCAAATGGATGCTTTAAATGCTATTGATCAAACATATGCAACAGATGAACAAAAAGCTAAAATCAAAGAATTGATTCAATATTGTGAAGATTTATTAAAAGATATTGAACAGTTGAAAAAAGATTTAGATAGTGTTAAAGAAATGGTAAATAGTTTTGATAAAGAAATAATTACAGCTGATAATTATAAAGATTTAGCAGATATTCGTGATAACCTTCAAAGTATGATTGATTCAAATCATTATATAGAAAGTGAAAAAGAAGAATTAAATAAACTCTTAGATAAAGTTAATGATATGCTGAGTATTCTTGATGAACTTGAACAACAAATTAAAAATATTGAAGACAAAGTTTATGTTTATACAAAAGATAAAGTTAAGGAAACCGATATTGGCCAGTTAGATATTTATTTAAAAGAGATTGACAAACTCATAAATAGTCCACATATTAGTACGAATCAAAAAGAACGATTAGATGAATTGAAGGATTATATTAATGAGTTAAAAGATATTATTAAAGATTTACAAGAACAGTTAGACAAATTAGATAAAATTGATGATTTAACAACTGATAATGTAGGTGGAAAAGATAAAGATATTCTTGATGAAGCGAAAGATGTTATTGATAAAATTGAAACAGAGTATCAAGATAATTTAACTGATGACCAGCAAAAAGTTGTTGATGATGCGAAGGATAAACTTGATGATTTACAGAAAGTTCTTGATGATCTTGAAAATAAGGTCAAAGAGCTCGAAGAGAAAGTTCATGCTTATACACCAGAGAATGTTAAAGATACAAATAGAGATGTTTTGAATGATCTTAAGGATGAGATTCATAACTTATTAGAAGATACTCGTTTGACAGAGAATCAAAAGGAGCGATTAAATGATTTAATTGAATATATTGATCAATTATTAGATATATTAGATCAATTAAATGAAAAATTAGATAACTTAGCTCCTATTAAA
Source organism: Candidatus Stoquefichus massiliensis AP9 (assembly GCF_000455285.1). Classification (GTDB taxonomy): domain Bacteria; phylum Bacillota_I; class Bacilli_A; order Erysipelotrichales; family Coprobacillaceae; genus Stoquefichus; species Stoquefichus massiliensis. The sequence goes on along the minus strand of NZ_HG005284.1, from coordinate 353,196 downwards.
GATTTAACAGTTGATACTGTTGGTGAAAAAGATCAAGAAGTTATTAATCAAGTTAAAGATGTGATTCAAGATATATTAAATAATAATTCTGGTAATTTAACTCCTGAACAAGAAGAATATATTAAGGAGGTTATTGAAAAGATTAAGGATTTAGAGAATGCTATTAAGGATATTGAAGAACAGATTAATGATATTCATAAGGTTATTGATCCTTTAACACCTAATAATGTTAAAGATTCAGACAGAGATAAACTTGATGAAATCAAAGATCAAATCAAAAATTTAATTGATAATAAGCATTTAAGTGATGATCAAATTATTGACTTAAATAAAGTGATAGATAAAATTGAAGAACTTAAAGATAATTTAAATGAGTTAGATAAGAAGTTTGATGAATTGGATAAAATTGAAGATATTCATAAAAATAATGTATCTAAAGATGATCAAGATGTGATCAATCATGTAAAAGATATTATTGATGATATTGAAAAGAATTATCCTGGTAATTTGACTGATGATCAAAAGGATAAACTTGATGAAATCAAGGATAAGATTGATGAACTTGAAAAGGTTATTGATAGTATTCAGGATAAAATTGATAATATTAAGGAAGAACTTGAACCTTTTACTCCTGAGAATATTAAACAGTCTGATAGAGATACATTGGATGAAATCAAAAAAGAAATTGATGACTTATTAAATAATGATCAGTTAACTAATGAACAAAGAAAAGAAGTCAATGATTTAAATGATAAGTTAAATGATTTGTATGATCGTATTGATGCTTTAGATAAACTTGATGATGTGAAAGATAAACTTGATTCTATAACATCTGATAATGTCAAGGACTCTGATAAAGAGATATTAGGTGATTTAAAGGATAAGTTAGATGATTTATCTAAGAATGATTCTATTAAGGATAAAGAAAATGAGATAAAAGATTTACAAGATAAGATTCAAGATCTTGAAGATAAGTTAAATGATATTAATGATAAGTTTGATCAAGTCGATAAAGTAGAAGACATCAATCCAGATAATGTATCTAAAGATGATCAGGATGTGATCAATCATGTAAAAGATGTTATTGATGATATTGAAAAAAATTATCCTGGTAATTTGACTGATGATCAAAAGGATAAACTTGATGAAATCAAGGATAAAATTGATGATTTACAAGAGACTATTGATCAAGTTAAAGATGTTGAAAAAGATATTGATTCATTAGATAAGAAAGATGAATATACTGATAAAGAAAAAGATATCATTAATGATATTAATGATAAATATGAAGCTTTAACAGATCATCAAAAAGATATGGTGGATCCTGATTTAACAGATAAATTAGAAACGATTCTAGAAATTGTTCGTAAAAAAACTGTTAAAAATGATCAATATCAATTTGTAGTAGAAGGAATTGGTCAAACGGACTTTGATATCAATACAACTTTATTAGTTAAGGATATCACAGAACAATTCCCTACAACTTTAAAACAAACAATCAGTCAATCATTAAATAACAATGTAGAACTTAAAGATATCTATGATATTTCGTTATTATTAGATGGTAAAGTTATTCAACCAGATGGTAAGATACGGATTAGAATACCTTTAACCATTGAACAACAATTATATCAAAATATTCATTTATATTATATTTCTGATAGTGGTGAAATGACAGAAATAGAATATATGCGTGATGATAATGTCATAATCTTTGAAACAGATCATTTATCTTACTATGCGATTATAGCAGATAAAATCAATTTATCCGATGAATCAAAAGATAATCAATCTGTTGTAACTGCTGATCAAAGCGATATTCTTGGATTGGAGATATTACTTGTGGTGAGTGTATATTTATTGGTTATCTTAAGAAAAAAGAAAGAGATTTAATGCCGGTTTAAATTTCCATGTGGTTGGTTAGAAACATCTTTAAAGTATAGTGTAGTTATTAATGAGATAAAGAGACTCAAAATTGAGTCTCTTTTAGTCTTTTTGTTGTATGAGTGATATATGAGTTAAATGTGAAAAGTAATCAAACCACATTTTTGTTGATGAGAAGAATGAAAGAATAAATTGACATAATGTTAAGAAAAAGATAATTAATAATATAATAATACCACTATAACAAAGAATCGGATTGATCTGTTTTGTTAAAAGAAGAAGTTGATAAAAATAATAAGGTGTAGGTAATATGAAGAGATAAAGTGGGATATAATGGATGAGATATTGATATTTCTTTGTACCTTCAGTGTTTTCTAAAGCTATACGTGTTAATAATTTACCTGGTGTTTGTCCATGTTTGAAAAAAGGTAATATAATATAAAAGACAGTGATAATGATAAAATAACTTATATGGAATGATATTTGAAAAAAGTGGAATATTATCATAATGAATGCAATAAAAATAGCATCAATCATAAAGGCAAAGAATTTTCTAGGTTTGGAAACTTTTTGTCCTTTTTCATATGCAATTGCATCTAATTTTTCTCTTGTAGGTAAAAATCTTGCAAACAATGGTGTCATAGCATAGCCTAATGTTCCACCTAATGTGTTGGTAATGAGATCATCTACTTCAAATAAGCGATATGGGCGGGGATAGATACCAAATAAAGCACTTAATTGTATCAATTCAAATGATAATGATAGAAGAAAACTTAAGAAAATTGTTTTCTTTAAACTACATTGAAAGTAATATCTTAAATAGATTCCAAATGGAAGTGTTAACAATATATTAAATAATGTAACCATCATATTTGATTCTTTTAATGTTGGTAAATAAGTTGATGGGTCATTATAAATAAAAGGAGTTGTTCGAATAATTTCATAGACTGAATGAAAAGGTCTTAATTCCATTGTTGGAGAAGTCATTTTAGCAACTGATTCAATAGATGGTAATGGTAACATGGTCATAAAGTAAGCATTAATCAAATAATAGATAAAAGAAAAGATAATAAGTGTCCTTAGTATTGGGATAGAGCCATATTTATGATATTGGTAAATAGTATAAGGCAAAGTCAAACAAAAAGCGATGAGTGGAAAAACAATCATCGCTACTTGAATAGGAATAAGATAAACAGACACTATAATAATCCCATTTCAATCATTTTAAGACCAATATCCACAGAATTATAAGCAGCACCTTTCATTAATTGATCAGAGACAACCCATAAACTTAATGCATGATCATTATCTAAATCTTTTCTTACACGCCCAACATGAACAAGTTCATCACCAATAAATAATGTCGCCATAGGATAAATTTGATTTTCAATATCATCATATAATTCAACCCCATGAGAATTTGATAAAAGTTCAAAAACTTTATCAATATCAATAGCTTTCTTAGTTTCAATATAAACAGACTCACTATGACCTCTTAAAACAGGAACGCGAACACATGTTGCATTGACTTTAATATCTTTATTAAAGATTTTCTTTGTTTCATTGACCATTTTCATTTCTTCTTTTGTAAAGTGATTATCTAAATCAAATTTATCAACTTGTGGAATACAGTTAAAAGCAATTGGGAAATGCTTTTTATCTCCAGCACAAGGCAATGTTTTTGCAACAGGTTCTTTACCATCTAAAACTTCCTGAGATTGTCTATAAAGTTCTTCCATACCAGCAACTCCTGCACCAGAAACAGCTTGATATGTAGAAACAATAATTCTTTCTATATCAAAATATTCATTTAAACGATTTAAAGCACTCACCATTTGAATGGTTGTACAATTTGGATTTGCAATAATTCCTTTATGATTTCTTAATGCTTCAGCATTAACTTCAGGAACAACCAAAGGAACATCAGGATCCATTCTAAAATGTGATGTATTATCAATATTAACACAACCAGCTTTCACAGCATAAGGCATATATTTTTCAGAAATACTTCCACCAGCGCTCCAAAAAGCAACATCAATTCCTTCAAAAGAATTTTCAGTTAATTCTTCAATAACAAATTCCTGTCCTTCATATTCAACAGTTTTGCCGGCACTTCTTGCAGAAGCAAGTAATTTTAAACTCTCAAATGGAAATTTGAATTGAAAGATACATCTTAACATTTCTCTACCTACAGCACCAGTAGCACCTACAATTGCGACTTTATATGTTTTCATTTTTATATTTTCCCCCTTAACCTAAGAATGCTTCATGTAATAAAACTTGTGCTTTTTTAACATCATCTCTATCAATATAACAAGATATATTGATTTCACTGCAAGATGTCATTTCGACATTAATATCATTGCTCATAAGTGTATTATAAACTTTCTGGAACATTCCCTTATTGTTTTTAATACCAACACCAATGACAGCGACTTTACCAATATTACCTCTGACAATTGTTTTTTGAGGTTTTAAAATTTCTTTTAAGTCATTAATTACTTCTACAACACCAGGAACATCTTTATCATTGATGATTAAAGAAATATCCATTTTTCCTCCACCAACTAAAGCCTGATTAAAAACATTGACATTAACATTAGCATCAGCAATTTTTTCAAATAACTGTCCTGCTCCATTCACTTTGGCATCTACGCCAACAAGTGTAATGCGTGCTTCATTTTGTGAACCAGTAATTCCTGATATAATTAATTGATTTAAATGGTCTTTCATGATTTTCTCATCTCCTAACACATATGTTCCTTTACTTTCATCAAATGAGCTTCTAGCATGAATCACTATATCATGTTTTGCAGCCAACTGTACACAACGATGATTCAAAACTTTTGCTCCATTTTTAGATAATTCTAACATTTCTGCATAACTGATATAATCAAGCTTAATAGCATCTGGCACGATACGCGGATCAGCTGTATAAATCCCATTGACATCACTATAAATTTCAACTTCACTTGCATCGATGGCAACACCAATAGCAACTGCTGATAAATCACTACCACCACGACCTAGGGTCGTTACTTTTCCATTTTGTGAATAACCTTGGAAACCTGGACAGATAATAATATCAGCACGTTCTAATTTCTCTTGGATATGACGTCCTTCCACTGTTGTAATGGTTGCATTCATATGATGTGAATCTGTTTGAATGCCTAATTCTGCATTGGTTACTGTTTCTACAGTATATCCCATTTGAGATAATTCACTCTTTACAACAAGTGTCGAGATGGTTTCACCAATACTTGTTAAACGATCAATTTCTTCATCAGTTAACCTATCTGTATTGACAATGGATAAGAGTGTATCTGTTGCATAAGGATCATCATATCGACCCATTGCACTCACCACAGCAACAACTTTGTTACCATTGTTTAATTCGCGAATAATATTTCTATACATATGTTCACGTGTTTCGACACTACGTGTTGAGGTACCACCAAATTTTTGGACAATAACTTTCATTTTAACCCCTCACTTTAAATAAGTTATATGTTTCACCTTGTAACTGTTCTTTTAAATTAGCAAGTTCAATTTTATTCGTAATATAAATATGATCCTTATCTTGAGAAAAATATGTTTCATAATCTATATCTAAAGGATGATCACATCTGACATAATATTTAGATTCAGTAATTGGATAAATCTTATCTTCATAACCATAATTATGTTTCCACATATCTTGTTTATGAGTTTTCATAATATCACTGACAACAGCACTTGCAGTCACATAACGCCCAGCACCTTTTCCATAGAAAATAACATTTTCTAGATAGTTACAAGTTATCTCTACTACATTATATGCTTGATTAACATTTGCAACAATGTCTTTTATACCGATTAATGTAGGAGAAACATCAATTCCATAACCTTCTTTTAATTTCTTTGCTTGTGCTATTAATTTAATACGATAACCAAGCTTTTTTGCATAATCCATATCTTTCTTTGTGACATTTCTTATTCCTGTTGTTTGAATCTTATTGAAGTCAAAGAACATTTCAAAAGCATTCATAGCAAGAATTTGAATTTTATGAGCTGCATCAATACCATCTAGATCTAAACTTGCATCAGCTTCAACAAAACCTAAACCATCAGCAATTGTTAATGCTTCATCAAAATCAAGATTATCAGTTTCCATTAAAGTTAAAATAAAGTTTGTTGTTCCATTTAAAATACCTTCAATTTTCTCTATTTCATTAGCAACTAAATCTTCTTTTGCAGGTACAACAACAGGAATTCCTCCACCAACGGATGCTTCATAATAAATCTTGACATTGTTTTCAGTTGCTGTTTCAAAAATCTCCTGACCATCATGAGCAATCAAAGCTTTATTAGCTGTTACAACATGTTTTCCCTTTTGTAATGCTTCTAATATAATCGTTTTGGCAATTGTTGTTCCACCAATTAATTCTACGACAACATCTATTTCTTTATCATTTAAGATTTCATGAAAATCTTGTGTATAAATAATACCTTCTGGTAAAGTCACTTCATCTAATGAACAACCATATTTAATTGTAACTTCTTCTCCAATTTGTCTTTCTAATCTAGCCTTTTGTTCAGTTAGAATTTCTACAACACCAAAACCAACTGTACCTAGGCCAATGACACCAATTTTCATATTACTCCCCCTCTAATAAAAAAAGCCTCATCCATAAATGAGGCTTCTTAATTTTCAAAATATACAAATAAAGACAGTCTCTTATTAACAATTTGAAAAACACATTATGGTTTTGGAAATGTTAATAGTTATCATATGAAGACGTCCTCC
>NZ_HG005284.1:345209-346190 GCF_000455285.1 Candidatus Stoquefichus massiliensis AP9 | reverse complement strand
TTCGTTATTGCATTGATAATAGCATCTTTGTATACATTTGTCAATTTTTTAATAAAATATTTTTGATATGATTAAATATGTATATCTTTCTTTTGGAAAATAACAAATAATCATTACATCTTTTCGATATCATTCAAACACTCAGCTAATGAATGAACTATTTTTTGAGCGTGCTGTTGAACAACTGGAGGAGCATATGTAAAAGTATAACTTTTTTCAATAGCGTCTAGCATTGGTAAATCATTCCATGAATCACCAATACCATAAATATCATTCATTGATAACTGGAAGTATTCTTGAATCATTTTTATTCCATGACCTTTAGAACATCCCTTTGCAGCAATATCAATATGCTGATTATTTTGATAAGCAACAATCACATCACCATATTTTTCATTAATCTTTTTTGTCGCAAGACTAGCTTGTTCTATTTCATTTGCTTCATAATGAAATGAAAAGGCACTCACTGTATCCGTTTTTAATTCATGAAGTGAATCTATATAGATACCATAATTATCATGCTGTTTTGATTGATAAATCTTATACATTGTACCTTGATAGACAATGGACATATCTTTATGATCTATAAAATCAAAAATTTCTTGCACATATCTTATAGGTATCTTCTTTTCAAAGATTATTTCTTTATCCTTGTTTAATATAAGGGAACCACTTAATAAAATATAAAAATCATAATCTATATGATAAGGCTGACTTGGATGAATAATTCCATATAAATTTCTTCCTGTACAGACACCAAATAAATGACCATCTTGTTGGAATTGATGGATTGCTTTGACATCGTTTTCTTTCATATGATCACGAAACCATAATGTATTATCAAAATCACTTGCTAGTAACTTCATATTTTCACCTCTTATCTATTATATAGGAAATCAAAATAAATGCTACTTATTTACTTATTATGAAAATTGAAGATAGAAATCATATCATTAAGGAATTAAAAACGCTAAAAAAACG
>NZ_HG005284.1:340850-344247 GCF_000455285.1 Candidatus Stoquefichus massiliensis AP9 | reverse complement strand
AAGGCAAGAGCAGGAGAAGTTAGAGATGCTTTTGATCAGGGCAAAGAGGAAGGCATTTCAATCGGCATTGAACAAGGTAAAGAAGAAGGCATTTCAATTGGTATCGAAAGAGGTAAACAAGATCTTATAATGGTATTATTTCATGGACTATATCCAAATACTGATACAAGTTTCTTAGAAGGCTTAAGTGCATTACAATATGATCATATAGCGAATATGATTGCCAATAAGAAGAGTGTTGAAGAAATAAAGGATTACATAGAAAACAGTTAAATACATGAATAGAATCAGTTATATCATGATGATATAGCTGTTTTTGCATTTAAAAATGTTCCATGAATGACAATCAATTATATTTCTAGGAAAATCATATATGTCTTGACTATAAGCCGTTTCTTTATGATACACATGATATGTGTCTCAATCAGACAAGACATTATTAGAATTTCTCCATAGAAAAGCATGATACATTTATTTACACCTGTGTTATAATAACGAAAATACATAAAGGAGGAAGTTATATGAAAGCAGTTATTGAAACAGAGAGACTGATTTTGAGAAACTTTAGATTATCAGATGCGACAAGCATGTTTGATTCTTATTGTCATAGTGAAACAATTACACGTTATCTGACTTGGTATCCTCATGTTAATATTCAGGCAACAAGAGATTTTATTACCCAAGTTCAATTACCTCGTATTGAAAGTGAGCATGATTTAGATTTGGCAATCACTTTAAAAGATGAAGATCAAGTGATTGGTAGCATTGGACTTGTGAATGATTATCAGCGAGATGGATATGCAGAAATTGGTTATGTTATTGGAGAGAATTATTGGAACCAGGGGTATATGAGCGAGGCTTTAAAGGGCTTAATGACTTTTTTATTTGAACAGACACCAGTGACGAAAGTTAAAGCTATACATCATTTAGATAATATAGCTTCAGGAAAAGTTATGCAAAAATGTGGTATGAAATATATTGGTGAAGTTATGGTAAAAAAGAAAATTGATAAAGAAGATATGGTGAAATGTGCTTGTTATTGTTTAGAGAAAGAAGATTGGTTAAAAGACCATGTTTGAGTTAGATAAAATTAATGATATAGATATGATTGAACCTATACGACTTGGTCGTGTGCAGATGATTTATCAAGGAGAAGATGGTATTATATTTGCGATTAAGAATAGTGATATATGTATGATTTCTATGACAGATATCGATAAGTTTAAATATCTTTATCAACAATATGATTTAAAGCAATATCAATTGTTTAATGTTAAACAAAAAGCAATTGGTGATGTTCTGGTTAATGATTTTCAACAGACTTTACAGTTCGCATGTTATCAGGCAGTTTATAACAAAGCACAGATTTCAATTCCATATCCACCTAATGTTTGTATTTCTTTATTAAACCAAGAACATACAATAATGATAAAAGAAACTTATCAACATGCCGATGATCCACAATATATTGATAGACTGATTGATAATAAACGTTTATGGGGTCTCTTTGTTTGTGAAAAACTTGCTGGATTTATTGGAATACATGATGAAGGAAGTATGGGTTTATTGGAAATTTTACCATCATATCAAAGATGTGGTTATGGGATGATACTAGAAAGTTATTTAATAAATTATTATTTGAATCAAGGATGGATTCCTTATTGTCAGGTTATTGAGGGTAATGAAGTTTCATTACATTTACAAAGAAAATTAGGTTTAGATATATCATCAAAATTATCTTATTGGCTATTCGATTAACATTAACAAAACCCAAGGACGTATAACCTTGGGTTTTGTTAATCACCAACACCAAATTCTGTTGGTTCATATAAGAAATCATAACGAGAATCATTAATAAGATTATGATATTCTTTCATAAACCAATTAACGAGATGATTATCTCGTTTTATGGGTGTAGAATTATTACGATAGATATTAATTGTTCCATGAGTAAAGTGTTGTGTTAATATGTGAATGTCTTTTTTTATCATTTCTTTTGTTTGACCTTGTATACCAACTATTAAACAAGGAGAATCAAAATACTGCTTGAATTCTTCAATAGATTGAAATGTCACGTTTTTATTTAAAACAACATTTCTAAAATAGTCATCAAATGTTTCTATGCCTGTTTTGACAATAACCTTAATACCAAAAAAATTTTTTAATTTCTTGGCTATGCTGATAATATAGCCAATGACTTTCAATAAACAGTGTATGAATATGTTTTGCTTGAATTATTTGTTTAATACGTTCTAATGTTTCTTGAGGTAATTCAAATATACTGGCTGAATCTATGACCTCTAAGATACCATATTCTTCTGTAATTTGATCAAGTACAGTATGATTAATAGCTATCATTTCTTCAAGACAAGTCGAATTATCTTCAATATAATCACAAAATGTGCATATTGACCATGCACAAGGTTTCGCTTTTAAGAGAACAATTTCTCTTTGCATTTTGCCTTTAATGTGACTGTATCTTTCCATTGCTTTTCTTCCCATTTCTCATATAATCTTCCTCGTTCAATTAATGTTCTTGTGAGAATGACAGCGAATAGTTTATCGGTGTAATCTGTTAAAACCTGAACGATAAATATACTTGTGACTAAGTTTAAACCTATACTGTTGAATAAAATCACAATAGCACTACTGGCACCTGATGTGATACCATGAAATAACAGTGCAGTAATAAATGCACTAGCAAGCGATGTTGGAACTCCAACTAAAATAGCACCTAAGATTGTTTTGTAACCTTTTAACCAAGGTGTATGATAGAGCATTCCTGCAAAGAAGTCTGTAAGTAATTGAACAGGGGCATAATAAAAGGAATACATATCAAATGTCATTCCGCTTGTTAGACTGTCTAACACTCCGGTAAGCATTGCATACCAAGGTCCTAATAAACCTGCGACAAGTATTGTGCCAATACAATCTATATAGAATGGAATGGAGAAATTCATTGCAATGAAAGCTCCCATTACATTAAAAACAATTTCTAATGCCACAACAAATTGAATCTTTGTTCTTTTTTCATATTTACTTTTTCCTTTCTTCTAAAGTACAGTTAGAAGCCAGACACAAAAAAAGATGGCAGAGCCATCATCAGACTGTTGACAAAGTGATACTCCAAAACGAGTATCGCTTTTCTTTTTGTGTTTCAAAGCGGGAAATCATCATTTTCAACCAATTATGAATGGTATTTGATGAATTTTTCCATCTCCACCTTGCCATTCTTTTTAAATTATGACACGCAAAAATCATCAGCGCCTGATGCTGATTTTTTTGTAGTCCTCTCAATCTTGTATATCTTAAATTATGCTGCTCCTTACAATCTCCAAATACACGTTCTATACTTTCCTTACGCTTTGGATATAATTCTTTCCATTTTGGAGTATGA
>NZ_HG005284.1:312261-340206 GCF_000455285.1 Candidatus Stoquefichus massiliensis AP9 | reverse complement strand
AGATGGCAGAGCCATCATATCTTTATGTCCTTAGTTTTTTATACTGGGTTTGGCTCTCGAACCAGTGTATTTTTAGAATAACATAAATGGATTTATATCGCAATATTTTTAGCAGTGGTCCTTATAAAATATATTAATAGTATAGAATAAAGGTAATCAGAATATACTTGAAATAGACTATAACTTATGATAATATATAGTCGAAAAGAAGTTAATGCTGAGACATCGTTCTCAAACGAAAACCCAAGGAACACACTCCTTGGGTTTTCTCGGCTTATTATCAGTGATGTCTACTATCAAGCCATCTGCAAAGAAAGTATAATACCAATCCTGCTGCGACAGAGACAATAAAAGAAGCTAATGCTTCAAACAACATCATTCTCACCTCCTTTCAAGGGAGGGCTGATAACACAAAGATTATATCATAGAAATGATGAGTATGCGTCTCAAATTCGTCTCAATTTTATTTCAGATATTGATGAGTAAAGGAATTTATTAAAAAAACTTTGCCTTTTATACCCCTATTCGATATAATAACAATGATTTAAGGGGGCTATTATGATTAGTGATATTGAAGTACTGTGCAAATTGGGAAATATAAAATATAATTTAATGAAAAATGATCCTTTTCGCTTTTTTGTAAGATCATTTATGGCAGGGGCTTATTTAGGGATAGCAGCGATTTTGTCATATACTTTAGGAGCGTTATTGAATGATCATAGTGTTGTTGGAAAAATTGCTGTTGCTGGAACTTTTGGAATTGGTTTAGTAGCAATTGTTTATTTAGGGGCTGAATTGTTTACAGGGAATTGTTTTGTGACGATTATGCCTGTTTTAAAAGGTGAATTGAAATTTCGTAGTATTCTTCCTATGTGGTTAACTTGTTATGTTGGAAATATGGTTGGAATTGCTTTAATATGTTTTTTATTTATTAAGAGTGGTTCACAGGAAAGTATTATGATTCCTTATTTACAAGGAGTTATGGAATCAAAATTGAATTTTAGTGTTATTGAATTATTGATTAGAGGTATCTTGTGTAACTTTATTGTTTGTGTAGCCGCTTATTCTGGTGTAAAGATTAAAGATGAAACAGCGAAACTCATTGTTATTATGATATTGGTTATGACATTTGTATTACCAGGATTTGAACACTGTGTTGCTAATGGAGGAATTTTTGCAATGGGGATGACTCAATTAGGAAATACAATTAATTGGTCACTTATGCCGATCCATATGCTTGTTTCTTCAATTGGAAATATTTTAGGTGGAAGTGTTTTATTAGCTGTTCCTATCTACATCATGTTTAGAACACCTCAAAAATAATATAAATATGTATTCTCTAAAGAATGGGGGATACATTTTTTTGGTTTTATTGTCACAAATCATTTTTTATTACAGTCTAATATAAAAAGAGGAAAAATAATGGAAAGAGAAGAATTATTTCATGAGATTGATGAAGCCATAGCAGGTAATGAAAAAGCTTTAGAAACAGTTATATTGAGTGTTCAGGATTTGGTGTTTAATTTGTCTTTAAGAATGCTTGGTACATTAAGTGATGCTGAAGATGCAACACAGGAAATTCTATTAAAGGTTGTGACACATCTTTCATCATTTCGTAAAGAGAGTGCTTTTTCGACATGGGTCTTTCGGATTGCTGTTAATCATTTGAAGGATTATAAGAAACACATGTTTGCATCACAGACATTAAGCTTTGAATACTATGCACATGATATAGAACATCCACAGGTTCGAGAGATTCCAGATATGTCACAAAATGTAGAGAAGAGTCTACTGGCTGATGAATTAAAGATGTCTTGTACAAATGTCATGTTGCAATGTTTGGATAGTGACAGTCGTTGTATTTTTATTCTAGGAACAATGTTTCATATTGATAGTCGTATTGCTGGGGAAATACTACAAATAACACCTGTTGCATATCGTCAAAAACTTTCAAGAACACGAAAAAAAGTTGCTGAGTTTTTAAAAACATATTGTGGGGAATATGGCAATGGAAATTGTCACTGTATCAATCGTAGTGACTATGCTATATTGACACAGCGATTACATCCTCAAAATCTTGAATATACATCTTCATTAGAATCTAATCAGACATTATTGGATGTCAAAAATGCTATGGAAGAGATTGATACTTTTGCTGAACAGTTCAAATTTTTAAAACTTTATCAATCCCCTCAAAAGACAAAACAGTTTGTCAAGCAGTTGCTTCAATCAACACAAATCACAACAATACAAAATACACATTTGGAGGAAGTTTCATGAGAACAGATCATATCTTACAATATTTAATAGATTTAAGAGAAAATAATGAACGTGAGTGGTATCATGCTCATAAAAAAGAATATCAACAAGCTCAAAATGATTTTGAAGAACTCATACAGGAATTGATTTTAAAGATAAGTGAATTTGATGAGAGTATTGCTGATAAAAACCCCCATGATTTAACATTTAAACTTGTACGAGATACACGTTTTAGTCATGATAAATCTCCATATAATCCCGCGTTTCGTACTCATATTGCTAAACAAGGAAAATTACCAATACCTGTAGGTTACTATATGATGATTAAACCTGGACAATCATTTATTGGTGGGGGATTATTTGCAGATATGTTTAAGGATGCAACAACTTTCGTAAGAGATTATCTTGTTGAACATCCTCAGGAGTGGCAAGATGTTATAAAACAATTAGGAGACGATTTAAAAGTAGAAGGGACAGCACTTAAAAAAGTTCCAAAGGGATATGATACAGAAAGTCCTGTATCAGAATATTTAAAATATAAATCATGGTATATTGAATATCCTATTAATGATGAAATAATAAGAAATCCACAATTATTTTTAAATACAGTTGTTCCACTTTTTAAAAAAATGAAAATTTTAAATGATTATTTAAATCAGGCACTTATTGATTTTAGAATGCCGGAAAGAAAATAAAAAAAGACTTACATCATTTTTAAAAATATGCTAAATTAATTTCAGCAAATAAATAGAGGTAGAATTGGAAACGGTACATGTGTGTCACATGGTTATGAACAACACACATGTATTTTTTTGTGTTTATACAAGGAGGATTTATGGAAAAATCAAAATTACATCAATTTATATTTACAGTATCAATGGCACTTGTCATGGTTTATGCAATGATTTGTTATAATGTTGCATTGAATATTGGAGGAATGTCTAATCAAGTTTTTGTATTAGCACTACATGAATTAATGATTATGTGGCCAATTGCAATAGTGTTAGAATTATTTTTTGTTGAGAAACTTGCTGTTTCTCTTGCAATGAAGAAAGTAGATTTAACACGCGATAGTGAACAGCATGTTAAACTCACAATCTGTACAATGATTGTTTGTATCATGTGTCCAATTATGAGTTTAGTAGCAACATTGCTTTTTAAAAATGTAGGTACAGAAATCATTGCTATATGGATAGAAACAACGGTTTTTAATTTCCCAATGGCACTTGGTTGGCAAATATTTTTTGGAGGAGCATTTTTAAGAAAAATAGAAAGTTTTTTTATTAGACAAATCAGTTGATTTGTCTAATTTTAAGATATATATCATGATTTGTATATTGGCAAAAATGAATTTTTATTCTATCGTTGCAATGGCCTATAATAAAAGACATAAAGAAGGAAAAATAGAGAAAAGTATAAAGATATGTTTAAACAAGAATAAAGTAAATTTTAATCTTTTTCTCAAAATGTTATTTTGCTTGAAATGTCAAAAAAATAGGAGTAAACTATGAAAGAATAAAGGATAAAGTGAGGAGGGATTATTTTGGACAAAATTATTCAGGATATTGTTGCTGTAGATTTAGAGTGCTCACAAAAGGTTGAAGAAGCTCGTAAGAAAAAACAAGATGTTCAAACGAACATGAGCGCCAAGAAAAAAGAAATCTATGATTCTTTTGTCAAAGAGTACCAAGTGAAAATTGATGCTCATAAAAAAGAATTGGAAGCAGAGATACAGGAAACAAAGGCCAAAAATGAACAAGAGTATAAAGAATCACTAAATCAGCTCTCTAGTCTTTACGAAAAGAATAAAGATGAATGGGTGTCTACCATTGTTAATCGTTGTAAAGAAATTTAGAGAAGAGGTGATTGTATGAGTTCTTTTTCATCAAATGCAATTCTTGCGAAAGCGAGATCTATGTATTCACGTAGATTAACAGAGCAGAATTATGAAGAATTACTGAAAAGAAGAAGTATAAATGATTTGGTTGCCTATCTTAAAAGTGAAACTGCTTATAGTGAAATTCTTTCTGAAATTAAAGAAGTGAATATTCATCGTGGACAATTAGAAGCCTTATTAAATAAGGAAACATTTTTAAGATTAAATCGACTTATGAGATTTGCTTCTAAGAAAGAATTGGAATTCTATCGATTAGGTGTAACAGAACTAGAAATACAATTGATTTTAACAAAAACAAGATTAATTGTTTCTGATTATTACACTGGATATGAAATAGAAATTCCAGATTATTTGAATAAATATGCAAGTTTTGATTTATATGGTTTATTATCTATTAATGATTATGATAGTTTGTTAGTTGTTTTAAGAGGAACAAAGTATTATGATGCATTATTAAAATATAAACCTGTTGATGATAAACCATTGGATTCTAATATGTTAGAATTAGAATTAAAACATATTTATTTCGCAGAGTATGTTGATACAGTCAATAAATTATTTAAAGGAAAAAAACGTAAAGATTTATTAACAATGATCAATACCTCTATAGAATTACAAAATATTACAAAGATATATCGTCTTAAAAAGTACTTTAATGCAACTCCAGATCAAATCAGAGAAACATTATTTATGGAATATAGTCGTATTCCACGTAGTGTAATGAATGAGTTGATTGAAACAAAGGATGCCAGTGAATTTCTAAAGAAATTGGCTGAATCTCCTTATAAGTTATATGTTGATGATCATGAATTTGTTTATATAGAGTATTATACTGAGCAGATTAAGTATAATCTTGCTAAGCGTTTTATGCGTTTTTCAACAGATAGTGCATTGGTATATATGACATATAAAATTGTATATCAAGTAGAAATTGATAATCTTAAACATATTATTGAAGGTTTAAGATATGGAGAAGCACCGAGCCAAATTGAATCGATGTTAATCTACTAGGGGGAAATGTTATGGCTATAGAAGAAATGGTATTGTTAAATATGACTTTTGATCGTCAAAATCTTGATCAAGTCTTATTTAAACTTAAAGATTCAAAATACTTTTATCCTCAATCTGCTTCAAAGATTGTCAATAATGTCAAAGGTGTACATGCTTTACAAGAGGACAATGTTTATACTAAGATATTAGATCGTTTGATTCAGATTGCATCTGATATAAAATTAGATTTAAATAGAGATTTAGCTCCTGACTATACTTTAAATCAAGGGAAAACGGATGATTATTTAAAGGGATTAGAAGAAGAAATAAAAAAGATAAAGGATGTTCAAGATCAATTGATTACTGAAAAGAACGAGAATGAAGTTACATTAGAAATGTTAAATTGTTTGTCTCTTTCAGAAGTTAATTTAGATCAGTTGATGGAATGTCAATATATGAAAGTAAGATTTGGTCGATTTAAAAGACAAAATCTTGAAAAGATTCAATATTATGAAGGTCGTCCATTTATTTTTAATAAATTGGGTGAAGATCGTCATTATGTTTGGTGTTGTTATATTGTAACGAATAACTTACTGTTAGAAGTTGATAACATCTTCCAAGCGTTAGGGTTTGAAGAGATTGCTATTCCTTCATTTGTGCATGGTAAATTAGATGATGCCAGAAAGGAATTAGAAGAAGAGATTCATGCGATGGAAGAGTATATTTTACGTATGGATCAAAAGATGACAATTTTAAGAGAAACACACAAAGTTGATTTATTAAAACTTTATTCAACAGCCTCTTTCTTACAAAGAATAGAAGCTTATAAAATCTTTGTCGTGGATTATCAAAGTAAATGTGCAATTTATGGATTTGTTCCAACACGTAAACTTGAAGAATTAAAAATGATTCTTAAAGAGATTACAAGTATGGAATACCAGCAGTTACCTGCAGATATTTTAGATCATCAGGAAGTTGTTGCACCAACAGTTGTGCATAATGCAAAAATTGTCAAACCATTTGAAACTGTTAGTAAGGTTAAACAATCAGATGTTATTGATACAACAATAGCTTTTGCATTTCTTTATTATGCAGTCTTCATTGTCTTTTTGGGGGATTTAGGAGTGGGAGCAGTGCTTATATTGCTTGGACTTCTTATGAGAAAGAAGAAAATGGGACCATTACTTCTTTCACTTGGTATAGCAGCTGCACTTGGTGGATTGATTTATGGAGATGTTTTCTACACAATCAGTCTTTACCCTGCAATAGCCTTGCCACTATCAACTGTGTTTAAATTAATTGATGGTATTGTTCTTTTGATCGCAGGAACTTATACAATCAATGCATTTAAGAAAATGTATTTACAGGATTCTACAGTTGAAAGAGTTCTCTCAATGAAGGGAATTTGTGGTTTGATTGTTGTTTATGCATTGCTTGTTTATTTTGGATGCGCTTTTGAAGCCCATATGAACTTGTCAATCATGCCATTCGCTATTGTAATCGTTGCTTGCCTTGTATTGATTTTTGGTAAATCAATCATGAAAAAAAGATCAGCACATTAAGGAAAGGAGAAACATATGGCAATAGCAAAATTGAAGCTACTGGAAATAGAGTTCCCAGCGGAACAATATGACGCCGTTTTGATGAAACTCATCAATACTGATGATTTCCATCCAGAGTTAGCTTCTAAATTTGCAGATTCTGTGCAAGGACTATCAGTATTAAATAGGGAAAATCCGTATGCTGATTTAATCGCTCGTATGGAAGAAGCAAGAGATAATTATCATTTAAAATTACAAAATGTAGATGTAGAGAGTACAAGAATAAATATTATTCAGGCAGATACATTTTTCTGTAATGTATTAGAACAAGTTGCAAAGATTGAGAAGGTTAAGCAAGATCTTCAAACAATGATTGAAGAAAATGAAGCAACAATTTCTCAATTGGAGCATATGATTGATGCAAAACTTGATTTTGATAGATTATTCAGTTGTAAATATTTACAAATTCGTTTTGGGAGAATTCCAACTGTTAATTTAGATAAATTACAATATTATGGAGCTCAAGAGTTCTTATTTATGGTTCTTCATAAAGGAACAAAAGAAACATATTGTGGTTATATCACAACAGAAACAAAAGCTCCTGAAATTGACAACATTTTCTCTTCATTATATTTTGAAAGAATCCATATTCCTGAGTTTGTTCATGGAACACCTCAAGAAGCATTGAATGTTTTGAAAGAAGAAGATGAAACTGCAAGAGATTATTTAAAAGTTCTTGATGAAAGAATTAATAAATTATTTAATGATAACGTAGAAGAAATGAATCATATTTATTCTGTTTCTAAGAAACTGAATGAAACATATGATGCTCAGAAATATGTCGTTGTCTTTGGTAAAAATGCTGCCGTTTATGGATTTGCTGAAGAAAAAACAGCAAAGCAAATGAAAGCAGATTTTGAAACATTAGAAGATGTTCACGTTGAATTAAAACCAGCAATGGGTGATTCACGTTTAACACCACCAACAAAATTAAAGAATAACTGGTTCTCAAGACCATTTAGAATGTTTGTTGAAATGTATGGTGTACCATCTTATACTGATTTTGATCCAACAAATCTTGTTGCGATAAGCTATACTTTCTTATTTGGTATGATGTTTGGAGATATTGGACAAGGTATTGTTTTATCACTTGTTGGATATTTCTTCTACAAATGGAAAGGTATGCAGTTAGGTGCTGTAGGAATGCGTTTAGGGATTTCTAGTACGATATTTGGTGCTATATTTGGTTCGTTCTTTGGATATGAACATTTATATGAGCCAATGTTTATTCCAATGGAGTCAGAAAATACAATGACATTATTAATGGCTGCCATTGCGACAGGAGTTATCTTAATTATTATTTCTATTGTATTTAATATTGTTTTAAACTTAAAGAAAAAACATTGGGGAGATTTATTATTCTCTCAAAATGGTATGGCTGGGTTAGTATTTTATGTATCTGTGTTACTTATGGTTGCCAATATGTTAGTAGGTTTAGATTTACCATTAGGTGGTCCAGTTTACATAGTGTTATTAATCGCTATGCCAGTTGTGATGATTTTCTTAAAAGAGCCTTTATCACATAAACTTGAAGGTGAAAAGATGTTCCCTCATGGATTTGGAGCATTCTTTACAGAAGCTTTCTTTGAATTATTTGAAGTTATGTTAACATTTATTGCCAATACAATGTCATTCTTGCGTGTAGGTGGATTCGTTTTATCACATGCTGGGATGATGATGGTTGTTTATACATTAGCTAAGATGGTTAATGGAGGTGTAGAGTCATTAACTTTTGCATATTTGTTAGTAATTGTTATTGGTAATATCTTCGTTATGTGTTTGGAAGGTATGATTGTTGGGATTCAAGTTTTACGTCTCGAATTCTATGAAATGTTCTCACGTTATTATGAAGGTAAAGGGAAACCTTTTATTGCTATAAAAGAAAAATAAAAAAATTATATTTGGAGGAATTATATTATGAATTTATTAATGTTTATTTTACCATTAGTTGCTGTTGTTTTATTATCATTACCATTAGTCAAAATGTTTACTTCTAAAGTAAGCAAAGAAAGTGCGAAATGGCGTTTATTAACTCATGTTGGTGGGTTCTTTGGTGCTGTTGCTTTAACATTATGTTTAACTATGGGTTCTGCTTTTGCAGCTGAAGGTGCTTCTATTACTGGTACTTTAGCTCAAGGTTTAGGATTTATTGCTGCTGCTTTATCTACAGGATGTTCTGCATTAGGTGCTGGTATTGCCGTAGCTGCAGCTGCTCCAGCTGCTATTGGAGCATTCTCTGAAAATGATAATAACTTTGGTAAAGCTTTAATCTTCGTTGCCTTAGGTGAAGGGGTTGCTATTTATGGGTTATTAATTTCAATCTTAATTATTAACGGTTTATAATATTTATAAGAAAGGTCTGATTATATGAAGTTCTTCTTAATCAGCGATAATATTGATACATTGATGGGACTAAGACTTGTAGGTATTGAAGGGGTTGTTGTTCATACGAGAAAAGATTTTCTTGAAGTTCTTCAGTCAAAAATGAAGGATTCAACAATTGCTATTATCTTAGTCACTACAAAGTTAGTCGATATGTGTCCAGATATTATATCTGAGATTAAATTAAAACAACAAAAACCTTTGATTACTGAAATACCTGATCGTCATGGAAATTCTAAAATTGGTGAAACAATTGATGGTTATGTATCTGAAGCAATCGGAGTGAAACTATAGGAGAGAAAGATTATGCAAAATATTGATCAAGTATTTCTCTATATGAAAGATGAAATTGAAAGACAAGCGAAGAATGAAGAAAAATCTATTCTTGATGAAGTGAAATCTCTTGAAGAGGAAGCTTATGAATCTATGAAAGCGGAAGCAAAAAGAGATGCTGATTTAAGATTAAAACAAGAAGAAGAGGAAATGAGTTCTAATGCTTCTGCTGAAATTTCTGAAAGTCATATTGAAAGAACTAAGAAATTGATTGAAAAAAGAGATGAATATGTGAAAACTATTTTTGATAAAGCACGTGAGGAATTGCTTGCTTTTACAGGTAGTAAGGATTATACATCTTTTATGGAAGATAAATTAAAGAAAGTTGCTAGTGATTTTGAAGGATCAAATGCAGTGATGTATGTAGCTGCTAAGGATTTATCTATGGAAAAAGCTTTGGTTAAAGCTTTTGGTCATGAGATTAAAGTAGAAGCAAGTGATGATATTACTATTGGTGGATTTATTATTGAAGATAAGGAATCTTCTTTAGTTGTTGATGAAACTTTAGATTTTGCTTTAAATAATCAAAAAGAATGGTTCAATAAAAACTCTGGATTAATTATTAAATAAAAACAAGGGGGATTTGAAAGTGAATGAAAATGTAATCTATTCAATCAATGGTCCCGTTGTTACAGTCAAAGATACTGATGCCTTTTCGATGCTAGAAATGGTTTATGTTGGAAATGCAAGATTGATTGGTGAAGTTATTTCAATCAAGAAAGAATTTACAACTATCCAAGTTTATGAAACGACAACAGGATTAAAGCCAGGAGAACCTGTTTATGCGACAGGTCAACCTATTTCTGTAACTCTTGGACCTGGAATATTAAGAAATATTTTTGATGGGATTGAAAGACCCCTAGAAGAAATAGCTAAGGAATCTGGATCATTTATTCCTACAGGTAGTCATGTTGATCCACTTGATAAAAATAAATTATGGGATGTGACAATGGTTGCTAAAGTTGGTGATCAAGTTAAAGGTGGAGATATTTATGCTACTGTTCCTGAAACTGATTTAATTACTCATAAGTGTATGGTTTCACCATACACTCAGGGTAAAGTTGTTGAAGTAAAACCTGATGGTCAATATAAGATTGATGATGTGGTGATGAAAATTGAAGATGAGGATGGTAATATTGTTGAATGTACATTGACGCAAAAATGGCCAATCAAACAATCTCGTCCTGTCACAAAACGTTTACCAATCTCAATGCCACTTGTTACTGGACAACGTGTTATTGATACACTGTTCCCAATTGCGAAAGGTGGAACAGCTGCAATTCCTGGTGGATTTGGTACTGGGAAAACAATGACGCAGCACCAATTAGCAAAATGGTGTGATGCTGATATTATCGTTTATGTTGGTTGTGGAGAACGTGGAAATGAAATGACACAAGTTCTTGAAGAATTTAGAGAATTGATTGACCCTAAGTCAAACAAACCTTTAACAGATAGAACAGTGTTGATTGCTAATACTTCTAACATGCCAGTTGCAGCTCGTGAAGCATCTATTTATACAGGTGTTACACTTGCTGAATATTATCGTGATATGGGTTACCATGTTGCCATTATGGCTGACTCAACTTCTCGTTGGGCAGAAGCGTTACGTGAAATCTCTGGACGTCTGGAAGAAATGCCTGCCGAAGAAGGGTTCCCAGCTTACTTACCATCACGTTTATCTCAATTCTATGAACGTGCAGGATATATGGATAACTTAAATGGAACAAAAGGTTCTGTAACGATTATCGGAGCAGTTTCACCACAAGGTGCTGACTTCTCTGAACCAGTCACTCAAAATACAAAACGTTTCGTACGTACATTCTGGGCATTGGATAAAGCATTAGCTTATGCACGTCACTATTTTGCGATTAACTGGAATCAAAGTTATAGTGAATATATTCCTGACCTTGAAAGATGGTTCAATAAAAATGTTGATCCTAAATTCTTAAGAGATCGTCAAGAATTAGCAAGTATTCTTGCTGAAGAAACAAAATTAATGGAAATTGTAAAATTAATGGGATCTGATGTTTTACCTGATGATCAAAAATTAATTATTGAAGTAGCAAAACTTGTACGTGTTGGTTACTTACAACAAAATGCATTCCATCCTGATGATACTTATGTACCACTTGAAAAACAATTGAAGATGATGGAAGTGATCTTATATATGTATAAACGTGGTAAGGAAGTTGTTAATGCAGGTAAACCAATTCGTTTGATTTTGGAGACAGGTATTTTTGAAAGAATTGTTAAAATGAAATATGATGTTCCAAATAATAATTTAGCATTATTTGATGATTATTATAAAGAAATTGATGAAGCAGTTGCATCGATAGACTAAAGGAGGAATAAGTTATGAGTCTTCAATATGTAGGTTTGAATGAAATTAACGGTCCATTAGTCGTATTAGATCATGTCAAAGGTGCTTCATACGACGAAATGGTTGAATTACAATGTAAAGATGGAACAACACGTTTAGGACGTATTGTTCAAATTGAAGGAGAAAGAGTTGTTGTTCAAGTATTTGAAGGAACAAACTCGTTATCTCTTGTTAATACAAAAACAAGATTATTAGGTCATCCAATGGAATTGCCTGTGTCTAAGGAAATACTAGGACGTGTTTTCTCTGGTGCTGGTAAACCAATCGATGGTTTAGGTGAAATTTATGCAGAGAAATCAATGGATATCAATGGTTTACCATTAAATCCAGTTGCTCGTATATATCCAAGAAACTATATTAATACTGGAATTTCATCTATTGACTGTTTAACAACATTGATTCGTGGACAAAAATTACCAATCTTTTCTGGTTCTGGTTTGCCTCACAATCAATTGGCAGTACAAATTGTTAAACAAGCCAAAGTTGCAGATGATGAAGGTAAAGGATTTGGGGTTGTTTTCGCTGCAATGGGTGTTACAAATGATGTTGCTGAATATTTTAGACGTTCATTTGAAGAAGCTGGAGTTATGCAAAGAGTTGTTATGTTCCTGAACTTATCAAATGACCCAATTATTGAACGTATTTTGACACCAAGATGTGCTTTGACAGCTGCTGAATATTTAGCATTTGAACATAATATGCATATCTTAGTTATTTATACTGATGTGACTTCTTATTGTGAAGCGTTACGTGAGTTCTCTTCAAGTAAGGGAGAAATCCCAGGGCGTAAAGGATATCCAGGATATCTTTACTCTGACCTGGCTTCATTATACGAAAGAGCTGGAATTGCTAATTCGGCAGAGGGGTCTGTAACACAAATCCCTATCTTAACAATGCCTAACAATGATATTACACATCCAGTTCCTGACTTAACAGGATATATTACAGAAGGACAAATTACACTTGATTCAGAATTAAATGCTATGGGTATTTATCCTCCAGTTAGTGTTTTACCATCATTATCACGTTTAATGAAAGATGGTATTGGTGAAGGATTTACAAGAGCTGACCATTCAGCGGTGTCTAACCAGTTATTTGCTGCTTATGCACATGTTCAGGATGTTAAGTCATTAACTTCTGTTATTGGTGAGGATGAATTGTCTGCAGTAGATAAGAAGTATATGGAATTTGGACGTTTATTTGAACGTTATTTCATAAATCAAGGTTTCAATACAAATAGATCTATTGAAGAAACACTTGATTTAGGATGGACATTATTATCTGTTCTTCCTAAGGGTGAATTAGATCGTATTGATAATGCAGTATTAGAACAATTCTATAATCATGAAAAAGCAGTAGCTCAATTTGAACTTCAAGAAGAAGGAACAATCAAAGAGTTACAGCAGGCAATGAATAATGGCTAATCAAGTCTTTCCAACAAAAGGAAATCTCATTGCTACAAAAAAGTCACTAGAACTTGCGTATCTAGGATATGACTTAATGGATAAAAAAAGAAATGTTCTAATCAAAGAAATGATGAGTTTATTAGACGATGTCAAGATGATTAGAGATGATATTACTGGTTCTTATCAAAAAGCATATTATGCACTTCAAGAAGCTAATATGTCTTTAGGGATTATTAGTGATATTGTTGAAGCAGTTCCTATTGATGAAGGAATTAGTGTCACATATCGAAGTGTTATGGGTGTTGAAATTCCTAAAGTGACTTATGAAAAGACACCACTTCGTTTAGGGTATGGTTTTGAAAGAGCTAACTCTAAAGTAGATTATGCATATAGATGCTTCTATCATGTAAAAGAATTAACAGTAAAATTAGCTGAAATAGAAAATGCTGTTTATCGTTTAGCCAATGCTATCCGTAAAACACAAAAAAGAGCAAATGCCCTTAAAAATATTTCTATTCCTGAATTTGAAAGAACTGTCAAATTCATTAGTGAAGCATTAGATGAAAAAGATAGAGAAGAGTTCTCTCGTCAAAAAGTCATCAAAACACAAAAAGATAAACAAGAAAGTTTGAAAAAGCAAGGTTCTGCATAGAATCTTGTTTTTTTTCGTTAAAGAAATTGAAAAATTTTGCGTATATATAAAGTAGGAGGACTATTTTATGACAAAAGAACACTACATGGATTTAAAGTTTTACAATAAAATTCAAACATTGATGAATACTGCAAAACAAACGGTTTATCAAACTGCTAATTTTATAATGGTAAAGACTTATTGGCAAATTCGTAAGATGATTGTAGAAAAACAAGGTGGTGAAGAACGTGCTGAATATGGAAAGGGTTTGATTAAAGAATTATCAAAACAGATGACAAAAGATTATGGAAAAGGCTATACTGTTTCTAACTTAAAGTATATGAAACAATTTTATCTAACATTTCAGAATAGTCATGCATTGCGTGGCCAATTAAATTGGACTCATTATAGATTACTATTGAAAGTTAAAAATGATAAAGCAAGGGAATTTTATATGAATGAATGTATTCAGGTAAACTAGAGTACTCGTCAGCTAGATAGGCAAATTCAAAGTCAGTATTATGAACAGATGTTATTATCTCATGATAAAGAAAAACTATCTCAACAAACTAATACATTAGAAGAACCAATGAAGCCATCAGATATAGTTAAAGATACATATGTTTTGGAATTCTTAGGTATTCAACCTAATGATTCATTCTATGAATCGGATCTAGAACAGGCATTGATTGATCATTTACAAGCATTTTTATTAGAATTAGGAAATGGATTTAGTTTTGTTGCAAGATAAAAGAGAATTACATTAGGAGAAGATAACTTTTACATAGATTTGGTTTTCTATAATTATATATTAAAGTGTTTTGTGATTATAGATTTAAAAATAGGAAAACTCACACATCAGGATTTAGGACAGATACAAATGTATGTGAACTATTATAAACGAAAATTGATGAATGATGGAGATAATCCACCAATAGGCATTATCTTATGTACAGATAAGAATCAATCAGTTGTTAAGTATACATTGCCAGAAGATGAGAAACATATCTTTGCATCAAGATATCGTATGTGTTTACCAACAGTTGAAGAATTAGAGAATGAGATGAATAAAGAATATCAGGAACTTATACAAACACAACATTAGTCATTATAATAACAGCAGGATATTAAATATCTTGTTGTTTTTTTTATCTTATTGTAACATTATCATAAATAAAAGATACTTATTAGTGAGAGGAGGTTTTATGATGATTGATGAATTGTATCAGCTTTATCATAAAGATGTCTACTATTATATCTATAGTCTATGTCACAATCAGACGTTGAGTGAAGATTTAACTTCAGAGACATTCTATCAAGTAATGTTATCATTAGCCTCTTTTAAAGGGAAGTCGAATATAAAAACATGGATATTTTCTATTGCTAGAAATACAACTTTCAAAGAATTAAGAAAAAGAAAAGTAGAAATATCAACAGACATACTTCCGGAAATTGCATATTATCAGGATTATTTATTAAACTCACAGGAAATAATGAAATACCTTGAAGAGCTATCAGAAATGTATCAAAAAGTTTTTCAATTAAGAATAGATGGCTATTCATTTGAAGAAATTGCTGAGCAATTACAATTGAATCCAAATTCAGTAAGGGTTATTTATCATAGAGCAAAGAATCATTTAAAAGAAAAATTAGAAAGGAGTGATTTTTATGAGTAAAGAATGTAGGATTGTACGTGATTTGATTCCATTGGTTAATGATGGAGTCGCAAGTCAGGAAAGTCAGGAATTTGTAGAAATGCATTGTTTGACATGTTCTGATTGTCGTGCATTATTAGATGAATTACCTGATTATAATGAAAAGAATATGAATGAAAAATGGAATAAGAAATTAAAAATGACATGGTTAGGGTTTATAGCATTAATGATTTTGATTGCTACATCATTTAGTGAAACACAATATCAGTTCCATAACTTTATTCTGGTTCCATTAATAGGTGGATTAGGTTATTTGATTTTAAGGAGAAAGGTTTATATTTTATATATATTTGTTTTGATATCCCAAATGATTATTGCTTTATTGCAACAAGGACTTCACTCTGTTCTATTATATATTATCATTTATTGGTTTTTATTGAGTATTGGGATTATTATAGGTGCGTGTTTTCGTTATGCATTATCAGGGAGGGATAAAAATGAAGTTTAAAAAGAAGATAGCTTTCATTGTTGGGACAATATTGACATTATTATTAATTTTAATTTATATTTCTTTCAATGGTAATTTTATATCAAATTTTTTGGTAAGTCATTGTGCTGAAGATTATCTAGAAGAAAAATATAGTCAATATGATTATCAGTTACAGGAAGTTCAGTATAGTTTTAAAGATGGACTTTATTATGCAAAGATCATCTCACCAACCAGTGAAGATTCACGTTTCTCCATTAGTTATGACTGGTTAGGAAATTTACAATGGGATAGTTATGAAAGTGATGTACTAGAAAAATTTAATACAATAAGACGAATAGATGAGCAATATCGAAAATATACTGATCATGTTCTATTATCACCTCAAAATCCTTTGCCAGTAACTAATATTTGTTTTGGTAGTGTACAAGAATTAGATGAATGTGAAAAAATGGAAGATGGAACACTTCTCTATGAACCTTTTGGGATAGATATAAGTAAACTAAAGTTAGATCAAATATTTGATAATGAAGAATTAGGAAGACAAGCGGGATATCTTGTCATTTATTTAGAGGATGATGATATATCTGTTGAAAAAACAATGCAAATGTTGTTAGAATTAAGAAATTATATGGATGAAAAGAATGTATCTTTTTGCGCAGTTGATTTTCATTTGAGAAGGCCAAATGATTATGATGAAGCGATAAACTTGATTAAGTTTAAGTATGATGATATTTATGAGATGAATTTAAAAGAAAGAGTTGAAAAGAGTATGAAACAAACTGAATATTATTATCAAGAATTAGATAATCAAAAACAAAAAGAGATAGAGGCATCAGAAGCAAAGAATTAAGAAAATCTTAAGAAATATTTAAGTGAATGTTAGATATTATTTTCTATATTATCTCGTATACTTTTAGTATAGGAGGTTGATAGATATGAAAAGAAAATTATTTTTAACAAGTCTCTTTGTACTTAGTTTATATACTATTTCATTACCTTGGTTTGGTGGTAAAAATATAGAAACAGTTTATGGTTGGATTCTTTTAGATAATCCTATTGCTTTTACATGTATTTTACTTGTCTTTTTTGGAATATGGAGTAATTATGGTAAAAATAGTGAAATAATAGGGAAGATTGGAATGATGGGAATAATAGCTATGCAGATTTATGAGTTTTTAACATGGCATATTATTGGTATTAGTGGTCATTTTGATTTAGGGCTAAGTATTGATTTATGTTATCCTGAGTTTTATTTTTCACTTTGCTGTATACTATTCACTTATATAGCATATCAATATATTTATAAAAAAATAAACTTGACACAATCTCACTATATTGTTTAAATGGTTATATATAATAAAGGGAGAACACTATGGAAAAGATGAAAAAATTTCAATATTATCAGTTATTAAAGAATATTGTGAAATTTGAAATCTTTTATAAAATAGTTGTTCTTCTTTTTTTGAGTCCTATTTTAAGAAAGATACTTAAAGAATATTTAGATAGTGTCAGTTATGGGATTGCTTTTAATCAAGATATGATTTTTCAGTTTTTATCAATTAAAGGGCTTATTGTTTTTTTAGTCTTATTTCTGATTATGGTTATTGTTATTTATTATGAATTATATGTTATTATACATATTATTGCATTAGATGTTAAGCATAAGTCTTATTCATTAAGACAGATTATGCTTAAGAGTTTTATACGTTTGAAGTCCTTACATTATTCAACATTTATTATATGTGGAGTCTATACTGTTTTACTATTGCCATTAGTACATATTGGTTATTTAAATAGTTATATACCTAGATGGGATATTCCACATTTTATTTTTGGAGAATTAAGTTTAACAACAACAGGGAATATTTTGATATGTCTGATTTATTTATTATATTATTCTTTGTTTGTTTTGACATTGTTTACACCTATTTATATGGCTTTAAAACAGCAAAATATTCTTCAATCTATAAAGAGTAGTTATTTTATGATAAAACAAATGAATATAATGAATAAGATAAAAATTCTATGTCTTATTTTCAGTTGGGTTATTATTGAATATCTTGTTATGAATATATTGCCATATCCGATTTTACATAATAGAGATTTTAATAGATATTTTATAAAGTATTTAATTAATTCTAGTGCTTTCCGTTATAGTGCAATTCAGTATGTTGTTTTAGCTTTTATACTTGTTATTGCAATGACTTTCTTTATAAGATATTTAATAAAAATAGTTATGAAAAATGATCAGGAATTAATAACTATTGATGATCTTCCTATCCAAACAGACCAAATGAATCAAAGAATTATTCAGTTTAAGAACTTTGTTATGAAGACGATAAAAATGATAAAAGATAAGGTTAATCAAATTCAATTTTATCAGCATCATAAACGTATTGTACAAGTTGTTTTATTAATAATTATACTTTGCTTAGGAAGTCTTTACTTACGTAGAGATGCATATGTTCATAGACCATGGGTGATTGGTCACAGAGGTTCTGGATATTATATTGAAAATACTTATGAAGCTATAAAAGATGCTAATGATAGTGGAGCAGATTATGCAGAGATTGATATTCAGTTATCGAAAGATGGGATACCTGTTGTTTTTCATGATTCTCAATTATCAAGATTATCAGATGTAAATGCATCTGTTTTGGATATGACAGCTGAGGAGTTAGAAAAAATAGAATTAAAACAAAAAGGAATGACTTCTCATATCATGACTTTAGAAGAATTAATTATAAAAATGAAAGAAGAAAAACTTCATATTGGATTATTAATTGAGTTAAAACCAGTTCAGGGCAATGGCGAAAACATGGCTGAAAAGATTATTGAAATTATTGAAGAACAGCATTTTTCAAAACAGTCTATTTTTATGTCATTAGATTATCCAAGTGCACAATATCTAAATCAGTTAAAACCAGAATGGTGGGTTGGTTATTGTATTTATAGTAGTGTGGGAGATATTGATGATTCTATTTGGGATATGAATATGGATTTTTTAGCGATTGAAGAAAACCGTGCAAGTACATCGTTTGTACAAAAAGCAGTCAAACATATGCTACCTGTTTATGTTTGGACAGTTGATCATTCTAAACGAATGAAGCAGTATTTAGATATGGGAGTGAGTGGATTGATTACGAATTATCCTGATTTGGGAAAAATGATTATTGAAGAATATGAGAAGCAGGATAATCATTATTACTATTATGATGGTAAATCTTATCCACAGCGAGCATGGTAGAAATAATATTATTTATAAGGTGATTCATCCAGAAAAGATGAATCACTTTTCTATATGTTGTTTGTCCTAAAAATAAACCGTTTATCCTCAGTGTATTAATTTAAAGTTATAGATTTATCATAATTCTCTTGAAAATGGAATCATGACAGGATGCTTAAGAATAACCAAGGAAAAGGACTGAATAACTTTAAAGTCAATTCTATATTCGATTATGGAAGTCAGTCATGCTTTGGATTCAAAGAAAATGAAGTCAAACAGATGCTAGGGGATTATCAGATGTCAGAGTGTTTTGATGAAGTGAAGGAATGGTATGATGGATATCTGTTTGGGGATGTAGAAATCTATACTCTATGGAGTACCTTAATGTATATGGATAGAAAACTTCAAAACAGAAATGCAACAGATATGTCATTCTGGGCGAATACGAGCGGTAATGAATTGGTTGTTAATTATATTAAGCAGGCTGATGATTTTATGTATGATGAGTTTGAAACATTGATGCAGGGTCAATCAATAGATAAATATGTTAACCTGGAACTAACATATAGAGATATGGATGATATAGATAATATTTATAATTTTCTGCTTATGACAGAATATTTAAAAGCAGTGAAGGAGATTTCATATAGCACATATGAACTGGTGATTCCCAATAGAGAAGTGTATGAAATCTATAAACAGTCATTTATGAAATATTTTCAAGCCTATACTCATTCAAGAAAGCGAGAACTCATCAATGCATTGCTTGAGGAAGATGTTATAAAGGCAGAGAAACTGTTAAATGATATACTGTTCAAGGATATGAGTTATTATAATAATCAGGAAAGTTTTTATCATGGCTTTTTAGTAGGACTTTTACAGGAGTATGGAACAGAGTCAAATAGAGAAAAAGGAGAAGGAAGAACAGATATAGTTATTAGATCAAGAAGAGAAAGTAGAAAAGCAATTGTATTTGAATGTAAGCATTCAGATAGCAAAATAGATATTCTTAATGACAGTATTGCAGGCGAGAAACAAATTAAAGATAGAAAATACATTGAAGGAATTCAGGCAAGTGAACAGAGAGAAACTGTTGGATATGGAATTGCATTTTATAAAAAGCGCTGTAAGATAACCATAGCAAAATAATTCATTGAATTTACAAAAAAAGAAGCTTAGCCAGCTTCTAAAATTCTAATTGAATATGATATATTTTGCCCCATAAATAAATTTGATAGAAGTATGCCATAAGTTGTGGCCCCATCATTAATTGTCCAAACCATGGAACTGTAAAACTTTGACCATTTGTATCTATAAATGTTCTGAGTTTTTCTTCATCAAAGAATTGATAGAGTATATTAGAAGGATCACTAAGTGATTCTTTTAATTTTCCTTGTATCAATTGACTGTAGATAGGAGAATGCGTTTTTGGATAGGGATTCTTTTTTCGATGTGCAATATCATCAGGTAAAAAGTCTTCAAATGCTTGACGAAGGATGCCCTTTTCTTCACCATTTATGAACATAAAGTCTTTTGGCATATTGTAGAGATACTGCAATATTTTGACTGAAGCAAAAGGAACTCTAACTTCAATGGATGAGCGCATTGTTTGACTATCGGCACGTGTTAATAATGTTTGCATAAACCATTGGGTATTGAGATATATCATCTGTTTCTTTTGATCTGTTGTTTGAATTTCTGATAAACTATCCTGATACTTATTCATAATATATTCTTTAAGATTTAAAGCTTTGACTTTTTCATTAAAAAGATCTATTTTGAGATCTAAATCTCTCATCCAAGGAAAATAAGGTTGATTATAGAGCTCTTCTTTATAAAACCAAGGATAGCCTCCAAATATCTCATCAGCACATTCACCAGATAGAGCAACTTTATGTCTTTGAGATATCTCTTTTGAAAATAAAAGAAAACTTGAATCAACATCTGCCATACCTGGCATATCTCTAGCAATCAGGGATTCTTCTAAATTGTTTAGTAAGTCTTCTTGTTTTAAGGTCACTTTGTAATGATGAGTAGGATAGAGAGATAACATTTCCTGGATATAGTCATCATCCATTGTTGTCTGATAATCATATGCTTTAAAATATTTTTCTTGATCTTCATAGGTAATACTATAAGTTGTTAATGGTTGAACATATTGCGATGTTATTGCTGTGATAATACTAGAGTCTAAGCCACCTGATAACATAGTAGAAAGGGGAACATCACTTAATAACTGCTGCTGAACACTTTCAATAACTAATTCTCTTACTTTTTGAATGGTTTCTTCTAAATTATCTGTATGTTTTTCATCATGTAATTTCCAATAACAGATAGGCTCACATGATTCTTGAAAATACATATAGTAACCTGGTCTTAAAGAATAAATATTTTTATAGATAGTATGACCTGGTGTAAGGCTAGGCCCCAGTCCAAGCAGTTCTTTTACACCGTCTTTATCAACAATAGCCTCTCCTTTATATTCAAGAATGCATTTGATTTCACTTGCTATAACAAGCGTTCCTTCATTATCAAGATAATAATATAAAGGTTTTACACCCAATTGATCTCTTGCAATAAAAAGCTTTTCACCATCATCAATCACAAAAGCAAAGATACCTTCAAATAAATCTAAACAATGTTCCTGATATTCGATATAACTAACAATAACAACTTCTGTATCACTCATTGTTTCAAAAGTATAACCGAGACTTATAAGATGATTTTTAATTTCTATCATATTATAGATTTCACCATTAAAAGTGATTCTATAAATCTTATCTTTCCAAGTATATAACATAGGTTGATTACCATTCTTTAAATCAATAATAGATAACCTTCTGTGAGCCATTAAACAATGAGGGGTCATAAAATAACCATCATGATCAGGTCCTCTTTTTGTCATTAAACTCGCCATTTTCAATAACTTCTCATCATATTCTAATAAATTTCTCGTGTAATTACATATCGTAACGATTCCACACATATATTTCACCCCATATAGTGTATGTTTCCAAGAGAAAAATATGAGAACTTTATGAGGCAAATTTGTCCTCAAGTTGAGACGCATGACCTATCATTTCATGTTATGATATCTGTGGGTGATGAAAATGCAGTGTCCTAGATGTCATAATCAAAATGTAAAGCAGTTATATAAATTGAATGGTCAATATTATTGTCGTCAGTGTATTCAATTTCATCAGGTTTTTATTCATGAATCCAGACAAACGACTCAAACAAAATATCCACCTCCAAAAGTTTCTTATACTTTATCATTCGAACTTTCTGAGATGCAAAAGAAGATCTCTCAACAATTAGTCAATAATTATCAGCATCATTTAAATTCACTTGTTTTAGCTGTATGTGGTTCGGGTAAGACAGAAATCGTATTTGAATTGATTCAATATGCATTGCAGCAAGGGGATCGTGTATGCTTTTGTATACCACGTAAGGAATTGGTCAAAGAATTGTATGAAAGAATTAGTGAAGCATTTCATGGGATAGAAATAGGTTTGTTATATGGGGGACATATAGAAAATCAAGATGCTCCATTTATTATTTGTACAATGCATCAACTTTATAGATTTGAAAATAATATTGGTTTTCAACTCATGATTGCAGATGAGGTAGATGCCTTTCCATTTTATCAGAATCATGTTCTTCAGGAAATATTTCAACATTGTTGCCAAGGAAATTACGTGAAACTGAGTGCAACTTTTTCTATAGAAGACATTCATGATGAAGAAATGTTAGTCATGAATAGACGTTATCATGGATATGATTTACCAGTTCCACGCATGATTATTGGTCCACAGTGGTTACATAAATTGACCCTTATTTTTATTATTCAATACCTCCAAAAGAAAATCATTGTATTTGTACCAAGTATTCATGATGTTGAAGTTCTAACGACTTACCTAGCAAGACATCATATAAGAACTTTAGGTGTCTCTTCAAAGCATACACAGAATCAGAAAGTTATTCAGGCTTTAAAGGATCAGCAAATTGATGTTATTGTTTCAACAACACTCTTAGAGAGAGGGATAACGATTGAAGATGTTCAAGTGATAGTCTATCATGGGGAACATGCGTTATTTGATGAAAGAACATTGATCCAAATTGCTGGTCGAGTTGGTCGAAAACCTCATCATCCTATTGGTAAAGTTTATATTATAACAAGTACTAGAACCCAAGGAATTAGCAAATGTATTCAAACAATCAAGCGACTCAACATGATGAATGTTTAATATGTCTTACTCCTCTCCTCAAAGAAATATCATGGGTTCAGCTTGTTCATCCATTACCAATTTGTCTTCACTGCTTACATCAATTTGAAATGATTCATTATGACATAGATTTTCATCATTACCCCTTACATATTCTTTATCATTACAATGAATTTTTTAGAACACTTCTCTTTCAGTACAAGGGTCTATATGACCATGCTTTGAAAGATGCATTCCTATGTATGTTTCAGCAAGATATGATACAAAAGTATCGTGAACACGTTATCGTTGTAGCCCCTAGTTCATATCAGGAGAATCAAAAAAGAGGTTTTGCTCCCATGTATACCATTGCTTCAACATTCTCCTCAAATATCTTCACTGGATTATATAAACTGGAGCAGTATAAACAAAGTCAGATGGAGTATAAGGAAAGAAAAGATGTTCTTCAAAAAATTGGCATTCGTAATGGTGAGATATTAAGGAATCAGAAAGTACTGATTTTAGATGATGTTATTACATCATCAGCAACTTTATATGCTTGCTTGTCGCATGTCCTTGAGTATAAGCCACAATCTGTTGAATTGCTGGTTTTATCAACAAGGAAAACAAAAGAAGAATTAAGGTTTGATGAAGGAGGGTAATACCCTCCTTTGACATATTTCCTGGGCAATAGACAAGAATAGATATAATTTGATGCTTAGAAAAATATGAAAATAAAAAAAGAAAAGAAGTCGACAGATTTTGATGAATTATTTGATAAATAACTCATATAATAGGACTGACCATGAAGTAAAGGAGTTGTTATTATGCAAGGTAAAGTAAAATGGTTTAACGCTGAAAAAGGATTTGGATTCATTGATAGAGGAGAAGGCAAAGATGTTTTTGTTCACTATAGTCAAATTATGCAAGATGGATATAAATCTTTAAATGAAGGTGAAGTGGTAGAGTTTGAACTTTATCAAAGTGACCGTGGATTGCAAGCTAAAAATGTAGTTAAGGTTTAGAAAGATATGTATAGACATATCTTTTCTTTTTGGATTGTATTTTTAGATGTGTTGAAGTGAATACACGATATTTGCTTTGTTTTCTATAGATTTTATGCTATAATAAAAAATGTTTTAGTATGCATGAAAGGAGATTTATTCATGGCAAGTAAAAAGCAAGAAGTAAGAAAACAATTAAAGAAAAAAGAAGCTAAGGAAATTGAAGCAATGGGGTTAAATCCGGATATTGAAGTTGTTGATTTAAGTGATGATTTAGGCGAAGATGTTGTTGTTGAAACATTTGATGACGTTGTTAAAAAGCCATCACAGCCAGTTGAATTTAATACAACACCACAAAAACAAAAGACAGGATTATTTGGTTCAATTAAGAAAGCTTTTTCACAAGATAATAAGATTTTGAAAAAGCTTGAAAAACAAGCAGAACAGGTTTTATCTTTAGAATCTCAGTATCAAGCAATGAGTGATGAAGAATTATCTCATCAAACAGATGTTTTTAGAGAAAAAATAAGTGATGGTTCATCTTTAGATGATATATTAGTTGAAGCATTCGCAACAGTGAGAGAAGCTGCTTTTAGAAAGTTAGGATTAAAAGCTTTTAAAGTACAGATTATGGGTGCTATTTCTTTACACAATGGTGATATTGCTGAAATGAAAACTGGTGAAGGAAAGACACTCACTTCTATTTTTCCAGTTTATTTGAATGCATTAGAAGGAAAAGGTGTTCATGTTGTTACAGTTAATGATTATTTAGCTGAACGTGATAAGACTGATAATGGTAAAGTTTTAGAATTTTTAGGAATTAGTGTTGGTTTAAATAAACGAGAATTATCTAAGGAACAAAAGCGAGCTCAACATGCTTGTGATGTGACTTATACAACGAATGCTGAATTAGGGTTTGATTATTTAAGAGATAACATGGTAACAAGAATGGAAGATAAGGTTTTAAGACCTTTGAATTATGCTTTGGTTGATGAAGTTGACTCTATTTTGGTTGATGAATCAAGAACGCCATTGATTATTTCTGGTGGAAAAAAGAATACAGCTGCTTTATATGTACAAGCTGATAAGTTTGTTAAATCTTTAAGAGAAGAAAAAGATTATGAAGTCGATATTGAAAGTAAAACAGTTGCCTTAACAACAGAAGGTATTACAAAAGCTGAAAAGAGTTTTAAGATTAGTAACTTATATGATCCTGAACATACAGCTTTAGTTCATCATATCAATCAGGCCTTAAAAGCCAATTATACAATGCAGCGTGATGTCGAATATATGATTGCGACAGAAGATGGTAGTCATGATATTCGTAATGCAAGTATTATGATTATTGATCAGTTTACTGGACGTGTGATGCCTGGGCGTGCTTATAGTGATGGATTACATCAAGCGATTGAAGCCAAAGAAGGGGTTCCTATTAAGGAAGAAACAGTGACTCTTGCAACAATCACATATCAAAATTTCTTTAGATTATTTAATAAATTAGCTGGTATGACAGGAACTGCAAAAACAGAAGAAGAAGAATTTAGAACAATTTATAACATGCGTGTTATTGAAATTCCAACAAATAGACCGGTTATTCGTGATGATAAACCTGATTTAATCTTTGCAACGCAAAAAGCAAAATTTAATGCGATTTGTGAAGAGGTTGAAAGAAGACATGGATATGGACAACCTATTTTGTTAGGAACTGTTTCTGTTGAAACTTCTGAATTATTAAGTAGAATGTTAAATAAACGTGGTATTAGACATAATGTTTTAAATGCAAAGAACCATGCGAAAGAAGCTCTCATCATTGAAAAAGCTGGTGTTATGGGTGCTGTTACAATTGCAACAAACATGGCTGGACGTGGTACTGACATTAAATTAGGTGAAGGTGTAGCTGAAATTGGTGGTTTAATGGTTATTGGTAGTGAGCGCCATGAGTCAAGACGTATTGATAATCAGTTAAGAGGGCGTTCTGGACGTCAGGGAGATCCTGGATGTTCATTGTTCTTTGTTTCATTTGAGGATGAGTTAATGCAAAGATTTGCAAATGAAAAGATTCAGCAATTTACTGGTAACTTCTTAGAAGATGAAGCTATTGAAAGTAAAATGGTTACTAAATCTATTGAAGGTGCACAAAAACGTGTTGAAGGTCAAAACTTTGATATTCGTAAACAATTGTTACAATATGATGATGTTATGAGACAACAACGTGAAATTATGTATAAAGAACGTGATGATATTATGTCTCAGGAAAATTTAGGAGACATTGTTAAAGGGATGTTTGAACAAGCTGTTGAACAGACGGTTCGTAGTTTTACTAAGAATGATGGAAAAACTGAATTGATTGATGTTGATGGAGCATTACATTATATTTCTAACAATTATATGTTATTAGCGACTTTAAAAGCGAAAAATAAAGAAAATGTTGAAAATGATTCTGCTAAACTTGCGAAGAGTTTATCTGAAGTTGTTTATATGCAATATCAAAATCGTTTTAATAAGGATTTACCAGCAGAAGTTAAACTTGATTATGAAAGAAGAGTTTTATTAGGTGTTATCGACCATACATGGATTAATCATATTGATGCTATGCAGAAATTAAGAAATGGTATTTATTTAAGAGCATATGCTCAAAGAGATCCGTTACAAGAATATACAGAAGAAGCATTTTATATGTTTGAAGAGATGACAAAATCAATTTCTCAAGATATTACTAGAAATATTGTTCATATGGGAATTGCTCCTGGTAGTGAACAAGAAAAACAGATTCCTGCAGTTCAGATTGAACTTGAGTTTAAGGCTGATTAATGGAATTATATGAAATTAAGAATGGGCTTGAGAAAGCCCGTTCTTTACTAGCAGAGTTATATGAATCTAGTGATATTGCAGGATTAAAAAGAGAAATTGAAGGGTTGACAGTACAAACTATGGATGAGCATTTTTGGGATGATCAAGATCATGCTAAAAAAATATATGATCAGTTAAATGAAATGAAAAAGATAACAGATGCTTATGATCAATTAAAATCTTCATTAGATGAGCTTGATGAAACATTTGATTATGTAAAGGAAACAGAAGATGATGATTTTAAAGTTGCTTTAGATGAAGATTATGATACTTTTGTAAAGGCGTTGAATGAATTTGAAAAAACATTATTATTTAGTGGAGAATATGATCATCATAATGCAATTCTAGAAATACATCC
The DNA here is from genome assembly GCF_000455285.1 of Candidatus Stoquefichus massiliensis AP9. Classification (GTDB taxonomy): domain Bacteria; phylum Bacillota_I; class Bacilli_A; order Erysipelotrichales; family Coprobacillaceae; genus Stoquefichus; species Stoquefichus massiliensis. The sequence continues at coordinate 312,539 of NZ_HG005284.1, read as the reverse complement.
AGGAGCGGGTGGAACAGAGTCTCAGGATTGGGCTGCTATGCTTATGCGTATGTATCAAAGATATGGTGATAAGAAAAGTTTTAAAGTCGAAGTGTTAGATTATCTTGATGGCGAAGAAGCTGGATTAAAATCTGTAACTATGCGTTTTGTTGGTTATAATGCATATGGGCATTTAAAGGCTGAAAAAGGGGTGCACCGTTTGGTTCGTATTTCACCTTTTGATTCTTCTAAAAGGAGACATACATCATTTGCATCAGTTGATATTATGCCAGAATTTG
>NZ_HG005284.1:255920-312235 GCF_000455285.1 Candidatus Stoquefichus massiliensis AP9 | reverse complement strand
ATAATGATATTGAAATTGAAATCAATCAAAATGATTTACGTATTGATACATATCGTGCTTCTGGAGCAGGTGGACAACATATCAATAAAACTGATTCAGCTATTCGTATTACCCATATTCCTACTAATATTGTGGTAACTTGTCAATCCCAGCGTTCTCAAATACAAAATAAGGAACAGGCAATGATTATGTTAAAGTCAAAGCTTTATCAGTTAATGTTAGAGGAACAGGCGTCTCAGTTAAGTGATATTAAGGGTGAACAAAAAGCCATTGAATGGGGTAGTCAGATTCGTTCATATGTTTTACATCCTTATTCAATGGTGAAAGATAATCGTAGTGGATATGAATCTAATAATCCTAAGGCTATTTTGGATGGTGATTTGGATGATTGTATTTATGCTTATTTAAAATCTATTGTAAAGGAGGAAAAGAATGCATAGTGTAAAAAGAGTTGTAAGAGATACTGTATTAGTTATTATTGGTAATGCTATTCTTGCATTTGGTGTTGCTGTATTTGCTGTTCCTTCTGACTTGATTGTTGGTGGGGCAACGGGTTTGTCACTAATTATTGGGGAATTTATTCCTATTAATTATGCTTCTATTGTTTTTGGAATTAATATGGTTATGCTTGTTTTAGGTTTCTTTGTATTAGGAAAGAAATTTGCAGCTGGAACAATCTTAAGTTCATTTATATTTCCATTCTTTTTAAGTTTATTTGAAACAATTCCCCAATTTCAAAATATCACAAATGATATCCTACTATCTGCGATTTATGCTGGTATTTTTACTGGTGTAGGGTTAGGAATTGTCTTTAGATTAGGTTATAGTACTGGAGGTATGGATGTTCCACCTATTATTTTAAATAAGAGAACTGGAATTTCTGTTGCTTTAGCTATTAATGTTTTAGATATTATGATATTAGTTGGGCAGGTTTTCTTTTCAAGTTTTGAAGGAATTTTATATGGGATTATTACTGTTTTTGTTTCTACATTTGTTTTGGATCAAGTGATTGTGATGGGCGAAAAGAATTTACAGGTTTTTGTCATTTCTACTCATCATGAAGAAATTGCTGATGCTATTTTTAAGGAAATTGATCGTGGATGTACATTTGTTAATGTGACAACGGGTTATTTTCATCATCAGCAAAAAGCTGTACTTTGTGTTGCGAATAATCGTGAATATGCAAAAATTAATGATTTGGTTATGAATATAGACCCAACAGCATTTATCATTGGTAGTGAAATACATAGTGTAAAAGGACGAGGATTTACCTTGCCTAATATAGATTTAGATAAACAAATGAGAGATCATGTTTAAGATAGTTTTCACTATCTTTTTTCTTTTGACTGATATACAATAAAGGAAAGGAGGAATTAGTATGGATTTTCATGAAACAAGACCATTTGTCCCTTGGGATTTAATGAATGATTTTTTAATTGATGCTTTTATAGGATTTGGTGTTCCTAGTGCTGATGCAAAGATATGTGCTGATGTATTATTAGAAAGTGATCGTAGGGGAATTGAGAGCCATGGATGCAATCGTTTTAAACCTATTTATTTAGACCGTATTGATGCGAAAATGCAAAAACCAGTCACTGAAATTGAAATTTTAAAAGAAGGACCAACAACTGCTGTTTTAGATGCACATGATGGAATGGGTATGGTAGCATCGCATAAAGCTATGGAAATGGCAATTGAAAAGGCCAAAAAATTTGGTATGGCTATGGTTGCTGTACGTAATTCGTCACATTATGGTATTGCTGGATACTGGGCAACAATGGCTAGTGATGCAGGAATGATAGGAATCACTGGAACAAATGCCAGACCTTCAATTGCTCCAACATTTGGAGTTGAAAATATGTTGGGAACGAATCCTATTACTTTTGCTATGCCAACAGATGAAGAATTTCCATTTGTTTTAGATTGTGCAACATCAATTATTCAAAGAGGGAAAATTGAATTTTATGCTAGAAATAGTGAAGATACACCTGCTGGTATGGTGATTGGACATGATGGCAAAACAATGACAGATAGCCAGCAAATCTTAAAAGATTTAACAACTGGAGATGCAGCTTTAGCACCCTTAGGTGGTATTGGTGAGGAATTTGCTGGATATAAAGGATATGGGTATGCAACAGTAGTAGAAATATTATCAGCTGCTTTACAGCAAGGAACTTTTTTAAGAGCGTTAAGTGGGTTTGATGAAAATCATAATAAAGTTCCTTGTCATTTAGGACATTTCTTTATCGTTATTGATCCAGAAGCATTTATGGGGTTAGATTCTTTTAAGAAAACGACAGGGGATATCTTACGTGATTTAAGAGGCTCAATGAAAGCTCCTGGTGAAGAACGTATTTATACAGCTGGTGAAAAAGAATATCTGATATGGCAATATCGTAAAGATAAAGGTGTTCCAGTAGGGGAAGCAGTCCAAAAAGAAATGATCGAAATTAGAGATAGATTACATCTTAATTATCATTTCCCATTTGAAGATTAAACAAAGGTATCGTCTCTATAGCGATACCTTTTCTTAATTATTCATCTTCATTAGTATCGCCATAATCTTCAATAATGATTTGTTCAGAATAGATTTGACTGTTTTGAAATTCATGAAATGCACGATAATAAGTATAGATAATATATGTTGAAACACATACTGCTAGTGTAATGAGTATAATGAGAGAACGTTTCATAAATTTTCTGGATTTCATATGATGTATGATAAAATCACTCTCAATATGCTCATAATAACTAGATATAATAACTTCTGGTTGACCAAATTGTTCTAAATAATCCTGGTATTGTAAATCAGGGTGGTTGATTTCATAATTTTTTAAGCTTTGTTTAAAAAATTGAAGAAATCTTTTTTCTTGTTGACTCAAAACAGGGAATGCTTTGTGGACTTGTTTATAATATTGATTTGTGTTTTTATTTTGAAAGAATTGCTTTTTCATATTACAAAAGTTCCTCGATTGTATTCTGGATTTCATGGTAACGTCTTTTGAGAGTATCTAATCTAACAAGTCCAGCTGATTCTATGTGATAATAAATGGTATTGTTATGGGAATATTGAGATATTAAATGAGATTCTAGAAAGAAGAATATTGATGTTAATAAAGAACCATTATTGAGCTGATTTAAATTCACTGATTGAAAAGTGAGATATAAATCATCGATAGTTGCATCTTGTTTTTTGAGTTGTGAGAGAATAAGCATTTCTGATTTATAAAAATGATCGTTATTTATCATATTTTCACTCCTTGTTGTTTATTATAGCATCTTTTTGTAAAAAGAGGTTCATAAATTGTTGAATCTTGGTATCTAATATTTCTTCTTTACGAGTAATAAAAGCAACTGCTGTATAGAGTTCCTTATTTTGAAGAGAAATGGTTTTGAGTGTTGAATCTTGAATAAGGGCTAATGCACTTTGAGGGACAATAGCGATACCTAATCCAGATTGGGCCCATATTAATGATGTACGACAATCATCAGCAGTCATTTTAATTGTGGGATTAAAATGAATTTTTAGGCAATAATCAGTAATAAGTGATAAATAACGCTGATGGATAATAAGGGGGAGATTTTGATAATCCTTCATATCTTTCATATGAGATTGTATGTAAGTTCCTTTTCCAACTGCAACCATAGGCTCAGCAGTTAAAAAAGAGGCATTGACTTGGCTCTGATCAAAAGGTGTACGCACAATACCTAAGTCTATATTATGGGCAAGAAGTAGATCAATGAGTTCATAAGTTGTCCCCTCATGAATACGAAAGAGTGTTTTTAAAAGTGATTCATTAACTTGAGTAATAAGAGCAGAATTGGAAGAGGTAATACCAATACGTAAGATTTCATTTTGAGTCTCTTTGATTTCATGTTGAGTTATTTCACTTAATGAGATGATTTGTAAACTACGTTTATAAAATAATCTTCCAGCTTGTGTCAATTCTACCTTGCGATGCCCTCGTTTGAGTAATGTAACACCTAATTCTGTTTCCAGTTGTTTGAGTTGAATAGATAGTGGTGGTTGGGCTATATGAAGAACTTGAGCTGCTTTAGAAATTGTTCCTTCTTCTACAATTGTTTTAAAATAAATCATTTGCTTTATATCCATGTGGATCCCCCTATATTAAATTAATATGTTAAGTATATATTATATATATTATACATATAATAACATTTCCGTTATAATGAAACAAGAAAGGAATGATTGTATGTGGATGAAATATTTAAAACCTTATCGAGTTCAAGCTTTAACAGGTTTTATTTTTAAGATGATAGAAGCTTTTTTTGAATTAATTGTGCCTCTTGTTGTGGCTGATATTATTGATAATGGGATATCAAAAATGGATTCTCAGTATATTTTAAAAATGGGAATTGTTTTATTTTTATTAGCTATTATTGGATATTGCTGTGCTTTGGTTTGTCAATATTTTGCATCTAAAACATCACAGGGATTTGGTACATATTTAAGGAATGATATGTTTAAGGCCATGAATGCCTATGATTATGAGAATATAGATGAAATTGGAACACCATCTTTAATTACAAGAATAACAAATGATGTGAATCAATTACAGGTTGCTGTTGCTATGGCTATTCGTTTAGTATCACGTTCACCTTTTTTGATTATTGGATCATTGATTATGGCATTTCGTATTGATATGCAGATGTCACTTATCTTTTTATTCAGTGCACCACTGCTTGGACTCGTTATTTATTTGGTTATGTCTCGTTCATTACCGCTTTATATGCGAATTCAAAAACAGTTAGATCATGTTTCTTTGGTTTGTCGTGAAAATTTATCAGGAATAAGAGTGATACGTGCCTTCTCAAAAGAAGTCTCAGAAAAAGAAAGATTTAGGGAGGCAACAGAAAACCAAAAATCTATGCAAATTAGAGTCGCAAAATTATCTGCACTCTTAAATCCGAGCACAAGTATAATTGTTAATTGTGCCATTCTTTTGATTTTATATGTGGGAGGATTAAAGGTTAATGTAGGAAATCTGACTCAGGGAGAAGTCATTGCTTTAATTAACTATATGAATCAGATTCTTTTATCTATGTTTGTTTTTGCAAATGTGATTGTTATTTTTAATAAGGCGAGTGCAAGCTATAAAAGAGTCAAAGAAGTGTTAGCCATTCATCCTCATATTCAGGATGGGACTTTGGAGGTCAAAGAATCTCATAGTCCAAGTTTTATTCGTTTTGATCATGTTTCTTTTTCTTATCAGGGAAGTGTAGCATTAAAAGATTTGACTTTTGAAATGAATAAAGGTGAAACAATTGGAATTATAGGTGGAACAGGTTCAGGGAAAACAACATTAGTGAATCTTTTACCACGTTTTTATGAAGCAACAGAGGGGCAAATTTATATAAAAGATTTACCTATTCAAAAGTATTCCTTTCAATCTTTGAGAAAGATGATGGGAATTGTTCCACAAAAGGCTGTTTTGTTTACAGGAACAATAAGAGAGAATATGTGCTGGGGTAAAAAAGATGCAACTGATAGTGAAATATATGATGCTTTACAGATTGCACAAGCCACATTTGTAGAAGAGTATCAAGAAGGCATAGATACATTCATTTCTCAGGGTGGACAGAACTTATCTGGTGGACAGAAACAGCGTTTAACAATTGCTAGAGCTATTGTTAAAAAACCAGAACTGCTAATTTTAGATGATAGTGCAAGTGCCTTGGATTTTGCAACAGATGCATCATTAAGACAATCACTAAAAAAATTATCTCAAACGACAATTATTGTTTCGCAAAGAGTGAGCAGTCTTATGCATGCTGATAAAATATTGGTTTTAAGCCATGGAGAATTGGTTGGTATTGGAAAACACCATGATTTGCTTCAAAACTGTGCTGTTTATCAGGAAATTGTAAATTCACAATTATCTGAGGAGGTGGCATAATGAATAAGCAGATGATAAGAAGGTTATTATTGTTTTGTAAGCCTTATTTAAAGTATTTATGGTTGGCTTTATTATGTTCTGCAATGCAAATTTTGTTTACTTTATTAACACCAGTTTTGATTGGACAGGCTGTTGATCATATTATTGGTATTGGTTTAGTTGATTTTGAAGAACTGGTTCAAAAGATAATCTTCATTATGGGAAGTGTTTTGATAGCAGGTTTTTTTGATTGGTTAGTTGTAAGATTATCAAATAAAGTGACTTATTCTATTACAAAAGATTTACGTGAAAAATTATTTGCTAAGTATGTAACTTTACCACTTAAGTATATTGATGGACATGCTCATGGTGATTTATTGAGTCGTATGATTAATGATATTGATTTGATTGGTGATGGCTTACTACAAGGGTTTACACATCTTTTTAGTGGTTTTGCAACAATTATTGGAACAATTGCTTTTATGTTATATATCAATATTCCAATTGCGATGATTGTTATTATTTTAACGCCTTTATCGCTGGTTGTAGCGACTTTAATAGCAAGTAAGACTTACAAGTTTTTTCAACAACAATTGGCATTGCGTGGGGAACTAAGTGGTTATGTCGAAGAAATGATTGGTAATCAAAAGATTGTGAAGGCTTTTGGATATGAATCAGAAAATCAGCAAAGATTTGAAGAGATTAATCAGCGAGTTTATATAAGTGGAGTCAAGTCACAATTTTTAGGAGCACTTGCGAATCCGAGTACCCGTGTTGTCAATAATATTGTTTATGCCAGTGTTTGTATTGCAGGTTCTTTATCAGTCGTGAGTGGGTATTTAACAGTAGGGACACTTTCTAGCTTTTTGAGTTATGCCAATCAATATACAAAACCATTTAATGAAATATCCAACGTCTTTACAGAATTACAAACTGCACTCGCAAGTGCAGGAAGAGTTTTTCAGCTTTTAGATACACCAAGTGAAGAAAAAATACAATGTCCTCAAACAATTGATCATGTCAAAGGACATATCAAGATAGAACATCTCTACTTTTCATATAATGAGAATCAAAAACTTATTGAAGATTTAAATGTTGAAGCCATGCCTGGACAGACCGTTGCGATTGTTGGACCAACAGGTTGTGGAAAGACAACTTTGATTAACTTACTTATGCGTTTCTATAATCAAAATGCAGGACATATTACAATTGATGGTATCAATACATTAGATATGCAGCGTGAATATGTACGAAGTTTATATGGTATGGTATTACAGGATTCGTGGCTTTTTAAGGGAACAATCAAAGAAAATATCGCTTATGGCTGTGAAGCAACTGATGATGAAATTATAGAAGCAGCTAAAAATGCTCATGCTCATAAGTTTATTATACAATTAAAAGATGGTTATGATGCCTTTGTGGATGAAGATGGTGGTAATTTATCACAGGGACAAAAACAGCTTTTATGTATTGCCCGAATCATGCTCACAAAGCCTCCTATGCTCATATTGGATGAGGCTACGTCTTCTATAGATACACGTACTGAAAAACAAATTCAGGATGCCTTTGATAAAATGATGCAAGGAAGAACAACGTTTATTGTTGCTCATCGTTTATCAACAATTCAAAAAGCAGATCAAATTCTCGTGATGAATCATGGTCAAATTATTGAACAAGGTAATCATCAGGAATTATTAGATAAACATGGCTTTTATCACCATTTATACTATAGTCAATTTGATTTGGAAAATAATGAATCTTAAGACACAGAACTCTGTGTCTTTGTAATAGAGACTATTAATTTGTATGATATGAGTTCCTATCAATTTTCTTATTTATCTTTGTTAAAATGGAAATAGATAGGAGGAATATTATGAAATATACAGAAACAAATAAAACAAAATTTATTGGTATTGAAAGTTTTTTTAGAGATTATTCAAGATTGAAAAGAGCAGAGGATCATCCCCAATATGATATTTTTAAAACAACTTTATCTAGTTGGGGAATAAGTGAAATTGATATTTTTGCTTGCTGGAAATTGCTGATTGATGGTATTGTCAAACAAAAAGTTATCAATCAGGATGCAAATGCATTAATTGATGCACCAACGGATATAAGTATTTTTGATACTTATTCATGTGGAGATACTGACTATGCACAAATATGTAAAAATGTCTATCTGGAAATAAAGAAAACAGAAGATAAACTTATGTTTTTTAAAAGTGTTGTGAAAGCATCAAATCCTGATTATGTGAACTTTGCTGATAAACTAAAAACATATTTATCAACGGGTTCAAATGAATTGTCTTTATGGAGTGGGGGTTATGATTTAAGTCTATTCTCAAGTCGCTTTGGGAAATGTCCACTTGAACAAACACAATTAGGAAAGTTATTAGATACTTTACCATTAACCACTGAATGGAAATTAGAAGCACCTTTATGGAATATCGTATCTAGAACATTTGTTAAATCATACCAAGGTAGAAATTTTCATGTTTATATTCGAACAATAGATTCAGAAAGTGTTCTTTTAAGGCAGGAAATTCCAATGATTAAACGTGCTGGTAAAATCGCTCATTGGCATATCTTTTATAAAAATGGAACACAATTTTCAAAAGTTGGATATAGAAGAATGGATGATGGCACACTGGTACCCACAGCTATTAATGAAGACCAACTGTTAAATGGATATGATGAGGAAACAGCATTTAAATTACTTAAACAAATATTACTAACCAGTCATTATAAAACCAATAAACAGGCATATGATCAAGTTATAGGTAAAGAGTTTCCAGAGTATCGTGCACCATTTGCATATTATGAATAAGAAAATCCCTCAATTTGAGGGATTTTGTTTATTTAGAAATAATTTTTCTTAATTCTGTTTTATCTACAAAGCGAGTAGAGAAACTATAATCTTTTTGGGCATATACGAATGACATTTTATTGTTATAAGTAAAATTAACTTTTTTGAGTTTACGATAATCAATCATCATTCTTCCGACCATCATATTCTTTCTTCCGATCATAACTAATGTCGAAGCAAAATAGGCAAATACAACACAAATAAAAGCAGCAACATTTAATCCATTACGATAAATCGTCATACTATCATTAAAAAGTCCATAAACCATTGCAATTATCCCACCAATAAATCCAACAACATAAAGTATTGTCAGAATACTGTAGAAGACTTTACCAGTTGTATTAAAACAAAATGCTAAAGAATGGTCTTGTTTTTTACAACGATAAATGGTTACAAAGATATTTGCGATTGTATAAGTAAACCAAATAATAATGATAAGTAAAAGAAATGAAAAAATTGATAAAATAATTTCCTGCATACATCAAACTTCCTTTCATATGTTATTATTATACATATATTCTTATACTAACGCAAAGAAAAAAAGGAAAATGTGTGAAATCTTCGATCATTTAGTATATAATACTCCTCAAGGATGTGAAAAAGATGAAAAATTTACGAACTTATGAAACAAAACAAATAGAAATATGTGAAGTAGATTATATGGGGCAATATCAGTTATGTCATCTATTAAATCGTTTTTCTGAAATAGCAACAATCAATGCTAAAGAATTAGGTATGTGGAATGAGGAAATGATGAAACAATATGGATGGGTTGTAGCCAAGCAAAGTTTACATTTAGATGAACCTATTTATTATAAAGATATGATTGAATTATCCACAATCATCAATAATGGTTCTTTTGTGGCATTTCCAAGATATTATTTTATAAAGAAGAATAAAAAAGAAATTGGTCATTGTTCATCAATATGGACTCTTATAAATATTCAAAAAAGGCGTATTGTTTCTCCTAAAAAGATAGGTATTATGATGCCTGAAGTGCTTCATGATATTTATTTAGATGAGCCTCAATCAATAAATATAAATATTCCAATGGATTATAAGACAACTCGTCAGGTTCTTTATAGTGATGTAGATACCAATCAGCATATGAATAATACACGTTATGTTCAATGGGCATTAGATATTATTGATTATCAGATACATAAAGATTTCTTTATCAGTGATCTAAATATTCAATATAAGAAAGAAATACGACCTTTAGAAAATGTAGAGTTATATCTTGGACAAGATAAAACAAGGTATATTGTTGAAGGACGTGGAAATCAGGGAATTATTTATTTTACAATAGAAATTTATTTTAATAAGAGATAATTTTCATAATTTGAAAATTTTATGATAAAAATTGTGCTATTATGTACTCGTCCCAAATATCTATAATAGTATTCGTTTTCCCGTATAGAATACAGATAGAGAAACAACTACCTTTATGGTGGTTTTTTCTTTTATGCTGATTTTATCAATTCTTTTTAGATATTTTATCTATGTACAATGGATTGAATTTATGACAATAAATCTCTTTTGGTGTAATTTTGGGGTAATTGACTGCTAAACACGCTATCAAGTGCCTGTTTCTCAACATCAATATCAATATGTGTATAAAGGTCCATTGTTGTTTTTATACTTGAGTGTCTTAATAGCTTCTTTGCAATCTCTGGACTAATTCCGTTTGTAACAAGTGTTGTAGCAAAAGTATGGCGCAGCATATGAAAATGAAATGGAATATTAAGTTTTTTGGATACATTTTGAATCTTTTTCTGTAGCCAGGCATATTCAATGTAATTGCCATCTTCATAGACACAGATGTTGTCATATGGGTTTTCCTGAAACCATTCCAGTAGTACATCTTTTAGTGGCTCAGCAAGAGGAACAATGGCATAAGATGATTTGGTCTTCATCTTAGTTGTAAACGATTCTCCAGCCTTTGATCTATTGTCTAATCTTTTGTCAAAGTTGATGGTATTGTTTTCAAAGTCAATATCATTTTTACTAAGTGCTAAAACTTCACTTACTCTTGCACCAGTGTAATATCCTATTTTTAACGCAATAACCATAGCACGATTATTAAAGATATCATGACATCCAACAAATTCATTACATATTGTTATGAAATCTTCATATGATATTGTCTTTCCCTGATCATTATTCTTATGTTCATCTTTTTTTAGGATAACATAAGGCATATGATTAGTCTGAAGGTAGTTGGATCTAATAGCGTGCTTAAAGACAGCATTGAATATTTTTAATACATTCTTGCATGTACCATACTCATACTTTTTTGACAGTTCATTAAAATATGTCTGGATTATTGTGTAATTGATTGTGCTGATCTTCATCTTAGCTATTTTATGACACTTAATTTTTGCATATGAACTTTGATAGTTCTTGATTGTATTGATTGCATATTCATCTTTGTGCAGTTCAAACCATTCGGTGTATACGTCTGCAAATGTCTTTTTTGTTTCAATATGGAATGATCCATTTTTATTTACTTCATACTTAACTTCTATTTCCCAATTTTCAGCTTGTCCTTTTGTCTTAAACCCACCTTTCTTATATCGTGTACCCTTGTACATAAAAGCATTGTCATACACAACTTTCCCATTCTTTAGTTTCCTTTCTGTAATACTCATGATTAATTGATCCTCCTTTTTAACTTCTCTTGAATTATGTGTTATCTTAAGTTATAATAGGAGTACGATAAAAAGAACTTGCTGGTCAGGCAGTTTTCAATCGTACTTAGTGTTGTGTTGGCAGCACACACTTATTACTCTCCTGTTGGTAGCAGGGGAGTTTTTATGTTATAATTCTAGTGTAGCGATAGATACTCTACAGAGCCTATTGCGGTAGATCCTAAGTTACCCGTGTGGGCTTAGGACTTTTTTATTTGATTTTAAATTGGATATTAGTTATACTTATAACAGATAGGAGTGATATAAGTATGAATGATACAAATAAAAGCAATGACATTTCTAATTTCATAAAACTGGCAGATGAACTTTTGTCTGAAGAATCTAGACAAGTCATCTATAATATCTTATGGAAAGAATTAAAAGTGCACGTGGATGTAGGGCTTACTGGTGCACCAGGTCCGATTGGGATTGCTGATAAGTATGAATATTAAACAATTTCATAATTTTAATGCATACTGTGCTTGAGTTTGATTTGTATATCTTCTTTTATGGTACTGTCTAGATGCTTAAAATTATGCAATATACTAATAATTTCAGAAGAAGATAATGTGTCAATATTTTTTACTTTAATATCTGCTAATAATTTATGTACTGTAATTTTAAAACATATGTATTCCATTTGATCATATATATTCTGGTATCCGATTAACATATACAAATATGATTCGTTTTTAAAGTTTTCAATTTCCATTTTTGGATAAAAAATTTCTACTTCATCATGTGGATCTATAAATGAGGAGTCAGCAAAATTTCCTCCATATTCAGATGCAATACAAATATCAATACCTGGCATATCAGATTTATAATAGGCACCTAAATCCATTGGTGAGAAAAGAGTTGTTTTTCCAGTGTTTTTTAATACGATACTAGGCTTTATGGATAATTTACAATTTATATGTGATGGATCTAAATTAATTTTTTTGATACCAAGATATGCTTTTTGTTCGTTCATTTCTTTTCCTCTGTTTATTTCATTTTGTGATGATATTGTCCACCAAACACCTATTAAAGTTAATGCACCAGCCGATAGAGTAGATAATGCTGTTATCCATTCTCCTACTGTGCCAGGGAAATCAATTGGGATTAAATAACACAACCAACTAAAAATCAAAATAATGATTGCTATTGTAATAGTGGCTGCTGTTAATAAAAGAACAAATCGAATAGTTTCCTTTTTTGGCATATTTTTTCTCTAACTCTTACTCAAGTCTTTTAACTTGCTTTTCTTTCTCATAATTTCCAATAACTCATAAACTTCGTCAGCATGTTCAAATATCTCTTCATCACTCATACTATCAAAGTCAAGAGGTGGGTATGTATCTAACTCATGTTTTAAAATAAAGTCTAATGCTTCTCGTCTGGTTTTGTAGTTCATTTTATAATTTACCTACTACTTTCCCAATGCATTCAATTCTCATACCATCGTTGAATTCTTTAATGGGATATTTTTTATTGTGGGATATTAACCCCATTTTTCCACGCTCTTTTATGTATGCCTCGCCATTAATCATGAAAGCCCCAATCTCACCAATCTGTACTTCTTGTTTCTTTATCATAACTTTTTCACCATTACTATATGTTGGCTCCATTGAATCGCCATTGACACCAATAACAAAATCAATATCTTTAAATTCAATAGGTACTTCAATTTGTTCACTTGGAACATCATCAAACACATAAAGCCCCGTACCAGCACTAAGACCGCATTGATAACTAGGCTTTAATACTGTTTCACATTTTTCTTCTGGTTCTTTAATGCATCTATCATATTCTTTCAATAAAACTGTATCTACTAAATCCTGACCGTGACTATCTAAGTTGCGGTATTTTTTTATATGCTCATATTCTGCTGTTTTTAATCGAAAAGAATTAAGTACTTCTTTTTCGTCTGTTAGACATAATAAATAATCAACTGAAACGTTGAAAAATTCTGAAATTTCTTTTAAAAATTTATGACCTGGTTCCCTAACATCAGTCTCATAATTTCTTAAAGTTGTACTTGGAATTTTTAATTTATCAGCAAGTTCATTTCTTGTTTTAAATCCGTTTTCTTTTCTTAATTGTACTAATCGTTGACCAAAAGTCATTATTATCACCTTCTTTAACAACATTATATATAAATTATTACATATTTACAATAAAAAAATGCTCAAAACGAGCAAATTATTTCAAATTATTATTGACAAGTGCCCAATACGGAGTTATGATATGTATAGAAAAGCTCAAAACGAGCAGAAAGGAGTGGTAAAATGCTCAACAATATTGAAGCAGAAAGGGTACGTAAAAGATTATCTCAAGACGAATTGGCAAAAAAAATGGGTATTTCTCTTAAAACGTATTACAACTGGATTAATGAAGAAACAGATATTCCCAGTTCGGCGTTAATAAAGTTCGCTAAATTATTTAAAACAGATATTGATTATCTTTTGGAAAACTCCAAAAACTTTATGGGTGATAACTTTATGGGTGATAATTGATATGAAGATAATTTTATGTTTATGTTGTGCGTTGGGTTTTGTTTTATCAAGTAGTATAGGAAGTTTTTTACTACTTGGAATGGGAATTGTGAGCGACTATAAAAGGTTAATAAAACCAGTTTTTATCTTCTATAGTTTAGGTGCTATATTCCTAATTGCATTTTTTATATGTATTTAGTAATGAATCAGAATAAAGACAGCCTACAAATTGTAGAAAAGGAAGAAGGGTGATATATGAATCCATTAAGTTATTTACTTATGCCAATCGTTTTTTATGGATTATTTGTTGTTCCAGATTTCATTGTAGAGTGGATTTGTTGGAAACTAGATTCCAATAAGAATATGAAACCGGATTGTTTCTTATATTATTCGTTCTATATTTCAATAGTTAGTTTTTGTATATTTTTGATTTTGGAAACAAAATAAAGCATCTTAAATATACAAAATATTGAAGAACTATTCAAAATAGAAGGTGGTGAGAGGAATTGGAAGTAATCTTGACAATTATATTAAGTGTTACTCTTTCAAAAATATATACTGATTTTGTTGTTGCAAAACATAGGGATGAAGTATTTGAAACGTTCAAAGAGACATGCACATTTGTGAATGAGGAAATAAAAAAATTAAAAAGAAAGGGGATTTGAATTATGCAAGTAAATGAAGTGACTAGATTAGTCCAGATGACTGCAATTCTTGAAAGGGATGTTGATTTTACAGATGAGGATCTGATGTCAGCATTTAACCCATCGCTGAAGCATTTCAGACAGGCAGCACTCAACCGTATTGCCGAAAAGAATGGATATGAGTATGGTGAATGTCTAAGCTATGTATCAGGCAACTTTGTAAATGTCACGTTTATAAAGTATCTAAGAGAGGAGGATGAAGGTATGGCAGGGTTAAAGATGCTTACAACTGAAGAGGTTGCTGAATTAATTGGAACCACAAGACAACAGATTCTCAGTATGAAAGATGTAGGTATTTTAAACTTTATTAAAACTGGTGCATCATTTATGTTTCCACAGAAGGAAATAGAGAAGTTCCAAGAAGCTTATTTGGGCTATGACCTGGGCAATAAAGTAAAAATGATTAAGGCCTACAATGAAGTTCATGGAATGTAAAGAAAAAGCCGCTGCGACAACAGCGACTCAAAAATTAATTCGTTAAAATTAATCACTTATATTGTAAGTGATGGAAAGAGAGAAATCAAGTATGGAAAAGAAAGTTGTTATTGAATTAACAGAACAGCAAGCAAATGATTTGGATTTATATTTGTTTGCATCATCTGATTATCGCAGCAGAGAACAACAGGCTTGTGAAGAATTAACCCTAGAATTAAATGAAGATGGAACTCCAAAGTATAAAAACATGGCATCAAATGCTAAGTTTTGGAAAGACATGAATTCTCAAATGAAAAAGATTTGTGAAATTGTCAACAGAGCAAGGTTTCGTCATGAGTGAGATTATTGAAACTGTGATAGGTTCGTTCCTATTTGGAAGTGTATTGGTTCTATTATGCCAAGGAACTGAACATATGGCTAAGAAGACGAACACAAATCCTTTGATGACCATCAGCAAGCCAGAATTGCTTTGGATGAAGTTCAAACCAAAGGAAAAGAAAGACAGAGTCAAAGGCTTTGTATTGATCAGTTCTTGGATTGTGACAATCATTCTTTTTGGATTGGTGATGATCTATGGATAGAACAGATAAGTATTACTGTATCGGCTACTGGTTCATGACGTGGACCCTTACAGTAGCGTTAAGTATTAAGAATGTATATTAGGAGGAATGAAGATGACAAGAAAAGAAGAAATTGAAATGGAATTGTTTTTGCTGGATATGAAGGATCATATGACTCAAGAGGATTTTCAGTATAGACGTGAACTTCAGGAAGAATTGAGGTCACTTGATGATTGATGTTCATGAGTTCTTTGATCAGTGCCATGTCTACGAAACAGTTGATAAAAGTGATGAATGGCTTGAACAAAGAAAAACAGGTATTGGTGGCAGTGAGGTGGCAGTTATCCTTAATCTAAGCAAGTATAAGACACCTTACCAACTTTTTATGGAAAAGAAAGGCAATGCAGTAGAACATATCAGCAATCCAGCAATCGAAAAGGGCAATCGTCTTGAACAGCCACTTATAGATGTATTCTATGCACTGCATCCAGAGTATACATCAGCGGATACAAAGCATATCTCTTTAAAGTCTAAAGAATATGCTTTTATGAATGCCAATCTTGATGGTGCGTTCTTAGATGAGAATAGTGATAAGGCTATTCTAGAAATCAAGACAACTACTATCCAAAATAAAAAAATGTTAGATGAGTGGGGCTATTGGGATAATGAGCAACAAGTATGGATTGAAAAAATTCCAGATGCCTATTATTGCCAGGTACTCCATTATATGGCCACAACGAAGATTAAGCACGTTGTTGTTTATGCACAGTTAGATTTTGAATATAGAAAAGATAGAAAGGGTCAAGAGACTAGAGAAGTTGATATTTATTGGGATGATCATATCAATGATATAAATTACATCATTCAAGAAGAGAAAAAATTCTGGAAAAGGCTGGAGGACAATGTTCCACCACCATTCATGCAGATGAATTTTAGATAGGAGGGAGTTATATGATTGAAAAAAAGATAAAAACACAGTCTGTAGAATATTTTTTTGAAAATAGCAAAGAGACAATAAAAATGTCAATTTCTTTAGAAAATGTTAATTCTTCCGATTTGGAAAAGACAAAAAAATTTCTTGAAACTATGTTCCAAGAAATTTTAAAAGACATTACCTATTAAAATTTATTACCATTTTGAAATTTTTCACTTAGTTTAAATAGGTTTACAAGTGATTCCGGATTTTCAAGTATCTTAGGAAGAATTGCTTCCATTAATACTTGGTTATCAGTTTTTTGATTTGTAGCAGTTAGTTTATCTGCAAGTACAGAAATCGCGCTAATATCTAAAGATTTTGTTTGTTCTCTAATGACAGATACATCATCTTTGATTGCATATAATTCTTGCAAAATAGTAGAAGATAAAGTGTTTGTATTTGGTAATTGTGTATCTTCACTATCGGCAGAATCAAATTCAAATGTGTTTATCATTGCAGATAATCGTGTTCTTGTTTTATCAGCTTCATCAAGGTCTTGCAAATCATAATCAATGGTGTTGATATTAGCTACATCAAAAGGAATGGTGTCAGTTTTTGATTTTAATTGAATTAGAGGTTTTGATAATGCTACTCTATACCCTAATTCATAAAAAACGTTTGGATTATGACCTGTTAAATCTACTATGACTAAATCATATGTACGAAGACATTCAAGAATTTTATCAGTTATTGAGTTAGGGTTAGCCATTAAATCAACTCGTTCAGGTTCATCAAATCCGCATTCTTGACAAGCAGGTTTGATTATATGTTTTAAAAGTTGATCTGATCTTTTGCGAATTTCTGTATTTTCATCAGATATTGGACAAACAACAAAACATTTTTTTGACATTTATAATCACCTCACTTTCTAATTGGATTTAAGTACCACTAAATACTTATATACTCATTATAAAGTAAATGGTGAAAAATGTTAAGTTTTGTAAAAAAAGAAAGGAGTTATTCACAATGAATAAATTAAAAATTGTTGACATGAACGGTCAACAAACAATAGATAGCCGACTTGTTGCTGAGGCTTTAAATATGCAACACAAAGATTTATTGAAGAAAATTAGAAATTATGACGATATTTTAACCAGCGAAAAATTGCGCCCGTTAGATTTCTTTGTTCCAAGTGCTTACGAAGATGGAAAGGGTGAAACAAGAGTTTGTTATATGCTCACGAAGAAAGGCTGTGAGATGGTAGCTAACAAAATAACTGGTAAAAAAGGTGTTATCTTCACTGCAATGTATGTAGATGCATTTAATGACATGGAGGTACAGCAGCAACTGCCAACTGATCCAAGAGAACTTTTACAACTTACTATTATGGCACAAGAAAATACAGCTAAACGTGTTGATAATATTGAGGAGAAAGTAAAAGAGTTAGATGAAAACAAACTTCTCAATCCTGGAGAATATCATCTTATCAATACAAGAGTAAGAGAACGTATTAATCATATTATTCAGGCTTATCATTTGAATCCTAATAAAAAGCAGAAAAGTGAGTTATACAAATCTATCAATCGTGAAATTAAGGTGATTACAAATGCAGAATGTCGTAGTCAGTTGAAAGCTAAGGATTTTAAAACAGTTTTGGATTTTATTAATGATTGGGAGCCAAGCAAGGCAACATTAGTTGTTATTGAACAGTTATCTTTAAATTTTGAGGAGGAAAAGGAAAATGGAGCGAAATAATGTACAAAGTGAATTTTTAGGATGCATGAGTGCGATTATCGTTGAAACACAAGAACAGTTTGAAAAACTAAAAGAGTTCATGGGAATTAAAAACTTGTTCTTGAGTGATGGTACACCAGCAACACAGCTGCATCTTACAGTTAATAAGCGTATTGCTTTCTATCGTGATGAAATAGGAATGTTTGTTGGATATGATCATCCTGCAAATGTTGGATGTAACTATTCTTTAAAGGAATTTAATGAAGCCTTTGAAGAACAACTTGGCTTGTTTGGTGACAGTTCCACAGGCATTGTGCAGCAGCCTGATGAAGCATTGATTGCTGATGATCCAATGGCGCAGGAACCAATTGATACAGAAGTGAAAGAAGTGGAGAATGAGATTTCCTTGAAAGAGGTATTAAACCAATTGACTATTGGAACAATTACTCCAGCTAAATGTTCTGGAAATCTTCTTGAAGTAAAGGATAAAGTCATTGAAATAGTCAAAAAGAAAGAAAATATCGTTGTTACAAGAGAGAATTTTACTGAGATTAAAGAGGTAGTCACTGATTTGAATGCTAAGGCTAAAGCATTAGAAGAGCAGAGAGCATTCTTTAATAAAGAAGTTAAAAAATTTACAGATCCGTTTTCAAAAGCCTTTACTGAGGTAATCAACACGCTAAAGGATGTATCTAAATCAATAAAAGCAGATATACAGGTATTTGAGGAAGAAGAAAAAGAAGAAAAAACAAAAGAATTCTTCAAGGCGCATATTATGCCTGAACTGATGACATGTTTTCAAAATGAATCTATTTCAGAAAAGCAAGTCAATGAATTCAAATTTGATGAAAAATGGTTGAATAAGGATGCTGTTACTAAAATAGGTAATCTAACTAAAAAAACATCAGATGCAATCAAAGCAGAAATTCAAAGACTGATTAATGAATATACTCAGGAAAAAAATGACATTGCAACTATTGAGTCAACAGTTAAGCAGTTAGCGATTGCTAGAGGAGTTGACGGTTCGCTCAACGTAGATACATATGTTGAACTTTATAAGAAAGGTACTCCAATGCCAGCGGTACAGGAACGTATGAATCAGGATATTGCAATCATTAAGAAAACTGTTGATGTTGCTGTTCAAAAACAGACTCAAAATATTCAATCTCAGCAACAAATGCAAAAAGACAATCAACAAGTCGAAAGTATTCAAAACGTCACAGATACGAAAAATGTGACAATTCTCAGTGATGATAAGACTGGTGAGGTATTAGCGAAGGCAGATAATCAAAAATTGATGGCTTTGGTTGTATCAACACCAGAAAAACATCAAGGCAAGACATTTGAATATACATATTCATTTAGCGGCCCTTTTGGCTCAATAAAGACTTTTAGTAGCGTATTGAAATTATTATCAATGATGTTCAAAGATTTTAAATATGTAGAAAGAAAGCTAGAGAAAAGAAGATTATCTGATCCAAATACTGGTGAAGTAAAAGAATACTTATGTACTCAGGAGGTAAATAACAATGGTACAAAATAGTTTAACAGGTAAAAGTAAAAATCTTCCTATGAATGGAATTAAAGCATTCAATAATCTTATGGGTTCTGATTTGATGAAGACAAAGATTTATCAGATGGTTGGTCGTACTGATGCACAGGAGTTTATTACATCAATCACAAGTGCGGTCAATAATAATCCAGCATTAGCTGAATGTGATTCACAGTCAATCATCAGTGCAGCGTTATTAGGACAAAGTTTACATTTGAAGCCTAGCCCTCAGCTTGGATACTTCTATATGGTTCCATATAAGAAAAAAGCAAAATATGATAAACAGACAGGACAAATTATCTCTCCTGAAAAAACAGAAGCACAGTTTCAGTTGGGATATAAAGGTTACCTTCAATTAGCAATTAGAACTGGAGAATATATTGATATAGATGCCATTGAAATTCGTGAGGGTGAATATAAAGGGCGTAATCGACTAACTGGAAAGCCTGAGTTTGAATTTGTGGATGATGATGCAATAAGAGAGAATCTTCCTATTATTGGATATATGGCTTATTTTGAGATGAAAAATGGTTATATCAAGCGTATTTACTGGTCTAAGGAAAAGATGCTAAAACATGCTGATGAATTTTCTCAAGCATTTAGTTTGCAGAAATACCATGAACTTCAGGAAGGTAAAATTCCTCAAAAAGATTTATGGAAGTATTCATCATTCTGGTATAAGAACTTTGATGAAATGGCGAAAAAGACGATGTTAAGACAACTGTTATCTAAACATGGTTTACTATCAACTGAAATGCAAAGAGCTGTTGAAAGTGATCAGGCAGTTATCACAGAGGATTTAAAGCCTGAATATGTTGATCATCCAGATATCATTGATAATGATTTGCAACAAACTATAGAAACTCCACAAATCGAACAGGAAACATCTTCACCATCATTGGATTTAACTGATCTCCAGCAGGAAATAGCAACTGTTGACATTGAAGATGATCCAATGGCGTAGGAGGTACATATGAATCTTATTACTAAGTTATTAATGGAAAATGAAATAAGCATTAATCAGGCGAAAACAATTACCAAAGATAATGTTATTCCTAGTATTGCAATATTTATTGAAGGCGTTGAGAAACTGCCTACTAAAAAGAACCTTTTAGCAGAAGTGCCAGAAAAATTCTATGTTAATGAACTAGAATGGATGCTGATGAACTACTGGAAAGATAATGAAATTATCGGAATCATGATAGATGAGGATAATGATATGTCAATATGGCATGGACCAGATGAATGTGATATTGAAGTATTCTATCAGAATTGGTCCAAACAAAAATTATTCAAGTTCTTGGAAACTGGAAAAGAGTACAAACTGGATGATTTAATTAATCACTGTGCACTGATAGAAGGTTAAATAAAGATATGAAAAAGAATGAGGAGGGTTTCGTTAAATTTCATAGAAAACTTAAGCGTAATAAGTTTTATACTGATGCAAACACTATGCTCCTCTTCTTTCATATAATTTTAGAAGCTTCATGGTTTGATAGTGATGATGAGAAGCGTGGTGAACTGAAAATCAGTGTCTCAGAACTTGCTGAAGACCTAAAAAAAGATAGAAAGACAATTAGGAAAAGTCTAAATATATTGATTGATGAGAAAGTCATTAGTGTAAGAAAAAGTGGAAAAATTTCAATAATAAAAGTGAAAAATTATGACCTTTATCAGGATAGTTTGAATGATGTCATGTGAGGAATAAATCCCCATTAAGTGAGGAAATTTTCCCCACTATGTGAGGAATAAATCCCCACATCTATCTATATATATAAGAATTTAAGAATATAAGAATATATTTATATATATATTAGTCTTCTATATGTTATATAGTAGCAAGCCAAATTTTCATGAATATAAATATTTCAAAAAGGGGTGAATAAGTAATTGGATAAAATACAAAATTTCCTAAATAACGGAAATTCTGAAATTCAGTGTGATATAACAAAATTAGCTAATGATGAAATTGGACACCTTAATGATTTGGATGGTATTGACTGTCCTATATGCAAGAACAAAGGATATATTCTTCTTGATGATGACAATGGTGTTACACAATCTCTTGTAAGTTGTAAATGCATGCATCTTAGAAAAGTGAAACGGTTAGCCGATGAAAGTGGATTGGGAGAACTTCTGAAACATAGGGTTAAGAATTATGAAGCCAAAGAAGAATGGCAAAAGAAAGTTAAAAACACAGCAGCACATTATGTTAGAACTGATAACAATTGCTGGTTCTGCATGCTGGGACAAAGCGGTGCAGGAAAGACACATATCTGCTCAGCTATTTGCAATGCCTTCATGGAAATGTACAAGGATGTTCGCTATCTTGCATGGAATGATTTTGCAACATTCTACAAGGAGAACATGAAGAACGTTGCCAGCAAGGACCTTATGAGGGAATATCAGCAAGTTGAAGTTTTATACATAGATGATTTATTCAAAGGTGCAGATACTGAATACGATATCAAGAACATTGCATTTGATTTAATTAATTACCGATATAACAATCGGCTGAAAACAATTATATCGAGTGAACGCTCCTTTAAACAGTTGTGTGAACTTGATGAAGCAATTGCTTATAGAATTGCTGAGATGTGTCAGGATTACTTGATCAGGATTCCCAAGACACAGAGCAACAACTATCGCATAAAGAAAAGCAAAGTATAAAAAAACAGAAAGGGGAACTAAAAATGGCATTAGATTTTTTTGAAATGATGAAACAGGAGCAAGAAAAGCAAAAGGCACAGAATACGCCTATTACAAAGCAAAATAAGGAATTACAGTCTGTAACACCTAAAACAGAAGAAAAACCATCAGTGAAGAAAAAAGAAGGCAAAAAGGATGAATTAGAAACATCTACAGTACCGACATTTGATGAGCAGTTAAAAAAGGCAGGACCTCAGGAAAAAGTGATCGTTAGATATCTGCTTATGAAATATCCTGATATCAAGGAAAAAATGGAACATCCATATGTGTCTATTGAAGGGATGTATGAATACATTCAATCGCAAGCTAGAAAGCATGCAAAAAATGGAGCATTCATAACTGTACCACAGGAGTTGATAGATGCATTTCCTGAAGATGCAGAAAAGGAAGGCTATCTATCAGATGACATCGTTTATGGATGGGGGCGACACTACTATGACGAGCATGGAAAAGTTTCTTGATGATTTATCGAAGGCACATCTTGATGCACTCGATATTGAACAATTTGAATGTTATCTCTATGACATGAATGACAAATCAGTATGGAAGAACAGAAAAAAAGATTCAATAGTCAATGAGTTTTACATATCAAAGTTTGAGATATGGAATGAAAGGCTGATTGAAAGAGTGTTCTATGTCAACCAGAAGTGGGAACAGAAGATTAAGCAATACTGTAACATCTATGAAGTTCAGCGCTACCTGGCTGGTTCAAGATATAAAATCAACAAAGGAATATATGTTGCTTCATATGGTGGAATCAGGATGATCTACTGGAAATCCTATAATAATTGTGAGTGGGAAAGAAGCACCAATGAGAGATTCATGATCAGCTATGGTCAGCGCTATTCAAGTCAGTATATCAGCCATTATAGATTAAATGATTATGAACATTTGCTTAAGCAAACTAAACATAAGTATTGTGGGTTCAAGGAGAGCGGGCTTGAAGATGAAAGATTATTCTGGTTCCTTTATCAGTACGAAAAGCATCCACAGATGGAAATTATAGCTAAAATGGGTCTTATGGATGTCGTACAAGGAAGCATGAACTGCTTAAGATGGTCACAGAAGGGATATAAACTTCTTGGAATTGATGATAAAAGTGAACTAGAAATCATAAATTTATGTAGTCGTCAGGGCGGTCTGAAGTACTACAGGAAACATAAAGATAACATCAGAAAATATGGTCTTGATTCTAAGCATAAAATATTTATTTACGATATTCTTCTGCAAAGGAATTATCCAATGTCTAAAAAACTAATTGAATACATTGACAAGGTAGACCGTTCAAACACATATGGATATGAATACAGTTCATATAGCAGTGACTATATTGATTACATAGGCTTCTGTAATATCTTAGGGATTCCTTTAACATCAGCAGTCAGGTATCCAGAAAATTTTAAAAAAGCTCATGATGATATGCAAGATAAAATAAAAATCAATGAGTCAAAGATTGTAACGGATAAGATTCAAGAACAGGTGATTAAGACGCTATTTAAATATCGCTATGCAGATAATGAATATGTCATTACTCCAGCAAATAGTGTTCAGGATTTAATAGAAGAAAGTAAGCAGCTTCATCACTGTGTAAGGACCTATACGAATAAGTACGCAAGAGGAGAGACCACTATATTTTTGATTAGAAAACGTGATGATGTGCTTCATCCCTTCTACACATTGGAATTAAAGGATAAAAAGATTAATCAGGTCAGAGGGTTACATAACTGTGATCCAATAGATGCAGTATCTAGATTCATTAAGAAATGGGCAAAAAAGTATCGTTTCGGTACAACAATCTACCAAAACTATTAGGAGAGTGAAACATGATGAAAATAACAAAAGAAGAAAAACAGCTATATAAGCTGCTGGACGTAGTAAATAAGATTTTTGGAAAGACAAGTGACAGAACTGCTATTGTTGGTAATTTGAATAAACTTTACTTTTATACATTAGGGTACTGTGGAGTATTCATTTCAAAAGAAAATGAAGAAACACTCGTAGAGTCTTATGACTTTGCAACATATCAATATGAACTGAAGCAGCTTCCAAACAAGTCATTTGTATTGGATGCTTTAAGTGGACTTGATTTCGATACACAAAAACTCTACTACAATATTATCGATTTTGTAGATAGTCGAATTCATTCCAAAGAGTGGATTGCTGAAATGTCAAAGGATTATGATCATAAAATCGCCAAGATAGCAATGGATTCAGGTAAATGGATTAGAGACGATGATATCTCTTATCTGAAGGCATTCACTGAATTTGAAATATATAATGGGCAAGATTGCCTGATTATAAGGAGTCAGGATGACTATTGTGACATTTATCTTGTTTTTACAGATAGCGTTGTTGTTCCTGATGTTGAAGATTCAACACAGATGAAAATTGATGCTTATGAGAATAATCAGGGAATTGCTGAAAAGATTATGGATGCAATCAACGCCAATCCACCAGTAGAAGAACCACCTGAAGAGTTTGACGATGATGAATACATTGAGGAATCGTTTGACGATGAAGACGATGACCCAATGGCCTAGTTATGGTTTAGTGTTTGAAGTACCTGGTAAAGTTAGGGGTAAGGGCAGACCGAGATTCATGAAAAATGGTCATACATATACAGATAAAAATACAGTGACATACGAAAAACTCATACAAGCTTCATATTTAAAGCATACGAGCTATATTTCACAAAAGAGTGTAAGAATATCTATGTATATCTGTTTCGCTCCTAACAAGTCAGATACGAAGAAGAATAAACTTATAAAATTAAAGAACAGTTTATGGCCAGGAAAGAAACCTGATATTGACAATGTGATTAAAATCGTGCTTGATGCTTTGAATAAGATTGCTTATCAGGACGATACGCAGGTGAATGAGATCCATGTCCTTAGGCATTGGAATAAGGAAGAGAAGCTCGTGATATGTTTAAGTGAGAATGGCGAGCTGTTCAGAAGTTAAGAAAGGTTAAGAATCTTATAAAGGAAGGTGAAGTAAATGCCTAATGGGATAATTAATTTCTTTGCTGTGTTAGGATTTATCTATACGGTTATTGGAGTACCAGGTTTGGTATTTATATTATTAACAATCAGGAATGCAGAAAGTAGGGAGGATTAGAATATGTTTAATGATCAGAAGTACAAGGTAGTGTGTGATTGTATTTACAAATTAGGAGTGCTTGCTTTGACAGCATTCCTTTGCTGGTTCTTTAACAGTGCCTGGGGTTGTGCTGCCTTGATATTAATAGCATACAAGGATTAGGAGGATTGATAAGGTGGATGAATTAGAAAAGGAATTATTACAGAAACTTGCAGATTCAGGAAGAGTTAGATCGTTGGATTTATTGAGGTCTGATATCAAGAATTACAAACATCTCAAGAACGAATTAAATTGTCTTGATGTTGAATATGCTAAGGAAGTCATCACAAGACAGGAAAAAGTTTACCAGAGTGACGAGGAAATCCAAAAAATAAAATCACCTGGTAAGGGTGATGGTTTGGGTGGACATGTTGAATCTCTTGACCAGAAGATAAACAGATTGACAGAAGAGAAAGACAAAGCTAATGAAGAGTTGCGAAAGTTCTACCAGCTGAACAATTATGTTTATTACAATCGCAAGTGGGTTCTGATGTCTCGTATAGCGAATGTTGAGAAGGCTTTGGAAGAAATGAGTGAAGATGATAGGCAATTCATTAAAGATATTTACATCGAAGCGATTGGCTTTAAAAAGGTTATGAAGAAGTATAGGATTGAGAATAATGGTGATGTTTATCGTAAAGCAAGTAACATTTTGAGAAAGATACTGTAGTTTGGTGTCTTTTTTTATAGAATGTGTAGGAGTTGTATTTTTTTGAGAGATGAGGTATATTATAAACATAAGGGGATGAATTATATGATTAATGTTATTGAAATTGCAAAATATATACTTTCAAAATGTTCACAAGATAACGAACCAATAAGTAACTTGCAACTACAAAAAATTTTGTTTTTTATACAGAAAGATAGGCTTAAACATGCGGGATGGTTTATTAGAGAGGATTTTGAGGCGTGGCCATATGGACCGGTTATCCCTCAATTATATAACATATTTTGTAGTTATGGGGCTATGCCAATTGATAGAGAATATGATAATAATTTGGATGAGAAGATTAAACTAGATATAAATGAAACTATCGAGCGTTTAAGAGTAATGGATCCTTGGGTTTTGGTTGAAAAAACTCATTCTTTAGGTGGAGCTTGGGATCAGGTGTATAATAATGGCTCTGGCTATAAAAAAATTATTCCAAAAGAATTAATTAGGGAAAGGGGATAATTTAATGAGTAATAACGAAAGACAAAAAAGAAATCAGATAAAGCAAATAATTAAGGACCTTGTAAATGAAAAAGCGCTTAAAAATCAAGGAGCTAAAGATAATTATTTAAATAGATTACGAAATGTATATATTAAAAATGGTGAAGTTATATTTCATCATTTTTATTCTGAT
Source organism: Candidatus Stoquefichus massiliensis AP9 (assembly GCF_000455285.1). Lineage (GTDB taxonomy): Bacteria > Bacillota_I > Bacilli_A > Erysipelotrichales > Coprobacillaceae > Stoquefichus > Stoquefichus massiliensis. The sequence continues at coordinate 285,211 of NZ_HG005284.1, read as the reverse complement.
ATTTTTCCAATACTTACAGATTTAAAAAAAGACAATAGACAAATTGAAATAATTAGTCAAAATTTAGAAATTTTATATAAAGAATCTTGTGTAAGTGATAATATTATACAGCAACCATTAAAAAAATTGCTAGATCATACAAATTTAGAAATTGCTAGAATTAATTATATTACATCTATAGATGCAAGAATGGATATGACTGGACAAGAATTACGTCAAAAATATGATGATTTAAATGAAACCGCAAGCAATATAAAACCTAAAGTAGAAAAATTAGTAGAACAAACAGAACATTCATATTCTGAGTTTGTATCCATACTAGGTATTTTTTCTGCGGTTGTTTTGGTATACTTTGGTGGAACAAGTATTTTAGGGAATGTTCTTTCAACAATAAGTAAAACATTTTTGTTAAAAAGTATTGCTATTTCCATAGTGGTGGGGTGGATTGTTTTTAACATTATTTTTATGTTTTTATATTTTCTTTCTAAATTACTAGGTAGATCAATTGCAACTATAACGGAAGATATTTATTGTTCAAATGTGATTGAAAGATTAAAAATAAAATATCCAATAATATATTATTTTAATATTTGTTTTTTAATATTAATTGTTGTTGATGTTATATCTTGGATAGTTTATGTATTTAATTATAAATACGATTTTGTTGGGATAATTGAAAGTCTTGCGATAGGAAAAAGTTTTGAATTCTACATTTTATTGATTGTAATTATTCTTTTAATATTTATAGATTCAATTTTTATTATTTATTATGTATATGGTAAAATTTTTGATAAAGTAACAGGAAAATCAATACAATTGCTTTTTGTAGATAAAAGCCGAATTTATAAAGATGATGGAGTGTGGTATTTTGTGGATTCTTGGGGAGAGTTGCGCAATTGTAGAGACTTTGGAGAAACTATAAAACAATATCTAAAAATTAAACGGGGTAATATTCATTCAAGAATTATTAATTTAAAAAGAAGAATTTTTAATAGATATCCTTTTATAATTTGGATAAACATAATTTTAATAATAGTTATACTTTATTTTATATAATGCTATATTATGTAATCAAAAAACGTGTTATTATTATACTGTCAAAAGACATACAAAGGTACGGTTTCATTAGTTCACTCCTTTCTGAGAATACATGAACAAACCAAAAAAGGCGAATGATCGTCTTTTTTTCTTTTATAGCGATATCACGGGCATGATTTATTACTCCTTTTAAACTCCATATATTAATTAAATTTACATTGTGGTATCGCTTTAAAAGAGAAAATGATAGCCAGTAGTAAGTATTTTACACAGACGCAGCTTGCTATAAAAAACCTGTAACAAAAAAGATTATTGTGAGGTACAAGTAGCAATAATGGATATGTTAACCGCAACGGGAATGGCTTTAAGCGGTTGTATATTCTTAAAATTTATAAATTCAAGGACAAACAAGTCCTTTTTCTTTTACCCAAAACATTGCAGGATGGAGTAACTGGTAACTTGACAGAGTGCTTTTCTGTTGTAGGTGGTTCAAGTCCACCTCCTGCGACCAAGAAAATGAAAGGATGTGATCGTAATGAATATACAGAAGAATATCAATAAGGTGCTGTTGGCTCTGAAAATGCATGGACATGAGTATTTTATCAATACCCAGCAGTTTAGAAGCAGGAAAACAGGTAAGATTGTCACAAAGTATATCATCTATGATGACAATCCTAAGGATGGAATAGAATGCTATGGCAAGGTTCAGTTATTAAATAACCTTGTTTTTTTGTATAAGGATCTACTGTACAAGAGTGGTGATACATCATGACAGAAAAAGAGAAACTTTGTGTTATCGAATGGGTTAAGAATGGATTCAATGGTACAAAGGCGTATATGACAGTCTTCAAGAAATGCAGGAAAGAAAGTTCAGCAGCTGCAGCTTTTTCAAGAATGATGAACAAGAAGGATGTTATTGAGTTTAAGGAGCAATGGCTGAATGATATTGAGTCAACTGAAATAGCAAGTGCCAATGAATTGCTGATGTATCTTACAAGAGTCGTTCGTGGACAGGAGAAGGATGCCTTTGGACTTGATGCATCGTTAAGGGATAGAAATGATGCAGTGGAAAAACTTTTAAAAGTGAAAGGACTTTATAGTCAAAAATTAGAAGTATCTGGTCAACAACTTGTACAGATAGTTGATGATATAGATGACAGTTAAGTTATCAGATGTGCTAGCCGCACCATTTCATGCAGTCCATGTTGATATTGTTAAGAAAAGACATACTCATTACTGGCTTAAGGGTGGTAGAGGATCTACTAAATCATCATTTATCAGTATAGAGATTGTCAAAGGAATTATGGATGATGCTCAAAATGGAATTATGTCCAACGCACTTGTTTTAAGACGTGTAAAGGATACTTTGTCTGAATCAGTACGTGACCAGATTAAATGGGCTATTGAGATACTTGGTGTATCTGAGTATTGGCATGTACCAGAGTCTAAACTCACAATTACTTATAAGCCTACTGGACAGGTCATTCGTTTTAAAGGGGCTGATAATCCTAAAAAAGTTAAATCAACAAAAGTGCCAAAGGGATGGATAAAATACATCTGGTATGAAGAAGTTGATGAGTTTGAGTCTTATGCCAAGATACGTAACATCAATCAGTCATTAATGCGTGGTGGACCGGATTTTATTGTTTTCTACTCTTATAATCCGCCTGAAAGCCAGAGGAACTGGGTAAACAGACATGTTCTTGAACCGAGAGAAGACACTTATATCCATCATAGTACTTATTTGGATGTTCCTAAGGAATGGCTGGGAGAACAGTTTATCATTGAAGCAGAGCATTTAAAGAAAGTGAATAAGGCAAAATATGATCATGAATATCTAGGTGTTGTTATTGGAACGGGTGGAGAGGTATTTACAAACCTTTCAATCAGGCAAATAACAGATGAAGAAATTCAGGTGTTTGATAGATTAAAGAATGGATTGGATTTTGGATATGCTGGAGATCCATTGGCATATTTAAAAATGCACTATGACAAGACGAGAAGACGTCTTTTTATTTTTGGTGAAGTTTATCAGGTGAGATTATCAAATGCAAATGCTGTGGTTAAAATTAAAAAACTCAATCCTTTAAATAAATTAATTATTGCTGATAGTGAGGATCCTCGAACTATAAATGAATTCAATCTCTTAGGATTAAACGTAATTGGTGCAAAGAAAGGTCCAGGTAGTGTTGAAAATGGAATCAAGTGGCTACAGGATCTAGAAGAAATTATCATTGATCCAATCAGATGTCCAAATGCAGCTAGAGAATTTCAGGAATATGAAATTGAAAAGGATAAGGAGGGAAATCTCAAAGGTGAGTTTCCTGATAAGAACAACCATACAATAGATGCTGCAAGATATGGTATGGAAAATGATATTACAAAGAAAAAAGGTCGTGCTGGCAAAAACAGATCTAAATACGAATAGGAGGGAATCAGATGTATACATTTACAGTTGATGGAAGTATATATGATGAAACACAGCTGAATAAAACGCAAATTGAGCAGCTGATCAGAAAGCACAATAACATTGCATCAAAATTCAGAAAGAATATGAGATATTATGAAGCTGATCATGCGATCAAAGGCAGAAAAAAGAAGAACAAGAAAGCGGCAAATAATAAGGTTGTATGCAATCATGCCAAGGATATATCAGATACAGCAACTGGATTCTTCATGAACAGTCCAATATCGTATGGTGTATATGATAAAGAAGATACAGCAGGTATTGATAGGCTCACCGATGCATTTGATACAGCAGATACAGATGATGTGGACAGTGACAATGCGCATGATATGAGTGTCTGTGGTGTTGCCTATGAATATGTTTATGTCAAAGAGGATACAACTGATTTGCTTGTCAGAAATATTGAAGCTGATCATACATTCCTTGTGTATGATGATACCATTGAACAGAATTTATTATTTGGTGTCTATTATTATCGCTTTAAGGATTCAATAACGGAAAAGTTCTGCTATCGTGCAACAGTAGTAACTAAGACTTATATCTACAATATGATACTTGAATGCAATGGAAACAACCATCAAGATATTAGTGAGCCATATGAGAATCATCTTGGCAATGTTCCAATCGTTGAGTATCGCAACAACAAACTTTGCATTGGTGATTTTGAACAGCAGATTTCTCTTATAGATGCATACAATAAAATCACAAGTGATAGAGTCAATGACAAGGAGCAGTTTGTTGAGGCTTTATTGGTTATTTATGGCTCATTGCTAGGTGATGACAATGAAGAAGTTTCTGAGGCTATGAAGATACTGAAAGAAAATGGATTGTTGGAACTGCCACTGGATGCACGTGCTGAATATATAGCAAGAACATTTGATGAAACGGGAATAGAAGTACTGCGTAAGGCTATAAAGGAAGATATTTACACATTTTCTCATGTTCCTAACCTAACGGATGAAAACTTTGTTGGCAACAGTTCAGGTGTAGCTATGGAGTATAAGTTGCTTGGACTGCAGATGATTACTGGCGAGAAGGAAAAGTACTATAAGAAGGGTCTGAAAAGAAGAATTGAACTGTTCTGTAATTTTCTTAAACTTAAAGCAATATCGGTTAATCCAAATATGGTTAAAATTACATTCACAAGGGAACTTCCTAAGAACCTCAATGAACTTGCACAGATGATTGCAAACTTAAGTGGCAAGGTGTCAAACGAAACGTTAATCGAACAGTTGCCTTTTGTTGAAGATGCAGCTGGTGAGGTGGAGAAAGTCAAGAAGGAAAATGATGATAACGTACGTCGCCAGCAGCAGATGTTTAAGTTTGAGAATGACAAGCCATTTAGGGAGGATGAGGAAGATGAAGATACATCAGAGGATACTTCTGCCAGTGATAAAAACTCTAAACTGGATTCTTCAAAAAATCATTAGTATTGCTGGTAAATAGCAATGAGTGATTACTGGAAGAAAAGGCAGGAAGAAAAACTTCTTAATATTCTCAATGATGCAGATGTTACTGCAGAGTATCTGGCTAAGCTGTATCAAAAATCGTCGCTGTATCTGAATAAGAAAATTCAGGGAATATTTGATACCTACAGAGCAAAGAACAATCTTTCTATTCAGGAAGCTAAAACGCTTATTAATTCATTGGAAAATCCTCATGATTACAATGAACTGCTGAGAAAACTGAAAAATGGTCAAACCAGCCAGGAGAAAAAAGAACTTATCAAGAAGCTGGATGCACCTGCCTATCGCTATCGAATCAGCAGACTTGAAAATATCCAGAATGATTTGGATATCCTGATGCAAAGCATCTACAGTACCGAAAAGGAAGTATCGACTTTGTCTTATATCAATTCAGCCTTTGATGGATACCATAGAGATGTTTTTAATATTCAGCATGCTACAGATGTTGCCTATCAGTTTAATACATTGGATCCAACATTAGTTGATGGAATGCTCAAGTCAAGATGGAGTGGGGAGAATTATTCTGAAAGAATTTGGAACAACACAGATGAATTGACCTATAGTCTAAAAGATGAAATGATGATGGGACTTCTTACTGGAAAGACTGAAAGGGAAATGCAGGACAGCATAGATGAGCGTTTTTCTGTTGGTGCATACAAGGCCAGACGTCTTATTGAAACAGAATCGGCAGCAGTAACTTCGTTTGTTGATCAATTGGCATTTGAGGATGCGGGAATCAGGAAAGAAGTGTTTCGTGCAGTGCATGATTTCAAGACCTCAAGAGTATGCCAGAAGCACGATGGAACTGCTGTAGAAGTAGGCAAGGGAGAAATTGGTAAAGATATTCCTCCGCTTCATCCTCATTGTCGTTCTGTTATGGAACCATATATTGAAGGCGTTAGTGAAAATATGGTTCGTCGTCAGCGTAATCCTATTACTGGTGAAGAAGAAACTGTTAATGCTAATGAAACATATGATGATTGGCTAAAAAGGCAGCAGGACGTGCATGGAATTGATACTGTTGAAACATTTCAGAAGAAAACAGTAAATCTATCATCTGACAGAAGGCAGTATAAATATTATAAAGATGTAATTGGTACTGAAAACATGCCAGATTCACTAGCAAAGTTCCAGGAAATGAAGTATAATAATACTAATGAATGGAACTTGTTAAAGAAATATAAAAAGTCACGTGTTTCTGGTAAATTATCAGCATTTTCCAGTTTTGATGATTATAAGAAATATCATGAAATTATTCAAAATAATGTTGTTGGTCTTATAACAGGTGATGGAATAAAAATAACATCACAAAGTAATCATTTTATTGAGAGAGTTTTGGGAACTACCGTTAAAGAAGGACAAAAAGCATCAATCAAGCGTGAAGGTGTTGATATAGAAGATATTATAGAAGCATTATCAGGAAAAGCTGTTGATACAAAGTCTGGATCTAACGGAAGAAGTAGTAAATATACAAATAAGAGAGTTGATGTCACAGTCAATCCTGATACAGGTGTTTTGATTCAGACTGTAAGAAAGGAATTATAGTGTATGTTCAAAAAATATAGGTTAACCAAGGATGAAAAAGAACTATTATTTAGCTTGTTAGAGATGAAAGATTTGAATCCTGATGATGGGTATGTAAAAAAGGATGTTATTGAATTTACCAATTCCAATAGGGCACTCGGCAAGGAAGAAATAAGACAAATAAGGAATTATGTTATTCAAAAGAATATTGAATATGGTTTTGAGAATGACGAACCTAATGAATTAGGATATGAAACAGAAGAACTGTTTGACAAATTATTTGATATTCTTGAAGAAAAAGATTATTATTGACCGATGTTTCATCGGTTTTTATTTTGCCAAAAAGGAGGTGAACATGATGGCGAGATTAAAGGTTATCAGGAACATGTTTGATGTTCAGTGTGGAATTCCCAGACGAGAGGGAGATATATTTGTGGTTGAAAACCCTAAGCGAGTGAAAGAACTTATTGACAAAAAAGTTGTTGCTGAATTAAAGGAAAATAATGATAAATAGGCAATCGTGTGATTGTCTTTTTATATGTCCAGAAACTGATGACATGAAAAGCTGGGATGGTCGTACGGACTTTAAATGGAGGAAGTTATGAAAAAAAACAAGTTTTTATTTCCATTAGATAATTTACAGTTATTTGCAGAAGAAGATCCTGGGACTGGTGCAAATGACACAGATAATCAGGAAAACGAAAGTCATGAAGGTGAACCTGAAAATGATATTCAGCAGCCTAAGACCTTTACACAGGAGGAACTGGACAAGATTGTTCAGGGAAGAATTGCAAAGGAACGTAAAAGCTGGGAAAAGCATCTGGAAGATCAGAAAACAGAAGCAGAAAAGCTTGCAGGAATGTCCGAAAAGGAAAAGAAGGAATATCAGGCGAAGAAACGTCAGGAGGACCTGGATGCGAGAGAAGCAGCAATTACTCAAAGAGAATTGACTGCGCAGGCTAAGGTTCAGCTGGCTGATAAAGGTATCCCAACAGAACTTGCCGAAATTCTAAATTTTACTGATGCAGACAGCTGCAAGAAAAGCATTGAGACTGTTGAAAAGGCTTTTCAATCTGCTGTAGAAAAAGCGGTTGATGAAAGACTAAAGGGTGGAAAGCCACCAAAAAGAGCTAAGGATGATACACCATCTGAAGCGGAATTGATTTATAAAAATATGATGGGCAAATAAGGAGGAATAGAATATGCCAATTAATACATTAGCAACTGCTACTTTATTCCAGCAGACATTGGATTTAGTAGCACAACAGGAAGCATTAACAGGATGGATGGAAGCGAACGCGGGACAAGTCAAATACAGCGGAGGAGCAGAAGTTAAAATTCCTAAAATCGCATTGCAGGGCTTAGGTCAATACGATAGGGAAAAAGGGTACAATCAGGGTGCCATTACTTTGGAATATGAGACAAGAACAATGACACAGGATAGAGGTCGTAAGTTCTCATTGGATGCTATGGATGTGGATGAAACGAACTTTGTTGCAACTGCATCTACAGTTATGGGAGAGTTCCAAAGAATGTTTGTAACTCCAGAAATTGACGCATATCGTTTATCAAAATTGATTACAACAGCAATCACAAAGGATGAAAATATTGTCTATGGATATGTGCCAGCAGAATCAACAATTTTAAGGGAAATCAAGAAAGGCATTGCGAAAATTCGAGATAAAGGATATAACGGTGAGTTGGTTATCCATATGACTGCGGATGCAAAACTTGAATTAGAAATGGCGTTGGCTGGAAAAATTACTGATGTAACATTCTCTCAAGGTGGCATTGATACAAAAGTACCAGCGGTTGATCAATGCCCTATTATCGAGACACCACAGAATAGAATGTATTCTGCTATTACAATCTATGATGGTGAAACTTCTGGACAGGAACAAGGTGGCTATGTGAAGGGAACAGGTGCTTTGGAAGCAAACTTTATTATTGTACCTAGAATTACACCTATTGCTATCTCTAAGCAGGATGTTATGCGTATCTTTGATCCATTGACAAATCAAAGAGCCAATGCATGGGATATGGATTATCGCCGTTTTCATGAAATATGGACATTAGACAATAAAGAGGATTCAATCTATGTCAATATTAAAGATTCAAAGCCAACAGCCTAGGAGGAAACTGAAATGACTATTGTTATGAAAGAGAATGTACAGTTTATTGTTAAGGATGAAAAAGTTCAGGAATACATTGATAAGGGATTTAAGCAAGTTAAGAAAGTGGACGAATCTGAGAATAATGAGAAAAAGCAAAAATCCTTAAGCAAGATGAATAGCGGTGAACTGAAGGAATTGGCTGCACAGCTGGGAATTGAAATTGATGATTCTTTAACAAACAAGGAAATTGTGGCTATCATCAAGGAAGCACAAAATGGAAATGAATAATCTGCTGGAACAAAGGTTTCAGCTGCTAACAGGTGAGACTGATCTGGAAAAAGTCTCATCTTTTCTTTTAAGTGCAGAAGCCACAATTCTTTCCAGAACAAACCGCAGAAAAATGATTGATGAATTATCAGAAGCCAAGCTTCAGCTCGCAGTAGCAAGATACAACAAGCGTGGGAATGAAGGACTGTCATCATACAATGAGGGTGGGGAAAGTGAAACCTATCTAAGTGAAGATGATATTCTTTCAGGAATTGCAAGCTATCGTCTTTCTGCGCTTGGAAGGAGAGTCAAGGATGAAAAAGAAGAGTCTACGAAAATTTAAGCATAGGGCTTATATGCCTCACAAAGACAGTGAGGGCAATATCTTAGAGGCTTACAGTGATGAAATTCATGAAGATGAAGCACTTATCTGGCCTGCGGGTTCTAAACTGCAAACAGAACTATATGGCTTGAGAATAAACAGCATCATGAATATGCATTATTATGGCATTTTAGAGATTGAAGAGCATGACATGATTATTTATGAAGGGATAAGTCATAAGGTCATTAGCGTAAAGAAAAGTAGGCGATTTAGAGGATTGGAGATTGAGCGATTATGAGCAATATAGATTTAAGCAAACTGTTTAACAAACTATCAGAACTTGATTCAAAGGTTGCTAAAGAGGCCGTTGTAGAGGCGGTATCGCAAGGCGGACTTATTGTTCAGTCACAGGCTCGACTTCTCATTACATCTGATTCTCATGCGTTGGAGAGATCGGTCAGAATAAAGAAAGAAATTAAAGATCAAGTTATCTCATCTACTGTCTATACAAATTCAGAATATGGTGCCTACTATGAATTTGGTACTGGACCTAACGGTCAGGCTAATCACGCAGGCATTTCACCAGCAGTCATACCACGATACTCACAAAGAGGCTGGATGATACCAGCAGATGCCATGTCAGTTGAAAAGGCTGAAAGCTATGGATATAGAGTTGCTATGAAAGATGGTGAAGTTATTGGCTATTATACAAAAGGACAGATGGCCAGACCATTTATGTATCCAGCACTAAAGAATCATGAAAAAGATATTATTAAAAATTCCAAGAAGATTATTTCATCTAAGATAAAGGAGATATGCAAGAAATGATAAATGTAAAGGATATTATTTATAGGGAGCTTCAGTCTGTTGTTAAAAATGTAAGTGATATGTATCCGCAAAGTTTTTCGGATATGCCAGCAGTTCAGTATGTTGAAGAGGAAAATAAGGTGGATGAATTCACTGATGATCAGGAACAGAGTTCTTATATCAGATATCGCATTGATATATGGGATGGTAAAAGTACATCTCAGACAGCTGTTGATATTGATGCTGTTATGTCAAGACTTGGATTCTTAAGAACAAACTGTCAGGATGTTCCAGATCCAAGCAGTTTGAAGCACAAACAAATGAGATATGAAGCTATTATTGAATGCAAAAAGAAATTTATATATCACACATAGAAATAGAAGGAGGATGATTTTATGTTAGCAAATGGAGCTACATTGGAGTACAAGGCTAAGGGTGCAAGTACCTATACAAAATTAAAAGGTCTAAAGGAAATACCAGAAATGGGAGTTGACCCTGAGAAAGTAGAAAACACTACTCTTGAAGATACAATCAAGGTATACGAAATGGGTATTGGAGATCCAGGGGATGTCGTTTATAAATTCAGATACGATAATAGTGAAGCAGAGTCACCTTATCGTGTCTTAAGAGCGTTTGAGGCTTCAGGAGAAACCTTATCTTTCAAGGAGACACTCAAGGATGGAACAACAACATCATTTGATGGACAGATATCACTGAAACGTACAGGTGGCGGCGTTAATGGTGTCATTGAATTTGATTTGAATATTGCACTAGCAAGTGCGTTAGAAATCACTGATCCAGTTATAGCATAGGAGGATGATTATGGGAGCGTTAAGTGGAGAAGTTATAGAAGATGGTAATCAGAAGTCAGAAACTTCAACGGTGAATAAAAGAAAGCCATATGCAATATGGAGTGTTGATGGAAGGGATTATAAATTAAAATTAACAACACAGTCAATCATTAATCTTGAGGATAAGCTTGGTACGAATTTACTCAATGTAATATCAAGTACAGATAATGGATCAATGCCTGCATTAAAGGTCATGCTTTTGATTGCACATCAGGCAATGCAGAAATATGAGCATGGCATAAAGGAAGCTGATGTCATTGATTTGTTTGATAAATATCAGGATGAAGGTGGAACACAGATGACGTTCATGACTGATGTTTTCTTTCCAATATACCAGGTAAGTGGTTTTTTCTCACAAGCACAGACGGAGTCAATGGACAAACGTCTGGAGAATGCAAAAGAAATGATGTAAGTTATAAAAAAGTTGGAGATCTGATAGATGAACTTTATCTAGCTGCATTAGACTGTGGCATAAGTCCATCTATTTTTTGGGATTTATCCATTTTGGAAATAAGCGATCTTATTGAATCTCACGAAAGAGTGGAAATTCGCAAACAGAAGCAGGTTGCTGTTAATAATCAGATTTTATCTGACCAGATCATGAGAGGAATTAATCTCATTATCAATGGTTCTGAAAAGACAAATGAAGATACTCAGTTTAAGCAGCTTTGGGATTACTATCCTGATTTATTTGAAGATGAGAAGAAACAATATTATATGGAAAAACAGGAAAGCGAATTTGAAGTATTCAAGAACAGAAGAAAGAGATTTGCCAGCCAGTATAATAAAAAATATAAGGGAGATGGTGACTAAGCACATTAGAGGAATTAAAAGTAATTATATCTGCTGAAACTAAGAAATTCAGCAGTGCATTGAAAACTGCGACAGCAGATGCTAAATCTTCTGCTGGCACTATCGAAACACAGGCAAATAGAATCAATAAGTCAATGTCTGGGATAAAGTCTATGGTAGCATCAGCAGCTGCAGGATTTGGATTATACAAGTTAGGCAAGGAAGCAGTTGCAGTAGCAAGCAGTCTGACTGAAGTACAGAATGTTGTTGATACAGCTTTTGGAGAGATGTCATGGAAGGCAGAACGTTTTGCTAAAAAATCTATACAGCAGTTTGGCATGAGTGAACTGAGTGCCAAGAAAACAGCAAGCACATATATGTCTATGGCTAAGAGTGCACAGATAAATAATAGTGCTGCATCAGATATGGCCATTACATTAGCTGGTCTGACTGGAGATGTAGCTTCTTTCTTTAATATTTCTCAGGAACTTGCTGATGTAAGGCTTAAGTCAGTCTTTACAGGTGAAACTGAAACGTTAAAGGAACTTGGCGTAGTTATGACTCAGGCTAATCTCAAACAGTTTGCATTATCACAGGGGATCACAAAAAATATCAATGATATGACTCAAGCTGAGCAGACAACATTGAGATACAATTTTGTATTGGATAGACTGGCGTTTACACAAGGAGATTTTGCACGAACAAGCGGAACATGGGCTAACCAGGTACGTATACTTCAGGAGCAGTGGAAACAGCTTCTAGGCATAATTGGGAATGGACTGATTTCTGTATTTACACCTGTTATTCAGGTGATTAATACAGTTATTGGAAAATTCATAACACTAGCAAATGTCATAGCAGGAGTTTTTGGTAAACTCTTTGGAGGACAATCAAAACAGAATGCCAAGAGTAGCGTAATGAGCGCTGTAGCCAATGATGCATCATTGGCATCAAATTCTGTTGGAGGAGTTGGAAAGGCACTTGATGGAACAGGAGGAAAGGCAAAGAAGGCAGCAAAGGAAATAAAAGGTGTGCTTGCTGGATTTGATGATCTCAATATTCTAAGTGAAACAAATAGCAATTCTTCTGGTACAGGCTCTGCAGCAGGTGGAAGCAGTGCAGGCGGTGGCTATGATGTTGGCTCTATTGACTGGGGAAGTGCATTTGAAGAGCCAGATACTTCAGGAGTAGATAAGGCAGTGGACAAAGTTATAGCAAAGATAGACTTACTGAAAAGCTGGGTCTCTAAGAATGTGCCAGCTATAACATCTTTGCTGGGTGGACTGGCTACTGGATTTGCAGTATTTGGTCTATTGAGAAACTGGGGAAGCACATCAAAGGTATTACAGACTTTTGGAGATACATTTAAGTTTCTTGGGTTATGTGCCTCTACATTCTTTGGTGAAATTTTATCGGGAAATGGCATCATGTCAGGATTAACTTCAGTCTTTGGAACAGCTGCAGGCACAGCTATAGGGATTTCTGCTGCTATAGGTGCAGTAACAGCAGCACTGATTTATCTGTACCAGACAAGTGATGGCTTCAAAAATCTTGTCAATGAGGCATTGTCAAATATTGCCTCGATTTTATCTGGCTTATGGACGGAAATCATACAGCCGTTGTTTGCTTTTCTGGCTGATGTGTTTATGACTGTTCTTGTACCAATAGCATCCTTTCTTGCAAATGTATTTGTAACGACTATCCAGTTGGTTTCATCTGTTATTCTTATATTATGGAATACGGTTCTGGCACCTTTGGTTAATTTTCTTGTCGGCTTATTCTCAGCTGCGCTAAATGCAGTTATGAAAGTATGGGAGAAATGGAAACCAGGTGTAGAGCTTGTCATGCAGATGTTGAATCTATTCTGGAGTGAATGCCTGCAGCCGATTGCAGATGCTATAATTGGTATATTTGCAGCATCATTTGAAACAGCACAGCCAATTATTGAAGGTGTCTTTGATGCAATATTGGCGGTTGCAAAGATAGTTCTTGAGTTCTTTGTTGGGCTGTTTACTTTAGATATGGATACAGCATGGAAGAATATATGTGGTATCTTTGATGAATCAATTAAAAATATCTGTGATTTCTTTGAACCGGTTGCTGGCTTCTTTTCTAGGCAGTGGGGCTATGTTAAAGATTCATTCAATAATGTAGCTAAATTTGTATCTGGTGCATTCAATACTGACTGGACAAAATCACTCGGACTGCTCGGAGTTCCAATGAATACATTATGCTCAGGCATCAAATCTGTATGGAGCATGATCAAGGGCGTGTTTAATGGTATTACGACTTTTGTATCTGGTGTTTTCACAGGCAACTGGAAAAGAGCATGGCAGGGTGTAAAGGACATTTTCTCAAACATTGTCAAAGGATTTGCGAATATCTTCAAATCACCTATCAACGCAATCATTGATGGAATAAACAGTTTTCTTGGTGGATTGAATAAGATTAAGATACCTGATTGGGTACCGCTTGTTGGTGGAAAAGGATTCAGTGTTCCTAAAATTCCACGACTTGCACAAGGTATGATTGCCAGCAAGCCAACCTTAGGAATCTTTGGTGAAGCAGGAACTGAGGCTGTTATTCCATTGAAAAGAAATACACAGGGGCTTGATATGATTGCTGATAAGATTCTTTCAAGAATGCCAGCTAATGGCAGTGGCGGAGGAACTTACATAATCAATCTTGTCTTGGAAACTGGTGAACGTCTGACACAGATGGTTATCAGGAATATTAAGGAGTATGAAGTCAAGACAGGAGAATCTGTCTTTGACTATTAGGAGGAGATATGGTGAGTAATGTTACAATTAAGATTGAAGGAGCTGAATTGCCAGCTCCTTCTTCATATGATGTTAGCTTTGAAGATCTGGATAGTGAACAGTCTAAGCGATATGTCACTACAGGGAAGTTAAGAAGAAAACGTACACGTGGTGAGGTGATGAAGATCTCACTGACATATAACTTAAAGGATATGCCTGATGTGATGAAAATTATGAAAATGATTAAGCCGCAGACTTATAGTGCAGAACTTTATCTTCCTAATGAAGGAATTGTTGGAACCATTGAGATGTATTCAAACAAAAAGAAATTCAATTATATTAATACAGCGACTGGACATAAAGCTCAGTCGTTTTCTTTTGATATGACGGAGGTGTAGGCATATGATCATAAAAATGAACAACAAAGATATATCCGATATTTTATTAAGCTATAAGAGAAGTGGCAGCATGAACAGAATTGTTGGCAATGCTCCAACTCAAGCATTAAAAGTATCTTTGGATAACTCTAATGGATTATTTGATTATAAAACAGTTAATGATGCGGTTTTTGAAGTACAGCCAACACCAAAATCAAATAAGTACTTTTTTAAGGCGTATGAAATGCCAGAAACATGGGATTCCATTCTGGAATTGACTCTCTATGATTGCATGTATATTTTTGATGCCAGCTACAATACAAAAATTGAATATCCAGCAACAATTGAAGCACAGCTAATGGAAATGCAAAGTATTACAGGCATTGAGATAGACTACAGTTCTGTTGATCAAACAATCTTAAATAGGGAAACAAACCAGTACGATTCTACATTAACTATGCGCAGCTATCTGAGATGGATTGGCGAAATAAGCGGATGCAATGTGATGGCAGGTCATGATCAGTATAGCAGGGCTGTTTTTATTCCGTTTCAAAGTACTATTTTCGCTGAATATAAGGACCTTCTTGACTATAAGAAAGGCAATCCATATATTATTTCAAAAGTTACATTCAATGATGGAATCAGGATATTTGATAAAGGGACTGAAGATGCTAATACCTATTTCTTAAGTAGCGATAACATCTATATTACTGATCAGGAACATATCAATATAGTTTCGCAGAAACTGATAGGATTATCAGTCAACTCAGCACAAAATGTAAATGCTGATTACTGTGATAACCTGACATTAGGAAATGTTATTAAATGTCTGGATGAATTCTCATTTGTTGTACTGAACTTTGAAGAGAAATATGCTGGTGGGGATGAACCTGATTATATCCTTAGCGGAGAGTTTGCTAGTGAAAATCAGGAAACAGTAGGTGTGAGAGTATCAAACTCTGCAAAGATAAGAAGACTGCAGGTTATTACTAATGAGCAGGATCTCAGTCTGAGCATTCTTGCAAAGCAGCAGGACGAACTTGGCAGTCAGCAGGCAGAATTTAAAGTTTCTTTAGATGGTATTCAGGAGACTATAAAAAGGACTGAAGAAAATGTAGATAAGGTTTTTAAGAACTTTACTGTTTATCTTGAGACAAACAGACTGGTCAATCAGGTCTATGACAGTAATGCACAAACATACATTCCTGATTTCTTTGCAAACAATCTTGTGATTACCGCACATGCCTATGATCTTGAAGGAAATGAATTAAATGATGCCAGGTATGAGTGGAAACGCAAGACAGAGAATGCTCTTGAACCATTAGTAGCAGGAGAACATGTCAACAACAATATACTCACAATCAGTCATAACTTTGAGGAGACTGTAACATTTGTGTGCACTGCAACCTTAGATCTGATTTCCAAGAAAGAGGAACTAACAGTTATTTCTACGAAGACAGGCAAGGATGGCCAGGATGGACAAGTTGGACCACAAGGACCTCAAGGTGTTCAAGGTCCAAAGGGTACAGATGGTAAACAGTATTATACATGGCTGAAATATGCTGATACACCAACAACTGGTATGTCAGATAATCCTACTGGTAAAGCCTATATTGGTTTAGCTTATAACAAGGAAACGTCTACAGAAAGCAATAACTACAGTGATTACACATGGTCACTCATCAAAGGTGAAAAAGGTGATCAAGGTGTTGCAGGTGGTAAGGGAGCAGATGGAAAGACTTTCTATACATGGATCAAGTATGCAACATCTTCATCAGGAGCAAACATGAGTGATGATCCAACTGGAAAGACTTATATTGGTTTGGCTTATAATAAGACAACACCAACTGAATCAACAAATGCTGCTGATTATACGTGGTCTCTTATCAAGGGTGATAAGGGAGATGCAGGTAAAGGGATTAAGTCAATCACAAATTATTATTTAGCTACTGCAAGCAGTAGTGGAATCACAGCAAGTACATCAGGATGGACAACGTCTGTACAGTCTGTTTCATCATCAAAAAAATATTTATGGAACTATGAAGTGATCACTTATACAGACAACTCTACCACAGCAAGTACACCTTGTATTATTGGTGCTTATGGAGATACAGGTTCTACAGGATCAACTGGTGTGGGAATAAGTGCAATTACTGAATATTATCAGGTAAGCACAAGCAATACATCAGCACCAACGAGCTGGGTAACGACTCCACCAGGCATGACAGAGACAAATAAATACTTGTGGAATTATGAAATGATCAAGTATACAAATAACACAACAAAGGAAACCGCAAAAAGAGTTATTGGTGTATATGGAAATAAAGGAAATACAGGTTCAACAGGACCACAGGGACCAGCAGGCAAAGGAATTATGTCTACAGCAATTACCTATCAGGCTGGAACAAGTGGAACAATTGCACCAACTGGAACGTGGGCTACTTCTATTCCATCGGTTGCACAAGGACAGTATCTATGGTCTAAAACTGTTATTGCCTATACAGACAACACAACGTCTACGACTTATAGTGTTGCCTACATTCCTAAGAATGGGAGTAATGGTGCTACTGGAACAGGAGTTAATACAATTGAACAGCAATATTATCTTAGTACATCCAAAACAGCACAGAGTGGTGGTAGCTGGGTGACTGCAATGCCAACATGGAGTACAGGATTGTATTTGTGGACACGCTATGCCATAACATATAAGAATCCTACTTCTACAGCATATACAAGTCCTATATGCGACAGTTCCTGGGAGGCTGTTAATGATTTAGAAGTAGATATGAATGAAAAGTTTGATGAGGCAGCAGCAGACTTAGCTACACAGCTAAGCAGTGCAAAAGCGGAGTTTAGTTCCGAAATTATTAAAACTGCGGATACGATAAAACAGGAAGTGTCTGCTAGCTATTATTCTAAAAAAGACGGTGAATTGCTAGCACAAAAAACCACTAAACTCGAGCAGGATAGTGAGTCATGGACGTTTAACTTTGAAACACTAACAGAACAGTTTAAAAACCTTGACAATGAACAAAAAGAAAATTATGAAAGGATTCTTAAGTATATAAAGTTTGAGGACGGAGGCATTCTTCTAGGAAATAGTCAGGATGGACTAACCCTAACTATTGAAAACGATAGAATTGTATTCAAACAGTCTCAAAAAGAGCTCGCTTATTTTACAAACAGTCGCCTATTTGTTATTGATGGTGAGTTCACAAATTCATTGAGGATAGGCAACTTTGTATTTGTTCCAAGAAGTAATGGTTCTCTAGATTTCAAGAAGGTGGGGTGATTATAGATGGCAAGTATACGAAGTAGTACATATAAATCTCATCTGTGGCTAACCTTTGATTATTCTTATTCACAGAATGTTGCAAACAATAACAGTTCCATATCATGGAGCTTAGTCCTTCATTGGGATGCAAGTTTAAATTTTAGTGCCAGCAAAAGCTATTCGGTAACAGTCAACGGAACCAATTATTCAGGAACTTATACTGGCGGAGCAAGTGGTGGAAGTGGCTCAAAGACAATTCGTAGTGGAACAACTTCCGTTGGACATAATGCCGATGGTACAAAGTCTGTTAGCGTTAGTGCCAGCTTTAATATAGCAGTTACTTATAGTGGAACGTATATTGGGTCGATGAATCTATCTGGAAGCTTTACACTTCCAACAATTCCCCGTGCAAGTTCTTTTGGTGCTATTAGCGGTAATACAATCGGTAGTGCTATGACAATTAATATCAATCGTGCAAGTACGGCTTTTACACACTCTCTTTGGTATAGTTTTGGAAATATTAGCTGGGCAGGAATAGCAAGTGGTGTAGGAACATCTACAACGTGGACTGTGCCAATGGATTTATGTAATCAGATCGGAAATGCAACGAGTGGAACAGGAACACTTATCTTAAGAACATATAACGGTTCAACGCAGGTGGGTGAAGATAAGTACATCAATTTTACAGTTAATGTGCCTGCAAGTGTTGTTCCGTGGGTATCAGCACCATCAGTTAGTGAAGCCATATCAGGATTGTCAGCGAAGTTTGGAGGATATGTCAAAGGCAAGTCACAGTTGAAGGTAGCAATTAGTGCTGGTGGATCATATTCAAGCTGGATAACACAGTATTCAACAAGTGTTAGTGGTATTGGAACATATGGTGGTGCCAGCTTTACAAGTGGAGTTTTATGGAATGCAGGAACAGTAACAATAACAACAACTGTCACAGACAGCCGCGGAAGAACGGCAAGTGCCAGTAAGACAGTTACTGTTCTGGATTACTACTCTCCAAGTATTTCCAAGTTTAATGTTGTGAGGTGCAACAATGCTGGGACAATCGATGAGAATGCGGGTGCCTATGCAAGAATAACCTATGCATTTTCAATCGCATCTGTTGGCTCAAAGAATTCAAATTCCTTTGCTTTGCAATACTTGAATGATGCTGGAACATGGGTAAATTTTACAACAGGAAGTGGTTATTCTAAGGATACATACTACGTAACAACAGTTACGTTTGATGTTAATAAGGAAAGACAATTTAGAATAGCAGTAACAGATTACTTTGGAACGTGGTATGCCTATGCGACAATGCCACCAACTTTTACACTCATGAACTTTAGTAGTGATGGAAGAGGAATAGCAGTTGGAACAACCGCAGAAAGTGGAAAGTTTAAGATTGCAATACCAGTCTACTACAATGGACAGTTACTGGATCTAGGCAAGATTATGGTTTTTGATGGTTATGAAAATGGAAAAATAAAATTCCACACAATAGATTAGGAGGAAGAAAGATGCTAAAAAGTAAAAATAAAAATACCCCCAAAATAGCCGGGGGGGGGGTACGAAAATCACTTCGTATCTACAACTTGCGAAAGGAGGATGCTATCAGAGAGTAGCATCTCTCAAAGAAAGAGAGGTGAAGGCTTAATAGCTTTCACCAGTGATAGATATGACTAGTTATTGTACAGTTGATGGAGAAAAGTTTCATTATGTTATACAGGAAGGATATACTCATCTACATATAGTTATACGACGCAATAAAATGATGTATGACAAAGGAAGTATATTCATATATGGATTTATGAATAATACAAATGGATATTGCGGAATCATTTCATATAATCAAGACGGTTTTATACTGCAAACCATATTTGGCTCTGGTGTTGTTGGTTCTTACCAGGAGGTAACAGCAGATTTTATTAGATGTGTAATATGGGTTCCTCAATATTCCGTTTATTCCCTACAAGGAACAGACCCCTTTGAAATTGCTCGTACAAATGGTTAATCTATCACAGAGCTATTAAGTAAAAATGACAAATCATACAACAATTGATGGCGATAGAATATTAGATATCTATTTATCTGGTGAAACATCCGTTGTTTTAAATGTTAAGAGATACAATGGTGGTATGCGTGGAGGCATACTAATGTTTGGTGCATATGGAACTTTTGGGACTATAGAATATGATGATAAGATGCATGGCACTAATACGGGATATCATGCAGCGACTGGTCAGCAATTAAATTGCAGGACAATTAGTGATGACGGAATTAATCTTCAAATTGAAGTATCAAATATTCCTTCTTGGACATGGTACACATTTATAGGGTGCAATTGTTATTTTGTTTAATCTCTCTTTCAAGATAGCAAAAAAATTAAATTATGACAAATTATACAGTATTGGCTCCAGTAGTACATACGGATCATTTTACTGGAACAGTGGAGGAAGGAAGCACGGCTATACGGATTGTAACAATTAAAGATTTTGCAAGTTTATATAATATTTCTAATATAGATGTAGGGAAAATTTTTATTTTCGCTACTAATGCTAATGGCACTCTTACTGATGTACATATAGATGGCACAACAATACTTGGGGACTATATTTATGCAGTATTTGATAGACCTCTTCCTGCTAATGGAACTATTAAAATCAATTACTGCTTAATGTACTTTGCATAACTTATTATATTGTACACACCATTGTTAAAAACACTATTAATGTTGTTGCAACAAATAACAGTGGCACAGTAGCATTTAATACAAATGGCATTAACTTTATTGTGATGCCAATAATGTATTAGTTCTCATGCACTAGAAATAGTGCTTTTTATATACAAGAAAAATGAAGGTGAGGAAAATGAAGAAAATGAATTACATGGATACGTATAATGCAGTAACAGGTGGTATTATTGCATTCTTAAGTTTGGTATTTGGGGAACATTGGTTATTATTTGCTATGTTCCTTTTGTTTAACATTATTGACTGGTTAACTGGATGGATGAAATCCAGTATTGCTAATAAGACGAATTCTACTGCAGGATGGCAAGGGGTATTAAAAAAATTAGGATATTGGCTTATGATCTTAGTCTCTTTTGCAGCAGCAGCGGTCTTTATTGAAATTGGGAATACAATTGGTGTTGATTTGGGTATTACAGCGTTACTAGGATATTTCGTATTAGCATCATTACTTGTAAATGAAATTAGATCAATTATAGAAAACTTTGTAGAAGCAGGATTCAATGTACCAGGTATTCTAACAAAAGGATTAGAAGTCGCAGATAAAGTTATTAACAAAGAAAATCAAGAGTAGTCAAAAGGCTACTCTTTAAGGGAGGAAGTATAAAAATGGCAAAAATGAAAGTACAATCTTTTATTAATAAAGCAATAGAAGTAGAAAAGTTACCAACATTATATAAATTAGGTAAGTTTATGAACAGTAAAAGTGGTAAATATTTACTTTGTGACTGTTCAGGGTTAATTAAAGGTATCTTATGGGGTTATCCATCTGCTGGAAAATATGCAAGTAATAATGTTCCAGATATTAATGCTGATACAATGATTTCAAGATGTTCCAATGTAACAACAAATTTTACAAAGTTACAACCAGGATGGCTTGTCTGGATGAAAGGACATATTGGAATATATGTTGGTGATGGTGTAGTTATTGAATCAAGTCCGATTTGGGAAAATGGTATACAGAAAACTTATTGCAAAGGTTGTGGATTATCAAATCGTTCGCATTTGCATGAAAGAAAGTGGAGTAAGTGTGGAAGGCTAGATTGTTATATTGATTATTCTAGCGAAAGTGAATCTGCTCCTTCTAAGCCTAAAGATACAAAAGTTAATGCATTTTATCGTGTAAGAACACAAAAGCATGGATGGCTAAGTGAAGTGAAAAATCTTGAAGATTATGCTGGTTATCAAGATAGCCCTATTACAGATGTTGCCATTAGAGTAGACAAGGGTAAGATAAAGTATCGTGTGCATGTTAAAGGTGGAAAGTGGCTTGGCTGGATTACGGAATGTGATATTAAAAATAGTTATAAATATGCTGGTAATGGCAAAGCAATTGATTTGGTGCAGGTTTATTATTATACACCTGATGATATAAGACCATATAAGAAAGCAAAGTATAAAACAAATTATGGTTGGCAATATGATACAGAAACAAATAATAACCAAGACGGCTATGCTGGAGTACTTGGTAAGAATGCAACAAAACTATATATAGAAATTGTATAAAAAATCAGCCTACTCCAATTAAGGAGTAGGCTTTTTTTGGTGTAATTTTAGGGTAATTCTTTTAAACTTAAGATAACACAAATAAATTATTTTAAATTGTAAACATAACTAAATATATTGTTTTAAATATATTTTACTTGGGTTATAACTATTAAATTAACTTTACTTTTCCCGTATAGAATACATGATATGGAAATTGCTACCGTGAGGTAGTTTTTTTCTATTGTTTTAATATTTCTAAACTATTGAGGTTGAGATATTTGGGCCATATTATACCAATTGTAAGGAGTTCCTAAGCTTTGTAATATGATATTTGTATCTATAGTTAATCATTTTTGATATAAATATTTTGTTCCTATTTTTTTATTTGTAATTATTAATGATATGATTCATTTTGGATAGAGTATTTTTTACTTGAAGAATATCTTTATTGTTATAATTTGATGCTATAAGATATGCGTACTTTTGGTCTTTGTATTTTTCAGAAAAGTGATAAGCTAATTATAGACATAAAATGTTTTTCAATTTTAATTATATATTTAAAAAGAGATTTGATTTCTTTGTCAAAATAATGAACTTGAGTTATTTCATGAAAATTTGTACCTGATATAAAGTTATCATCTTTATCCATGAAAAAATTGGTATAATAATTTAGTATAAATCTTTTTGCTTTAATTTATTCACTAAACTTCAATCCTCGTGATTTTAAACGTTCAAATTGTTCAACAATTGTTTTCAATGATTTCATAATCGACTTCCTTTCATAGTGAAAAACCTGCCATTACAGAATAACAGCAGGTTTTCCGCAGTAGACCTTGTAGAGTTGCTATCGCTACACCTTATTCTATGACATAAAAACTTGTTTTAATCAAATGATTAAAGATATTTCTATATTTATGTGAGATAATAATTTTATAAAGTGACAAATGAAATACCGTAGTACTAACAATAGAAGAACTCATCCAATAACATGAACAATTATTAAAAGAAAAGTTATTATAAAAGGTTTGGAAAATTTATATAAGAAAAGAGAAACTTTAGAAAAAAATAAATCAATTATTAATTCCGTTTGATGATTTAAAATGCCATGAAGAGTGCAACAAATTAAGATTTGAAATTCAAGAGTTAAGTTGTATAATTATGCATAAAGGTTTAGAATTAAAAATAATTGAATTAAAATTATTACAAAAAATAACTGGTATTTAATCAGTTTTTTAAGGGATATATTAGATTTGGAGGAGTAGAATGAAAGAATTAGAAATGCCAATAATATATGAAAATAATCAGCGTATAGGTTATGGTGGGGATCAAGATTGGTTTGATGATGAATGGGCACAGAAAGCAGGATGTGCAAGTGTACTGGCAAGTAATCTTTTTGCATATTATCACCAACAGAAACAGTATCCAAAAGAAGAATTTCTTAAGATTATGAAAGAGATGTTTTCACTGATGACTCCTGGTTATATGGGATATCCTTTTCTGTATAAGTTTGCGAGAACATTTGTGAAAAGAATGGCAGATGATGGTCAATGTTTACATCCAATTTATCAAAAGAAATCTAAAAATTATAAACATGCATTATCTTTTGTGCTAAAGAGTATTGATGAAGGACATCCAGTAGGTATGTTAATTCTTCATCATCGTGCTGAAGAATTAGAAGAAGATAATTGGCATTGGATATGCTTAAGTGGATATATTGAAAGTGAATCCCATTATCGTATTATTTTTTCTGATTGTGGAAAAAGAAGAGAAATTGACTCACGTATATTATTTGATACACATCATCAGAATGTATTTAAAATGGTGAGAATGAAAAAAGATCCTACAATTGAGGATCTATTGATTGAATAATTGTTTTCATATCTTGAGGAGGATGACAAATGAGTGTCATCTTTTCTTTTGTGATAGGATGTACCAACTCTAACTGATAAGCATGTAATGCCTGACGAGCTATCAGAGGTGATGGCTGGTGATAGAGTGAATCACCTAAAATAGGTAATCCGACATGAGCTAAATGGACACGAATCTGATGTTTACGTCCAGATGTGAGTGTACATGAAAGGAGCGATAGACCTTGATGTGAATTTACACATTGATAATATGTACAAGCTTCTTTTCCATGATGAGTCACAATCATTTTTTGATTGTGATGGCGATCTTTACCAATCGGTAAAGGAATACAATGACGTTTATAATCGTTGATTGTACCTTCAACAATAGCTAGATAATGACGATGTATGTTTTTAATAGAAAGCTGATAGTCTAATAATGGCTGAACAAAAGCACATTTACAAAATATAACAAGACCACTTGTTTCATAATCTAAACGATGAATAAAACGTACAGGAAGGTTATAACCCTGTTGATGATAGTAACCACTGACGATATTAGCAAGTGAATCATTCTTTGATGAATCACTTGGAAAGACCTGAAGAAAAGGTGGTTTATTGACAACTAATAAAAATTCATCTTCATAAATAATATCTAAATCTTGATAAAGTGGTGTATACATTCCATCATCTTCTTGAAAAGCCTTGAGTGTTAATTGATCTCCCTTAATAAGAATTGTTGTAGGAGAAACATATCTTTTGTTGACTGTATAGTTTTTTTCTTGTTTAAGCAAATGGATTGTTTTTTTAGATAAGTGAAATTCTTTGAAAAGCTCTTCTATTGCAATAGGTGAATCAATAATTAAAGTTAAATAGGGATAATGAACTTGATATCTCATGACATTTTATAGATTGTAATACGGATATCAATCGTTACATCGAATTCACCTAATGTATCTAAAACATGACGACGTTCTTTTTTAATATGATAATAGTGAGGAGTCATTTTTAATAGATTTAAAGTATCTTCACGATTTTTTAAATGTATTGTCTTTTGAAAATCATAATTTTTTACTGTCTCAAAAGGCAAACGAATATGTTCATCAGATTTGACTTTCACTTCATCATATATCAATTCCTTAAATTCAATCAGATGTTTATTATTAGCAGTCACATGGATCATATAACCATCTTCTTTTAAACATCTTTGAATTTCCTTAGCATTAACCACTGTAAATAAAGCAGTTATAACATCTAAAGAATGATCTTGGATAGGAATATTCTTTGAATTTCCAACTATCCAATAAATATCTTTTGTATATTTAGAAGCCATCTGAATACCATCTTTAGATATATCCAAACCATAGATTGTACAATTATCACCTAATTCTTGTTTCATACGATAAGTATAATAACCCTCACCACATCCTAAATCTAAGATTTGCATGTGGCGACAATTATGACGAGAAATATAAGTAACAACTTCGTTTAAAATGACATCATAATATCTTTGATTTAAAAAGTTTTTACGGCATTGTAAACTTTCTTTATTATCACCTGGATTGTTTGTGGATTTATCAGGATTTAATAAGAGATTAATATATTGACTTTTAGCGATGTCAAAACAGTGATTGTTTTGACATTTATATGAATGACCATCTAATACAAGTGGCTGATGGCATTTTGGACATGCGAGTTTATGCATAATTTCCCTCCTTTGAAAGCATTATAACATGTTTACTTTTACTTGGGAATATTGGTATAATATAAAAAGTAAAGGAGGTTGAACTTATGGGATTGTTTTCTAAGAAAAAAGCAGCAATTGATTATGATGCTGTCTTTAAGGAACAGTATAAATCGATTAATCAGTTATTACAGCAGGCTCATCAAGAAATGGATTATGTCATTAAGGAATCTTTGTATGAATTAATTGTAGAAAAATATAGAGAATTAATAGAATTAATTAATCAGGGGGCTTCTTTTGATAAGGATCATTTTGTTGCATTAATGGATAATGCTCAAAAAGAATTGACAATGATTCATCAAATGAATAAGGATGTTTAATGGATATTCGGATTATAGAGAATGTGCTTGATGTTTTTGACCATTATGGTGATATGATTAGATTTGATTATGATCGATTTGAAGAAGCTTTAAATGATGAAGCAATGGATTTACCTGACGAATGTTATTTGATTGTTTTAGGTATGAAGATGGGAATCTTTGATGCTATGATCTTTGATGAAGATATAGATTTGAGTGGTTATGTTTCTTACTTGAAAGAACATGCTCAATTGAGTGAAGATGAAGCTTATTTTATGGTAGCTGTCTTTTATACTTTAATACAGGAAACTGGTTATTATTTTGAGATTCCTGAGATAGAGACTTTAATTCATGATGCATATAAGAGAAATGATTTTGATCATTTATTAATCATCGCAAAAACATATTTTTTAGGTTTTGGAGTATCTCAGGATTATGAGAAGGCTTTTGAAATTTATTCTTACCTTTATGGATTGGGAGATGATCGAGGAGCCTATTATTTAGGATATATGTATGAACATGGCTATGGTGTAGAACGAGATGTGGAGAAGGCTTTGATGTATTATGAGTGTCATCGTGATGATTTGACATGTTTTCATTTAGGTGTTTTTTATATGCTTGGACAATATGTTGATAAAGATTTACGACGCTCTTATCAGTATTTAAATGATAGTCATTATGATGAAGCTTATTTTTATAAAGGGTTATTATTAGAATCACAACGAGAATATGCACAAGCCTTTGAAGCGTATTATGAGGGTGCTAAGATTTTTCAGGTAGAATGTATGTATAAAGCAGGATTATGTTTAAAATTGGGTATCGGTGTTGAAATGGATATACAAAGAGCATTTGAATTATTGAGGTATGCTTATTATTCATTGCATGGTGAGAGTGCATATGAATTATCAATGATGTATTTTGATGGTTTGACAGTTGAAAAGAGTGAAAAGAAAGCTTTAAATTATTTGCATCAGGCAGCACGTTTACATAGTTATGATGCTTGCATATTATTATCTCAGTTTTACCAGTCTGGTCGTTATATGAAAAGAGATTATCAAAAATCTAGTTATTATTATCAAAGAGCAAAAGCAATTAAAAAAAATATTGATAAGATTGAAACAAAGGAGATAAGTTATGAAGTTATATAAAAAAGGAGATGATACAAGCTATACACTAGGCGTTTTTCCAACTATTGAGTTGTTAAAGACAAAACCAGAAAATGTTATGCGAGTAGTTGTTCATTCTTCTATTGAAAAAAATAAAGGTTATCCACTGATTCAACAACTCTGTCAACAACATCATATTCCTATGAATATTCATGATAAAACAATTGATAAACTTAGTCCTAAAAGCAATTGTTTTGCGATAGGAGTATTTCAAACATATTCAAGTTCATTAAATGATGAAAATCATATTGTTCTGGTTAATCCAATGGATATGGGAAACATGGGAACAATGATGCGTACAATGTTAGGGTTTGGCTATACAAATCTTGTGATTGTTAGACCAGCAGTTGATATTTTTGATCCTAAGGTGGTTCGTGCTTCCATGGGTTCAATCTTTCATTTGAATGTTATTTATTATGATGATTTTCAAACATATTATCATCAATATCATGATCGAGAGTTTTATCCATTTATGTTAAAGGGAGCCAAAAATATACATCAGGTCACAGCCTTAAAAAAACATTCTTTGATTTTTGGTAATGAGAGCAGTGGATTAGATGATTGTTATTTAGAATATGGACAAAGTGTATTTATACCGCATAGTGATAAGATAGATTCATTAAATTTATCAATGGCATTAGGTTTAGCTTTATTTCATTTTTCAAAAGAGAATTTTAAACAGAAAGAGGTATTAAGAGAAAATGTATAATTTTGATAAAGTTATAAATAGAAAACAAACAAATAGTATTAAATATGATCGAGAAAAAGCACAAGATTCTCGCATTATTCCAATGTGGGTTGCAGATATGGATTTTGAAACACTTCCTGAAGTCAAAGAAGCCTTACTCAAAAGAGCAGAACATGGTATTTTTGGATATGCAGCACCAACCGAAAATTATTATCAAGCAGTTATAAATTGGATGAAAGATAGACATCATTTTGACATTCAAAAAGAATGGATTGTACCAACACCAGGTATTGTCACTGCATTAAAATTAGCAGTGAGAGCATATACACATCCAAGTGATAAAATTATGATTATGAAACCAGTCTATTATCCTTTTGATGCTTCTATCAATTTAAATGGTAGAACAGTTGTCGAATGTCCACTTCTTTTTGATGGAGAACAGTACACTTGTGATTTTGAACTTTTTGAAAAACAAATCATAGATAATCATGTAAAGATGTTTATTTTATGTAATCCTCATAATCCAATTGGAAGAGTTTGGACAAGAGATGAATTGTATCAAATGGGAAAAATATGTCAAAAACATCATGTTTATGTTATAAGTGATGAAATACATATGGACTTTACATATAAAAATCATAATCATGTGGCTTTTTATAATGTTGATGAATCATTTAAAGATTTTACAATCATTTGTACTGCACCATCAAAAACATTTAATTTAGCAGCATTACAGACATCGAATATTGTGATTGCTAATAAAGAAATGAGAAAGATGTTTGTTGATGAAAAAAATGCATCTGGTGTCAATGATCCTAATATCTTTGGCTTAGATGCCTGTGAAGCAGCTTATACATATGGAGCAAAGTGGGTTGATGAGTTACTTGTTTATTTACAAGGGAATATTGATTATATGAAAGATTTCTTTGCAGAGCATTTACCTGATATTAAAGTTATTGATCCTCAAGGTTTATATCTTGTTTGGGTAGATATGAGAAGTTTAGGAATGAATAACGAAGAATTAGAAGAGTTTATGTTAAAGAAAGCTTATTTATGGCTAGATGAGGGATATATATTTGGAACTGGTGGAGCTGGTTTTGAAAGATTTAATGTTGCTTGCCCAAGAAGTATTTTAAAACAAGCTTTAGAGCAATTAGAGAAAGCTATTAAAGAGAGAGTATAATCATCAAGAGCAATAATTTGCTCTTTTTGTTATATAAGTAAAAAATGATGAAAATATTTGTCTTTCATCAAAAATTTG
>NZ_HG005284.1:244758-255260 GCF_000455285.1 Candidatus Stoquefichus massiliensis AP9 | reverse complement strand
AAAGCAAGAGCAGGAGAAGTTAGAGATGCTTTTGATCAAGGTAAGGAAGAAGGCATCTCAATTGGCAAAGAAGAAGGCATTTCAATCGGAATCAAACTTATTATAACACTATTGAAAGAGTTGTATCCAAATACTGATACAAGCTTCTTAGAAGGCTTAAGTGCATTACAATATGATCATATAGCGAATATGATTGCCAATAAGAAGAGTGTTGAAGAAATAAAGGATTACATAGAAAACAGTTAAATACATAAATAGAATCAGTTATATCATGAGATATAGCTGTTTTTTTATTTAAAAATGTTTCATGAATGACAATCAACTCTATCTATAAAGAAATCATTTTTATTCGCGAATAGGATTGTCTCGAATGTGGAACACATCATAATAGGAATATAAACGCCGCAATAAACATCAGGAACGAAGAGATGCGGTTAGTAATTGAGGAACCAACAAACATGCAGAACCGTGGGACAAATGAGGATAGCTCGCTTATTGTCGAGCAAGAAGTCTTCGCTTCTCAGGAGTAGTCACTCTTCTTTGCTTATGTTATATTTTCTTAAAATCATCTTTAATTGAATTGTATTTCATTATAATCTTCATCTATATATTGATCAGGCAAAGCAGATACATAACATGCAATATATGTTTTGAAACCTGATTTTTGACTTTCTTTGACTTGATAAATTTCTGAAATTTCACGAATAGACATTTCTTCATAATAATATAAGTAAATAGCATTTCGCTGGTGATATGGTAATTGTTTAACGATTTCTAACATTTCATATGTTTCTTGATGTTGATTGTCCGTCATATATTCATAAGAAAAATCTGTTCTTTTCTTTAACCACCAATGCTTTAAATGATCTTTACACAAATTGCTTGTGACACGAATAAGCCATGCTTTTTCCTTTTCCTACTTTCAAATTCAGGAGATTTATACAAAACTTTATAAAAGCATCCTGAACAATATCTTGAACTTGTGCATAATTATGGATATGATGTAAAGCAATTCTTAAAAGCATATCACTATATTTCTCTACAATCCTATCAATTTCCCTTTTTGTCGTCATCATAGTTCCTCCCTTCATATATTCAACGATTTAATGATTGAATATATTGCACAAACTCTAAATTATTGATTGATTTCTATTCATTATAAATAATCTTATCATATATGTGTGTTAGTTTAGAAAAAGTTTACAAAAGTAGACATGAAAAGTAAAGAAGTTAAATTTTTATTGCGTTATACTTAGAAAAGGAGGTGTTAATTAAATGGATTGGTTAGAAAAAATGAATGCTGCAATTGCATATATAGAAAGCCATTTAGAGCAAGATATATCTTATGAAGAAGTAGCGAAGATTGCCTGTTGCTCAACATCCTATTTTCAAAGATTATTTTCGTACGTTGTTGGTGTTTCCTTATCAGAGTATATACGTCGCAGAAGAATGACACAAGCAGCCTTTGACCTGCAAAGAACCCACAATAAAGTGATGGATATTGCTTTAAAGTATGGTTATACATCAGCCACATCTTTCCATCGTGCATTTTCAAGTGTGCATGGTATGTCACCAACGCAGGCAAGACATTGTGGGAGTTCGCTCAATGCTTACTCGGCAATATCTTTAACTGTTCGAGTTACAGGTGCACAACCTCTTTCCTATCATATAGAAGAAAAAGAAGCCATACGCATCGTTGGATTTCGATATCCAATCACTTCTGTGATGGAAGAAAATCATCGGATTGTTCCGCAGTATTGGAAAAATATCTTTCACACAAAACAAATAACACAACTTCTGCAATTATCAAATTATGAGTCGAATGGATTGTTGGGTGTGA
Source organism: Candidatus Stoquefichus massiliensis AP9 (assembly GCF_000455285.1). GTDB lineage: Bacteria > Bacillota_I > Bacilli_A > Erysipelotrichales > Coprobacillaceae > Stoquefichus > Stoquefichus massiliensis. Next base: position 253,420 of record NZ_HG005284.1, on the reverse strand, counting down.
CTGTTTATCATGATGACCAATCCATTGATTATATGATTGCAGTTTCATCAACACAACAGCTTCCTCAAGGTATGGTTAGTTATGCTATTCCTGCTCATACATGGGTTGTCTTTGAAAATAATGGAGATTTCAAAGGAGATGTACAAAATATTTTTAAACGTTTTATGAGTGAATGGTTACCATTTTCAGGATATGAATATGCTGGATTGCCTGATATTGAAGTTTATCCAATACAACCTGAATTATCATCAAAAGGTCATTTTCAAGTAATGATTGCAATTAGAGAAAGGAAGGAAAAAGAAATATGTATCATTTAAGATTAAAGGGAAAGCATTATGATATGGGAGTCAAAAGAGGGAAAGTTTTTCAAAAAGCACAAATCACTTTTCCAATCCATTTAGATTATTTTCAATCAAAACATGGAAAAGAAAGTGAAAAAATATTGAGAGAATTTTTTCCAGAAGTCTGTGAGGAAATAAGAGGAGTGACTGATACAATCGGTATTGATTATTTGGAATTTACATCATGGATGTTATGTATGGGGTGCTGTATGTATAATCTTGAAGACAATATTCCAGTAGAAATCAGAGGATGTACAGCCTTTGCTTATGAAAGAGATGGTCATGTGATTTATGGTCGTAACAATGATTTGCCACCTTATTTAAAAAAAGGCAGTAAAAGTGAAATTTATACACTAGTCAATGGAAATAAGTTCAATATCACAACCTCTTCATTTATCAATGGGGAAGAAGGTCTTAATGGATATGGTTTAGCAGTTGCTATGACATTTGTGATGACCGATTTGAAAAGAATAAGACCAGGATTCAATAGCTGTTTTATTGTCAGATATCTACTTGAAAAAGCTAAAGATACAGATGATGCAATATCATTATTAATGGAATTACCAATAGCATCAAACTGTAATGTTTTGCTTGCTGATAAAAATGGAAATATGAAAGTTGTAGAATGTACACCAAACTTGAAAAGAATAAGAGAAGCAGAAGTCATTAATGGTGATAAGATTGTTTGTACAGTGAATAGTTTTACTTCAAGTAAAATGCAATCATATGATGATTCTCATGGCAATGATTATGATTCTCACAAGAGATATCAAGTTGTTTTAGATAGTTTTCGAAAAGAATTGTATGGAGATCTTATAGAAAAAACACAGTGTTTACTTAAAGGTGATTATGGTTTTATGTGTCAATATGATAAGAAATTAAATTTTGAAACGATATGGAGTTCAATATTTGATTTAAAGAGTTTAATGATTTACCGAGCAGAAGGTGATCCAAGGAAAAAGAAATTTGTAAAAGATTGTAGATTACAATGATGGATATCAGTGTAATCTTTAAGAATATTTAAAAATAGTTAATAATTATGGAAATTTTCATGAAATCAGTGTATGATATAAGTGTAAAAAATTGAAAAGGAGATTATACATATGGGATTAGTTTCAGCTAAAGAAATGCTTGATAAAGCAAAAGCAGGTCACTATGCTGTTGGTCAATTTAATATCAACAACTTAGAATGGACAAAATCAATTTTATTAACTGCAGAAGAATTAAAAGCACCAGTCATCTTAGGAGTTTCTGAAGGAGCTGCAAAGTACATGACTGGATTTAAAACAGTTTCTGCTATGGTAAGTGCAATGGTAGATTCTCTAGGAATTACTGTACCAGTTGCTTTACATTTAGATCATGGTAGTTATGAAGGAGCTAAAGCTGCTTTAGAAGCAGGTTTCTCTTCAATTATGTTTGATGGTTCTCATTATGGAATCGAAGAAAACATTGAAAAAACTAAAGAAATCGTAGCATTATGTCATGCTAAAGGTGTATCAGTTGAAGCAGAAGTTGGTTCAATTGGTGGAGAAGAAGATGGTGTTGTAGGTAAAGGTGAAGTTGCCGATCCAAAAGAATGTAAAATGATTGCTGATTTAGGAATTGATTTCTTAGCAGCAGGTATTGGAAACATTCATGGTAAATACCCAGCTAACTGGGAAGGTTTAGATTTTGAAGCATTAGATGCTATTCAAAAAGAAACAGGAACAATGCCTTTAGTATTACATGGTGGTACTGGAATTCCTGCTGATATGATTAAAAAAGCTATCACTTTAGGAGTTTCTAAAATCAACGTTAATACTGAATGTCAATTATATTTCCAAGAAGCTACACGTAAATATATTGAAGAAGGTAAAGATAGAGAAGGTAAAGGATTTGACCCTCGTAAATTATTAGCACCTGGTGCTGCTGCAATTCAAGAATGTGTAAAAGAGAAAATGGAATTATTTGGTTGCATCAACAAAGCTTAATAAGATGTATATAAAAATGACGCAAACGCGTCATTTTTCTTTTGGATATATATTGATAGAAATTGATTGAAAATATCTATTTAATGATTTCTGAAAATCATCGAAATCACTTTGTGATTTTAATACTCTTACAATGTTTTGTGGGGAGTTATGTGAAGTAATAATAATAACCGTTTTCTTCTTAAGAATTGTTTCATTCATTTTATTTAAAATTTCATGAAGCCTTTGATTAGAATCCTCTTGATGATAATAACTTTCTGAAATCCATTGAGATAATTCTTCCATAGAAATCACTGTCTCAAGATTTCTTGGTTGTCCAAAAACTCTTTGCATGGCCTCATAAGTTGTAAGCCAAACATCTCCGCTTTTACGTATTTCATTCTCATCAAATTTATTTCTTTCAACAGCCTTTCTTAACGTGTTTCCATTAGCAAACCCCCATTTTTCAGCGGCTTCACTAAATGTTAAAACTTGATTTAAATCTATCACAATGATCAACCTCCATTTCATTTATTATAGATGAAATAGAGAAAGTTGTATAGAGTTATATTATAGATTCGTTTCAATATCTTCTAAAGCCTTTTTACCATTCATTGTTCCAAATGCACGCATATCAACAAGATGTACAGGAATATGAAATGGATCTAAAGCCTTATATATACTTTCTTTTAAATAGCGACTCTGCGGACATATCCAAACACTATTGATAATTTTATTTAATTGATATTTTTGAATAGAACGTTCATTAAGTAGTTCAGCAGGTCCATAAGCAAGAATCATATCATAGGATTTCTTATAATTCTCTAAATCCTGTAGAACAATAAAAATATGTTCTACCAAAACATTTTTATCTGATGCCTTGCCAATAGATTGACAAAACAAACTAGAAGTTGCTCCTCCAGAGCAACATATATAAATAAACATTATGATATCCTCCTTATAAATGTTTCAATAATAGTAACAAATTCTTTTGATTGATCAGTAAATACTTCGTGACCACAGTCTTCAAATAAATGATATTCAATATTGTCGGAATGATTTTTATTCATTTCATTATTAATATTTTGAAATAAACAGATTGAATCATCTTTTCCTTGCATCACAAGAAGAGGAAAATGTATACTTTCAAATATTCCTTTAAAAGTATATTGAAAAAACCAATGAGACATTGCACAAATATGTTGAAGTGAATTTGATGGATTCATATCACTGAATATCCATTGATGGACATTTGGATCTGAAAAGAAATCTTCAGGTTGTTGATCATTTTCATTATTGGAGATGGTTAAATGAGATGAATATTGTTTTTTCATATGCTCATAAAAGTCAAGTGCCTGATGTCTTGAAAATGTAATTGCTGGACTACTCAAGATCACACCATCAAATATTTCAGAGAATTTTTGTATGCATAAACATGCTAATAAGCCACCAAATGAACCACCCCACAAGAATAATTTTTGAATAGGGAATCTCTTTTTGGTATCTTGTACAACTTGAAAGACATCATTAGTAATGTCTTCAATGGTAATTCCTTGTGATAGATCATAGAATGATTGTCCACAGCCACGCTGATCAAAATAGATACAGTGAAATTTTTGATGAAGTTGTTGAAAAACTGGTAAATCCATGAGAGCTTTTGCCCCGCTACCAGGACCGCCATGTAAAAAGAGAATAGCTATTTGGTTATGTGATGGATTAACAGAATAAACTTGTAATTGACATTGATTTGAAATGACTTGATATTGTTCCATATGTTCTCCTTATTATATCTTAGTCACTATATCGTGACAATAATATAGTATCACAATCTTTATTCAATAACAAGACATAATATGATTTGATAAATTAAACTATGACTTTGCAGTATATCTTATAAAAAAGAAAATCACTTATCCAAAGAATATAAAATGATGAATTGTTACTTCCCTGTATTTGTTGACAGATGAATATGCATACTATAAAATAATAATAGAAAACAAAAATACATTATTATATTTATGTAATTGTGACAATTTGATGTTATTTTTTGTTAAGGAGAATTATTATGAAAAAAATAATGATAATATTATCAGCAATGTTTGTTTTAGTAGGCTGTGCCAAGGAAGAGAAGAAAGATATTACGGATAATCCTACCAGAGATACACAAACAAGTGCGTCAGTGTCTCAAACGAATCAAACAGATGAAAATGACACTCAAACAAAAGAGATTATAAAGATGCCAACTTTAAAAACTGTCGCAAAGGAATTAGGTATTTCTGTAAACAAAATAAATATTTTAGAACAAACGGATAATCATTTGTTAGTGAGTTTTAATGATAGTAATTCTGGAATATTTGAAGATCAAGCAAGAAAATTAGAAAAAGATGGTTATCAATTAGAATTATATGATGGAACTATATCTTCTACTTTTGTATTAAAAAAAGGAAATCAAACCATTTCTATCACAACAATCAGTGATCTTGATGAATGGAAAGAAACTCATCAAAATGAAATGAATGTAAAAGCAATTAAAGATAATGATAATTGTGTTTATGAAATAGTCAATCAATAGAAAAGGTATCGCTTAAAGCCATGAAGTTTTAAGCGATATTTTTTGTATTACGATTGATTAATATACTATATAGTATAGGAGGGATGGTATGTCTTCAACAGTTGACTTGGTTTTATTGGGAATTGTTTATGATCGGCCAAGAAGTGCTTATGATATTCAAAAACATATTGAATATAGAAATTTATCTTATTGGGTAAAGGTGAGTACACCATCAGTTTATAAAAGAATGATTGTATTAGAGAAAAATGGTTATTTAGATAAGGAAATTATTAAAAATGGGAAAAATCCTGAAAAAACAATTTATCAAATAACTGAAAATGGAAAAGAATATTTTCATTCTATGATGTTGGAATATTCTCAAAAGAGTATTCAAGTTATCTTTGATTTTAATGCAGTTATTGTTGGATTAAATAAAGTTTCTAAAGAAGAAGCGTTGCAATATGTAGAAAATATTTATTTTAATATTAATCAATCACTCGTTTTTATAAAAATGATTATAGAACAAAAGCAAGATGTTCCTATTGTTGGAAAAACGATTATGCAACAACAAAAACAGGTTTTAGAATCTTTACAAAATTGGTGTCATGATTTCAAAAATGAATTATTAGAGTGTGAAGAATTAGAAAAGATGAAAGAATTATAGGAGGGAAAAGTTTATGTATCAGTCAAGATGTGGTGTTTGTTGTGATGAATGTGAAAGAAGAGAAAGTGTGAATTGTCAGGGATGCATACATATGGAAAAAACTTTTTGGGGTGGTGTATGTCAAGTTAAAGTTTGTTGTGAAGAAAAGGGGTTAGCACATTGTGGAGAATGTACACAATTTCCTTGTGATATGTGTGCACATATGGGAGAAGATATGGGATTTGATCCTCAACCCAGATTAGCAAAGTTACGTGAATGGGCTAGTGAAAAAGTAGGAACAAAGTAATTTCTGTTGATTTTATCATCAACCCTACAGTATAATAGGTTAGAGGTGAACAAAAATGATGATATCTACAAAAGGAAGATATGCTTTACGTATTATGATAGATTTAGCTGAACATGATAGAATGACATTTATGCCACTTAAAGATATTGCAAAACGTCAACATATATCAGAAAAATATATGGAAATCATTATTAAAGCTTTATCAAAAGCTCAATTTGTTCAGGGATTACGTGGTAAAGGTGGAGGCTATCGTTTAACGAGAGAACCAGATACATATACCGTTGGAAGTATTCTAAAGCTTACAGAGGGAAGTTTGGCTCCAGTTGCATGTTTGGAATGTTCACCCAATACTTGTGAAAGGGCTGAAACTTGTAAAACTTTACCTATGTGGCAAAAACTTGATCAGATGATAGATGATTATTTTGAAAGTATAACATTAGCGGACTTGATTTGTCAGGATGATGATGGTTATGATTTTGTAATTTAAATTCTTACATATGTAAGAATTTTTTTCTTATAACTCTATATACCTATTGACTTAATAGGTATATAGAGTTATAATCCCTATTAACCTACTAAATAAATGGGTAAATAAAAATAAAGGGGATATAGGTATGAAAAAGAAAGCATTAAAGTTTGAAACATTGCAGTTGCATGTGGGACAAGAACAGCCTGATTTGGCTACTGATGCAAGAGCAGTGCCGATTTATGCAACAACATCATATGTATTTAAGGATTCATCTCAGGCTGCAAATCGATTTGAATTAAGTGAAGAGGGGAACATTTATTCACGCTTAATGAATCCTACATCTGATGTTTTTGAAAGAAGAATTGCTGCTTTAGAAGGGGGAAAAGCAGCTCTAGCGACTTCATCGGGGTCAGCTGCTATTGATTTAGCGATTCGTAATATTGTGAACTGTGGAGATCATATTGTCTCCTCACAATCTGTATATGGAGGGACTTATAATTTATTGGCGAATACATTAACAGAATGTGGTATTACAACAACTTTTGTAGATGGCCAGGATCCATCCAATTTTGAAAAAGCTATTCAAGAGAATACAAAAGTGATTTATTTGGAGTCATTAGGGAACCCTAATGCTGATATCATTGATTTAGAAAAGGTTTCAAGTATTGCTCATCAGTATGGTATTCCGGTGATTGTAGATAATACATTTGCGACACCATACTATTTTAGACCATTGGAACATGGTGCTGATATTGTTGTTCATTCAGCAACGAAATTTATTGGTGGACATGGGACAGTGATGGGTGGTGTCATTATTGATGGTGGTCATTTTGATTGGAGACAGAATGATAAATTTCCTGCTTTAACAAAGCCTAATCCATCATATCATGGGATTGTTTTTAGTGAATCTTGTGGAGATATTGCTTATATTATGAAGATTCGTACAACATTAATGAGAGATCAAGGTGCTTGTCTATCACCGTTCAATTCATTTTTGTTGCTGCAAGGACTAGAGACATTATCATTAAGAGTAGAGAGACATGTTGAGAATGCTTTAAAGGTTGTGGATTATTTAAAAAATCATCCAATGGTCAAAAGAGTCAATCATCCTTCTTTATCTCAAGGACATCAAAAAGAACTCTATCAAAGATATTATCCACAAGGTGCAGCATCTATTTTTACATTTGAACTCAATGGAACACAGCAACAGGCAAGACAATTTACAGAATCACTAGAAATCTTTTCATTACTTGCTAATGTTGCAGATGTCAAGTCTTTAGTTATTCACCCTGCTTCGACAACTCATTCACAAATGAATGAAGATGAATTAAATCAGGCAGGCATTTATCCAACAACCATTCGTCTATCAATAGGTACAGAACATATTGATGATATTATAGATGATTTAGCTCAAGCATTTGAAAAATTAAAGGAGAATTATCATGAAAATATATAAATCCGCTGATCAATTGATTGGCAATACACCATTATTAGAATTATCAAATTTAGAAAAGAAGTATCACTTAGATGCGAGCATTATTGCAAAGGTTGAATATTTTAATCCATCAGGTAGTGTGAAAGATCGTATTGCAAAAGCAATGATAGATGATGCTATAGAAAAAGGGATTCTCAAAAAAGACAGTGTTATTATTGAACCAACCTCTGGAAATACAGGTATTGGCTTAGCAGCAGTTGGTGCTGCAAAAGGATTTCGTGTCATTATCGTTATGCCTGAAACAATGAGTGTAGAAAGAAGAACACTTATGAAAGCTTATGGGGCAGAATTAGTATTGACAGAAGGTTCAAAAGGGATGAAGGGGGCTATTGCTAAAGCACAAGAACTTGCTGAAGAAATACCTCATAGCTTTATTCCTAGCCAATTTGATAATTTGTCAAATCCAAAGATTCACCAGTTAACAACTGGTCCTGAAATATGGAAAGATATGGATGGAGAAGTTGATATCTTTATCGCAGGTATTGGAACTGGAGGAACAATTACAGGAGTTGGAACATATCTAAAATCTCAAAATCCAAATATTCAGATTGTTGCAGTAGAACCGAAAGATTCAGCAATACTTTCAACAGGAAAAGCAGGCAGTCATAAAATACAAGGTATTGGTGCTGGTTTTATTCCTGATGTATTAAATACAGATATTTATGATGAGATTGTAACTGTTTCTAATGAAGATGCATTTCGCATTGGAAAAGAAATAGCATCATCAGAAGGAATGCTTGTTGGTATTTCATCAGGGGCTGCAGTCTATGCAGCAATAGAGGTTGCGAAGCGTCCTGAAAATAAAGAGAAAAATATTGTTGTTTTATTACCGGATACAGGTGATCGTTATTTATCAACACCGTTATTTCAAGAATAGGCTTTCTTAAGAGTCTATTCTTTTTTCAAG
>NZ_HG005284.1:233474-244732 GCF_000455285.1 Candidatus Stoquefichus massiliensis AP9 | reverse complement strand
TTAAAAAATATTTTTTTCAAGTAATAATATCTTGTTTTTCAAGTAAAATGTATGCATACTTAAAGATGAAGATAACTTCAAGTTAAAGAATAAAAAGTCAACTACCTCAAACAATCATTCTTTAACTTGAAATTAATCTTTTCAATTTAAAAATAAGGAGAAAGATAATGTTAAGAGAAGATTTTTTATGGGGAGGGGCAGTCACTGCTCATCAAAGTGAAGGTGGATATACTGAAGGTGGAAAAGTACCTGCTGTTTGTGATTTGACACCAACAGGAGAGTTTTCTGATTTTAAAGATGGAATAGACAGTTATCATAGATATGAAGAAGATTTTGATTTGTTTCAGGAAATGGGATTTAATGCTTATCGTTTTTCTATTGATTGGTCAAGATTGATGAGTGATGAGAACACTTATAATGAAGCTGGTTTCCAATTCTATGATGAATTTATTGATGCATTGATTGAAAGAGGTATGGAGCCTATACCAACATTGTATCATTTTGAAATGCCTGTTTATTTATATGAGAAATATAATGGTTTTGCGAGTCGTAAGGTTGTTGATATATTTGTTGAATTATGTAAGAAAATTGTAGATAGATATGCCTCTAAAGTGAACAAATGGATTATTTTTAATGAACAAAATGGAATATTACAAAAAGGGCCAAAGATGTTTTTTGGGGCTGTTTGTCCTGAAGGTGTTGATCCTCAAACATTTGATAATCAGATTATGCATAATACTTTAATTGCTCATAGTTTAGTGAATGAATATATTCATCAAAAAGGTTGTGAAGTTTTAGGTATGGCAACTGTTGTTCAAAGTTATCCAGAAACATGCCATCCTTTAGATACAATTGAAAGTATGAAGGCGCAAAGTGAAGCTTATGTTTTCTTAGATGTTTTTGCAAGAGGACATTATAATTCCTTCTATTATGCTAATATGCAAAATGAAGGAACAATGCCTGAAATAATAGAAGGTGATTTAGATATATTAAAAAAAGGAATAACAGATTATTTATCTATTAGTTATTATATGTCTACAATTTCGCATTATGGTGAGGAAAGTTTAACAAATGTTAATGATGTTGTGATTAAAAAGAATCCTTATTTGGAAATGTCTGAATTTGGATGGACGGTAGATCCAATCGGATTAAGAATTACTTTACGTCAATTATATGATCGTTATGAAATGCCTATTTACATTGTCGAAAATGGTTTTGGATATGATGATCAGGTAAATGAAAATGGTGAAATTATTGATGACTATCGTATTGATTACATGAGAAAACATCTTGAGGAAATGAAGTTGGCAGTTAAAGAAGGTGTGGATTGTAGAGGATATTTATCATGGGGTCCAGTAGATATATTAAGTAGTCGTGCACAGATGAAGAAACGTTATGGTTTTATCTATGTTAATCGTGATAATAAAGATTTAAAAGATATGAAAAGAATGAAGAAGAAGTCTTTTGATTGGTTTAAGCATGTTATTGAGACAAATGGTGAAGAATTATAATAAGAATAGATCATACATACTGAATTGTATGGTCTTTTGATATATAATTGAGGTAAATGAAAGGATGAAGATGATATGAAAGTGACTATGAAAGATATTGCACAACGTTTGAATATTTCTATTAATGCTGTCTCCATTGCATTAAATGATAAGCCAGGAGTTAGTGATCAAATGCGTTTAGAAATTTTAAGAACAGCTGATGAAATGGGATATATTAATCAAAAAAGACAATATCTTTCTGTGTTTTCTAAATCAAATATATGTGTTTTCATGCAGAGTTATTATGCCAATACTGGTCATTTTTATTCTATAGTCTTACATTCTATTGTAGAACAAGCGAAAACATTTGGATATTTTTCTATCTTAAATTATTTTGAAGATGATCATCTCATTATTCCTGAATGTATAGAGAATAGGAAGGTAGCAGGTATTTTGATTGTCGGAAAAATATCTGATATGAATCTCATAACACTTAAAAAGATTGGGATTCCAATTGTTCTGGTTGATTTTACATCTTTATGTACACCATGCGATTGTGTTTTAACACATAATAAACAAGGTGGCTATATGATGACGAGTTATATTATAGAAAAGGGTTATCAGCATATTGGATTTTTTGGTGATCTAGATTATTCTTTTAGTTTTCAAGATCGGTTTATGGGATTTCGTCAATCACTTATTAAAAATGGTATTGTAGAGCAAGATAGAATTGATGAATATATTCATCAATACTCTTTTGTAAAAGGAATAGAAAAACATATTCTATCTAATAATATTGTTGAAATTATCAATATTTTAAAATCTAAAGAATTGCCTGAAGTTTTGGTTTGTGCTAATGATTCAAATGCATTTGCAGTTATTACAGCTTTAATACAAATGGGAATAAAAGTACCAGAAGATATAAGTGTTGTAGGATTTGATGATACACCTTTGTGTGAAAAAAGTATACCTCAAATAACAACAGTGCAAGTTCAAAAACAACTTATGGGAGAAGTTGCAGTTTCGAAGTTAATTGATCTTATACATCGTAAAGAAAGCGTTACTTCAACCCAATTATTAAGTGTGAAAATTGTCGAAAGAGATTCTTTAAAGTAAAAAAATAAAGGATTTCTTTTTTTTAAAGCATTTTATCGTTGTAATTCAAGTAAAAGTCCATAAAAATAAGAATATAAAGTAAGCGCTTTATTTATGGAGGGAAAGGAAATGTTGAAGAGATTAAGTAAAATTATTTTAGTACTTACAATGCTTCTCAGTCTTGTTTTCGGACAGGGAAGTACAGTGAGAGCAGCAAGTCAAGATGATATCACAGCAATCAAAACAAGACTGAAAACATATTTTTTAGAACTTGATACGATTGATGATGGTTCTAAAGTTGAGACTTGTTATGTAAGTAAGGCAGAGGACTATTTAAAACTTATGCAAGAGGATGGAAGTTTTGCAGATGTTGATTATCAATCTCATAAAAATGCTGCCAATGGAGGAGCATGGGATCCATATTTAGCATTAGATAGATTGCAGGCTATTGCAATTGCATATCACAAGCCAGGAAATGCTTTATATAAAAGTGAGGCTGCCAAAAATGGTATTGATAAAGCATTGAAAAACTGGGTAACGCAAGGAAAACGAGACAAAAAGCCTGATGGTCCTTATTCTGATAACTGGTGGGAAAATGAAGTCGGAGTACAACTTCGTTTTTCAAGAATTGGATTATTTATGGAAGGTGTTATCAGTAATGAATCATTTGATATTATTTTAACTAAATTAATTGAAAAAACACCAGTCAAATATGGAACAGGTCAAAATAATCTGTGGTTTGATCAAAATCATGTTTATTATGCATTGTTAAAAAATGATACAAAGAAATTAAAGGATATGGTAGATAATTATTTGAATTATTGTTTATCAATTCAATTAGATGATAAAACTGCTGAGGCAGTTCAAGTTGACAATAGTTTCTATATGCATGGAAAACAGTTTTATTCTAATGGATATGGAATGTCAATGTTTAGAGATATGAGTTTTTGGATTTATATATTAAGAGGTACAGAATTTGCAATTGGTCAGGATGTTGTTGATAGAATGGCTGATTACATGTTAGATGGAACAAGCTGGACAATTAGAGGGGATATCATGGAAATGTATCTTGGATATCGTCCATATAAGTTCGATGTAGGATATCAAAATTATGCTGAAGAGTATATTGAACCATTAAAAAGAATGATCATTTCTGATACAAAGAATGCTAGTCGTTATCAGGCTGTGCTAGATAACATTGAAGGAAATAATGTATCAAATGGTAAAGATGGAAATCATTATATGTGGCGTTCAGGATATGCATCTCATATGAGAGATGGATATGGTGTCAATATAAAAATGGATTCTAAAGATATTATTGGTGGAGAATGGCGTGGAAGTACTCAAAAAAATGGTCAATTGATTTATTGGACATCTTCAGCAGCATCTAGTATTACAGTAGATGGTGATGAGTATACAAAAGTCTATCCAACTTTTGATTGGGCGCATGTTCCTGGAACAACAACAGCCAATCGTATTGTTGCTGATTTTTCAAACTCTGGTAGATTTACAAATGGAACTGATCATACGATTGGTGTTTCAAATGGAAAATATGGGGCAACAGCCTATGTCATGGACAAAAAAGATACCAAAGCAAGCAAAGGTTACTTCTTCTTTGATGATGAATTTGTAGCATTAGGAGCTGGTATTAGTTCAAAAGAGTCTGTAAATATTCATACAACATTGAATCAAAGTAAAGCAAAGAATGTTACTGTGAATGGAAATACTGTTTCAACTGGAACAAAAGGGACAAGCTATACTGGTCAATGGATATACAATGATAAAACAGGATATGTATTTCCACAAGAAACAACAGTACAAGTGAGTAATAGATTACAAGCTGATAATCCATCTTTATGGGAACAAAAAGAAAAAGATGCGACACCTGAAACATTTACAGCTTGGATAGATCATGGGTTAAAGCCTAAAGATGCAAGTTATGAATATATTGTTTTACCTAACAAAACTTCACAAGAAGTTGAACAATATTCAAAAAATAATCCGATTCAAATTGTTGCCAATACAAAAGATGTACAGGCAGTTCGTCATGATGGATTAAAACAAACACAAATTAATTTCTATAAAGCAGGTTCTTTAGAGTATAAAGATGGATATACAGTCACTGTTGATTATCCTTGCAGTATGATTATTGATGAATCATCAGCAACAAGAAAAATAACTGTTGCAGTTAATGATCAAAGTGCTCATCAAGTTATCAATGTTCAATTAGACAATAACAATGTGAAAACATCAACAGTTTTTACAACAAAAGGGTTGCCATATGCTGGTCAATCTATAACATTAACTGAAGGTCAAGATGATCGTTATCAAGCGAGTAGTTCATCTACAGGACATCCAGTTAAAAATGCAGTTGATGGAAATAATTCAACATATTGGGAAAGTCAAGGAAATACTGATGAATGGATTTCTCTATTTGTTGGTACAAGTCAATATATTAAAGACATTGATATTTTATGGGGAGAACAATATGCAAAACAATATGATGTTTATGCTTCAAAAGATGGACTTAATTATCAGAAAATAAAATCAGTCACAGATGGTAAGGGTAATAAAGAAAATGTGACTATTGGTGGTATGTACAAATACATAAAACTTGTTATGAAAGAGAGCAGTGGAAATTGTTATCAGATGAAAGAAGTCACATTCCATAACTCACAATTGCTTTCACAAAATAAAACTGTTAATGTCAGTTCTACTTCTACAAATGATCCAGGAAATGTTAAACAAAATGCAGTAGATGGCAATTTGAATACAAGATGGTCTTCACTAAGAAAAGAATCTGGTTTTGATAAGCAAGAAGAATGGATAAGTGTTGATTTGGGTAGAAAAGCTCGTATTGATGCAATTGAATTGGTATGGGAAACTGCACGCTCTAACAATTATTCTATTGAAGTTTCTGATGACAATAAAACATGGAAAACTGTTAAAGAAAATTTGAAATCAGATTCATCATTAAAAGATCAAATGGTTTTAAATGAAGTTGTAGAAGCAAGATATGTTCGTATTCACTCATATTCTTCTGCAACAAAATATGGTATTAGTATTTATGAATTAAGTGTATATGGACAAAATATCAGTAAAAATATATCTTTGAATAAAGCAGTAGAAGCAAGTTCTGTTTATAAAAATAAAGATAATCCAGTTGCAGAATTAGCAGTTGATGGAAAGTCAGATACAAAATGGTCCTCAGCAAGAAAAGACCCAGGTTTTAATAAACAGGAAGAATGGATCAGTGTTGACTTGGGGGATATTTCATATATTGATGGTGTAGAGATTGAGTGGGAAACTGGATGTTCAGATGATTACAGTATTGAGATTTCTGATGACAATAAAACTTGGACAACAGTAAAAGAACATTTGAAATCAAATACTATCGCTTCAACTGCTAAACATTATATTGATCAAATACAATTTGATAAACCTTTAGAAGCAAGATATGTTCGTATTCATTCATCTTCTTCTCGAACAAAATGGGGTATTAATATTTGGGAATTAAAAGTCTTAGGTGAAGTGAAAGATATGACTGAACCAGAACCGGATCCAAAACCAGAACCTGAACCAGAAGGAACCAATATAGCATTAAATAAAATAGTAGACAGTAGTTCTCATTACAATGATGAAACAGAGACAAAGGCAGCTATTGATGGAAAGTTAAATACAAAATGGTCTTCAGAAAGAAAAGAAACTGGATTTAATACTCAAGAAGAATGGATGAGTGTTGATTTGGGTAGTATTGCATCTATTGATGCTATAATCATTGATTGGGAAACTGGATGTTCAGATGATTACAGTATTGAGATTTCTGATGACAATAAAACTTGGACAACAGTGAAAGAACATTTAAAATCAAATACTGTTGCCTCAAGTGATAAACATTATATTGATAATGTACTATTTGATAAACCAATAGATGCAAGATATGTTAAAATTCATTCATTTTCTTCTCGAACAAAATGGGGTATTAATATTTGGGAATTAAAAGTTTTAGGTGAAGTCAAAGATATACCTGAACCAGAAGAAATCAATATAGCATTAAATAAACCATCAACTGCAAGTTCTGAATTTTTGGATACAAAAGATGGAAATAAAGTTTATTATTCTTCATTGGCATTTGATGGAAGCGTTGATAAAGTCAATAACAAGCAGTCAAGGTGGGTATCTAATCGTAATTCTAATGATGAATGGATATATGTTGATTTACAAGATACATACGATATTTCTAAAGTTATCTTAAATTGGGAAGGTGCATGTGGTAAAGAATATAAGATTCAAGTTTCAGATGATGCACAAAATTGGAGTGATATCAGTCATGTTACTGAAGGTAAACCTGGAATCAAAGAATTTACATATGATATGCCAGAAACAGGGCGTTATGTCAGAATGCTAGGAATACAACCATCTGGAGAATATGGTTATTCATTATGGGAATTTGAAGTTTATGGAACATTAGTTAAACAAGAAACAATCAATAGAGCACTTAATAAACCATCAACTGCAAGTAGTGTGCGTAAGAATCCAACTTCAGGATTTATGTTAGAATCAAAATATGCATTTGATGGAAGTGTTGAAAATCAAGGTGATATTTTCCAATCAAGATGGGTATCTGCAACAAGAAAAGATAATCCAGGAGTTAATGTTGATTCTCAATATATTCAAGTTGATTTAGAAGATGTTTATAATATTGAAAAAATTGTATTGAATTGGGAAGGTGCTTGTGGTAAAGAATATAAACTACAAGTTTCAAATGATGGAGAAAATTGGAATGATATCAGTCATGTTACTGACGGTAAACCTGGAATCAAAGAATTTACATATGATATACCAAAAACAGGTAGATATGTTAGAATGTTAGGTATTCAACCATCTGGAGAATATGGTTATTCATTATGGGAATTTGAGGTTTATGGTATTACACTTAAGTCAGAATTAAAGGCTTACTATGATCAAAATAAAAATATTGATGTTAGTATGTATATACCAAAGACTGTGACTATCTATCAAGATGCATTAGAAAATGCAGTAACAGTCTATAAGGATAAAGAAGCCACAGCTTCACAGATTCTTAAGGCAAAGGAACAATTACAAAAAGCTGTTGCTGGATTAGTAAAGAAAGCAGATAAAACTGATTTAATCAATGAGATAAAAAAAGCACAAAATATTGATAAAGAATTATATATTAACAAGACAATAAAAGTCTTAGAAGATGCTTTGCAATTAGCACAAAAAGTAAATAATGATGAAAATGTAACACAAGATCAAGTGAAATCTGTTGTTTTACAATTAGAAAAAGCATTAAATGAATTAATAAAGAAAGCCAATAAAGATGTTTTAGCTAATGAAATAAAAAAAGCAGAGAGCATAGATCAGGAGAAATATACCAAAGAGTCTATTAAAGCGTTAGAAAAAGCCCTAAAAGATGCAAAGGATATTTATCAGGATAGTCAAGTATTACAAAGCCAAGTTGATAAGATTGTTGATTCATTAAAAGATGCAATAACTTCATTAGAAGTGAAAAAAGATGATCCTATTGTTGAAGAACAAAATGTTATTATTCAAAATAATAATAAAGATATTACAATCAAAGGGCAATTACCAAAAGATGTTGTTTTATTTACAGCTGCTTTCAATAATCAAAAAGTTAATGAAATTATAGAACAAATCAATCAGCAAAACTCACAGTTCTTACAGTCAGCAACTTTAGAAAGAGTCTATACATTAGAGTTGTTATTAAATCAACAAGTTTATGATATCAATGGTGAAGTGACAGTTACATTAAATATTGACGGTCAACTCATAGATAAGAATTTAGGTATTATATATATTGATGATTTAGGTAATGTTACAAAGATTCCTTCAAGAAGAGAAGGCGACCAGTTAATTTTTACAACAACACATTTTTCGACATATGCGATTGTCTCTTATGATAATACTCATGATGAGGGTATAGGAGAAATCACAACACCACAAACAAATGATCAATCACCTATTGGTATTTATACAGGTATTATGTTAAGTATGCTAGTTGTTAGTATAGTATTATATAAAAAGAAAAAAGAAAACTAAAAGGAAAAAGATGAACCACATGGGGGTTCATCTTTTTATCTTTGTAAATCAATAATTGCCTGATCTATTCTTCTTAATGTTTCTTCTTTACCTAAGATATGTGCTATTTCAACAGCACCACCTGGTGTAAAAGATTTATTTGTTAAAGCAACACGGACTGGCCACATAATGCGTCCATTTTTTAATTCTTTTTCTTTTGCGAGATTCACAAAGAATTCTGTCATAGCTTCATCGTTATTAAAATCATCAAAATCAGCAATTCTTTCTCTAACAAGTTGTAATGCTTCTAAAGAATTTTCAGGATTTGTTTTCATCTTCTTATGAGTATAGATAGATACATCAAAAGTTAAGGGTTCATTAATAAAATTAATGCTTTCTTCAACATCTGATAATTTTTCTAATCGAGGCTGTAAAACATGAGATAATTCTAATAAATCAACATTTCTTGTTATTGATTGGTAATAAGGTAATAACAGTTCATGGAATTGTTCTAATGACATATTTCTTAAGTACATCCCATTCATCCATTTTAGTTTGTCAATATCAAAAATAGCTGGTGATTTAGAAATATGTTCAACATTAAATTGTTGAATTAAGTCATCCAATGATAAAATTTCTTCATCCTCTGGAGACCATCCTAACAAAGCAATATAATTGATAATTGCTTCTTTAAGATATCCTTGTTTCTTTAAATCTTGATAAGAAGCATCACCATTACGTTTACTTAACTTATGTGTTTCATCTTTATTCACAGGTGGAAGATGAATGTATGTAGGAATTTGCCAGTCGAATGCATTATAAATTAAATTATATTTAGGTGTACTTGATAAGTATTCATTACCTCTAACAACATGAGTAATGTTCATCAAATGATCGTCAATCACATTAGCAAAGTTATATGTAGGATAACCATCACTTTTAATTAAAATTCCTTCATTTAAAGTCTTGTTTTCAACTTCAATATGACCATAAACTTCATCATCAAATGAAGTTGTTCCTGTTTGTGGTATTGTTTGTCTAATAACAGCAGGTATACTAGCATTGAGTTTTTCTTGAATTTGTTCTTGAGAGAGATGAAGACATGGATCTTCTCCTTCTAGTTCTCCTTCACAGAAACAATAGTGAGCACCACCTAAATCAATGAGTTTTTTAGCATATTTATGATAGATATCTAATCTTTGTGATTGAATATAAGGTCCATATCCACCATCTTTATCAGGTCCTTCATCATAGTGTAAACCAGTTTCTTCCATAACTTGATAGATTAAGTCTATGGCTCCCTCAACTTCTCTTTGTTGGTCTGTATCTTCGATTCTTAAGATAAAATCACCATCATTATGTTTTGCGATTAAATAACAATACAAAGCAGTTCTTAAATTACCTATATGCATATAGCCAGTTGGACTAGGTGCAAAGCGTGTTCTGATTTTCATATTTTTCTCCTTTACATTTTTTTAAAAAGGTTTTATAATAGAGTATGCGATTGGGGTATAGCCAAGCGGTAAGGCATCAGACTCTGAATCTGACATTTCCTTGGTTCGAATCCAAGTACCCCAGCCAATAATGAGAAAAAAGAATCGTTGCGATTCTTTTTATTTTGATTGTGAGAATCGTTATCATCTTCTTATTGTTTACTCGTATGTATTTTACAATAAAAAGAGCATCAATTCAATGTTTAAAGTATTGTGTAGAAGAATCATTTATGATAAACTTTTAAGAAAGAAAGGTTGTGATGGCTGTGTTAAAAATAAATGAATACAAAAGAATAAATCAAAATAAAGTAGGACATCACAAGTGTAATGGAACGTTGACACAGTAGATATCTACTGTGTTTTCTTATACTCTTGTGATAAACAGGAGGAAAAATGGGAATTAAAATAATAAAAAATGATAAACTGTGGATAGAGGAAAACGCTATTTTACAGTTACAAAAATTGGCTGCTTATGAAGGTGTTTTAGATATAATAGGTTTACCAGATTTACATTTTGGAAAAACACCTATAGGCACAACGATTAAAACAAAAGATATTGTTTATCCGTATTGGATTGGTAATGATATTGGATGTGGTATGTCATTGTATGATACTTCTTTACAATTAAAGAAATGTCATATTAATAAGATTGTTAAGAAGTTAGAGAATACGAAAATAACAGGAAAATATTCTATTGGTGGTGGAAACCACTTTTGTGAATTACAAGAGATTGATTTTGTTTATAATTCTTCTCTTATGGAGAAGTTATCTTTAAACAAGAATCATTTGTATGTTCTTGTTCATAGTGGTTCAAGACAAATGGGGGAAGACATTTATAATCAATTTGCATCAACTGATGGGTTAAAAGTGAATCATGAAAATTATAAAGAATATATGAATCTTCATGATCAAGCGGTTGGTTTTGCAAGAGAGAACAGAAATCAGATAGCTGATATTTTTATGGGAATGTTAGGGTATAAGTATTGTAATCAATTGATAATTGATTGTATTCATAATTATATTGAAATAAAAGAGGATGAATACTATCATCATAAGGGAAGTATTTCTACACAAGATAATGAATATGCAGTTATAGCGGGATCACGTGGCAGTCATT
>NZ_HG005284.1:232005-232983 GCF_000455285.1 Candidatus Stoquefichus massiliensis AP9 | reverse complement strand
CTTATATTGTGAAGTGTATTTCTCAAGAGTCTACTCTTTATTCAATTTCTCATGGAGCGGGAAGAAAATGGCCACGTCATTTATGTAAAGGGAGACTAGAAACAAAATATAAGAAAGATAAACTAAAAGTATCACAGTTAGGAAGTAGAGTTATCACTTATGATAAAGCTGTTCTTTATGAAGAAGCAAGTGAAGCATACAAGGATATTCATCATATTATTGATGTGTTATTGGAATATCGGGTTATTGAGTTAGTTGCAAGATTAAAACCACTGGTGACATATAAATGTTAATACAAGTGAGTAGTGGTCAAGGGCCAAAAGAATGTGAATATGCTTGTTATAGAGTTTATCAGGAGTTTTTAAAAGAATTTAAAGGATTAGATGTTGTTTCTATTAACAAAAGTCATAAAAATTGTTTAAAGAGTGTTGTCTTTTACTCGGAAAAGGATTTGTCTTCATTAGAAGGGACCATTCAATGGATATGTGAAAGTCCATTTAGGAAACATCATAAAAGAAAGAACTGGTTTGTTGACGTTTCCATATTAAAGGAAGAAAAGGGTATAAAGAATCAAAATGATATAAAATATGAAGTTTTTCGTTCACAGGGTAAAGGTGGACAAAATGTGAATAAAGTCTCAACAGCGATTAGAGCTATTCATATCTCAACTGGAGTTTCTGTTGTTTCACAAGATCAAAGAAGTCAACTGCAAAATAAGAAAATTGCATATGTAAGATTAATGCAAAAAATAGATGAAGTAAGTTCATCCATCAATAAAGATATCCATTATGAAAATTGGAATGAACATAATCTTTTAAAAAGAGGATTACCTTTACGTGTGTATAAAGGAATGAAGTTTCAAAGAATAAAATAGTTTATAAAACTTCTCAACAAATAAAAAAGAGCCTTATAAAATAAGGCTTCAGCCTGTTGACAAAGAAGGTCGACAGGCTTTACATAATATGATAGAATAAATAA
>NZ_HG005284.1:214730-231903 GCF_000455285.1 Candidatus Stoquefichus massiliensis AP9 | reverse complement strand
GTGTTTTGCCTATTCTCACCAAACATTCTGTGATAAGAATGGATTTGTGGTATTAAGTCTATGTGTGCCTGGAAATGTACATGATAGTGTATCTTTCTTTCCGGCATATCATTTATTAAATAAAAAGTATAAAGACCAAATCAAGAATCTATGTTTAGATGCAGGGTACATCACACCAGCAATATGTAAGACGATTCTGGAAAACAATCAGAAAATGTATGCGCCATACAAAAGACCAATGACGAAGAAAGGTTTTTTTAAGAAATACGAATAAATTGGGTTATAAAGAATATAAATCAAATCCAAAAGAGTGTAAGGAATGCCCATTTTTAGAAAAATGCACACAATCGAAAAAACATCAAAAAGTGATTACACGCCATGTATGGGAAGAATATCGAGAAGAAGTCATGGATGAGATACGGCATACACCTGAGTGGAAAGAATTATATCCAAAGCGTAAAGAGAGTATTGAACGTGTATTTGGAGATTGTAAGGAGCATCATAATTTAAGATATACAAGATTGAGAGGACTACAAAAAAATCAGCATCAGGCGC
Source organism: Candidatus Stoquefichus massiliensis AP9 (assembly GCF_000455285.1). GTDB lineage: Bacteria > Bacillota_I > Bacilli_A > Erysipelotrichales > Coprobacillaceae > Stoquefichus > Stoquefichus massiliensis. The sequence goes on along the minus strand of NZ_HG005284.1, from coordinate 231,348 downwards.
TGATGATTTTTGCATGTCATAATCTAAAAAGAATGGCAAGGTGGAGTTGGAAAACTTCATCAAATACCATTCATAATTGGTTGAAAATGATAATTTCCTGCTTTGAAACACAAAAAGAAAAGCGATACTCGTTTTGGAGTACCACTTTGTCAACAATCTGAGAGCCTTATAAAATAAGGCTTTTTGTTATATTGGTAGTCCGTACGGGGTTCGAACCCGTGAATGCTAGGATGAGAACCTAGTGTGTTGACCACTTCACCAACGGACCATAGTAATAGTATATCACTCTTTTTATTTGTGTAAAGAGTCTTTTATTATTTTTTGGATGAAACTTATTGATAAAGATATTTATTAACTTTTAAAATTGTTGTACTGACTAATACAAGGTGGTATAATAAGAATGTGTTAAAATTTGTATATTTATGTTATTTTTTTTGGGTTTAGATAGGTGTTATCATAGAATTGTTAAGTTTTTTTAAATTCTTTTGATATTTCATAAAGAGGCGTGTATAATCATGATGAGCGAGAACAATGTGTATAAATTTTTATACATTTTTATATATTATAAGTGAGAAAGGAAAGAGATCAATGTCAGAAGTTATTGCGATTGAAGGTGGCTATAAATTAAATGGTAGTGTGAGAATTAGTGGTGCAAAAAATGCGACTGTTGCTTTAATACCAGCGGCAGTATTATCAGATGGACCAGTTGAAATATTAGGAGTTCCAGAGATTTCAGATGTAGAAGCGTTAGCTATATTATTGAAAGAATTGAAATGTGAAGTAGATGTAGATGGAGAACGTATTAGAATAGATCCTACACATATGGAAGATATTCCACTTGTGAGTGATGCTGTTAATAAATTGAGAGCTTCTTATTATTTTATGGGAGCATTATTGGGTAAATATAAACGTGTGAAAATTAAAATGCCTGGAGGATGTTATTTAGGGCCACGTCCTATTGATTTACATTTTAAAGGATTTGAGGCTTTAGGAGCAAAGATTAGTTGTGTAGAGGATACGTATTTATTAGAAGCAGATGAGTTGATTGGAACATCAATTTATTTGGATTTTGCATCAGTTGGGGCAACAATTAATATTATGCTTGCTGCTGTACGTGCAAAAGGAAAGACTGTTATTGAAAATGCAGCAAAGGAACCGGAGATTATTGATGTTGCAAACTTATTAACAAAAATGGGTGCTAAAATTAGAGGTGTAGGGACAGATACAATTACAATTGAGGGAGTGGATTATTTAAATGGAACATTTCATGAAATCATTCCTGATCGTATTGAAGCTGGAACATTTTTAATTATTGCAGCAGCAGCGGGTGAAAGAGTTGTTGTACAAAATGTTATTCCACAGCATTTAGAAGCCCTCATTTCTAAATTAAAAGAAATGGGTATTAAGATGGATGTTGCTGGAGAAAATATTATTGTTCATGGACATGATGAAAATTTAAAACCAGTAGATATCAAAACGCAAATATATCCTGGCTTTGCGACAGATTTGCAGCAACCACTCACAACTTTGTTAACACAAGCAAATGGACAGTCACATGTCAAAGAAACGATTTATGTAGAGCGTTTTAAGCATTGTGAACAGTTAAATAAGATGGGTGCAAATATTGAAGTAGGAGAAGCTCAAAGTACAATTAATGGGCAAACGCCATTACATGGAGCACGTGTAAAAGCAACTGATTTAAGATGTGGTGCAGCTTTGGTTATTGCTGGATTAATTGCTGAAGGTAAAACTGAAATAACAAATGTTTATCATATAGATAGAGGATATGATAATATTGATCATAAATTAATTACATTAGGTGCACATATTACGAGATATGAAATTGATGATTAAATAAATATAAAAAAAGTGTTGTATTTATGAAGAAGAAATGCTATTATAATTGAGCAACTTACTTTGAAGTAGCAAATATTTCAAGGCGGAAGGAGAAGAGAAAATGAAAAAAGGAATTCATCCAGATTATAAAAAAGTAAAAGTCGTTTGTACTTCTTGCGGTGCAGAGTTTGAATCAGGATCTGTATTAAATGAAATTCGTGTTGATACATGTTCAAATTGTCATCCATTCTATACTGGAAAACAAAGATTCGCAAGTGCAGATGGTCGTGTTGATAAATTCAACAAAAAATACGGACTTAAATAAGAAAACAGGAGCAGATTATCTGCTCTTTTCTTTTGGCTTTTTAAATTTTTTTGTGGACATTTTTTGAATCTTTCCTTAAAATAAGACTGACTTTTTAAGGAAATTTGTTTGGTGAGAAGGGGAATGAGCATGGATATAAAGAAAAGAACTTTTAGTGTATTACAAAGAATTGGTCGTAGTTTTATGTTACCAATTGCAGTTCTACCGATTGCTGGATTGTTTTTGGGGATAGGAAATTCTTTAACAAATGAAGCAACAATGACTTCATTGCATTTAGAATCCATTTTGCAAAAAGGAACATTTCTCAATCAGTTTTTAACCCTTTTAACGCTTGTTGGTCAAACTGTTTTTGATAATTTACCAATTATATTTGCTGCTTCAGTTGCATTAGGAATGGCAAAGAAATCAAAAGAAGTGGCAGTTTTATCAGCTATTATTGCATTTTTTGTTATGCACACAACAATCAATGGTTTATTGGTCTTAAATGGAGTGGTTGTAGATCAGAAGATTGTTGCAGAAAATGTATTAGATGGGACAATTACATCAGTATGTGGTATTTTATCACTTGAGATGGGTGTCTTTGGTGGAATTATTGTGGGATTAGGAGTGAGTTTTTTACATAATCATTTCTACAAAGTGCAATTTCCTGATATTTTATCTTTCTTTGAAGGAGAACGTTTTATTCCAATTGTTTCTACTATTGTTTATTTATTTGTTGGTATTTTGATGTTTTTTATCTGGCCATTTATTCAAAATTGTATTTTTGGTTTAGGACAATTGATTGTTGATTCAGGTTATTTTGGCACTTTTATATATGGCATTATCAAAAGAGCATTAGTGCCTTTTGGATTGCATCATGTTTTCTATATGCCGTTCTATCAAACAGCCATAGGTGGAGCGATGGAAGTGAATGGTGTCTTGGTTAATGGTGCACAGAATATCTTTTTTGCCCAATTATCTGATCCAACAATTCAACATTTTAGCAGCGAAGCGACTCGTTATTTTTCAGGAGAATTTATTTTTATGATGTTTGGGTTACCAGGGGCTGCACTTGCCATGTATCAAACAGCAAAAAAAGAATCACAGAAAGTGATTGGTAGTCTTTTTCTTTCAGCAGCCTTAACAAGTATTTTAACTGGAATTACAGAACCGATTGAATTTACTTTTATTTTTGTTGCACCTTTATTGTTTGGAATTCATGTCTTTTTGGCAGGAACTGCCTTTATGCTGGCACATATATTTCAAATTGCAATTGGTTTTACATTTTCTGCAAGTTTTATCGATTTTATGGTATTTGGTGTTTTACAGGGAAATGATAAGACCAATTGGATATTAGTTGTTCTCTTTGGTGTTTTATATTTTTTCTTGTATTATTTTAGTTTCCGTGTTTTGATTCAAAAGTATGATTTAAAAACACCTGGTCGTGATGAAAATAACAAATTGACAATATTTAAAAAGACACAATTAGATTATACATTTGATGAATCAACTATAGATCAGCAATCACAGATGATTGTGAGAGGCTTAGGTTGTCGTCATAATTTTAGTGATTTAGATTGCTGTATCACACGTTTAAGAGCGACGATCTATGACCCTACATTAATTAATGAAAGTTTATTAAAACAGGCTGGGGCTGCTGCGATTATGATACGTGGTGGAACAATTCAAATTATTTATGGGCCAAAAGCATCATATATCAAAGGAAAGCTAGAAGAGTATTTACAGACTGTTCCAGAAGAATATGATGACTATCAGGAAGTTGTGACATTGTATCATGCAACAACATTAGAATTAGGAAACGTGGTAGATGGAGAGGTTTTACCTATTGAAGATGCGAGTGATCAGATTTTCTCTCATAAGCTATTGGGCGACGGTATAATGATTAAGCCATATAATGGTTTGATTGTTTCTCCATGTGATGGAATAGTGACAATGATTTATCCAACAAAGCACGCAATTGGTATAAAATTAGAGAATGGTATTGAATTATTGTTGCATTTTGGAACAAATACTGTTAATTTAAATGGTGTTGGATTTGAAATTTTAGTGAAATTAAATCAAAAGATTCAAAAAGGTGATGTTATCTGGAATGCTGATCTTGAATATATTAAAGAGAATGCAACTGATGAAAATATTCTTTTAATCATTACAAAAATGGAAGACAATGCATCGTTAGAAAAAATATATGGGGATATCAAAAGAGGACAGACAATCTTAAAAATAAAGAGTTAATGAATGGGGGAATTTCATGTATGAGGTTATAAAGGTACTCAACAACAATACAATTCTTGCTCATAAAGGTCATGAAGAAGTGATTATCATGTATAAAGGAATTGGTTTTGGCAAAAAAGCAGGGGAACAATTTGAAATGCCTATTCAAGCAAAGAAATACTTGATGCAAAAAAGTTATCAGGCAAAAAAGAATGTTTATGATATTATTAATGATATTGAACCAGTCTATTTAGAAATTGCAGCAGAAATTATTAAACTTGCTACAGAGAAGTTTGAAAAAGTTAATCATGATATCTTATTACCCTTAGCTGATCATATCTATTATGCAATCAAAAGAATGGATAAAAATATTATGCCATCTAATCCATTTGTTCATGATATTAGACTCTTATTTCCTGATGAGTATGGAGTGGCATCAAAAGGAAAAGACGTGATTAAAAAATATACACAACGACTCATTAATGAAGATGAAGTTGGTTTTATTACATTGCATATTCATTCGGCGATTTCTACAAATCAAGTGGCTGAATCAATGGAAGCAACACGTGTGATCCATGATGAAATTGTGCAATTACAAAATGATCTCAATATGACTATTGATGTTCAGTCTATTTCATATGTGAGACTTATGAATCATATTAAGTTCCTAATTTTACGTTTAAATACAAACGAAAAATTACAGATGGATATTAGTGAATTTACAAAAGATAAATTCCCTTTTGCCTATGAGCAGGCCCGTCGTATGTGTGACTCTTTATCAAAAGTTTTGAAAAAAGAATTACCAGAGACAGAGATTGGTTATTTGGCATTACATTTGGAAAGGATATTATCAGTGACTTTGAATTCTGAAAACAATGCTTGACATCGCTTACAAATAATGGTAATATTGTGTTAGAAAAAAGAATATTTAATAGTGTGTAACTGTTAGGCAGGCAATAACTATTTTAAAAGAGAGTACGATACTCATATTGTATCATCTTGCTCCTTTTAAAATAGATTGTCTGCCTTTTTTTTGCATTATTAAATATCAAAAGAAAGGGAGGAAAATATTAATGGTAGGAATGATTCTTGCTAGTCATGGAGAATTCGCTGAAGGAATCTTGCAGTCAGGAACAATGATTTTTGGTGAACAGCCAAATGTCAAGGCAGTCACTTTACAGCCAAGCGAAGGTCCAGATGATCTCAAAGCAAAAATAGAAGCAGCAATTGCAACATTTGATCATCAAGATGAAATTCTGTTCTTGGTAGACTTATGGGGTGGAACACCATTTAATCAATGTAATGGTCTCATCAATGGTCATGAAGAGAAATGGGCAATTGTAACAGGTTTAAACTTACCAATGCTGATTGAAGCTTATGCTGCACGTATGAGTCAGCAAACAGCGCATGAAATTGCAACACATATTTGTGAAGTTGCAAGAGAAGGTGTCAAAACACGACCAGAAACATTAGAACCACAAAAAGAAGTAAAAGAGACAGCTCAACCAGTTGTCGCACAAGGGGCTATTCCAGAAGGAACTGTTTTGGGTGATGGTCATATCAAGTATGTTTTGGCACGTGTAGATACACGTTTATTACATGGTCAAGTGGCAACAACTTGGACAAAGACAACACAGCCAAATCGTATTATTGTTGTATCAGATTCAGTTGCGCATGATGATTTACGTAAACAAATGATTGAACAGGCAGCGCCACCAGGTGTCAAAGCGAATGTTGTTCCTGTTGCCAAAATGATTGAAGTGGCAAAGGATCCACGTTTTGGAAATACCAAAGCAATGTTATTATTTGAAACACCTCAAGATGCATTACGTGCAATTGAAGGTGGAGTCGATATTAAGGAATTAAATATTGGTTCAATGGCTCATTCCCTTGGAAAAGTAGTTGTCAATAAAGCAGTAGCCATGGGAAAAGAAGATGTTGAAACTTTAGAGAAGTTAAAAGCAATGGGTGTGACTTTCGATGTACGTAAAGTCCCAGCTGATTCAAAAGAAAATATGGATCATCTTCTTAAAAAAGCAAAAGCAGAATTAAAGAATTCTTAGAAGGAGGATAATGAAATGTCTATCATTACAATAATTTTAATTATTATCATTGCCTTACTAGCGGGGATGGAAGGAGTTCTTGATGAATTTCAGTTTCATCAACCATTAGTGGCATGTACATTAATTGGTTTGGTAACAGGACACTTAACAGAAGGAATTATTTTAGGTGGATCTTTACAAATGATTGCTCTTGGATGGGCAAATGTTGGAGCAGCAGTGGCTCCAGATGCCGCATTGGCTTCAGTTGCTTCAGCAATTATTATGGTATTAGGATTACAGGATGGAACTGTTAATTCTCAAACTGCGATTACAACTTCAATTGCAGTGGCTATCCCATTATCAGTTGCAGGTTTATTCTTAACAATGATTTGTCGTACAATTGCGATTCCAATGGTTCATTTTATGGATGTTGCTGCTGAAAAAGGAAACTTCCGTGGAATTGAAATGTGGCAAATTTTAGCAATCATCTTACAAGGTGTCAGAATTGCAATTCCAGCTGCAGCATTATGTATCGTTCCAGCAGTTGTTGTCACAGACGCTTTAAATCAAATGCCAGCTTGGTTATCAGGTGGTATGGCTGTTGGTGGTGGAATGGTCGCTGCAGTCGGTTACGCAATGGTTATTAATATGATGTCTTCTAAAGAAACATGGCCTTTCTTTGCTATTGGTTTTGTTTTGGCAGCACTGGGACAATTAACATTAATCGCATTAGGAGTTATCGGTGTTGCATTAGCACTTATCTACTTAGGTTTAAAAGAAAACAGTGGAAATAATGGTGGTGGCTCTGGTGGTTCTGGAGATCCATTAGGCGACATATTGAATGATTATTAATCTTGAAGGAGGAAAGAAAAAATGGCAGAAAAAATCGCTTTATCAAAAAAAGATCGTTTAGCAGTTGCTTGGCGTCATCAGTTCCTTCAAGGATCTTGGAACTATGAACGTATGCAAAATGGTGGTTGGTGTTATTCAATTATTCCAGCAATCAAAAAGTTATATCCAAACAAAGATGATAGAATTGCTGCTTTAAAAAGACATTTGGAATTCTATAATACACATCCTTATGTATCTGCACCAGTTATGGGTGTTACATTGGCATTAGAAGAAGAACGTGCGAATGGTATAGATATTAATGATCAGGCTATTCAAGGTGTGAAAGTTGGTATGATGGGTCCTTTGGCTGGTGTTGGAGATCCAGTCTTCTGGTTTACTTTAAGACCAATCTTAGGGGCATTAGGAGCTTCACTTGCTTTAAGTGGAAGTATTGTTGGACCTTTATTGTTCTTCTTTGCATGGAATATTATTCGTATGGCATTTATTTGGTATACACAAGAATTTGGATATAAAGTAGGAACATCTATTGCGCAAGATTTATCTGGTGGTTTATTAGGTAAAATTACACAAGGTGCATCTATTTTAGGTATGTTTATTATTGGTGCTTTGGTTCAACGTTGGGTAAGTATTTCATTTACGCCTGTTGTTTCTCGTGTTGTACAATCTGATGGAGCATTTATTGATTGGAGTAAGATTCAAGCTGGTGCTGATGGTATTAAATCAGCATTAGAACAATTTGCAAGTTTAGGTGCAAATGGATTAAATGTTGAAAAAGTCACAACTTTACAACAAAACTTAGATCAATTAATTCCAGGTTTAGCAGCTTTATTATTAACATTATTATGCTGCTGGTTATTAAAGAAAAAAGTTTCACCAATTGTCATTATTATTGCATTATTTGTTGTTGGTGTCTTGGCACGTTTGATTGGAATTATGTAAAAAATATTGAAAAAGCTCGGAATATCTGGGCTTTTTCAAGCATATTGATTGGAGAGAATATATGGTACAGTCATTAAATACAAAAGTTGATTTAACTATCGATGCAACATCTTATTTAGGTATAGCAAGTTATGGTAAAGTGATAATAGGAGATAAAGCCTTCGAATTCTATAATGAAAAGAATCTTGGTGATTATATACAAATTCCTTGGGAAGAAGTTGATTATGTTATGGCTTCTGTTATGTTTAAAGGAAAATGGATCCCCCGTTTTGCAGTCGTAACAAAACAAAACGGACGTTTTACATTTTCTACAAGACATAATAAACAAACTTTACGCAGTATGAATCAGTATATTGCATCTGAAAAATTAGTACGTTCTTTAAGTTTCTTTCAAGTTATTACAAGAGGCTTAAAAAATATATTGATAAGAAAAAAAACAATATAGCGATAGTTGAAAAACTGTCGCTATATTATTTTAATAAAGGTAAACTTCCAGTTAATTTGTTTACAAGTTTTTTAGGACCACACATTGCAATACCAAAATAATGAAAGTCGCTTCCCATTGTTTGAGAAGCTTTTTTGATATACTCATCATAAATATTACAACTTTGTGCAATATCAGAAAAATCAACAACTGTTAAATCATGAAATTGAGGAGTATACAAAACCTCTCTCATTTCTTTAAGATTTTCACTACTTGTTTTTAATATAGGAATAGGAATGGCAATAATACCAAGATGCTCATTTTGGGTTTGATCAAATACAGAAGAACCAACATATTCTGGCTTATATTTACCTAAAGTCATTCCCATAATTGCTGCTGCATTGGCAATGATACCATAAGGTAATGTTTCATCAAAAACCATTACACATTTGTCATTCTGTAAGTTCATAAATAGAATCCTCCGTCTTCTTATAATGTTGTTCTGATAGAAATAATCCAATAAGAGTCAAAATAATACCAGTTATTGTGATCCATGTCATTGATTCTTTTAATATGAGTGTTGATGTGATTGCAGTTATGACAGGAACAATATAAATATAGACACTGGTTTTGACAGATCCTAATATTTTCACTGCTGTGTTCCATGTTACAAAACAAAGTGCAGAAGCACCTACTCCAAGAAAAATTAGATTTGCTATAATTGTAAGGTTATTGAATTGTGAAAGATTAACTTGAAAATTCATAGTTAATAAAACAGGAATCATAAAGATTAAACCATAGAAAAAGGTTCTTCTTGTTGTTTGAATAGTATTCAGATTAAATTGTGATATCTTCTTTGTAAGTGTTGAATAACCAGCCCAAATAATAGCTGCAACAATCGCAAGAATGTCACCTAATGGATTGATTTGGATGCTGGACTGTGTAAAACTCATGAGAGAAATACCAACCATTGCAATGATAAAGCCTATAAAAAAATGGAATTGTGGGCGTTTTTGTTTTAAAAATAGACAAGCAAAGATAACAGTGAAGAAAGGAGCTATAGAAATAATAACACCAACATTAGATGCAAGTGTGTATGTTAAGGCAATGTTTTCAAACAGATAATAAAGTGTAATTCCTGATAATCCAGCGAGAATAAAATATTTTTCTTGATGAAAATTTTGAAATGATAAACGTCGTGGATAAATAATCCAAAGTATGATATAACCAAGTAAAAAACGAATAAATAAGATTTCAATAGGTGTAAAGACATCTAAAAGTATCTTAGTCGAAATAAAGGTTGTACCCCATATCATAATTGTTATGAATGCCGCTATATGTCCTTTTGTTATTTTATTTTTCATCTGATACCTCACTGTGATTTACAAAAATCTTTTGATATTGTTTAGGGGTTAATCCAATAAACTCCTTAAAGAAATGAGTGAAATGACTTTGGTCAGTAAATCCGGTCATATAAGCAACATCAATAGGAGAATGACCTTCTTCTAAGGCTTTTTTTGCTTTATCTAAACGAATGGTTTGAAGATAACGATAAGGTGATAATCCAACTTGTTTTGTAAAACAGCGAAGGAGATAGGATTTTGAGTAATCAGTTATTTGTGTTAATTCATCCAATGTTATATTTTCAGAATAATGTTGTTTAATATATAGACAGACCTTTTTGATTAGTTCATTTGGCTTCATCATCTGATCAATATCAAAAGGCTTCGCATATTCTTGAAGAACTTGTTCTAAAAGAAAGAATAAAGCTTCTTCTTTTTCTAACTGAGGGGCTTGATAAACGATAGCATCATAAAGATCCCCAATTGATGGAGCAATTTCACTCTGGTAAATAACATTTTGAGTAAAATAAGGCATATAGTCCTGTCCAGTGATTTCTATCACTGCATTTTTCATGATTTCTGGATTGATATTGATAGCACGATAATCTAATATTTCACCATCAACAGGACCACAGAAATGATTATCATGGGGATTAAATAATAACATGTCACCAGCCACAACATCATATTCTTGTCCTTTACAGCAGAGATGGCGTTTTCCACCTTCTACAAATCCGATAACATAATATTCATGGAAGTGATTAGGGAATTTTTGTACAATTCCACTTAAGTTATAAGCTTCTATTTGAAGATCATGATCATAATAAACATGTCTCTGTTCTTGAATTTGGGGCATTTCTTATTCCTCCTTTTTGTGTATTTTAACACAGTCATTTAATATTTTCTTGTAAGATATGACACTATAAGAAAAACTCTCATCATGAGAGTTTACTGAAATTCTAAATGCTTTTTAATTTTACTAAATAATATTGTTGATGTAAGTGCAGAAGATAATTCAGCAATTGGGAAACATAACCAGATAAGATTGATATTTCCTGTTAGTGATAAGAGATATGCACAAGGCAATAAAACAAACAATTGCCTAATTAATGATGTTAATAAACTATATGTACCTTTACCAACCGCTTGAAATACTGCACTACAAACAATAGAATACCCTGCAAAAATAAAATGAATTGCAATAATTCTTAAAGCGGGTGTTCCAATGTTTATCATTGCTTCTGAAGCATTGAAGAAACCTAATAATATTTGTGGAATGGATTCAAAGATAATCACTCCGACAATCATCATTCCTGTTGCATAAATCATAGCAAGTTTAATTGTATCAAACATTCTTGACTTTTGTTTTGCTCCTAAGTTATAAGCAATAATTGGAATCATACCATTATTTAAACCAAAGACTGGCATGAATACAAAACTCTGTAATTTAAAGTATACACCAAAAACAGCTGTTGCAGTTGTAGAAAAAGTAATTAAGATTGTATTCATACCAAAAGTCATGACACTTCCGATAGATTGCATAATAATAGATGGAATACCCACAGAATAGATCTGTTGAATGACTTGTAAGTTTGGTCTAAATGCTTTGATTTGAAATTGAATATCATGATTAAAACGTAAATTAAAAAACAGTGCGAGTAAGCATGCAATAATCTGTCCAGTTACAGTTGCTATTGCAGCACCAGCGACACCCAATTTGGGCATCCCAAACAAACCAAAAATAAAAATAGGGTCTAATATAATATTGATAATAGCTCCAAGTCCTTGGGTTACCATTGTGAATAATGTACGTCCAGTTGCCTGTAGAAGTCTTTCAAATAAGAACTGACAGAATAGACCTGCAGAACAGCCTACAACAATCATTGCATATTGCGTTCCAGCATTAACAATTTCAGCATTATTTGTTTGAACACTAAAGAAGAGATGAGATAAAGTCAAACCACCAATTGCAAAGACAACAGCTGTTACAATAAAAATAAAAATTGAATTCATGGCTGTTTGATTCACATGGTGCTGATTTTTCTCACCTAAACTACGTGATAACAAGGCATTAACACCAACAGCTGTTCCACCTGCAAAAGCAATCATTAAGTTTTGCAGTGGGAAAGCAAGTGAAACAGCTGTTAATGCATTTTCACTGATTTGAGCAACAAAGACACTATCAACAATATTGTACATGGCTTGTACTAACATTGAGATAATCATTGGCAAGGACATGGAAATAAGAAGTTTATTGACGGGCATAACGCCCATTTTATTTTCTTCCACTACTTCTCTCCTTGAAGGTATAACTTGACGATGATATCAGCAACTTCATCAAGTCCTAAATCACTATTGATTGTTAAATCAAAATTTTTTAATTGACCCCATTTTTTGGTTGTATAATAATTGTAATAATTACTTCTTCCTTTATCTTTTTTCATGACAAATTTTTTATAATCATCATGCTCTTCCTGATAATCTTCTTTAACACGTCTTACTCTTGATTCAAATGGTGCATGAACAAAAACAGTCAAAACATCATCGTAATCTTCCAAGATATAATCGGCACAGCCATTGACAATGATACATGAATCATGCATAGCTAGATGACGAATGATTTTAGATTGCATTGCAAATACCTGATCATTTAAAGGAAGTGTAAATGCAGAAGATGACATAGTATACATAAAACTAGAAGTTTTTTCTTCGGATGCCTTTCGTATAGTGTCAACATCTATTCCGAGTTCCTTTGCAGCAAGATCAATCACTTCATTATCATAATAAACAATGCCAAGTTTCTCAGCCACCTTTTGAGCGATGAGACGCCCACCAGAGCCATATTCTCTTGCGATAGTAATAATTTTAGGCATAAATATTCCCCCTTTATAATTCTATTCTAACACAAATCAAAAAATGATGACATTATTTTCAATATATAAAAAATATTATCAATTTGTTATATAGGAAATTATGATAATAATTAAAACCAAAACAATGTTAGCATATAAACTCTTTTCTTTATGTATATAATGATGAGGACACGTATTTCTCAAATTATAATCATTGTTTTTAGGAAGATAAATTTGTATAATGATGTCATAAAGGAGAGAATTATGGAATTTCATGTTTTAGCAAGTGGCTCAAAGGGTAATGCAACATTCGTCTATGAAGATGGATGTGGTATTCTTATAGATTGTGGTATTACACGTAAACAATTATTATTTAAGCTTCAGAATCTTGGTTTTAGTGAAGCGGACATTACTTATGTTTTTTTAACACATGATCATTATGATCATAATAAAAATATTCATATCTTCGGAAAGGATAAATTGTATACAGCGAAAAAGAATATAGATAATTTAGATGAATATCATACTCTTATTCCTTATGATCATCGTCAATTTGGAGTTTTTGATGTTTTAACATTAAAAACATCACATGATGCAAGTGATCCAATAGGTTTTGTGATTTCTACTCAGGAAACTTTGCTTTATATGACAGATACAGGATATGTTTCTCAAAAGAATCGAAAATATATGCGGAATTTAAACTATTATATTATTGAAAGTAATCACGATATTGAGATGCTAATGGCAACCAAGAGACCATTGTTTTTAAAAAATAGGATATTAAATGATGTTGGTCATCTTAATAATGAGTATAGTGCACGTCTTATGAGTGAGATAATAGGAGAAAAAACAAAAGAAATTGTATTGGCACATCTATCTCAGGAAGCCAATACAAAAGAAAAGGCTTTGGAAACATATTATCGTATTTTTGAAGAACAAAATATAAAATTTGATCATATTAAAGTTGCTAGTCAAGTTGATGTTGTATCAGGAGGAAGATATGAAGATTAAGATTATTACAGTAGGTAAGTTGAAAGAAAAATATTTGGTAGATGGAATCAAGGAATATACAAAGAGAATATCAGGATATGCAGATATTGAGATGATTGAGGTTGCTGATGAACGTATTCCTGATAAAGCATCTTTAGCTGAGGAAACAATGATTAAAGCGAAAGAAGGTAGAAAGATTTTAGATAAAGTCAAACAGGATGATTATATGATCTTATTAGATGTGAATGGTAAGGAAATGGATTCTGTAGTTTTTTCAAAACATATAGAAAATTGTATGATTAATGGTAAGAGTACGATTGATTTTGTGATTGGAGGATCTTTAGGACATGGTGAAGAAGTCTTATCACGTGCAAATGTACGTTTGAGTTTTTCACCAATGACATTTCCTCATCAGTTAATGCGATTAATTCTCGTAGAACAGATTTATCGAGCATTTAAAATTATGAAAAATGAAACATATCATAAATAACCTAAAAGTTAATCGTTTATTTTAAGAGTGTGATATAATAAGAAAGAATAGTCCAAGAGATATTAAGAATAAGGAGCTGAATATTATTATGAGATTGGTGACACGTTCAGATTTTGATGGTTTGGTATGTGGTGCATTATTGAAAGAAGCAGGAGTGATTGATCATTGGAAGTTTGCACATCCAAAAGATTTGCAAGATGGATTAATTGAGATTACAGAAGATGATTGTTTGGCGAATGTTCCTTATGTAGAGGGGTGTGGATTGTGGTTTGATCACCACTCTAGTGAATTTGAAAGAAATGAATTAGCTGGAAAATATAAAGGTGAAAGTCGTCTGACTCCATCTTGTGCAAGAATTATTTATGATTATTATGGTGGTCATGATCGTTTTGCACATTTTGATGAAATGATGGAAGCTGTTGATAAAGTTGATTCAGGACATTTAACGATTGATGAGATACAAAATCCTACGGGATGGATTTTGATTGGTTTTTTAATGGATCCTAGAACTGGATTAGGAAGATGGCGAAATTTTACAATTTCTAATTATCAGTTAATGGAAAAACTTATTGATGCATGTCGAACTATGAATACTGAAGAAATCTTAAATTTACCTGATGTTCAGGAAAGAATAGATGTTTATTTAGAACAAACTGAGAAATTTAAAGAAATGATTAAAAAATATACACATACGAAAAAGGATGTTATTATTACTGATTTAAGAGGTGTTGATCCAATTTATACAGGAAATCGCTTTTTAATTTATAGCATGTATCCAGAACAAAACATTTCTGCCTGGATTGTTAATGGTAAAGGTGGTAAGGGATGTTCAGTAGCTGTAGGATATAGTATATTAAATAGAACATCTCGTGTTGATGTAGGAAGTTTAATGCTTAAATATGGTGGCGGTGGTCATAAGGCTGTTGGAACATGCCAATTTAAGGATGATGAGATGGTAGAAAAAGTTCCTATGTTACTTGATGAAATTGTCAATTATAAGTAGTTTGAAAAGTACAGTTTGCTGTACTTTTCTTGTGGAGGGAAGATAGGTGGATGATTTATTTATAAAACAAGTGAGTGTTATAAAAGATTTACATAACAGTACAGAATATCCTTTTTCAATTCCTATTATACAAAATTTTGATCCATTATGTTTTGAAAGGCCTGTTTCTTTCTTGATTGGAGAAAATGGGGTAGGGAAGAGTACTTTTATCGAAGCCCTTGCAGTGGCCTTGGGAATGAATGCAGAAGGTGGAACAGAAAACTTTCAATTTCAGACAATGAATACTCATTCTGATCTTTATCAATATATGAGAATATCAAAGGGAGTAAGAAGACCACAAACAAAGTTTTTCTTGCGAGCAGAAAGTTTTTACAATGTGGCAAGTGAAATTGATGAAATAGGGAGAGAGGATTCAAGAATGTATAATGCATATGGTGGTAAGAGCTTACATCAATGCTCTCATGGAGAATCATTTATGCAATTAATGATGAATCGTTTTTCTGGTAATGGTCTCTATATTTTAGATGAACCTGAGGCTGCTTTATCTCCTTCACGACAATTGTCTTTGCTTGTTTTGATTGATGATCTTGTGAAAGCAGGATCACAATTTATTGTGAGTACACACTCTCCTATTTTATTATCATATAAAGATGCCATGATTTATGATTTAAATCATGATTTTGAAAAAACAGCATTTAAAGAAACAGATATTTATCAGTTATATAAATTAGTTTTAGATAATCCCGAGGGTATGCAGTATCATTTATTTAATGAAAAAAAGTAATTATTAAAAAAACAGGTGTTTTTGCACCTGTTAATTATTTCTTGAACATTTCTCTGCATCAATGGCTAAAACAATCATTAAGACATAGAGGGTATTTTGTGATTCAATAATATCAATGACATATGTGTCAGTCAAATGAAAGATTTCTTTAGAGATTATTGCTATTACTATGCCTTTAGAATTGATAATCTGATAGTCCCATTCCAGCCAGTTTCCTCGAACTTGCCAATCAAGACAGTCTAAATGAAAGGCCGGTTTAAATAAAGAAAATTCTTTATATATTCTACCAATATATTCATTACCAAGATACATATTGAATTTGGGTAGGAAAGTGAATATTTCTTCTTTGATTGTTCCTATATGTTCATTGTTTTGATTATATATTTGAAGACAATGTCCCCAACTAAGTTGACCTTTAACTGTAAAGAGAGTTTGATTGTTTTCATCATAAATATCATAGCTATCAAACCAAGAAAATAGTCTTTGTTTAAATAATAATTTCATAAATGTTCTCCTATAGAATAACA
>NZ_HG005284.1:206730-213475 GCF_000455285.1 Candidatus Stoquefichus massiliensis AP9 | reverse complement strand
TCTTGTTTGTTTTAGTATAAACGACGGCAAGTATACCATTCTCTTTGCCAATAATTTGTGTTCAGATTAGCGACTTGAACTGGTTGACCGGTTGTAGGAGCATGGACCATCTTATTTCCACCAATATAGATACCTACATGGTGAACACCAGATGAGGAACCATTGCTACTAAAGAGAATAATATCTCCAGCTTGTAAATTATTTTTAGAAACACTCTTACCAGCATTAATTAAAGAACCAGTATAATGAATTCTACCAAGATTAACACCACTTTGATAATGTGCCCAATTGACAAGTCCAGAACAATCAAATTGTGTCCAGTTTGGATTTTTAATACTGCTCCATGAATGGGCACCACCCCAGACATACATATAACCTTGACGCGTTAATGCTTTATTAGCAATCTTTAATCCAAGTTCTTCATTAGCTGATAAATCGTTTGAATTATCTTGAGATGTAGATTGGTTAGAATTATTTGTATCAGGTTTTGTTGTATCAGTGTTAGGTTTTGAAGTATCCGTATTTGTATTTGGTTTTGTTGTATCAGGCTTAGTTGATTGATTTGTATCTGTATTTGGTTTTGGTTTAGGTTTTTTATCAGTTGTTGCCTGAGTAACATTAGAAACTTTTGATTCGTTTGAAGCTTTTTGTAAAGCTGCTAAATTAGCTTGAATTTTTTCCATAGATTCCTGATTTTTAGAAACTTCAGATGAATTATCTGCAATTGTTTTGTTTTGTTCTAATAATTTTGCTTGGAATGTTTTTTGCAGGTTAGCTTGTGATTTTTTATCATCTTCTAATGAATTTTTAAGTATTTTAAGCGTTGATTCTTGTTTTTGTATTTCTTTCATACTCTCATTTAAATCATCAATTAATTCATTTTCATAATTTGTAATTTCTTTGAAATTAATAATACGACTAAAGAAATCACTAAAACTATCAGCACCAAAAATATATGAAGTGAAGATATTTGAATTCATTGTTGTTTGCATACTATATAATCGATCTTCTAATTGTTTTCTTTTGTTAGAAATTTGTTTTTCTATATTAGCAATACTCTTTTGTATATAGTTTAATTCACTTTCAGTAGATGATATTTTTGTTTCTATATCTGTTATTTGTTTAGCCAAATTTTCAATTGAATCTTTTGATTCTTGAGCATCTTTTTTAGCATTTTTAGCTTGTGCACTTAGTTCTTTGTTTTTTTTATTAAGATATGTATTAAACTCTTTACATGTTTTTTGTTGATTCTTTGATAATTTTGATGAAGAACATAATTGAATATATTTATTTTCTTGACCATCAAAATCGACAGCATTGACACTTCCTAAAGAAGAAGCAAGACCAATACTAAGGCTTAGGGCCATGAGACTTAAAAATAATGTTTTTTTAGACAATGTGACATACCTCCTTAATGTGGGTCTATACTTCTTATTGTAGTACATTTTAAATAAGAGTCAAATAAAATGTTCTCTTTTTTGAAATGATACATCGGATTTTTAGAAAAACTCATAAAGAATTATTCTTTATGAGTTTCAATAACTTTTTTTGTTACTAAATCAGATGCAAATTCATAACCAAGGAATTCCATATCAAAGAAACCTTGACCTTGAGTCATTGCTCTTAAATCAACAGCATAATTCATGACTTCTGATTGTGGGGCTTCAGCAGTAATCTTAACCATACCATCTTCTAAAATGTCACTTCCCATGACACGTGCACGGCGTTTATTGAAATGTCCCATAATATCACCAGTATATTCTTCATCAATATAAACATGTAATGTGACAAATGGTTCTAATAAGGCTGGTTTGGCTTTTGGTATAGCTTCTTTAAAACACATAACAGTCGCTGTTTTAAACGCCATTTCTGATGAATCAACACTATGATATGATCCATCAATCAAAGTTGCTTTGATTCCTAATGCTGGATAACCTGCTAGAACACCTGCTTTTGTTGCTTCAACCATACCTTTTTCAACAGCTGGGAAATAAGCTCTAGGGACTGCTCCACCAAATATTTTCTCTTCAAAAACAAAAGGTACACTATAATCATTTAATGGTTCAAAAGTAATTTCTACATCACCATATTGGCCATGACCACCAGACTGTTTCTTATATTTATAACGATGTGTTATACTACCACGAATTGTTTCACGATATGGAATAATAATATCATCCAAAGCAACCTCTATTTTGAATCTTTCTTTTAACTTAGCAACCACAGTTTCAATATGAATATCACCAATACCATATAAACATTGCTGCTTCGTTTCTGGATTATTTACAAAATTTAAAGTTGGATCTTCTTCTAATAATTTATTAATAGCATTTGCTATTTTTTCTTCATTTGCTTTCCCTACAGGTTTAATAGCTTTTCCATAATATGGATGAGAGAAAGCAATAGGTTCATAAATGATACGATAGTCTAAGGTACATAAGGTATCATTTGTTTGTGTATATGATAACTTAGATAAAGCTCCAATATCACCAGCATTTAAAGTATCAGTTTCAATCAGATCTTTACCTTTCATGATATAAAGCTTATTCACTTTTTCTACTTCTTTTTTATTCATATTATATAAAGACATTCCTGTCTGAATTGTTCCCGTACAGACTTTAAATAAAGAAATTCTACCCACAAATGGATCTGCAATTGTTTTAAAAATGAATAATGAAGTTGGTAAAGATTCATCAAAACCTATTAAATCTTCTTCACCTGTTTCTTCGTTTTTAACAACCATTGAATTGACCATATCTCCAGCAGCACTAAAGAATGCAACCATTGAATTTAAAATAATTTGGATTCCTATTTGATTTGTCCCACATATAACAGGAATTAATGTATGGTTCATAACACCTTGACGGAGAGCCCATGAAATCTCTTCTTTAGTGAATGGTTCTTCATTAATATACTTTTCTAATAATTCATCATTCGTATTAGCAACTGCTTCATCAATCATATTTTTAATAGGTGTGATTTCATCCCACATATCATCAGGAATAGGACATGGATGCGTTTGTTCACCTTCAAAATAACGTCCCTCCATCTTTGCGACATTGACATATCCAACCATCTTATTGCCTTCCATAATAGGAACTTGGATAGGTGCAATAGCTTTTCCGTATGTTATTTTTAATTCTGCCAATTTTTCCTGATAGGCAGCATTAGGATAATCTAAACCGCTAATATAAATCATTTTAGCCTTATCATGTGCTTTGTGCATAGCTTGTTTTGTTCCAACACTAATGCCTTCTGTTGCTGGTACAACAATCAAAGCACTTTCACTTACTTTTAATGCAGCTTCAACTTCACCAATAAAATCAAAAGAGCCAGGTGTATCAAGAATATTGATTTTACAATTATTCCATTCTAATGGAATAACAGAAAGACCAATAGATGTCTGTCTTTTAATTTCTTCAGGTGAATAATCACTTAATGTGTTTCCATCCTGCACTGTTCCAATACGATTTGTAATTCCAGCACGATAAGCCATAGCTTCAATCACGCTGGTTTTACCACTCCCTGAGTGACCTAACACAATCACGTTTCCAATTTCGTTTGAGTGATAAGTTCTCATTAATATCACGCTCCTTTATAAAAATTTTCTTTCTTCTATTTTAACACATCTTCGTTTTAATGAAAACGGTTACAGTATAATTATAGTGAAATTTATTTTAAAAAATGATATGATGGAGATACAGGAGGGCAAAATATGGAAGTGGGATTAATTATTATTTTATTTTTATCTAATGCTTTAGCGTTAGATTGCCTTTATAATCGAAGAGTCAAAACAACAGGTGCACTCATTATTCTTAATCTTTGTTTAACTGTTGCTTTAGCATATCAGTTTAAGCAAATGGAAAAGATTGTCTATTTACTATTGGGATTAGCGGGTATTATTGTTTTGTTCTTTGGTGTAAAATTCTATATTCGCAGGAAAAAAGAAACACCAGTTATTATTAAAGATGCTGATCGTATTATTGAGGAAAAAGAGGAGAAATAATGGAAACAATTAAATTTGAAATTGAAATGCAAGATGGACAGATTATGAAAGGTGAACTTTATCCTAAAGTTGCACCGATCACTGTAAAAAACTTTATAGGATTGATTGAAAGAAATTTTTATGATGGATTGATTTTTCATAGGGTGATTCCAGGATTTATGATTCAGGGTGGTGGCATGGATGAAAATATGCATCCAAGAGAATGTCAAAGCATTCAAGGTGAATTTAAAAGTAATGGTATTCAAAATGATTTAATGCATACACGTGGTGTTTTATCAATGGCGAGAACAATGATCAAAGATTCAGCAAGCTCACAATTCTTTATCATGCATGGTGTAGCACCTCATTTGGATGGTGAATATGCAGCTTTTGGAAAGATTACTGAGGGATTAGAAGTTGTAGATGCAATTGCTAAGGTTGCAACAAATAGACAGGATTGTCCTTTGCAACCTATAGTAATTAAGACGATGAGGTTATTATAAAATGAAACTATTTTATTTAGAGAATTGTCCTCATTGTAAAAGAGCAAGAGCTTGGATGGATGAATTATATAAAGAAAATCCTATCTATAAGGAAATTCCGATTGAAATGATTGAAGAAAGTCAAGAAGTAGAATTGGCTAATTCTTATGATTATTATTATGTTCCATGTTTTTATGATGGTGATCAAAAATTGCATGAGGGTGTTGCAAGTTTAGAAATTATTCGTCAGATATTTGATGATTATTTAAGGAGGAATACAAAATGAGAATTTTAGTTGCTGGTGGGGCTGGATATATTGGCAGTCATATTTGTGTTGAATTATTAGAAGCAGGGTATGAAGTTGTTGTGATTGATGATTTTTCTAATTCTCGTCCTGAGGTGTTAGGTTATATTAAAGAAATTACTGGTAAAGATGTAAAATTTTATGAATTTAATATTTTAGATGAAGAAAAAACAGAAGGAGTATTTAAGGAAAACAAATTAGATGCAGTGATTCATTGTGCGGCTTTTAAAGCTGTTGGAGAATCTGTTTCCAAGCCAATCGAATATTATACAAATAACTTAATGACAACATTAATTATGACAAAAATGATGACAAAGTATCATGTTAATAATATTGTCTTTAGTTCAAGTGCAACTGTTTATGGAGATCCAAAAGTTGTCCCATTAACAGAAAATTGTCCTTTAGGAGAAACAACAAATCCTTATGGAACAAGTAAAGCAATGATGGAAAGAATCTTAACAGATGTTCAATTTGCTAATCCTGAAATGTCTGTCACATTATTACGTTATTTTAATCCAATTGGAGCACATGCTTCTGGTTTGATTGGTGAAAATCCAAAAGGTATTCCTAATAATTTAATGCCATATATTATGAAAGTTGCAACTGGTGAATTACCATGTTTAGGAGTTTTTGGAGATGATTATGATACACCAGATGGAACTGGAGTAAGAGATTATATCCATGTTGTAGATTTGGCAAAAGGACATGTTTTGGCGATTGAAAAATATCAGGAACCAGGTGTGCATATTTGTAATTTAGGGACTGGAACAGGATATAGTGTTTTAGATATTGTTCATGCTTTTGAGAAAGTCAACGGTATTGAAGTGAAATATGAAATCAAACCAAGACGTCCAGGAGATATAGCAACTTGTTATGCTGATCCAACTCGAGCAAAAGAAGAACTTGGCTGGGTGGCAGAAAAGACATTAGAAGATATGTGTCGTGATACTTGGAACTTTGCTAAAAAGCATCAATAAAATATATCGAGGTGATGTCAAATGTTAAGAAGACATTATATATTTTATGGTCGAGTTCAAGGTGTTGGTTTTCGTTATACAGTTTATCAGCTGGCTAGGCATTTAGGATTAACTGGTTGGGTAAGAAATCAAAGTGATGGGACTGTGGAAGCCTGTATTCAGGGGAATCTACAGCAAATCAATCAGCTGATTGCGAGTTTAAAGCAAGAAAGGTTTATTCGTGTTGAAAGATTTGAATATGAAGAGTTAGAAGTTTTGTCAAATGAGAATTCTTTTGAAGTAAAATATTAAAGTTGTCCTTTGTGGTACATGCTTAATAAAAAAATTAAAAATAGAAAAGTGTTGATATAGTCGACACTTTTCTATTTTCTTTGCAATATGTAAAAAAATTTTAAGTGACCTATCATTCATATTGCTTTATAATAAAAACAACGTGTGCTAAAATGATAAGGCATAAGATTTAAAAACGTAGAAATATGCTTTTTTATAAATGACTTTTGTCATTTTTTGATGTGAACGGGAGGAAAAGACATGAAGATTATTAAACGTAATGGAGCAGAAGTAAAATTTGATGAGTTAAAGATTACAGCCGCTATTGAAAAAGCTAACAATGAGGTTGTTGAAACTGAAAGGTTATCTGAAGAAGATATTGATAATATTACAAATAATGTAAAGTATCAATGTGAAAAAATGAGACGTGCTTTAAGTGTTGAAGAAATTCAAAACTTAGTAGAAAATGAAATTATGAAATTGAATGCTTTTGCAGTGGCAAGAAAGTATATTACATATCGCTATAAACGTGCATTAGTACGTAAAGCGAATACAACTGATGAACAAATCTTAAGTTTGATTGAATGTGATAATGAAGAAGTGAAACAAGAAAATTCTAATAAGAATCCAACAGTAAATAGTGTTCAAAGAGATTATATGGCTGGAGAAGTGAGTAAAGATATTACAAAGCGTTTATTATTGCCTGAACATATTGTAAAAGCTCATG
>NZ_HG005284.1:201212-206550 GCF_000455285.1 Candidatus Stoquefichus massiliensis AP9 | reverse complement strand
AAGAAGGAATTATTCATTTTCATGATTCTGATTATTTTGCACAACATATGCATAACTGCTGTTTGGTGAATTTAGAGGATATGCTGCAAAATGGAACTGTTATTAGTGAAACGATGATTGAAAGACCAAAGAGTTTTTCTACAGCGTGTAATATTGCAACACAAATTATTGCTCAGGTTGCAAGTTCTCAATATGGAGGACAAAGTATTAGTTTGTCTCATTTAGCTCCTTTTGTTGATGTGAGTCGTCAAAAGTTTAGAAAAGAGGTTCGTGAAGAATTTATTCAGGAAGGTATTGAGGTGACTGAAGCGCAGATTAATGAATTGGCTGAATGTCGTGTACGTAAAGAAATCAACCGTGGTGTTCAGATGATTCAATATCAAGTCATTACTTTAATGACAACAAATGGTCAAGCTCCTTTTGTGACTGTTTTCATGTATTTGAATGAAGTGCCTGAAGGTCAAACAAAAGATGATTTGGCAATGATTATTGAAGAAACATTAAATCAAAGAATTTTAGGTGTTAAAAATGAACAGGGAATTTATGTAACACCAGCTTTTCCTAAATTAATTTATGTTTTAGAAGAAAATAATATTCATGAAGATAGTCAGTATTGGTATTTAACTGAATTAGCAGCAAGATGTACTGCGAAACGTATGGTTCCAGATTACATTTCTGAAAAGAAAATGTTAGAGTTAAAAGTGGATAAAAATGGTGAGGGACATTGTTATACTTGTATGGGATGTCGTAGTTTCTTAACACCTTATGTAGATCCAGATACACAACGTGCAAAATATTATGGACGTTTTAATCAAGGTGTTGTAACAATTAATTTAGTTGATGTGGCTTGTTCTTCTAAAGGTGATTTAAAGGAATTCTGGCGTATTATGGATGAGCGATTAGACTTGTGTAAAGAAGCTTTGATGTGTCGTCATAATCGCTTAAAAGGAACGCCTAGTGATGTGGCACCTATCTTGTGGCAATATGGTGCCTTAGCAAGACTTGATAAAGGTGAAACTTTAGATAAATTATTATATGGTGGATATTCAACAATTTCTTTAGGGTATGCAGGACTTTGTGAATGTGTGAAATATATGACTGGAAAATCGCATACTGATCCTGATATTACACCTTTTGCAATAGAAATTATGCAACATTTAAATGATGCTTGTACAAAGTGGAAGGCAGAAGAAAATATGGACTTTAGTTTATATGGAACACCAATTGAATCAACTACATATAAGTTTGCAAAATGTTTACAAAAGCGTTTTGGAAAGATTCCTGGTGTAACTGATAAGAGTTATATTACAAATAGTTATCATGTGAATGTTACAGAAGAAATTGATGCTTTTACAAAATTAACATTTGAATCTCAATTTCAGCAATTATCTCCTGGTGGAGCAATTAGCTATGTAGAGGTTCCAAATATGCAAGATAATATTGATGCTGTGTTATCTGTTATGAAACATATTTATGAAAATATTATGTAATGATAGTCTTATTATAGCATCATATTTATGAAAATATTATGTATGCTGAGTTAAATACAAAGAGTGATTATTGTATGGAATGTGGTTATGATGGAGAAATTCAGATTAAAGAAGATGATGATGGGAAACTGATTTGGGTATGTCCTCATTGTGGTAATACTGATCAGGATAAGATGAGTGTAGCAAGACGTACTTGTGGTTATATTGGTACGCAATTTTGGAATCAGGGAAGAACACAAGAAATTAAAGAACGTGTTCTACACTTATAAAGATGTATTACGCTTCCATTAAAGACGTTGATATTGCTAATGGAACAGGGGTGAGAGTCTCACTCTTTGTCTCTGGCTGTACTCATCGCTGTCAGGATTGTTTTAATGAAATTGCCTGGGATTTTCACTATGGAGAAGAGTTTACCAACCAGACAATAGATTATATCATGAATGCTTTAAAACCGTCTCATATTAAAGGTTTGAGCCTTCTAGGGGGAGAACCTATGGAACCTGTTAATCAGGAAGGATTGTTAGAATTACTGAGAACATTTCATCAGCAGTATCCTGATAAAGATGTTTGGTGTTATACTGGTTATCTTTTAGAGGACTTATTATCTGGTGGAAAGGTTCATACTGATATGACTGATGAATTATTAAGCTATATAGATATTTTAGTTGATGGACCATTTGTTCTTCAACAAAAAGATATTCGTTTAAAATTTAGAGGTTCAAGTAATCAAAGAATTATTGATTTGAATAAGACAAGAAAATCAAAAAGTATTGTTTTATGGGATAAAATGTAATCTTCTAGATAAATCTAGAAGATTTTTTGTTATAAATAAATGACACTTTTGTGTGAAAAATAAAAATTATGGTTATAAAAAATAAAATAATCCTAAAATTAAGTGGAAATTTCTTTTTAAATTATATATAATGATATGGCAATGAAAGGAGGAATTCCTCTATGAAAGAAGGCATTAGAAAAGAATACAAGAAACAATATGATGCTTCTACGAAAAGAATAGATGTTGTAGATGTACCAGAATTCAATTTTATTATGATAGATGGAATCGGAAATCCGAATGTAGATGAATTTAAATTAAAGTCTGAAGCTTTGCATATATTATCAAAAGCAATTAAAGATTACTTTAAACAAGAAATGGATCTTTTATATCTTATCTCTCCTTTAGAAGGATTATGGGATACTTATGATAATAGTCAATTTGATGTGACAAGAAAAAAGATGATTAAGTTTACGCTCATGATAGCTCAACCTAAAGTATTAGATGAAGAGACTTTTGAAAAAATTAAAGAAGATGTCGCTATTAGAAAAGATAATCCATATATTGTAGATGCATATCTCAAAAGAATGGAAGAAGGGCGTTGTGTTCAGATGTTACATAAAGGTGCTTATAATACAGAAATAGATACAACCAAGCAGATTATGGAATATATTACGATTCAGAATATGAAACTGATAGGTTTACATCATGAGATTTATTTAAATGATCCAGAAAAAGTCACAAAGGATAAATTAAAGACAATTGTTAGATATGCAATTGAAGAAGAAGGGGTATAGCCCCTTTTCTTATATCAAAGGAGGAAGAATTATGTTATATGTATCATGGAATGTGAATGGGTTACGAGCATGTGTTAATAAAGGTTTTCCTGATTTTTTTAGAGATATTGATGCTGATATCTTTGCAATACAGGAAACAAAATTACAAAAAGGACAGATTGATTTAGAATTTGAAGGTTATACTTCTTATTTTAATGATGCAATAAAAAAAGGATATAGTGGAACAGCTATTTATACCAAAAAAGAACCAATTCATGTGACTTATGGTATTGGAATAGAAGAACATGACCAAGAAGGTCGCGTTATTACTTTAGAATTTGAAAAATATTATTTTGTGACAGTTTATACGCCTAATTCAAAAAGAGAATTAGAGAGATTGGATTATCGTCAGATATGGGAAGATGAGTTTAGAACTTATCTTTTGACATTAAAAAAGAAAAAATCTGTGGTTATATGTGGAGATTTAAATGTTGCTCATCAGGAAATTGATTTAAAGAATGATAAAACAAATCATAAAAATGCTGGTTTTACTGATGAAGAAAGAACAAAGTTTACGCAATTATTAGAGAGTGGATTTATTGATACGTTTAGATATAAGTATCCTACTCAAGAAACATATTCTTGGTGGTCTTATATGTTTAAAGCAAGAGAAAAGAATGCAGGATGGCGAATTGATTATTTTGTTGTTTCAGAAGAATTAAAAGATCAAATCAAAGATGCTTATATTTATACAGACATTATGGGTTCTGATCATTGCCCTGTAGGAGTAGAATTGGAGGGATTAGAATGAAATGCATGATTGTTTCAGATATTCATGGGTCTTTGAATGATCTCAAAAAAGTATTAGCTATCTATGAATCAGAAAAAATGGATAAGTTAATTTTGTTAGGAGATTTATTGTATCATGGTCCTAGAAATCCTTTGCCTGAGGGTTATAACCCGAAAGAAGTTGCTATAATATTGAATCGATATAAAGAACAGATTATTGCGGTGAGAGGTAATTGTGATGCAGAGGTTGATCAGATGGTTTTAGATTTTCCAATGCGTAGTGATTATGTTGAAGTTTATATGGATGGTCATCGTTTCTTTTTAACACATGGACATTTATACAATGAAGGACAGATGCCTGCGTTAAATAAAGGAGATATTTTGATGTATGGGCATTTTCATAAACCTATGGCTTATCAAAAAGATGGCATAGTGATTTTTAATCCTTCTTCTATTGCTTTACCTAAAGAGGGTGAGAAAAATTTTGGTGTTTATGAAAATCATGAATTGAAGATTATTACTTTAGAAAAAACAGTAGTTAAGAGTATAAAAATATAAATTTATTAAAATTTTATAAAAAAACCGTGAAATGAAATGAAAAGTATGGTATTTTTATTATGGTGGGGGTGAGTAAGATGTCAAAGTATAAAGATATTGCTGATGATATAAGAAACAAGATTAAAAATAATGAATATACTTTTGGACAGAAGCTCCCTTATGAATATGTATTATGCATGAGTTATCATTGTAATAAAGAAACGATGAAGAAAGCATTAGAAATTCTAGTTAAAGAAGGGTTGATTATACGAAGGCGTGGAGCAGGTACATTTGTAAAAGATTATGATCCAGCAATGGAGAATGCAACAAATAAATTTGCACGTGGATTAACAGGAAAGTATGCAGGAATTAAAGAAGTTACAAGTGAAGTTCTTGAATTTGAAGTTGTTCCCGCTGATGAAGTCCTTTCTAAGAAGTTACAGATTGAAATAGGAGATTTTGTTTATCATATTATAAGATTACGTTTTTTAGATAAAAAACCACATCTTATAGATATAAGCTATATGCCAATTAGTTTAATACCAAATCTTAAATTAGATCATTTAAAAGGTTCAATTTATGAATATATAGAAAAAGTACTCAAATTAAAAATACAAAGTTGTCATTTAACAATTAATGCAGCTTTATCAACACCATTAGAACAACAATACCTAGGTTTAAAAGAATATGAACCATATATTCAAGAAGAACAAATCTCTTATTTAAGTAATGGTGCTATCTTTGAATATACACTTGCGAGACATCATTATGCCGATTTTGAATTTCAAACAATTGTGCTGCAACAGTAAAAAGTCATGATAGAATCGTGACTTTTTTCATATTATGAAAAAATGTCGAAAAAAATTGTATTAAAAAATCAGCCTAGAATGGTACTTTTTTAAAAAAGTACCATACTTTTACTTTAAAAGCATTGACTTTTTGTTAAATAAATCTTATACTATTAGTGTCAAAAA
>NZ_HG005284.1:186022-200754 GCF_000455285.1 Candidatus Stoquefichus massiliensis AP9 | reverse complement strand
GTTATTGGAGATAACATTATCGCTGTTATGTTCATGTATGTATTAATCTCATTATTCTGGTTAGTAGGTATTCATGGAAACAACATGTTATCTGCAGTTAAGGAACCAATCTTCCGTCCAATGTTATATGCAAATACTGCTATTTACACTGAAGGAAAAACAATTGCTTTAACTCCAGAAATCAAAGCTCATGGTATGTATACAATGAACTTAACTATGATGCAAATGTTTGCTGAATGGGGAGGTTCTGGGGTAACTTTAGGTTTAGTTATTGCAATCTTCGTATTCTCAAAACGTGAAGATAACCGTGCAATTGCAACATTATCTATCGTTCCAGGTTTATTCAATATCAATGAAACTGTAACATTCGGTATTCCATTGGTATTAAACCCAATCTTAGGTATTCCATTTATCTTAGCTCCAGTAGCATGTATCTTTGTTGGATGGTTATTAATTACAATTAACTTCTGTCCACCAGTAGTTATTGAAGTACCTTGGACAATGCCACCATTATTGTTAGGATTCTTAGCAACAGGTGGAAGTATCATGGGAGCAATCTCACAAATTATTGTTATTGCATTAGCTACAGTAATTTACATTCCATTCTTATTAGCTTACGAAAAATATCAAAACAAACAAGCTGCTGCTGCAGAATAAAATTCATAAGTTTAATTTTGAATGATAAGGGACGGATATTCCGTCCTTTTTTTAAAAGAAAAAATATGAATATTTTCAGTCTATTGTATATATCAAGATTGTCAAATGTATTGAAATCATGTATAATAGAAAAGAAAGTGAGGCTTTTATGGAAAAAGAATTTAAAGTTAAAATGAATACAGCTACTGCAATATTTCTTATTGCTTATGCTATATATGTAGTAATCACAATATTTACTCAAAATGTATCAACTATTATTACAATTATTGTTTTTGGAGTTATTTGCTATGCTTTCTTTTTAGGGTGTAGACCATATAAATATACTGTGGATAAGAAAGTTTTGACAATTCATTATCGTTTATGGAAAAATTCAAAAGTTGAATTAATGGAATGTGATACAATTTGTGATCCAGTACCAAGATGGGCTGACTTAGTGACACGTCCACATGCAATAGAAATATATACGAATACAAAAAAACGTTACTGTTTATTTCCAGTAAAACGTGTTGAGTTTGTTGATTCAATTGTTAAAGCAAATAAGAGAATTCATTGTACAGTGAAAGCATATACTGATGTTCATAGACAATTAGAAAGAAAACAGCGTAAAGAAAGAAGAAAAGCTGAAAAAAGAGAAGCAAGAGAAAAATCACAAAAGGAATCAGAAACTGATTAGTCTGATTCCTTTTTGCATTTAAAATGCCATTTTATAACTATCTTTACCAAAGCGTTTAATATATTCTTGATCATTATTGACTAATCTTAGTTTCATGATTAGATTACTCATTAATGCTGGAATAGATGTTCCATCTTCATAGATGGATGATCCCCATACTTGTTCAAATAAATAGGAAATTGTAAATGGTTGATAAGGATGAGATATAAGGATTGTAAGAAGTTTAAACTCGTTTTTAGTTAAATTAAGTGGTTTTGCATTGCATGAACAAGTCCTTGCTGTAGTATCTAGGACAATATCTTTAAAACGATAAATTTGTCTTGGACGTAGGATTCCATTTTTATAGACTGATTGTATTTTAACGTCTAAATCTTTAAGACTATAAGGCACTGTCAGATAATCATCAGCACCAGCATTGAGTAATGATTCTAAATAGTCTGATGATAGTGTATCACTTAATGCAATAATAATAGGTTGTCCTTTGAGTTTGGTTTGGACTATAAATTCTTTAGTTTTTATTCGTGGAAAGTTATCTTCTATAATAATGCAGTCATAACTGTGGTTGTTATAGAATTCATCTAATTCTTTATACTGTATGATTTGATTACATACATATTCTTTTTTTTCTAAGTATTCTTTTATTTGATTGTTTATTCGTTTATCACTATGGATAATAAGTGCTTGAAATT
Organism: Candidatus Stoquefichus massiliensis AP9; assembly: GCF_000455285.1. GTDB lineage: Bacteria > Bacillota_I > Bacilli_A > Erysipelotrichales > Coprobacillaceae > Stoquefichus > Stoquefichus massiliensis. The sequence continues at coordinate 198,735 of NZ_HG005284.1, read as the reverse complement.
GACTAAACATATAATTCACCTCTTCCTATAAGTATAATCTTTCTTGAAAAAAATACAATAGAGTGTGATAAAAAAATCAATGATAAAATAATAACTTGATAATAAAAAGGTATTGTTCTTTGTTGACAATGTCAAATCATACTTATATAATTGGCACATAACGATTGGTTGATTTTTATAGACAGATGGAATAGAAATTGATACAATGAGTGAAAAGACAAGGGGGAACTGATTCAATGGATATGAATGAATTGCTTGAAGGTTATGGTTGTTTAACGTTTAGTGATGATGTAATGAGAGAACGCATTCCTAAATCTACTTATAAATCATTTCATGAGGCTTTAGATAAGGGGGAATCTTTATCTAAGGAAACAGCAACTGTCATTGCTAATGCAATGAAGATATGGGCTGTTGAACATGGAGCAACACATTTTACACATTGGTTTACACCAATGACTGGATTAACTGCTGAGAAACATGATGCTTTTTTGGAACCTGATGGGAATAAGGCTGTTTTAGAGTTTAGTGGAAAGACTTTGAGAAAGGGAGAACCTGATGCATCTTCTTTTCCTTCAGGAGGATTACGTGCAACCTTTGAAGCAAGAGGATATACTGCATGGGATTGTACTTCTCCAGCTTTTGTAAAGGATGGAAGTTTATATATTCCTACATTATTTTGCTCATATACTGGTGAAGCTTTAGATAAGAAAACACCTTTATTAAAATCTGTTGATGCTTTAACAAGAGCGTCTTGTCGTTTATTACCATTATTAGGAATGGAAGGTATTACAAGTGTTTCTGCGTCTGTAGGGAGTGAACAAGAGTATTTCTTAGTTGCTGATGAGTTTTATCAGAAACGTATGGATCTAAAGTTAACAGGTCGAACTTTATTTGGTGCTATGGCACCAAAAGGTCAGGAGTTAGAGGATCATTATTTTGGAAGTTTAAAACGTAAGGTTTCAGCTTTTATGAAAGATTTAGATAATGAATTATGGAAGTATGGTATCCCTTCTAAAACAAAACATAATGAAGTTGCTCCAGCTCAACATGAGGTGGCTTGTGTTTATCGCAAAGTTAATATGACAACTGATAATAACCATCTTCTTATGCAATTAATGCAGGATATTGCTAAGAAACATGGATTAAGATGTTTACTACATGAAAAACCATTTGAAGGTGTTAATGGATCAGGAAAGCATAACAATTGGTCTGTTGTTACAAACACGGGCATTAATTTATTTAATCCTGGGAAGAATCCGGCCAAAAATTTACCTTTTTTAGCAGCTTTAGCATGTACTGTAAAAGCTGTAGATGAATATGCTGATTTATTACGTATGTCTATTGCATCAGCAGGAAATGATCATAGATTAGGAGCCAATGAAGCACCACCAGCAATTATTTCTATGTTTTTGGGTGAAGAATTAGATAAGATTGTTGAAGCAATTGTAGAAGGAAAGGAATTAGAGGATATTGATGCAACAAGATTCCAAACTGGAGTGTCTGTTGTTCCTGATTTCTCTAAAGATAATACGGATCGTAACAGAACATCACCATTTGCTTTTACAGGAAATAAATTTGAATTTAGAGCAGTTGGATCTGCTCAATCTATTGCTGGACCAAACACTATTTTAAATTCTATTTTAGCAGCTGAAATGGAAGAAATGGCAAAGGCTATAGAAAGTGGTAAGAAGCCAATTGAAGTTATTAAAGAATTTTTGGCAGAACATAAACGTATTATTTTTAATGGAGATGGATATTCTTTTGAATGGGAAGAGGAAGCTCAAAGAAGAGGTTTAGCAAATAATAAGAATACAGTTGATGCTATGAAATGTTTACAAGCAGAAAAGAATTTGGAAATGTTGGATCGTCTGGGTGTTTATTCAAGAGTTGAATTAGCTTCTCGTTATGAAATCTTATTAGATAATTATAATAAAACAATTCAGGTTGAAGCTTTAACGGCTGCAAAAATGGCAAGAAGTGAAATCTATCCTGCATCTGTAGCTTATCTTAAAAACATAACAGAAACTGCTTTAAAAGTTAAAGAATCAGGGATTGATCATACTTTCTTATTAGATGATGTTCAAGTGTTATCTGATTTACTAACAAAAATGAAATCACAAATGGAGCAGTTGGATAATGAAATTGTAGGTGCACAAGCATTTGATGGTGATATTATGGAACAGTCTATAATGTGGCGTGATGGTGTATTTGCAACGATGAATAAACTCAGAGAAACAGTTGATACAATTGAAACAAAGGTTGATGAAAAATATTGGCCAATGCCAACTTATCTTGATTTATTATTTGGAATCTAAATAGAAAGGAGTACAACTCCTTTCTTATTTTTTTTAACTATGTTATAATATATGGCACAGGGGGTGGTGTGAATGAAAACAAGACTTTATATGCCAACAGATTTAGAAGAAGTTTTAACATTATTTTATGATAATGTTCATACAGTATGTGTTCATGATTATACGCAGGAACAATTAGATGCCTGGGCGCCTAAAAATCCAGATATTTATCGATGGGAAGCATCATTAAATAAGAATCATACACTTGTTGTTGAAGAAAATGGAAAAATTATTGGTTTTGGAAATGTTGGAGAGACTGGATATTTAGACAGACTTTATGTTCATGCTGATTATTTACATCAGGGAATTGCATCTATGATTGTTAATCAATTGGAAAAGTATGCGAAAACAAAAGGAATTGTTTTTATGAATACTGCTGCATCAGTAACTTCGAGAGCATTTTTTGAAGCAAAAGGATATACTGTTCTACAGGAACAATCAGTAGAAAGACGTGGCGTAAGATTAAGAAGATATCTCATGGAAAAGAAACTAGGATAGGTTTCTTTTCCATTTTTTAAAAACTTTTTTCATGATATGAAATTATAAAGACAAACATTTATAAATAGATATAATAATCACACTATGGAGGAGAAGACATGAGTAAAAATATAAAGAGATATCTATTAATTGTTGTTGGTTTTATGATTGTTGGAACAGCGTGTGCATTTACATTAAAGGCAAATATTGGTGTTGGAGCATGGGATGCTTTAGCAAAATCAACCTCTGAATTGTCTGGGTTAGAAGTAGGGACAATGGGAATGATTTTTAATTGCTCATGTGTTGTGGGGCAGATAGTCGTTTTAAGAAAGAAATTTAAAATGATTCAAATTTTACAGATTCCGCTTAGTATTTTATTAGGATCAGTGATTAACTTTGTTTTATATGATTTATTAGTATTTGAATTTCATTCATTTGTAGGTGGCATTTTGATGTATATATGTGCTAGTACAGTTTGTGCTTTTGGTGTAGCTATTGTTATGTTATTAGATGAAGTCACATTTGCACTAGAAGGATTCTGTATGGCATTGGTTAATGTGATACCTGTTAAATTTCATATTATAAGACAGGGAGCAGATGTATTGAGTGTCATTGCTGTAGTTATCTTAACATTAGTTTTTGATATTCCTTGGTCTATTGGCGTTGGAACAATTATTGGAATGTTAACATTTGGACCAACATTAGGAATATTTATGAAACTCTTTAAACCAATACTTAAAAAACATGACTTATTAAACTATGAATAAAAGTGCTACTTACTATGAATAGCACTTTTTCTTTTGGTATAGAAATAAGATAAGATATAAACAAATACTAAAGCAAGAATTCCACCACTTGTATCAATTAATACATCAGTGATTTGTCCAGCTCTTCCACCTATAAATAATTGATGAAATTCATCTGTACAGGCATATAGAAAGCATGCAAGTAATGAATAAGAATAGATTTGAAATTGTTTTAATTCAGACTTATAGAATCCATAGATGAATGTCATTGTCAGAAGGGCATATTCACTCATATGGGCACCTTTCCTAATAATCAATTCAGGTATAGATATATGTAAATTTATTTGTATCCATTGAACAATTTGCCCACTTAAACTTGAAGATTCATTTCCAGTCTGATTTGAGAAACTAAAAATCAGTATCATCAATAGAATTGATGGAATAAAATATTTTATTTTTTTCATAAATAACACCTCTAGGGTATTATAAAAGAACTTGTCGAAAAGGACAAGTTCTTTTGTTTAATCTGTTAAATCTTCTCCATTTGTTGCGATAACTTTCTTATACCAATAGAAAGAATCTTTTTTATAACGATCTAATGTCTTTAAATCAAATTCATCTCTATCTACATAGATAAATCCGTAACGTTTAACCATACCCTCATGAGTAGAAATTAAGTCAATAGCTGACCATGGACAATAACCCATCATTTCACAACCATCAGAAATAGCTAATTGTACTTGCTCAATATGTTTTCTTAAGTATTCAATTCTGTATGGATCATGAACTTTACCATCTTCTAATTTATCATAAGCACCAAGTCCGTTTTCAGTCACAATCATTGGTAAACGATATCTTGAATACATTTCACGAATTGTTGCTCTAAATCCCATTGGATCAATTTCCCAACCAAATTCAGTTGTTGGTAAATTTGGATTTTTAAATCCTTTAAACATCCCTTTTTCACCACGTGCAGTTTGTTGATCTGCTGCTGAAGTACATTCAACAGTTCCATCTTCCCATTCACAAGTTGCAGTATTATAGTAGTTAAATCCAATAAAATCAGGGTGTCCATTCTTTAATGCTTCTGCATCACCTTCAGCAAACTCAGGAGTTGCATCATGTTCTTCTAACCAAGACCAAACTAAGTTATTATAAACACCATAAACTGATGCATCTAAATATAACCAGTTTCTTACTGCATTATAATTTTGTGCAGCTAAGTTATCTTCAGGTTTACAACTTGCTGGATATACTAATGAAATATTTGGTGCAGGACCAATTTTAGCACCAGGTAACATTTCATGACATAAAGCCATTGCTTTTGCCTGAGCAACTAACATATGATGATTTTGTTGATAAATTTCTTTTAATTCATTTGTACATCCTTCAGGAATTGTTAATGTTCCAATAACAGGGCCAACTAAAGTTAACATATTTTGTTCATTAATCGTTAACCAGTATTTCACTCTATCTCCAAAGTTTTCATACATAACTTTTGCAAAGTTTAAGAACCAATCTACAGATTCTCTATTTGACCAAGAACCACGTTCATCTAATGCAGCAGGCATATCAAAGTGGAACATAGTGACTAATGGTTCAATACCATATTTTAAACATTCATTAATAACGTTGTTATAATATTCAATTCCTTTAGGATTGATTGCACCAGTACCTTCTGGAATAATTCTAGACCATGCAATAGAGAAACGATAAGTTTTAAATCCCATTTCAGCCATTAAAGCAATATCTTCTTTATATCTATGATATTGATCTGCACAGACTGTTAAATCTGAAGTCCCATCAGGTACTGTTTTCACATCCTGACATGAAGGGCCTTTTCCATCTTCTAAATTTGCACCTTCAACTTGATAAGCAGAAGTACTTGCTCCCCAAAGAAAATCTTGAGGAAAGGGTTTTAATTTTTTGTGTAACATATGACATTCTCCTTTTCTTTTTGTTTTGACATTGTCATTATACATAAAATAAAACATCATCTGTTTTTATTTCAAAACATGAAAAAAGTTTTTGTGAAATGAAAAACAAGTGTCATTTCATTGTAATATTAAACATAAACTTGTACAATGAGGATAGAAAAAGGAGTGGGAAGTATGCGTTATTATTATCTTTATAATCTATTATATCATCATGGACAAGACATATTAAATGCTAAAAACATGCAATTAGAAAAAGATTTTATGCAACATGGTCATTTAAGTTGTTATTGTCATTCATTATTTGTTGCTTATATTAGTTTAAGAATTGTAAAAAGTTTACATTTAAATGCAAATGAACGAAGTCTAATCCGTGGAGCGCTCTTACATGATTACTTTCTGTATGATTGGCATTTACCATCTCCTAATAATAAACGTCATGCATTCTCACATCCCCGTCGTGCCTATGAAAATGCAAGTATTGATTTTGAGTTAAACGAATTGGAAAGAGATATCATATTAAAGCATATGTTTCCATTAACCTTAAAGCTGCCTCGTTATAGAGAAAGTTATATTGTTTTGTTGGCGGATAAATATTGTGCAGTCTATGAAACACTTGCTAAATCAAAAACAAAGGTAAAAGTAGAACACTTAGAAAAAATGGTTAATCAAAAAACATCACATGAATCATAATGATTTCTTGTGATGTTTTAAATTTGTAAGCTTTCCCAAACTTCTAAGAGAGACTCAAGTTGCTGATTAGTCTCATCAAGTTGTTTGATGATTTCATTATACTTTTGATAATCATTAAGAATCTCTTCTAAATGAAGGCTTTGATTATATTTCTCAATTTGTTTTTCTAAATCAGAGATTTGCTGTTCTACTTTTTTGATTTGATTTTGTTGCTTACGTAACTCTGATTGACTTTTCTTTTGTTCTATATAAGAAATGTTTTTTTCTTTTTCTATCTTCACTTCAGTTTTACGATCAAGATAAGTTGTATAGTTACCAGAATAAGTATGGGCACCATGAGGCGTCATTTCAACAATCTTTGTAGAAAGTTTGTTAATAAAATAACGGTCATGACTAATAAAGAGGATTGTTCCATCGAATGACAACAATGCATCTTCTAAGACTTCTTTGGATTCGATATCTAAATGATTCGTTGGTTCATCTAAAACTAAGAAATTACACTTTGATAAGAGTAGTTTCATTAAGACAACACGACCACGTTCTCCACCGGATAAAACATCCATAGTTTTAAAAACATCATCACCTTTAAATTGGAATGAAGCACAGGCACTTCTAATTTCAGTATTGTTCATTTGTGGATATGCATCACTAATTTCTTGAAAGATAGTTTTATTGAAAGATAGTGAAGTATGTTCCTGATCATAATAACCAACCATAATTTTACTTCCTAATTTGATTTTTCCACTTTTTTGGACTAAATTGCCTAAAAGAATTTGAAACAAGGTTGTTTTACCAATACCATTAGGACCTATTAAAGCAACTCTTTCCTGCCGTTTGATTTCAAAATTAATATTTTCAAATAAAGGTTGTTCAAAAGCCATTGATAAGTCTTTGACTTTTAAAACATCATAACCAGATTCAACAAGTGGCTGGAACTGAATTTTCATAGCAGACGGTAAAGCATCTGGTCTATCAACTTTTTCCATTTTTTCCAATGCTTTTTCTTTACTTTCTGCACGTTTGACTTGTTTTTCACGATTATATGATTTCAATCGATCAATACTTTCTTGCATTCGTTTCATTTCTTTTTGATTATCTACATAATGTTTCATTTCAACTTCACGATTATGTTTTTTAATTGTAGCATATTGCTGATATGAACATTTATATAATGAAGACTTACCATTTTCTATTTCAAGAATCTGATTAGTCACTTGATCAATAAAGTAACGATCATGTGAAACCATTATAATCGCATGTGGATAACTTTTGAGATAGCTTTCTAACCATTCAATAGAATCAACATCTAAATGGTTTGTTGGTTCATCTAATAAAAGTAAGCGAGGTTTTAGTAAAAGAAGACGTCCTAAAGAAATTCTCGTCTTTTGCCCACCAGATAAAATACCAATATTCATATCCCATGTCTTTTCATCGAATCCCAGACCTTTTAGAACACCTTTAATTTGACTTTGATATGTATAACCACCATCTCTATCAAATTCATATGATAACTGATCATATTCTTTCATAATCAATTCTAAATCATGAGTGTTAGTCATCATTTGTTCTAAGTCACGTAGACGTTTTTCCTTCTTAATTAAGGGAGTAAAAACATCTAATAAAGCATCGTAAATAGATAGGGATGTATCTAATGTATTATGTTGAGATAAATAACCTATAGAAGTATCTTTAGAACAAAAAATATCTCCACTATCATAACTCTCTTCATTACAAAGAATACGTAATAAAGTTGTTTTTCCAGCTCCATTAACACCAATAATGGCTAATTTATCATGCTCTTCAATTTTAAATGTAATATCTTTAAGTAAATCTATTCCTTGGAATGATTTCTTTAAAGATGAACATGCAAGTATCATTTTCATCACCGCAACTATTGTAACATAAAGAAGAAATATAATAAAGTTGTTTATTTTGTTGAAAAGGTCTGTGTTGATTAAAAAAATGAAATATCTTATTGCGTGTTTATACACAATCTTGTATAATTGTATACAATAAAGAAAGGGTGAGATGATATGAATCTAGCATATAAGATTTTAAATTCGCATTTGAAAGAGGGGAAACTTGTTCCGGGAGAACAAATTTGCATTGGGATTGATCAGACATTAACACAAGATTCAACAGGAACAATGGCTTATTTACAACTTGAGGCTATGGAAGTTGGTCATGTTGCTGTAGAGAAAGCTGTTGCTTATATTGATCATAATATGTTGCAGACTGGATTTGAAAACATGGATGATCATGAATTTATTAGAAGTGTTGCTAAAAAACATGGCATTACTTTTTCTAAACCAGGAAATGGTGTTTGTCATCAACTACAGTTAGAAAACTTCTCTAAGCCAGGTCAAACATTAGTTGGAAGTGATTCACATACACCAACATGTGGAGCAATGGGTATGATTGCAATTGGTGCTGGAGGATTAGATGTTGCAGTTGCTATGGCAACAGGAAAGTATTATTTACAATGTCCATCAGTTATTCAAGTGAATTTAACAGGGAATAAAGCACCATGGGTGAGTGCTAAGGATATTATTTTAAAAGTTTTACAGGAATTAAGTGTTAAAGGTGGCGTTAATAAAATTGTCGAATATACAGGCGAAGGAATTGCATCTTTGTCATTAACAGATCGTGCAACAATATGTAATATGGGGGCAGAACTTGGAGCGACAACTTCTGTGTTTCCAACAGATGACAGAACATTAGAATATTTAAAACAGCAAGGACGTGTTTTTGATTATGTTGATATGCAAGCGGATGAAGATGCAACATATGATCAAAGATTAGATATAGATATGTCTACACTTGTACCAATGGTAGCAAAACCTCATAGTCCGGATGCTGTTGTTGAAGCAAAAGAATTAGAAGGGATGCATGTCAATCAAGTTGTGATTGGATCATGTACAAACTCATCATTTGCCGATATGATGAGAACTGCAAAAATATTAAAGGGACGTAAGGTTGCTGAACATGTTTCATTAGTTATTGCACCTGGTTCATCAAGTATTTTAGCAATGTTATCTGCAAATGGAGCGTTAGCAGATATGATTCATGCAGGAGCAAGAATTCTTGAATGTGGATGTGGACCATGTATTGGTATGGGGCAAGCTCCTTTATCAAAAGGAATTTCTTTAAGAACAATTAATCGTAATTTTAAAGGACGTTCAGGAACAAATGATGCTGGTGTTTACTTGGTTTCACCAGAAATTGCAGCATTATCAGCAATCAAAGGTTATTTATCATGTGAATTTGAAGATGATATGTATTTAGAGGATGTTCCAAATACACCATTTATTAAAAATGAAAACTTCTTTATTAATGAATATGATCCTGATATTGAAGTTTATATGGGACCAAATATTAAACCAGTTCCTAGAGGTGATAAGTTAACAGATGAAATTAAAGGGAAAATGGTGTTAAAGGTTGGAGATAATATTTCTACTGATCACATTGTACCATCTGATTCTAAATTATTACCATATCGTTCTAATGTGCCACATCTTGCGAAATTCTCATTCTGTAAAGTTGATGATCAATTCTATAACAGAGCAGTTAAAAATGGTGGTGGATTTATTGTTGGGGGAGATAATTATGGACAAGGTTCTTCACGTGAACATGCAGCATTGGTTCCAAATTATTTAAAGATTAAAGCTATATTTGCATTATCATTTGCAAGAATCCATCGTTCTAATTTAATTAATAATGGTATTTTACCTTTAACTATTGATAGTGAGGGTTATGATTTCTTTAATGATCAGGATGAATATGTTTTATTAAATGTGAAAGATGCTGTTGAAAACAATCAAGATGTGACAGTCATGAATCAAACAACAAAGGAAACAATAGTTGCAAAACTATCATTGGCACCTAGAGAAAAAGTCATGATTTTACAAGGTGGATTATTAAATGCAATTAAAGAGTTAGGGGGAGATTTTTAATGAAAGCAGTCTTAATACCAGGAGATGGCATTGGTCCAGAAATTGCTAAAAGTGTAGAAGATATTACAAAAGCAATGAAACTTGATATTGAATGGGTGAAATATCAGGCTGGAGCTGAGTATGCGCAAAAGACAAAAGAGGTTTTTGAACCAGGACTGGTTGATGCGATTAAGGAATATAAGTGGGCATTAAAAGGTCCAACTGCAACACCTATTGGAACTGGATTTAGAAGTGTGAATGTGGCATTAAGACAACAATTTGCGACTTATGCAAATGTGAGACCTATTCGTTCATTTAAAGGAATTGATTCTAAATATGAGAATATTGATTTGGTCATGATTCGTGAAAATACTGAGGATTTATATAAAGGCATTGAATATATGATTAATGAAAATATGGCAAACGGAATTAAATTAATTACACGTGAAGCAAGCGAAAAGATTTGCCGTTATGCCTTTGAATATGCTAAAATAAATAACAGACATAAAGTAACAGCTATTCATAAGGCGAATATTATGAAATATACTGACGGTTTATTTTTAGAAGCATTTAGAGATGTTGCGAAAAATTATCCAGATATCGAAGCTCAAGAAGTTATCGTTGATAATATGTGTATGCAGCTTGTGTTAAGACCTGAGACATTTGATGTTTTGGTTGCTCCTAATTTATATGGAGATATAGTTTCTGATTTATGTGCTGGGTTGATTGGTGGTCTAGGATTTGCTCCTAGTGGTAATATTGGTGACGAGTATCAAATCTATGAAGCTGTTCATGGTAGTGCACCAGATATTGCTGGAAAAAATATTGCTAATCCTAGTGCTTTATTACTAGCTTTTGCTTTAATGTTGGAAGCGTTAGGAAAATTAACTGAAGCGAATCGTTTAAGAGAAGCTTTAGCAAAAGTTGTTGAAGAAGGAAAAACAATAACACCTGATATTGGAGGAACTGCTTCAACGAGTGCATTTACTCAATCTATTATTGAGAAATTATAGGAGGAAAATATATGCCATCACATAGTTTATTTGAACAAGTATCGCATGGCTCTTTAGGAAATAAAATTTTTGATATATTAAGAGATCGTATTTTAAATGAGGAATATGATAATGGTCAAAAATTGAATGAACTTTCACTTGCAAATGAATTAAAAATCAGTCGTACTCCTATTCGAGAAGCTTTAAAGCAACTTGAATTAGAAGGATTGGTAGAAAGTATTCCTAATAAAGGAGTATATGTTAAAGGATTTTCACCTAGGGATATTGATGACATGTTTGAAATACGTTTAGCATTAGAAGGATTGGCAATTCAGTTAGCTATTGATCGTATGGATGAAGTTCATTTAGCAAAGATCAAAGATGTCTTTGAACTTATGGAATTTTATACAACTAAGAAAGAACAAGAAAAAATTAATGATTTGAATATTCTCTATCATGAAACAATTTATCAAGCAACTCAATCCCAATATTTTGAACAGTTATTAAAAGATGTTCATTATTATGTTTCTGTGACAAGTCGTCATTCTATAACTCAGCCTGAGCGATTAGAAACAGCTTTAAAAGAACATCGTGCTATTTTAGAAGCTATTGTTGCAAATGATAAAGAACTTGCGAAAGAAACAATTCAAAAGCATATTAGAAAAACACAAGTTTTAGTAAGAAACTATTATGCTCATAAAAAACTAAAATAAATCTATCTAAAAGAAAGCTTCTATTGAAAAGAGGCTTTTTATATTTTTATCAAAATTGCTTATTGCATATATTAGTGATAAATCATATAATATGTGTAGAAATTAAAAAAAGTTTGTTATAAAAAAAGAAAAATGATTATTTTTTGCGTATATAGAAGTATAGAGATCTTTTTTCTCTAAATCTATATACGGAGGATGACTTAATGTATCAAACTTATGATGATTTGCCAGATAGTGAAATCAGGAAAAGAATTGCTCAGTACCGCTATGATTATTTCTTTCACTATCTGCTGATGGAAAGTGAGAGAATAAGGTTGACTTTATGCCGCTTTCTCTCTGGTGATAATACGATTCAGCAAACCTTTCTTGAAACAAATGAATCCTATATTCCCTATTATGGTGGCAAGAAGCTTATTATGGATCAGGTCGTGAGAGATGACAAGGGGCGTCTCTATAACTTTGAGATGCAAAACTATGATATCGAAGATGATGATGAAGTGAGATTTGCATGCTATCTCAACAATATGATGGAAAGACAGCTGAAAAGAGGAGTGGATTATATTGATATGAAAGATGTTTATCAGCTCGTCCTGTATACAGGCAATCCAGTCGAGAACTTTCATCATTATCAGCATAACTTAAAGAGAGGAGATTTTGAATATGGAGCAGTACTGGAACATCAGAAAGCACATGCAGTCTTATTATAGCTACAATTAATGGAGGAGGATTTAAATATGGAAGTGAGCTTAACAGTCATCAATCAGTTGGCCTATTTATTTATGAATGGAAAGAGTCATGAGAACAGTGAAACAAGTGGAGGATGTCAAAAGATGCAAAGGACATACATAACAAAGTATAATGAAATACAGATG
>NZ_HG005284.1:184343-185949 GCF_000455285.1 Candidatus Stoquefichus massiliensis AP9 | reverse complement strand
TAGCTACAATTAATGGAGGAGGATTTAAATATGGAAGTGAGCTTAACAGTCATCAATCAGTTGGCCTATTTATTTATGAATGGAAAGAGTCATGAGAACAGTGAAACAGTGGAGGATGTCAAAGATGCAAAGGACATACATAACAAGTATATGAATACAGATGAAGTGATTAAAGGATATGAGTTAGAAAGAGAACGATTAGTCATTCAAACAAAGATGAATAAGGCAAAAAGGGAAGGTGAACTGAAAGGAGAGCTGAAAGAACGCTATAAGAATGTATTGGAACTTATAGATTTAATTTATGGAGGAGTTGACACAAGATGGGTTGAGAGTTGTAGTTTTGAGCAATTGTCACACGCTTATACTTTAGTGAAAAAGTGTCAATCATATGAAGAGTTTAAAGTTGAAATGTTGAAGTAAAACAATGATGACAAGAGTTTTGTTAGATCTGGTTATTAAATAGGGAAGTGAGTTTACTATTAATCAGTTGGCTTATTTATTTATGAATGGAAAGAGTCATGAGAACAGTGAAACAGTGGAGGATGTCAAAGATGCAAAGGACATACATAACAAGTATATGAATACAGATGAAGTGATTAAAGGATATGAGTTAGAAAGAGAACGATTAATCATTCAAACAAAGATGAATAAGGCAAGAAGGGAAGGTGAACTGAAAGGAGAACTGAAAGAACGCTATAAGAATGTATTGGAATTGATACAAACATTGTATCAAAAGGATGCTTCTCATTGGCTAAAAGAATGTAATAAGGAACAACTTAAAAGAGCATTTACACTTGTAGGTAAACAGTTAAGTTATGAAGAGTTTAAAGAAGCAATAGAAAGGATAGTTTGAACTATCCTTTGTTATAACTTATATTGTATTTGATAATTATGAATACGTGTATTATAACGTGCATGAGAAACTTCAACAACTTTACCATAAATATCATGGGAAACTCTTTTACGTCCAAGAACTGGTCCATGATCTAAGTTTAATGCTTCTAAAATTTCTAATGGCGGAAACTCAACATAGAAATCATCATTGAAATCAGCAACAGAATGATTATGCTGATATAAATACATGTATAAAGAGAAATCATTGAGTTTCATTTGGTCAGGAATTGCAATATCACCTGGTAAATAATGAGTGAAATGAATATATGGCTGACCATCTAGATAATAACAGCGACTAATTTTTAAACATTGTCTTTCAAAATACTGAAATAATTCATGTTGGGGATCTAACTTTAGGTATTCAAAGTAAGTATTTTCTTTAGTGACTTGATAACCTTGTTGATTTAAGATTGAAGAGAATGATTGTCCATTAGATAATTTGTTAAATATGCTATTACTAATAACTGTGGTACCTTTACCACTTTTTTTTGTGACATAACCATCATTTTCTAATAGTTCAATAGCTTTACGAATCGTAATCTTACTTACCTTAAATTGTTCTTCTAATTCCGTTTCAGTAGGAAGAAATGTACCTATAGGATAGATTCCATTAATGATAGAATCTTTAATCACTTCCATAATAGAGTAATACAAAGGGACTTTTTCGTTCATAAAATGCATCTTCCTTTCCATGATAGTCTTATTATAGCAT
>NZ_HG005284.1:146907-183835 GCF_000455285.1 Candidatus Stoquefichus massiliensis AP9 | reverse complement strand
ATGATAGTCTTATTATAGCATATAAAAATAAAAAAATGGTAAAATTTATAAAAAATATAACATTATAATCTTTACAAATAAACATTATAATGTTATAGTGTAAGCGTAAACAAAATAGTTGAGGAGAAAAAGTATGGAAAAGTTTATGAAAATGATTGAAGAAAAGTTAATGCCTGTGGCGTTGAAGATTAGCGGACAACGTCATATGCAAGCGGTAAGACAAGGGGTTGTTGCAACATTACCGCTCACAATTGTAGGGTCGTTCTTTTGTATCCTATTGAATATTCCTATTGATGGATATTCAGAATTTATTGCCCCATATCTTAATATTGTAGATGTACCATTTCGTTTTACTGTAGGTATCTTAGCGTTATATGCTGCTTATGGTATTGGTTCATCACTTGCAAGATACTACAAGTTAGATCAATTAGGATGTGGTATGTTAGCAACTGTCGCTTTCTTAGTTTCAACAGTTGTGCCAATCAAAATCACAGCTGGGATGCCAGAAGTTATTGCTGATGGTCGTTATTTATCAATCGGAGCATTAAGCGCAAGTTCATTATTTGGAGCAATTGTTGCAGCATTAATATCTGTAGAAATTTATCGTTTCTGTAAAGAAAAAAATATCGTGATTAAAATGCCAGATGGAGTACCACCAGAAGTTGCTAATTCATTTAGTGCATTGATTCCAGCAGCAGTTGTTATCTTATTATTTTGGGTTGTACGTTATGTATTTAACTTTGATATTAGTGCAACATTAAGTAATTTATTAATGCCTTTAAAAGACACATTATCAGGAAATAGTTTATTAGGTGGTTTATTAACAGTGACATTAATTACATTCTTCTGGGTACTTGGTATTCATGGTCCAGCCATCATGTCACCAGTTATCAGACCAATTTGGGATATGACAATTGCAGAAAACATGGAAGTATTTGCAGCAGGAACAGCAGCAAGTCAATTACCAAATTTATTTACAGAACAGTTCTTACAATGGTTTATTTGGATTGGTGGAGCTGGAGCAACTTTAGCTTTAGTATGTTTATTCTTAAGATCAAAATCTCAATATATTAAGAGTTTAGGAAGATTATGTCTGATTCCGGGTATCTTTAATATCAATGAACCAGTGATCTTTGGTGCACCAATTGTTATGAATCCAATTCTTGCGATACCATTTGTTGTTGCACCAATTATTATGACAATTGTTTCTTATTTATTTACAATTTCAGGTTTAGTACCAATGATGATGGCAAAATTACCATTTACATTACCAGCACCATTAGCCGCTGTTATGTCAACTGACTGGTCTATTATGGCAGGGGTACTCGTTATTATTAACTTTATTATTGCCTTAGTGATTTATTATCCATTCTTTAAAATGTTTGAAAAACAACAATTAGAAAAAGAATTAGCAGCACATTCAGAAGCATAGAAAGGAAAGACATAGTCTTTGGTGAATAAAAATGATTCAAGTCTCAACATTTATAGGTGTATTATTAAGTTTCTTTATCACAACAATTTTATCTGAAAAGTATTATCAAAAACATTCTATCAAAACAAGATTACGTACAATGATTCTTTATATTATGGCATATATGTTTGTCTTATTAACAATCGTTGTCTTGATTCCAGCAGCATTTCCAATTTTAATTTATGGAAGTGTAGTTATGGCAAGTTTCTTTAATGTCTTTAATTCACATCGTAAGATTCCAGGAGAGGTAGAAGCATGAAAAGATCATTAGGAATATCTATTTATCCAGAACACAGTACAGTAGAAAAGGATAAAGCTTATCTTAAATTAGCAAGTACATATGGTTTTACAAGAGTCTTTACATGTTTATTATCAGTGAATAAACCAAAAGAAGAAATTGTTTCTGAATTTAAAGAGATTATTGAATATGCAACAGGATTAGGTTATGAAGTAATATTAGATGTAGCTCCAGCTGTCTTTGATCAGTTAGGTATCTCTTATGATGATTTAACATTCTTTCATGAAATGGGAGCAACTGGTATTCGTTTAGACATGGGATTTGATGGTGCAAAAGAAGCTATGCTTACATTTAACCCTTATCAATTAGCAATTGAAATCAATATGTCAAACAATGTTGCTTATCTTGATAACATTTTGACATATCAGCCAAATGTTCCATTCCTTTATGGGTGTCATAACTTTTATCCACAACTTGGAACAGGATTAGATTACGATTTCTTTGTTCAATGTTCAACACGCTTTAAACAACATGGCATTAGAACAGCAGCTTTTATTAACTCACATGCAGCCAATATTGGTCCTTGGTCTATTAACGATGGTTTATGTACATTAGAAATGCATAGACATTTACCGGTTGAAGTTCAGGCAAAACACTTATTTGCGACAAACTTAATTGATGATGTGATTATTGGTAATGCTTATGCAAGTGAAGATGAATTAAAAGCATTATCTAATGTCAATCGTTATCAATTAGAATTAAGCGTAAAACCGATTGAAAAAACAAGTCAATTAGAAAAAGAAATTATGTATCAAGAACAACATTATCGTCGTGGAGATATTACAAAACAAGCTGTTCGTTCAACTGAAGTCAGAAAGAAACAAGTGGGAAAAGATATCCCATGTCATGATCATTTAGATGCCTTTACAGCAGGAGATGTTGTGATTGGGAATAATGATTTTGGAAAATACAAAGGAGAACTTCAAATTATCTTAGAAGAATGTTATGATAAACGTAAGAATAAAGTGGGTAGAGTTGTTGATGAAGAATTGTTTTTGATGAATTATATTGATGCATGGACAAAATTTAAATTGAAAGAGAAATGATGCAAGTGGAAAATTATGTAATCAAACAAGCAAGACTTATAAATGAACAGCGAGTAGATATACTTGTTGAAAATGGAATCATTCAAGATATTGCTGAACATATTGAAAGTTCATATGAGACTGTGAATTTTTATGATGATTATGTCAGTGCTGGCTGGATTGATATACATACACATTGTTTTGATAAATTTGAAATTTATGGGGATCAGCCAGATTTAATTGGCTATCCTCATGGTGTATGTACAGTTGTAGATGCAGGAACTGCTGGTAGTGATACAATAGATGAATTTTATCAGCAAGCATTATCTGCTAAAACAAGAGTGTATTCTTTATTGAATATATCAAGTCCTGGTATTTATGCTCAGGATGAATTAGCTGATTTAAATCGTTTAAATAAAGAAGCTATTTTAAAATCTTGTCAAAAGTATCCTGACTTTATTGTTGGTTTAAAAGCGAGAATGTCAAAAAGTGTATTAGGAGATTCAGGGAATCAGCCATTGGTATTTGCAAAAGAAATGCAAAAACTTGTGAATTTACCGATTATGGTACATATTGGAACAGCTCCTAGTGTCTTAGAAGATGTTGTTGATATGTTGGATAAAGACGATATCATTACTCATATTTTTAATCCTAAGGATAATGGAATTGTTAAGAATCGAGATTTAAAAGCATGTGTTTTTAAAGCAAAGGAAAAAGGGATTTTATTAGATGTAGGTCATGGTACTGATAGTTTTTCTTTTGAAGTGGCTAAGATTGCTTTTGATAAAAATGTTCATGTTGATATAATCAGTAGTGATATTTATTTTAGAAATAGATTAAATGGACCTGTTTATAATTTAGTCACAACAATGAATAAATTATTATACATAGGATATATGTTAGAAGAAGTCATCAATGCAGTGACTAAAAATGCTGCTAAAGCATTACATTTCAATAATCTTGGCGAAATCGCAATTGGAAAGATAGCTGATTTTACAGTCTTTAAGATGTGTTCAAAGGATATAAAATTAATGGATTCTACACATTTAGAAGTGAAGAGTCATTATTATATTCAACCAACACATACGATTGTCAAAAATCAACTTTATCAATTAGAGGAGGAAAAGTCATGAATGTTTATGAAAAATATCAGGTCAGTCAAGTGATTAATGCTTCTGGAAAAATGACTATCTTAGGAGGTTCGCGTGTTCAGGATGATATTATTGAACAATGTGCCTTAGGAGCAGGTAATTTCTTTGAAGTGAAAGAGTTGCTTGATAAAACAGGAGAATACATTGCTAATCTTTTAGATATTGAAAGTGCATATATTGTGAATAGTGCATCAGGTGGTATTGCCCAGGCAATAAGTGCTGCAATTTGTCGAGACGATCATCATAAAATCATGAATCTTTATGATCCTTCTTATGAAAAAAGAGAAGTTGTGATTTGCAAAGGACATAATGTCAATTACGGAACAGCAATTGAAGTGACAATGAGATTAGGTGGAGCTAAGGTTGTTGAAGCAGGTTATGCCAACGAATGTACTTTAGAAAGTCTTAAAGGATGTATGAATGAAAATACAGCCGCTTTGCTTTATGTCAAATCACATCATTGTGTCCAAAAAGGGATGCCTTCACCAGAAGATTTTATCAACTTAGGTCATCAATATGGTTTGCCTGTCATTGTTGATGCCGCAGCGGAAGGTGATTTAGTGAAATATTATCATATGGGTGCTGAATGTGTCATTTATTCAGGAACAAAAGCATTATGTGGACCAACTTCTGGATTGGTTATTGGAAAGAATGATTATATTGAGTTAATCAAAAAACAATATGCTGGTATTGGACGTATCATGAAAATTGGTAAAGAAAATATCATTGGATTGACTTATGCGATTGAAAAATATATGCAGACTCCTGAATTAACATTACAGCAACAAATGGAACGTTTAAAACCATTTAATGATTTATTAAATCAGCTAAATGGTGTATCAGCAAAATCTGTTCAAGATGGAGCAGGACGTCCAATTATAAGAAGTGAAATCACTTTTACAAAGAAAGATGCAAAAAAAATCAGTGCTTTATTAAAATCAGGAGATATTCATATTTATACACGTGATTATAAAGCAAACTTAGGACAAATTGAAATAGATATAAGAGATGTCAATGATGAAGAATTAATGATGATTTATCGTCGTATTCAAGAACTTGTGGAGGAATAAGAATGGAAAAGAAACCAAATTACTTAAATGATCGTATTTGCTTAAATGTTTTAACAAATTCATTAGAAAATGCTAAGGCATTATATGATATAACTGAAGGACATATTTTATTAGGTTTATTATCAAAGAACTATCTTGATAATGCTTCTGCTATTGAAGATATGCTTAAATATGCAGCTATTACAGATAATTGTATTTCGGTAGGATTAGGTGCAGGTGATCCGAATCAATCAAATATGGTGAGTACTATCTCACAATATATCCAGCCAAGACATGTCAATCAAGTCTTTACAGGAGTTGGAACAACACGTGCATTACTTGGACAAAATGATACAGTTGTCAATGGGTTAATATCACCAACTGGAACAGTAGGTATGGTGAAGATTTCAACAGGACCATTAAGCAGTCAAGGAAAAGATGCTATTGTCCCAGTTGATACAGCTATCATGATGTTAAAAGACATGGGGTGCTCATCAGTTAAATTCTTCCCAATGAAAGGTTTATCAACAAGAGATGAATATATTGAAGTCTGCAAAGCTTGTGTACGTCAAGATTTTATGTTAGAACCAACAGGTGGTATTGATTTAGATAACTTTAAAGAAATCTGTCAAATCGCATTAGATGCAGGTGTTAAAAAAGTCATTCCTCACGTTTATTCATCAATTATAGATCCAAATACAAAATTAACACGTGAAGAAGATGTTCAAAAATTATATGAAATCATGAAAGATTTAACAAAGTAGGTGAAGATATGAAGATATTAGCATTTGGAGAAGTCATGATGCGTATGATGCCATCTGATTATAAAACTTTAACACAAGTCAATGAACTTGAATTTCTGTTTACAGGAACAGGAGTCAATATATTATCAGGTTTATATCAAATGGGTGAGCAAGTGACTCTTGTTACGAGATTGCCAGATAATGCTGTTGGACATGCTGCCAGTGCTAGTATCAGAAAACTTGGCATTATTGATCAATATATTGTTTATGGTGATCAGCATATGGGCATTTACTTTTTGGAAAAAGGCATTGGCAATCGTGCCAGTCAGGTGACTTATTTAAATCGTAAAGATAGTTCATTTGGACATAGCCAATTCAGTGATTATGATTTCTCTTGTTTAGATGGACAAGATGCCTTACATATTTGTGGCATTTCACTTGCCATGAATAAAAATGTAAGAGAAGTCGCATTTGCAATTGTGCAAGAAGCCAAAAAAAGAGGAATCAAAGTGATCTTTGATTGTAATTTTAGACCAAGTTTATGGGATGAAAATGAAAGAGTTTATGTGAAAGATATTTATGAAGAAATGCTTAATCAGGCAGATATTGTATTTGCTGGCTATAAAGATGCAACGTTATTGTTAGAAATGACTGTTGATCAAAATCTCCCTTTTGAAAAACAATTAGAAGTCCTATTACGTCAAATGTGTCAGCAATATCATATTGAAACAATATTTGGAACAAATCGTAAAACGGATAATCTCACTGGGTATATGTTTTGTGAAAATCAACTTATCACAAGTACAACATATCCATTAACAGTGTATGATCGTGTTGGTGGTGGAGATGGTTTTGCAGCAGGAGCTATTTATGGATATTTACATCAGATGAATCATCAGCAATTAATCAATTATGCAACAGTGAGTGGAATCTTAGCACATACAACTTATGGGGATAGTCCTATAGCAACCAAACAACAAATCATAGATTTTATGGAAAATGGGAAAGAAGATATTAAAAGATAGCTTAGTGCTATCTTTTTGCTTAGTAAGAAAATAATATATTTATTTTGAATTTTAAAGGTGTAAATAATTATATTAAGATACTTATGGATATTATTATCATAAAAATCTATGAGTTTTAATAAATAGCAGTCAACTTTATTAGCCTATAGAAAGTTTTCCATAAATTAGATAAAAAAGCGAGTGTCTTACCCACTAATAGTATGGATGTAATTAAGAACGTAGTTCAAATATTTTGAATCATTTTATATATGTGATATATTATGAGTGAAGAAAGATTATTCTTTTATAAAGTTAATAAGTTTATTTATGTTTATGGACTGTGTGTAACGGCTGCGTAGAAAAATAATCTTGCACGTTGATATGTAAGATTCTCATTTAGTTAGTAATAAAATGTTTTATAAGATAAGAACATTGATAATATTATCTAAGCTATATAAGAAGGGTGAGATTATATGAAAATTACAGGTGAGAAGTCATATATATACTTTGATTTAGAAAATGATTATACATTAAAAGCAGAAGGTGAATTACTCTATAATAATACTTTTATTGTTTTTAAGGATTCAATGGAAAAATGGGATCCACATCATGAAAATGAAGAACTATCAAATAAACAAATTGATGAAATAATAATTGGTGTTAAAAAATGTACTAAAAGAGTAAAATGAAATAAAGTTTAAATAGTGAGAGATAGATGATTCAATATTATGAAAATAGAATAAATAATTTTAATTTGAAATGATTCTTTTTGTTAAAGTGAAGAAAATATGTGATAGAATATAAGGAGAAATATTTATTTTCAATAGATGAAAATAATGTGCAAATTTCTTAATTTTCATTATACTGTAAGTATAAAAACAAGGAGGATGAATAATGGAAAAGAAACCTGTAAAAATTGTAACAATTGGTGGAGGAAGCAGTTATACTCCAGAATTAATGGAAGGATTTATCAAAAGATATGAAAAACTTCCAATTAAAGAAATGTGGTTAGTTGACATTGAAGATGGTAAAGAAAAATTAGAAATCGTTGGTGCTATGGCTCAACGTATGTGGGATGCATCTCCTTATGATGTGAAAGTTCATTTAACATTAGACAGAAGAGATGCTTTAAAAGATGCAGACTTCGTAACTACTCAATTTAGAGTTGGTTTATTAAATGCACGTATTAAAGACGAAAGAATTCCTTTCTCTTATGGAATGTTAGGACAAGAAACAAATGGTGCAGGAGGAATGTTTAAAGCATTGAGAACAATTCCTGTTATCTTAAGTATTGTAGAAGATATGAAAGAATTATGTCCAGATGCATGGTTAGTTAACTTCACAAATCCAAGTGGTATGGTTACTGAAGCTGTTATGAAATATGGTCAATGGGATAAAGTCATTGGATTATGTAATGTACCAGTAGGTGCTATGATGGCTGAACCTGAAACAATTGGGAAAACTTTAGATGAATTGGTTTATAAATTTGCTGGATTGAACCATTTCCATTGGCATAAAGTCTTTGATTTAAATGGTAATGATGTAACACAACAAATCATTGATGCAATGTATGAAGGTAAAGATGGTGGAATTCCTGCTAATATTCATGATATTCCATTCTTTAAAGAACAATTAGATCAAATGAAAATGATTCCTTGTGGATATCATAGATACTATTATCGTCAACAAGAAATGTTAGCTCATGGTATTGAAGAATTTAATACAATTGGAACACGTGGACAACAAGTGAAACAAACAGAAGAAGAACTATTTGAATTATATAAAGACCCTGCTTTGAACTACAAACCAGAACAATTAACAAAACGTGGTGGAACTCATTACTCAGATGCAGCATGTGAAACAATTGCATCTATTTATGCAAATAGTAATACTCATATGGTTGTTACAACTAAAAATAATGGAGCAGTTCCTGATTTACCAGCTGACTGTGCAGTAGAAGTTTCTGCATTTATTGGTTCAGCAGGAGCAAGAGCCATTGCATTTGGATCATTAGAGCCAGCTCAAAGAGGATGGCTACAATGCATGAAGAACATGGAAATGTGTGTTGAAGAAGCAGCAGTAACAGGAGATTATGGATTAGCTTTACAAGCATTTATCTTAAATCCTCAAGTCCCTTCTGGAGAAAATGCAAAAAGAGTTTTAGATGAATTATTAATTGCTCATAAAAAATACTTACCACAATTTGCTGATAAAATTGCAGAATTAGAAGCAGCAGGTGTGACAATTAAAGATGATGTGGCTAGAGAATTAACTGAAAAAGGTTTATAAGAAAAAAGAAAAGATCATTCCACAATGATCTTTTTCTATAACTTCTTTTCAATATTTTTCATAATAACTTTTTCAGCATGATGAGCTAATTTTTCACCAAACAATGCTAATGATATTTTATTAAAGATAGCTCCAGTTTTGATTTCGTAATGAACAGAAACTTTTGTAGTTGTTGAGTCAATTGCTTTTAGATTAATATGAATATTATTGCTTTCTGAACTGTATTTACTGTTTACAGACTCGATATGTAAAAGATATTCATCATTTTTAAAAGATGCAGTGAAAACATTGTAGAGATCACCATCAGCTATTTCTTTCCATTGTGTGTTAGAAATCGGCTCGATTTTAGCATTCCATTCAGAAATAATATCAGATGGACTATGCAAGACATCCCATACCCTTTCTATTGAAGCATGAATAGTATTTTCGAAATCATATGTTTTCATAATTTCCCTCCTTGTTTATATTATAGCATGTTCTTATGTGGACAAGGTAAAAAATATTATCCTAAAAAAATAAAAGTTACACTCTTATAAAATTGATGTATACTAATAATAAGGATGTGAGAAAATGATAACACCAAAACACTTGAAAAAGAAGATTACTGGAGATTATAGAATCATTGTCATCAGTGATATTCATGGACATTTAGATAGATTTAAATCATTACTACAAAAAGTAAGATACACACCAGATGATTATTTAATTATATTAGGAGATTTTGTAGAAAAAGGAGATCAGGTTATTGAAACCATTCATTATGTACAAAAACTGAATCAAAATAAAAGAACATATGTTCTGGCAGGAAACTGTGAATGGGCATTAGATGCTTTACTAACTATACCAGAGCTTGCTATACAAATACCACAATATTTAAAACGAATTTCATCAAATGGCTGTATTCGAGAAGTTTATCATCTTCTTCATTTAGATGATGGACATGAAACAAAACTAGGTGTTCAAAAGAAAATTGCAGAATATCTAAAAAACGAACTTGCTTTCATCTCTCATTTACCAGTCACATTAAAAATCAATGAATTTCTATTTGTCCATGCTGGAATTGAAAAAAGAAAAGATTATCAAAACAGTTCATTATCATCTTTATTAGAAATGCAGCATTTTTATGATCAGGGACATATTCTTGATGAAATGGTTATTGTAGGACATTTACCAACATCGAATTATTATCAAAATCATATATGCAATGATATTATTATTGATCAGGATAAAAGAATTATTTGTATAGATGGTGGAACAGGTGTGAAATCTGTTTCACAATTAAATGCATTAATTATAGAATGCAAAAATAGGCAAGTTCAATATAGACAAGATTATGTTCAACCTTTACCAGTATATTGGGTAATTGAAGATGTTTATGAACCTATGGAATATGTTCATAAGATTGGATATCCTTATTTTGAAATACAAGTTGAAAAAACAGGTGACCAATTCAGCCGATGTTATCAGGAAGATACACATCAAAGATTGTTCATTAAAAATGAATTTTTATATCAGAAAAATGGAAAAACATATTGTTTAGATGATTATACTGATTATATGATTTCAGTTCATGTAGGTGAGTATGTCAAACTACTTGGTGTTTATGATCAATATGCATATGTTATATATCAAAATGAAATTGGCTGGATAAAATATGAATATTTAAAAGCATTATAGCCATACTATTAATGGTGATAGAAATGAATGAAGAAACATGTATTGAAGAGTTATTCAATGGCTTAAATATGGGGATGATTGCGATAGATCATCTTCTAGATAAAATTCAAAATCCAAAGTTAAGAGATATCGTCATTCATCAAAGAAAAAATTATGGTGATTTAAAAACAAAAGTACAAAATACATATACGAATGCAGAAGATGAAGTCAAAAATAAATTTATGTTAGAATCTATGATAGAGATGAAAATGTTGATGAGTGATGATGCGAAAATTGCGAAAATGTTAACTGAAGGCAGTAATCAGGCAATTATAACAATGACACATCTTTTAAATAAAGAGGAACATGTAGATCAGACTTTAAAAGGTTATTGTGATGATTTTGAAGATATATCAAAGAAATATATAGAAGAATTAAAAGCCTATTTATAAAAACACAAGTGAATTGTCACTTGTGTTTTTTGTCCACATATTTTGTCAAAAATATTTCAGTTAGGAATTTATGGACATCTCACATTTTAAATGAAAGTAAATAAAAAACAATGACTTTAAGTGTAAATGAAGTTTTGGTGTCAGTATTTTATAGACGTATATAGAATCATGCATAAAAATCATCATTTGTTAGAAATGGAATAGAATAAAGAATATAAAAATTATATAGTTATAAAAAAGGAGGAAAGATAATGGTAAGAATTTTATTGGTTTGTGCAGGAGGAATGTCAACAAGTCTCCTTATGTTAAGAATGCAGGAAGAAGCTCAAAAACAAAATCTTGATGTGAGTGTAGAAGCAGGTCCAGAGAAAAATATAGAAGAATATATGGGGAAATTTGATGTCCTGCTTTTGGGACCACAAGTCAGATATGCGTTAGGAAATATTCGGAAAGTATGTGAGGGGAAAGTGCCTTATGATGTTATTGATATGCGTGATTATGGGATGATGAATGGAAAAAAGGTTTTAGAGAAAGCTATCGAGATGTATAAAGATTTTTATCATAAAGACATCTAGTGAGTATTATTGAGAATGAACAAGATGAGAGTATATTTTGATATATTCTATCTTGTTCATTTTATATTGAAAGAATTTTTGCATAATAGGGAAACTTAAAAAAATAAAAGTGAGAAAATATGTCAAAATACATAGATGATATATACATAGATATATTAGTGGAATATTATAATTTTATACAAAGGGGGTTTTGATATGATTATAGAAAGATTGATTGATGAAAAAGAACTGACAGAATCAGAAAAACAGATTGGATACTATATTCTTGATAAGAATAATGAATTAGCAATGACGAGTGTTGAGCTTGCAAAAAGAAGTTATACTTCACAATCTACAGTTATGAGATTATATAAGAAATTAGGTTTTCAATCTTATCGAGAGTTTATTTCACAATTAATTTTAGAAAGAAATGAATATTTTAAGATTGATGATATTGCATTTGAAGAATCAGAAAATTATATGTCAGATTATGAAGAAGTGAAATCATTGATTTCAAAGATGTATGCTTTATCTTTGGTGAAAACGAATATACTGTTAGATAAGAATGTTGTTATAAGAATATGTAATCGTTTATTGAGTGCATCCTCGATTGATGTCTATGCTATAGGGATATCAAGTGTTTTAGGGAGGCAGTTGGTATTTAAACTTCAATCACTTGGCTTACAATGTACATTTCATGATGTATTAAATATTCATTATGTTCATAAGAGGGATCAAAGGAATGTTTCAATAGTATTTGGATTATCAGGGAAAAATCCAGCTATTTATAATATTGTACAAACTTTATCAAAGCAAAAGAATTATATTGTTTCTATATTAGGTTGTAAAGAGAATAAAATAATTGATTTATGTGATGATCATTTGATTTTTTTTACAAATCAAATTGATCATACAGATGTCATGATAGATTTATTTACAGGTGAATATATTGTTAATCTTATTTATATGCTTTTAAAAGGTAAGTTTCAAAATAAGAGTGATTAAATATCGTCAAAGAAAATGTTATTCTATAAATTTAAAGAAGTGTTTCCACCATTCCTTTTTATATGAATTGTTATGAAATTATAGAAAGTTATAATATAAGAGACATATAGAAAGGGAGGAAAATATATGGATGCTTTTGCTGATAAGCTAGGACGTGTTGGAGCGTGGTGCGGACAAAACAAGTATTTAGGTGCCATTAAAAATGCGTTCCAAAATTTTATGCCAGCTACAATTGCTGGTGCTATTGGTGTTCTTTGGTCTAATGTATTGGTTAATGCTGATACAGGATTAGGTCAAGTTTGGTCACCAATTATGGCATTAGAATTTCTTAATCCAATTTTTAATGCTATTAACTTTGCAACAATCTCATGTATTTCTGTAGGTATCGTTATGCTTGTGGGGCATGAAATTGCTGAAGCAAATGGAGAGACAGGGGCTTTCCCTACAGTTTTATCTTTTATTTCATGGTTAGTTGTTACGCCAACAAATTTCTATTTTTGGCAAAGTGTAAGTAGTGAAGGAAAAAACATTATTTCGAATGGAGCAGTTTTACCTGGTGGAAGTGAATCAATGACAACATTTACTGGAATTGGTTCAAGTTATTTAGGTGCTACAGGTCTATTTACAGCCTTAATTGTTGGGATTGTTGCAATGGAAGTTTTTGGTTTCTTAAGAAAACAGGATTCATTGAAAATTAAGATGCCTGATCAAGTTCCACCTGGAGTTATGCGAGCTTTTGAAGTTTTAATTCCAGCTTGTATTATGCTAGTTATAGTTGGAGCTGTTGGTCATTTTATTTATTTAGCTACAGGGTTATATTTAAATGATTTAATCAGTACTTATATTCAAGGACCATTAATGGGTATCGTTGGGGAAAATATTATTGCTGTATTATTCCTATACTTGCTTGTTTCTTTGTTTTGGCTAGTGGGTATTCATGGTGCAAATATGATTTCAGCAGTTAAAGATCCATTCTTTAGACCACTGTTAATCGCAAATATGACAATGTTTCAAGAGGGAGCAAAATCTGGTTACCATACAATTAATGTGACATTCTTACAAATGTTTGGAGAAATGACTGGTTCAGGTATTACTGGAGCTTTGGTGGCTGCTATCTTTATCTTTGGGAAAAGAGAAGATAATAGAGCCATTGCTTCTTTATCACTCATTCCAGGATTATTTAATATTAATGAGACAGTGGTATTTGGTATACCGATGGTTTTAAATCCAATTCTTGGGATTCCATTTATTTTAGCACCAATGGCAAGCCTTCTCATTGGATATTTCCTTATCACAATTGGATTTTGTCATCCAATTGTCATTGAGGCACCTTGGACAACACCACCAATATTATTTGGTTTCATTGCAACTGGAGGAAGTATAACAGGAGCAATTACACAATTGATTTGTTTTGGATGTTGTATTCTTATTTATACACCATTTCTTATCTTTTATGAAAGATATCAAAATAAACAAGCTGCAATGGTTGAATAAACTCATCTGTGATGAGTTTTTTCTTATAAAATGAACAGGGATTATCTTTCTTTAGGGGGTTGTAAAAAATAGTCAATGAAGTACAATGATAATATAGTAATTGACCAAGTAAGTCAGTAGGGGGAACTTTATGGAAGATAAATTCTTAGAATTACCTAAGGAAAAACAACTAAGAATTATTAATGCAGGTATGGAATACTTTGGAAAGTATGGTTATAAAAATGCAAGAACAGATGATATAGCAGCTAGGGCTGGTATATCAAAGGGATTATTGTTTTATTATTTCAAAAATAAAAAGAGTTTCTTCATATATTTGTTTCACTTTTGCGAAGACATATTAAAACAGTTTATAAGTATACAAGATGTTCATGAGATTACAGATTTCTTTGATATTATGGATTATGGGGCAGTAAGAAAAATGGAAATCATGATAAAATATCCATATATGCTTAATTTTATATTGAAAGCTTTTTATTCACAAAAAGAGGATGTCAGTCATGATATGAATTATTTGGCACAGAAAATTTTATCTCAAACTTTTGATAATTACTTTCAAAATATTGATATGAGTAAATTCAAGGAAGATATTGATGTGAGACAGGTTTATCAGATGCTTGTTTGGATGATGGAAGGATATTTAGTGGATATGTTAAGGAATGAGCAATCATTAGATGTTGATGAAATGCTGACTGAATTTGAAAAATGGAAAGTGATGTTTAAAAGAATGTGTTATAGGGAGGAATATTTATGAGTGTTATAGAAATTAATCATATTACCAAAGATTATGGTCATCATAAGGGAGTCTTTGATGTTTCGTTTGTAGTAGAAGAAGGAGAAGTCCTTGGATTTTTAGGACCTAATGGAAGTGGGAAAACAACAACTATTCGTCAATTAATGGGATTTATGAAACCGGATCAGGGAGATGTTAAAATTTTAGGTATGAATTGTTTTGATGATGCAAAACAAGTTCAGGGAAAATTAGGATATTTACCTGGTGAAATTGCCTTTATGGAAGATATGACAGGGCAAGAATTTATTCGTTTTATTGCTAAAATGAAAAATATGAAGGATATAAGTTATGCTGAGGAATTAATGCAATTTTTAGAATTGGATGCACGTGGAAAAATGAAACGTATGTCTAAGGGAATGAAACAGAAAATAGGGATTGTAATTGCTTTTATGCAGGATGCTCCGATTCTTATATTAGATGAACCAACAAGTGGATTGGATCCATTGATGCAAAATAAGTTTGTTGAATTAATTCAACAAGCTAAAAAAGATGGGAAGACTGTCTTGATGTCATCACATATTTTTGAAGAAGTTGAGAATACTTGTGATCGCGTTGTTATGATAAAAGAAGGGCATGTCGTAGCCACTGAAACAATGGAGAATTTAAGAAAGAATAGATTGAAACATTATGAGATTCATTTCTATGATGAAAATGATGCAATTGCTTTTATGGAGAAATATCATCAGGCAAAAAGAGATGGAGCAATTATTCATTTGATGTTGAAAGGACATACCAATCAGTTATTACAAGATTTAAGTCAATATGATATTGATGATTTCAATGCGAGACCTCAATCATTGGAAGAATTATTTCTGCATTATTATGGAGGTGAGGAAAAATGATCACTGTTTTATTGAAAAGAGAATGGAAATCAAATTATAAAATATTTTTCATATTTATAGCAGTTTTAACTTTATATGAATCATTAATTGTAGCTATGTATGATCCAAAATTAGGAGAAAGTTTAAATCTTATGGCTAAATCTATGCCTCAGCTCTTTGCGGCTTTTGGAATGATGGATCCTGGACTGACATTATTAGATTTTATTACCAATTATCTTTATGGATTTATTTTAACAGTTATTCCTTTAATTTATACAATCATTATGTGCCATCGTTTGATGGCTAGATATATTGATAAAGGTTCAATGGCTTATCTTTTAACAACACCACATACACGTACTCAAATCATGGCCACAGAGCTAATGGTTTTATTAAGTGGGGTTATCTTGTTAATTGTTTATTCTGTTGTTTTGATTTTAGGATGTAGTATTGTTATGTTCAGTGAATCGCTGAATATTGGAAAATTTTTTGTGATGAATATTGGATTATTAGGTATTCATATGCTATTTGCATGTATATGCTTTTTAACAACATGTTGTTTCAATGAAACAAAGCTATCTATTGGTATTGGGGCAGGAATTGGTATTGGGTCACTTTTAATTCAAATGTTATCACAGGTCAGTGATAAGATAGATTTTTTGAAATATATGACTCCATTAACATTATTTAATGCAAAAGGATTACAAGTTTATGATCAACAGGCCGTTTTCAATACTGTGATTTTATTTGTCTTAGCAGTTGGATGTATAATAGCAACATATATCATTTTTAAAAATAGAGATTTACCATTGTAAAAAAATCAGGACACTTCCTGACTTTTTTACATATCTTGAATAATTTGTTTAACTAATTTGACTAAGTTCTCTTCAGCATTATCTGCTGCTTCCATCACTTCTTTATGATCTAATTCACTATTGCCAAGTCCAGCTGCTTTATTTGTGACTAAAGAAATACCTAATGTTGTCATGTCAGAATGTCTTGCAACGATAGCTTCAGGGACAGTTGACATTCCAACCATGTCAGCACCAATGACTCTTAATGCTCTTATTTCAGCTGGGGTTTCAAACATGGGACCTTTAAAGAAACAATAAACGCCTTCTTTAAGATCTACATTTGTTTTTTTAGCAGCTTGTTTTGCAATAGCTTGTAAATCTTTAGAATAGACCTCTGTCATATCCTTAAAGCGAGGACCAAATTCATCTAAATTAGGACCACGTAATGCACTTGGTGCCATAAATCCAATATGATCACTAATCAAAGTAATCTGTCCAGGATTTAAATCATCTCTTATCCCACCACAAGCATTTGTGATAAATAAATACTTAATACCAAGTTTTGCAAAAACACGTACAGGTAAAGTCACAATATCCATATCATGTCCTTCATAATAATGGAAACGACCTTTCATTGCACAAACTGTTTTCCCTGCAATTTTACCAATATATAATTTTCCTTCATGACCTGGAATGGTTGATTGAGGAAAGAAGGGAATATCCTTATAATCTATAATTACAGGATTTTCAATTTCATTCGCCAATGGTCCTAAACCTGAACCTAAGATAATAGCAATATCTATAGGTTGACTATATTGTTCAAAAATATACTTATAAGCTTCATTAATTTTATTATACATATTCATCCTCCTTGTTTTCTTATTATAACAAACTCTATCATTAAAAGAAAAGACCTTTCGGTCTTATTCAGCAGTTAAAATTGATGCTTGTGTATATGTTCTTGTTAATAATTCATTATTTAATGAATATAAAGATTTTGGATCATGCCCAAATAATTCAAATTGAGTTAATAAGTCAGTGGCATTTTTCTCTTCTTCACCTTGTTCACTTACATACCAATCTAAAAACTTCATTGTACGATAATCTTTAACAGTATGTGCAGCATCATAAATATTATGAATTAAACTTGTGACATATCTTTCATGTTCTAAACCATATTTTAAAGGATCATCTAACTTTTCTAGAATCTTATCAGGTTTATCAATAGCAGATAATGTGACTTCATAATCATTGTCTTGCAAATAGTTAAGAATACCTATCGCATGATCCATTTCTTCTTTTGCTTGAACATTATACCAGTTGGCATAGCCATTTAAGCCTTTATGAGTATAAAAGTTCGCAAAATCTAAATACAAATAAGCAGAATACATTTCTTTATTGATTTGATCATTTAACAAATCGGCAACTTTTGAATCTAACATCATTTCTACCTCCATTTATTTTCTACTCTTATTATACGCTTATATCCATATCTTAACAAATCATTTTACTCTCATATTTTTCCAAAACAGAAGAAAAGATAGACTTCGCTTAGTTATATTTGGTAAAATGAGGAAAAGGGGTGAGATAATGAACTTTAAAGATAAATTGACTTTATCAAGTATTGAAATGAATGAAAAAAGAGTTTTAAGAGATGCAATTCATGATTATATTCATGTGGATCATTTAGTGATTTGGAAACTCATTAATTCTAAAGAAATGCAAAGACTACGTCGCGTTAAACAATTGGGTGGAACCTATCAAGTCTTTCAAAGTGCAGAACATTCCCGTTTTGTCCATTCATTAGGAGTTTATCAGGTTGTTAGAAGAATGTTAGAAACAGAATGTCTAGATTATGCTTTAAGTGACTATGATAAACTATCTGTTATGTGTGCAGGATTATTGCATGATATTGGACATGGACCATTTTCCCATTCATTTGAAGGTGTATTTGAAGAAAACCATGAAGATATAACAGTGAGAATGATTTTAGAAAATAGTGAAGTTCATGATATTTTGAGTTTAGTATATGAGGATTTTCCACAAGATGTTGCCAGTATTATTCAGCATACTCATCCCAATCAGATACTTATTCAGATGGTATCGAGTCAGTTAGATGCTGATCGTATGGATTATTTATTAAGAGATTCATATATGACAGGGACAACATATGGACAATTTGATATGTCTAGAATCTTAAGAACAATGAGGATATGTGATCATAAGATTGTCTATAAGGAATCTGGAGTCCAAGCAATAGAAAATTATATTCTTGCTCGTTATCATATGTATTGGCAAGTTTATTATCATCCTACTGCAAGGAGTTATGAACATTTATTACAAAGTATTTTCAAAAGAGTTAAAGATTTATATTATTATGGATTTGAATTTAAAACTGATTTGAAATATTTAATTCCTTTTTTAGATCATCATATGACTGTAGATGATTTTACAAGTTTGGATGAATCTGTATTATTATATTATTTTAAAGAGTTTATGAATGAAGATGATTTTATATTAAATGATTTATCATCACGTTTCTTAAATCGTCGTTTATTTAAATACAAACAGTTAAAAGATCAACAAGAATTAAAAAGAATAGAAGCTTTATCAGAGCAATTAGGCTATAATCCAAATTACTATATTATAAGTGATAATCAAAAACAAGTGCCTTATCTACATTATGGTGAAAGTGGTGAATTAAGTGAAATAGAGATTCTTGATCTAGATGGAAATCTTTCACCATTACCTAGCAAATCAGAAATCGTTTCAGCTATATTAAATTCAAAAAAATTTAAATCAGATAAAAAAGTATTTTTTCCAAAGGAGATCAAAGATGAAGTTTCAATTCTATAATCAATTACATGATGATGCAAAAATGATTAGACAAAAAGTCTTTATAGAAGAACAAGGATTTGAAAATGAGTTTGATGAGATTGATCATGATTGTTTACATCTTGTGATTTATGATAAAGAACAGCCAGTTGGCTGTGCTAGAATGTTTGATGAAAATGGCATTATGATGTTAGGGAGAATTGCTGTCTTAAAAGAAGTAAGACAACAACACCTAGGAAGTTATATTCTTCAGGTATTAGAAGATAAAGCCAAAGCGTTAGGCTATCATGAAGTGGCTCTATCTGCTCAATTAAGAGCAAGCAATTTTTATAAAAAGAATGGCTATCAAGCATATGGAGATGAATATCTTGATGAGTATTGTCCGCATGTGCATATGAAGAAAACATTGATTAATGAAGATTTGAGTGTTTATCACATATGTAAATAGACAAGATTATGAATATGTTTTTGTTATTTATTTCATTGTATACTTAGTATAGAAAATAGAGAAGGAGATAATTAATATGGGACATAGTTATACATTACAACTTCACACAGGAAGTTTTGTTCATCAGATGCATACATTTGATGAAATAAAAGAAAAGTCTGAACGCATAATAGAGAAAATAAAAATTAATGATATTATATTGGGATGGAATACTGATAAGAGTTTAAATAAACAGTTGGTTTCTTATTTCCATAAAAAAGGGATTCGTGTATTATTGTGGTTACCTGTTTTATCTGAAACTGATCAAGTTCGTGATACAACTATGCTTACAACAATAAATGGAACGCAAGGAGAAAGGGTCAGTGTTATCGAACATGAAAGTTTTTCTTTTGCATGTCCAGCGACACAACAAAATATTGATTATGTGATGAGTATTTATGAAGAATATTTTGCAGATGTACCCTTTGATGGTGTCTTTATTGATAAAATACGTTTTCCATCTTTTGCTAATGGATATGATGAAGGATTTGGCTGTTTTTGTAAAACATGTCAAGAAAAATTTGCTGGAATTGATTTGAATGAATTAAAAACTCTTATTCATAATCATGATCAATTGCTATTAACTGGTCAATATGATGATAATGGCATATATCATTTTAAACATCAGGGAATTGATGCTTTTTATGCGAAGCGAGCTCGTATGATTACTGATTATATAACTGCATTAGCAACTTATTTTTCATCTCGTGATTTGATTGTTGGAGCTGATATTTATGCACCATTTTTAGCTTATCATGTAGGACAAAATATAAAAGAAATAAGTGAGGTTGTTGATTTTATTAAACCAATGATGTATCGATACACAGAAGCTCCTGCAGGGATGCGTTATGAATATCAGGATTATGTTAAAAATTTTGAAGATCCAAGCTGTTTTGCTGATTATTGGGGTGATGATCCAGCTAGTGATGATAGTATAAGAAAACAAAATGTATTTTTATCCCATTTGCCAACTCATGTTTTTCCTGGAATTGAAATCAATCCAATTGATGGGATATGTTCAACTGATCCATTGAAACTAAAACAAAATCTAGAACTTTTTAATGATTATCCAATTATTTCATTATGTTGGGATCTTATGCAAATGGATGAATTATTTCTAAATATTTTATAAAAGAGAAAGCACATCATAATCCTATTGGGTTTATTGATGTGCTTTTGATATTCACTATTTAACTAGCATTTTTCTTGCTTGTATAATTAATGTTGGAAGTAATGCAAATCCATAGATACATAACAATTGGGTCATAGAAATTGTATGAATCATAAAGAGAGAGTGCATAACTGGTACAAATAAAATGAGATGTAACAATGCAAATCCAACTAAGAAAGCAATAATACTAGAACGATTTGAGAACAAGCCTATTTTTGTTAATGGTTGGTCACTACGACAATTGAATCCATGTAATAGACGAGCTAAGCAAATTGTAGCAAAAGCCATGGTTGAAGCTGTCATTGGATCTCCTTTCAATCCCATTAAATAAGAACACATAGTGCATAATGCAATAACAATACCTTCAAATCCAATTTGTAAAAATGTTGGTTTATTTAAAATAGAATCGTTCGCATTTCTAGGCTTTTCTTTTAAAACATCATTACGACTTGCTTCCATACCAATTGCAATGGCTGGCAAGGAGTCAGTAATCAAATTCATAAACAATAAATGAACTGGGAAGAACGGTGTTGGTAACAACAATAAAGAAGCGATAAACACACATAAAATACCAGCAAAGTTACCAGATAATAAATAATTAATTGAGTTCTTAATATTACGATAAACGTTACGTCCAGTAATGACTGCTTTGACAATCGTTGAGAAATTATCATCAGTTAATATCATACTGGCTGCATCTTTAGAAACTTCTGTTCCGGTAATTCCCATTGCAACACCGATATCACTTTGTTTTAAGGCAGGTGCATCATTGACACCATCACCCGTCATTGCAACAATATCACCACGTTTTTGCCAAGCTTTGACAATACGAATTTTATGTTCAGGAGCAACTCTTGCATAAACACTAATATGTGTTAATTTGCCATCTAATTCCTGATCACTCATGTTATTTAATTGCTGACCATCAATAGACAAATCACCATCTTCATAAATTCCAATCTTTTTAGCAATACTTCTAGCTGTCACAACATGGTCACCTGTAATCATAATTGGTTTAATACCAGCCATCTTACATTTTGCAACCGCATCAGCACTTTCCTCACGTGGTGGATCCATTAAGGAAACAAGACCAACAAATGTTAATTCTTTTTCATCATCAAGTGTGACTTGTTGTCCTTTATAATCTTTATAGGCAAAGCCTAAAACACGTAATCCTTCATTAGCATAATTTTGATTTCTTTGTAAAATTAAATCTTTATGTCTTTGAGAAAGAATTTCTTTACGACCATTAATAAGAATTGTTGTACATCTTTGTAAAATAACATCAGGGGCACCTTTTGTATAAATATGATTTAATGATGAGATACTCATAAGTTTACGATCTGAATCAAATGGTAATTCACTTTTACGGATAGCAGTATTTATAAATTGGGAATCATTTTTAGTATGCTCATTGACTAAATCAATAAGTGCTAATTCAGTAGGATCACCAATTCTTTGTTCACCATTAATAACAGAGTTATTACATAATAAACATGCCTTTAATAAAACATTATGATCATGGTTATGGCTGTCTAAATCATCAATATTTAAAAGCTGATTATAGAAATAAATGGTTTGAGGTGTCATCTTGTTTTGCGTTAATGTTCCTGTTTTATCACTACAAATTACAGAAACACAACCTAAACTTTCGACAGAATTTAAATTTTTGATAATTGCATTTTCTTTTACCATTTTCTGTGTACTCATAGATAAAACAATGGTCACAATTGAACTCAATGCTTCTGGAATTGCTGCTACAGCGAGTGCTACAGCAATCATCATAGCATCTAATAAAGATTGTTTTGCTAAAAATATATTTAAAGCTAATACAAGAGCACATATAAACATAATGGCAATAGATAATTTTCCACTAAATTCATCTAAGCTTTTTTGTAAAGGTGTTTTTCTTTCTTTAGCTTCATTAAGCATAGAAGCAATTTTACCAATTTCAGTATGCATTCCAATGCTTGTTACAATATAGCGTCCAGTACCATTTGTGACTAAACTCCCAGAAAAAGCCATGTTTTTTTGGTCGCCAACCACAACTTGGTCATGGATAGTATCAATGATTTTATCAACACTATCAACTTCACCTGTCAAAGCACTCTCGTTAATTTGTAATGATGAGGACTCAAATATTCTTCCATCACCGCTAACAATATCACCGGCTTCAATTTGAACAATATCTCCAACTGTTAATTCAGTTGAATCAATTTCTTTTAATTGACCATCTCTAATGACTTTGACTTGTGGGATAGAAAGTTTTTTTAAGCTTTCTAGTGATTTTTCAGCTTTTAATGTTTGAACTGTTCCAAGTACTGCATTAACAATAATAACTACAACAATAACTAAAGCACTTTCAAATTGACCACTTACTCCTGAAATAATGGCTGCAATGATTAAAATAATGACTAATAAATCTTGAAATTGTTTAAGAAATATAATGAGAGGACTTTCTTTCTTTTTCTCATCAAGAACATTATAACC
This sequence comes from Candidatus Stoquefichus massiliensis AP9, assembly GCF_000455285.1. Taxonomy (GTDB): domain Bacteria; phylum Bacillota_I; class Bacilli_A; order Erysipelotrichales; family Coprobacillaceae; genus Stoquefichus; species Stoquefichus massiliensis. Next base: position 160,256 of record NZ_HG005284.1, on the reverse strand, counting down.
ATATTCCTGATGACGTCTTTCTACATTATTTTCTGATAAACCATTTTTTGATGTTTGACACTCTTTTAAAGTTTCTTCAATACTTTTTTGATAATACATTGTTTTCCTCCTTCACTTTAGCAAACAAAAAAGACAAGCTCGCTAAAGATTTCATTCTTTAACGAGTCTTGTCTTTAAGATGCACCAGAATAGTTGCCTATCCGCGTTTGTTGATGACATCACACATGTTGTGAGACTACTCCCTCATTGCATTTATATTACCATACTCGATTAAATATGTAAATAGCGAATATTTTATTTTATTTTGCCTATATAGTATTAAAGCATACTTTTATAAAAAAGAATGTCAGTTTATGGAGGAGGAATAAAAAATGCAAGAATGGATTACGATGTTAATACAAGAGTATGGTTATATAAGTTTGTTTGTATTAATGATAATTGAGAATGTATTTCCCCCAATTCCTTCAGAAGTTATTTTAACTTTTGCAGGTTTTATGACAGCTATGACGTATTTAACAATTCCTGGAGTCATTATTGTAGGATCATGTGGGTCGTTTTTAGGTGGATTTGTTCTTTATTATTTAGGTAGATTACTAACCCCATCAAGATTAGAGAATTTATTGAATAGCAAATGGGCAATAAGATTGCATTTTCATAAAGAAGATGTAAAAAAAACGCAAGATTGGTTTTTAAAACATGGTAAAAAAGCTGTGTTTTTTGGAAGACTTGTTCCTATGATTAGAAGTTTAATATCTATACCAGCTGGAATGGCACAAATGTCTTTTGTTTCTTATTCTTTATATACATTATTAGGAACACTTTTGTGGGATACGATTTTAGTATTGTTAGGGACATATCTAGGAGAACAGTGGCCTTATATTTCGACAATAATGAGTCAATATGATATTGTATGGAAAGGAATTATTGTCATTATTGTAGGATATTGGATATTTAAATATTTTTCACGTAAAGATAAAAGATAAACACATATTTATCACATAATTATTATGTAGAATAGTATCCATCATGTTTGAGGAGGAAATATCATGAAATTGAAGAATAAAAAAATATCTAAAATGAGTATATTATTTTATGTGATTGCAGCATTAATGATTATTGGTTTTGGATTAACATTTTATAATGTAACTATCTATATTATGGGATTAGTTGCTTCTGGTGATGTAAGTTTTGCAGCAAACTGGATGGATATCTTTTTGTATTATGTGAATAATACATTTTTATTCCTTGGGTTAGGAACTATTATTTTTGGTTGTGGTTATGGAATACAGTTATATAAGAATATGAGTGTAAAAGATTTAACTACAGATCAAAATGAAGAAGTGACAACTAAAGATGTTGTTGAAGAAACACAATTAGAAGAAACAGAAGAAGAACTTGTTGAAGCTTAGTGCTAAAACAGGTTTTTTTCTTTATTATATTATGTTAATCTTTAACAAGAAGAGAGGTGTGAGAATGAGAAAAATCATTATAAGAATAAGAGATTTTCTAAAATATTTATTAACCCCATTTCTACAGAATCATAAACGCATTCATTTCATTGTATTAGCATATAATATCTTTATATGTTTTATTTCATTTTGCTTAAATGACTTTCATGTATCATGGATAACATTTGTAATGATATTTTTATCATTTTATTTAATATGGGCAATATCGACAGTAGTGATGTATGTACAAACGGTAGAAAGACCAGATCCATTAGTGAAGAGTTCAATTTGGTTAAAACCTGGGAGATATGTATCATGGGGATTTGGAAATATTGAGTTTGTAAGAGAAATGAGAACATCACCAGTAGATGATTTTTATTATATTGTGATGGTAGGCGTATTTATATTTTTGCCTATACTATTTTTTCAATCATTTATTGATAAAGATTTTATGACATTAAATTTTGCTAATGGACTTGTAGTAATATGTTTAAGCATATTGAGAGAATCATTAAGATTAGAAAATGAATATGTAAAAAATATGGAGAAGGCAAAAATTATATTTGTTAGAAATCAAGGATGTAAAGAAATTCTTAAAAATAATGAAGAATATCAACGCTATCAAGTTTCACGAACTTATGAGAAAAAGTGGAATGATGAATTAGAAGAATTGAAAAAATGAGGAATTTCCTCATTTTTATGTGTTTCTAAACCAATAAACAAGCCCATTTTCTTGGAAGTCACCAGTAATCGGATTGATAGGAATTTGTTGAAGTTTATCTGTTGGCTGATACCACTCTTCTTCTTTTTGTAAGAAGTTAGCCATGGTTTGAAAAATAACTTTAGGAATCTTTGTATCAGAAGACATATTCATATCACGATTGTCATCATAACCGGTCCAACTGAGAATTGTATAGTTGGGATTATATCCAGCACATAAGGAATCATAGGATGTTGAACCTGTTTTAGCAGCAAAAGTTGTTTTTGTTTGGTATGATGACATTGTTGCTGAAGCATAAGTATTAAACTGAGAATGGAATGGAGCAGTGAGTAACTGATTTAAAATAAGTGTTGATTCCTGATTGAGTAATTGTTGTTCCTTTGCTTTATATTTATATAATACATCACCATCATTATTTGTTATTTTGGTGATTGTATGTACATCATTATATTTTCCAACATTAGCAAATGTACTATAAATAGAAGATAATTCATAAATATTTGTATTTAATGTTCCTAAAGCTAATGATGGATGGGGAGAGATATGTTTAAAACCAAATTGAGATAATGCATTAACTAAAGTTTGTTCACCTAAAAACATATGTGTTTTTACAGCATAAATATTATCACTGACTGCAATGGCTTGTGCCAATGTTATATCTTTATAGGCATATTTTTGATTAAAATTAGTTGGAGAATATTGTTTGCCACTATCCATTTTAAATTGTGTAGGTTCACTTTTAAATTTTGTTGTGGGAGTAAAACCATTTTCAATAGCTGTATAATAGAGTAATGGTTTCATCGTAGAACCAATTTGTCGTGATGCACTTGTTGCACGATTGAATTGTGATGTCGCATAGTCTTTTCCGCCAACAACCGCAAGTACTGAAGCTTGATGACTATCAAGAATGATACTTGATACTTCTAGTTCATCTCTTTCGTTCATTTCTTTTTCAATTGTTTGATTTAATTGATCTTGAATAGAAGGATTAAGTGTTGTTTGAATATTCAGTCCCTGATTGATATAGTTTTCCTGATAGAATCCCAATTCTTTTAATTCTTGTATAACTGTATCTTTATAATAAGGATAAGCACAGATAAGTGTGGATGAACGATTCTGATTCAATTGAAATGGTGTTTTACTAATTTGATTAGCTTTATCTTGAGTGATATATTTTTCTTTAACAAGTTGATTTAAAACTAATTTTTGTCTTGCTTTTGCACCTTCCATATCTTTAAAAGGAGAATAGTATTCAGGACCATTAACAACTCCAGCTAATAATGTTGATTCATTTAAATCTAAATCTTTGGGTTCTTTATTAAAATAATAGTGTGATGCATTCTTAATTCCATAAATACCGTGTCCAAAATAAACAGTATTAATATATCCTTGTAAAATTGTATCTTTATCATAATGAGCTTCTAATCTCGTTGTTAAAAAAGCTTCATTAATTTTTCTTGACCATGTTTTTTCATTCGTTAAGAACATTAAACGAGCGTATTGTTGTGTAATGGTACTTGCTCCTTCAGATTTACCACCATCTACAATATTTGCTTTTACTGCTCTTAAAATACCAATAGGATCAAATCCACGGTGTTTATAAAAACGATGATCTTCAATAGCAACTATACTTTTTAAAAAATCCTGAGATACATCTTTTAATTGAATATCATTACTTTGTTGATTAGATTGATAATAAAGTTGATTATTCTGATCATACATTTTAATATAATGACCCTGACCTAAATCAGGAGCTTCAATAATATAACTCACACCATAAACAACAATCATAAAAACAAACCCAGAAATGATAATTCTTCGTAGCCATTTGATAAAAGTTTTCAAGTCCATCACCTCATCTCTCATTTTTACCGAAAGTGTGTTATAATATTCACTGGTGATGAAAATGTATCAAACAAAAAATATTCATTATAAAGCAATATTTAAACAAGATAATGAAATCGAAACAATTGAATATAAAACAAAAGGAATTATGTGTACAGGAAAACAAACACAAGTGAGTTTTGAGACAAAAGAGGGTACAATAAGTATAACTTATGGGAAAGAACCTATTATATTAAATCATGGAAGTTCAACATTGACATTCCATTTTGGTCAGGAAACGTGGAATGATTATCAACTTCCTTATGGAAGTGTTCCTTTAAAAACAAAGTTGTTAAAATTTGAAGCTAATGATGATCGAATAAAGATGAAATATGAATTACATGATCAAAGAGGATTGATATCAACAGTTTATCTCATGGTTACTTTACTATCCTATAGTTTTCAGGAGGAATTATGAAACTGCTCAAAATTTTTTTAAGTCGTGTTTTTATATTTGGTGTACTGATATTATTACAGGTCATTTGGATTGTTTTAATAACAAGCTCAGTTTTATCTAACTTCCATTGGCTCAATCCAGCATTATCTGTTTTAAGTATGCTGGTTGTCTTATGGTTAGTGAACAAAGATGAAAATCCTTCTTATAAAATATCATGGATTATATTAATTTTGGTTTTTCCAGTGTTTGGTGGTCTATTATATTTAATGATAGGAAATAAAAAACCATCACATCGTATTCGTAAAAAATTACAACCAGTTTTAGATGATATTGATAAGGATTTATTAATGCCACAGGAAATTTCTAAGCAGATAGAAAATGGTCAAAGAGATGGTTTAACTTATTTAAGTGATTTGGGATATGGAACATATCTTCATACATGGACAAAATATTATTCTTTAGGAGATTATTGTTTTATTGATTTATTAAGAGATATCAAAAATGCCAAACATTATATTTTTATTGAATATTTTATTGTGGCTGAGGGGTTTATGTTTGAAACTATCTTAACACTTTTAAAACAGAAAGTTGAGGAAGGTGTTGAAATTAGGTTTATTTATGATGATGTGGGAAGTTTAACAACAGTTCCTTATCATTTTGAAAAGCAATTAACTCAAATGGGAATCAAATGTGTTGTTTTTAATCCTTTTATACCTATGTTATCTGTTGCGATGAATCATCGTGATCATCGTAAAATATGTATTATTGATGGTTATATAGGTTATAGTGGTGGTTTTAACTTAGCTGATGAGTATATTAATGCGAAGATGCGGTTTGGTCATTGGAAGGATACAGGAATACGTTTGATGGGTGATGGTGTATGGAACCTGACAACAATGTTTCTATCTTTATGGAATGCTTATTGTCCTACTGATAAAGATTATAAGCAGTTCTATCCACATTTTACAATTGATAAACAAATACCTGATGGTTTTGCTGTTGCTTATGGTGATTCACCATTGGATAACGAAAGAACAGGAGAAAACATATATCTCAACTTAATTCATCAGGCTCAGCATGAAATCCTTATTATGACACCTTATTTCATTATTGATGATACAATGATGAAAGCACTTATTCTCGCTCGTAAAAAAGGTGTTACAATTAAAATTATTACACCAGGAGTCCCAGATAAAAAGAATGTTTATAGAGTGACTCGTTCATACTATTATTCATTAATTCAAGAAGGCATTGAATTTTATGAATATCAGCCAGGTTTTTTACACGCGAAAATGGTTTTATGTGATCAAAGAATTGCGACTGTAGGAACAATTAATTTTGATTATCGTAGTCTTTATTTACATTTCGAATGTAATGTCCTTTTAACCCAATCTAAGACAATTCAGGATATCTCTAAAGACTTTAAAGAAACGCTTTTATTAAGTCAAAAAATAGATCAAAAACATAGTCAACGCTTTAGAGGATTTTATGAAGCAATTTTAAGGTTATTTGCACCTTTAATGTGATAATATTTTACCGTTTTAAAGTGGTAAAAATATAAATTTATAAAAATCAATATATGCTTTATAGTAAAGTTATGAAAAAATCACGAGAAAGGGAAATGGTATATTGAGAGTTTGAAATCATTTTTATAATATGCCTGATAAACATGTATGAATAGAATACACAATATACTACTTTATAATTTATCAACTGAAAAATACGTTACTGCAAAACTTTTAGGTGAAAAAGCACTTATTAGTGAGAAAACTGTAAGAAATTATTTAAGAAGTTTATCTCAAATTATTCAGCAGTATGGGGCAAGGATTGAATCTAAACATGGTTATGGGTATAGATTGAGTATTATTGATTCTAAACTTTTTTCTACAATTTATTCACATGAAAATAATGGATTATTTATTGATGAAAAGAGATTACCTGAGAATTCAGAAGAAAGATGTCATTATATTTTATCAAAAATGATTATGACAAATGATTTTGTTCCTATTGAAGATTTATTAGATTATTTATGTATTAGTGAATCAACGTTGCAATCTGATATCAATAAAATAAAAAAGATATTAGGCATTTATCATTTAAAACTCATTTATAGGAAAAACAAGGGCATAAAGATGAAAGGGTTAGAATTTGATTTAAGAATCTTTATGGTAAATTATAGTTATGATTTTTATAAAGAACAAAATGATAGTGAAATGAAAAAACAAATTTCTAAAGTATTAATTGATTCTTTAAATGAATATAATATTTCCATGTCAGAATTATCATTAGAGAATATGACACAACATTTATATATGGCAATTGTAAGGATTAAAGAAGGATGTTGTATTGATGAGAAGGACAATACTTTGAAAATACATGATGATAACTTATGTGAGATATTATCTAAAAATATATGTCATAAATTAGAAGAAATATTTGATATTGTTTTTTTGGACACAGAGATTTTTTCATTAGCTATTCATTTATTTGGGCATCGTGTTACAGAAAAAGTGGGTTTAGGAAAAACAAATGTTGTTATTTCGCAAGAAGTATATGATTTAGTTATTGATATTTTGCAATTTATAAAATTGACTTTAAATATAGATATGAGTAAAAACTTAGGGATCATTATGAATTTAGCAATACATATGGTATCGTTGGAAGTACGTATAAAATATCATTTGAATTTAAAAAATCCATCTATCAGTGATATTAAAAAGAAATATGCTTTAGGATATACATTAGCATCACAAGCAAAAATTTGTATTGATAATAAATATCAAACTTGTCTTAGAGAAGATGAAATAGGATATCTTGCTCTTATATTTGAAGTTTCTTTAAGATCATTAAATCAAATTAAAAAAAAGAATATTTTAATTGTTTGTGCAACAGGTAAAACATTAGCTGAGTTATTAGCTTATCAATATCAAGAATTATTTGGAACATATCTAAATAAGGTTAGTATTTGTAATATGAATGAATTATCAAAACAAGATTTTTCATTGATTGATTACGTTGTGACAACAACACCTATTTATGATGAAATACCAGTTCCTATTTTAAGAGTCAAAACGCTGCTTTCAGATGAAGAAGAAGTGTTTTTAAAACAAAAGTTTAAACAAAACTCTCTTTTTGAAATAAAAAAGTACTTTAAAGAAGAATTATTTTATACAAATATTAAAGCAGAATCTAAGGAACAAGTTATTATAGAATTATGTAAACTCGTTGGAAATCATATAGAATTACCATCTCAATTTACCAATGCAGTATTGAAAAGAGAATCATTTGCACCAACTGATTTTGGTGAGTCAGTGGCATTAGCACATCCTTATGGATTAAATACAGATTTTGCTTTTGTATCTGTTGGAATATTAGATAAACCTATTTTTTGGGGAAACAGAGATGTTCAGATTGTTATCTTGATTTCTGTAAATAGTGAAATTGAAAAGGATATGCAAGATTTATATAAAAAAACATCACAGTTGATATTAGATAAAAATAAGATACAAAGATTATTATTTCATCAAAATTATGAAACTTTGATTAGCATTTTGGAGGGAGATTCATGCGAATATTAATTGTATGTAGTAGTGGTATTTCGACCAGTATTATGGTTCAAAGTATGTTAGAGCATGCTTTAGACGATGAATATATTGAAGCAATAAGTATTGGGAAATTACCAATATTGATTGAAAAATTTGATATTGTATTAGTTGCTCCACAAATTTCTTTTATGTATGATGCTATTAAAGAACAATGTGTGAATGCGAAAACAGAGTGTTTCTTAATTAATAATGTTGTTTATGGATCTATGGATGGATTTTCGACAATGCAATCAGTAAGAGAATATATGAAAAATAAAGCTATAAAAATAGAACATAATAAAAAAGTCATTCATATGGCTTTATTCTGCATGTCAGGACTATCTAGTTATATTTTAAAAGACTTAATTGTAGAAGAAGCAAAAAAACAAGGTTATTTACTTGAATGTGATGCTTTTGCAGTCAGTAAGATTTATTCAAATTATAATGATTATGATATATATGTTCTTGGTCCACAAGTTTTTTATATGAGTGAAAATATAAGAGATTTAATTCATAATAAACCAATTTATATTATTGATACAAAAGATTATGGATGTATGAATGTAGAAGAAATATTGGGTTGTATAATTACAAATTTACAAGAATATCGTATTATAGAGGATTAAGAAAGGTAGAGTTACGTGCTCTCCTTTTTTTATGAAAAGTTTGTTTTGATAGTGGTAAATCTTATAGTAAAATTCACCAAAATAGTGGTGTAATATGGAATATCATGTGTCAGACAGTCTTTGATATTGGTATAAAAGGTACGTTTTGAAAGCGGTAAATATAGAGATATCAAAAACAGATTATTATTGTTAAAATATAAGTGTCAATGGAGGGAATATAATGGAAGATTCAAGATATTTAAATGATTTTCAAATAGTAGCATTAGCAGGAGATTCTAGAGCGAAATCTATGATGGCTTTAAAAAAAGCAAGACAAGAACAATTTCAGGAAGCTCAAGAGTTATTAAAAATTGCTGAAGAAGAAATGAACAATGCTCATAACTTGCAATTTGATATGCTCCAAAAAGAATCAAGAGGAGAACCAGTTGATATTACAATTGTAACCATTCATGGTCAAGATCATTTAACAATGGCAACTGTTACACATGATTTGGTTGTTGAAATGATTGAAATACTAAAAAATAAATAGATTTATAAATATTATAAAAGTGCACTTATAATGTTTTAAATGATATAAAAGGAGATGGAGAAAATGAGAAAACTAAAAATAACTCTCGCATGTGTTGGTGGAGTATCAACAAGTATTTTATGTGATCGTATTATTGAAGAAGGAAAAAGTAATGGATTTGAAGTTGAGTGTAAAGCTTATGCAACAAATGCATTAAATCCTGTAGCAATTGGTAGTGATGTGATTTTACTAGGTCCTCAAGTCTGTTATATGGAAGATGAAGTCAAGAAACAGTTTTCTGATATTCCAGTAAGACTTATTTCTATGATGGATTATGGGACAATGAATGCTAAAAATATTTTTAGTAAGTTATTAAATGAGTTTAGTTGGTAGGAGGGAAAGATATATGAAAGCAGTAAATCAAAGTTTTACAACAAAGATTATGAAAATTGCAGGAAAATTTCAAAATAATCTTGTAGTGAGTTCTATTACTCAGGGTATGATGTCAACAATGCCTATTTTAATGGGGTCAGCAATTATTAATATTTTAATAAACTTGCCAATTACACCATGGATAAATTTTCTTAAAGATACAGGATTAATGGTGCCATTAAGTGAAATTGTTCAAATAGCAACTTGTACAGGTTTGTTTATTTCATTTGGAATTGGACGTGTTATTTCTGAAAAGATGGGAGCAAAAAATCCTGTTGAAGGAGGAATTATTGCATTATTTTCATTTTTAATTGTTACACCTCTCACAACAGTTGTTGGAGATTATGGTAATGCTTATTCAGTTGGGCTTGAAAACTTAGGAGCTCAAGGAATTATTACAAGTATGATTGTTTCAGTATGTGCAGGAGTTTTATTTATGAAATTATCTAAAACCCCTTTGAGAATTAAGATGCCTGCATCTGTACCACCATTTGTTTCACAAAGTTTTGAAAATATTCCAGGTTTTGTGATTACACTTGTACCATTCATAGCATTACGCGTTTTATTTGGATTGACTCCATATGGTGGATTTACTCCATTTATTAATACGGTTATTCAAGCACCATTAACTGGAATTGGAAATAGTTTAACAGGTCATTTGGTTTTATTAATACTTTGTAGCTTATTATGGTGGCTAGGGCTACATGGTTCAATGATTATTATGCCTGTGATAATGGTTTTAGGGACTGCACCATTACAAGAAAATATTGCAGCTGTTGCTTCTGGTATGGCCGCTCCAAATTTATTAACTATGATGTCAATTATGGCTATTATACAAATGGTTGGAGGCCCAGGTTGCTTGTTTGGGTTATTTATAGATATGGCTTTTTTTACAAAATCTGAAAGATATAAAACACAAGGTAAGTTACAATTGGTGCCAGGATTATTTAATGTCATTGAACCTGTAGTATATGGTTTGCCAATAGTTTTAAACTTTACATTATTATTACCATTTGTACTTTTACCCGTTATTTCGTATATCTTAATGTATTTTGGTATGAAACTTCAGTTATTTACAACGCCATTAACTATGGCAACAAGTTTTATTCCAGGACCAATTCTTGGGTTCTTAGCTAGTGGAGGTATTGGATTTGGTATATTTATTGTTCTTATGTGTGTATTGAGTTGTATTGTCTATTATCCATTTGTAAAGATTATGGATACACAACAATTAAAACTTGAATCTGAAGAGAAAAATTAGAGGAGGATGAATATGATGTTTCAAAAAGGATTTTTATGGGGTGGAGATATTTCTGCAAATCAAGCTGAAGGTGGTTGGAATGAAGGTGGAAAATCACCCAATATGACTGATTATCAATTGGGTGGAACCAAAGATATTCCTCGTATGATAACTTATCAAATGCCCGATGGTAGTTATGGTCAAACAATAGCTTTTATTGAAAGTGTCAAATTACCCAAAGATGCTAAACTTGCTATAATACCAGATAAGTTTTATCCAAATCATAAAGCAACAGATTTTTATCACCACTATAGAGAGGATATTGCTTTGTTTGCTGAAATGGGTTTTAAAGCATTAAATTTAACTTTGTCATGGGCAAGAATTTATCCTAATGGAGTTAAAGGTGGAATAAATAAAGAAGGTGTAGACTATTATCATAATGTTTTTCAGGAATGTAAAAGGTATGGTATTGAACCCTTAGTACATTTATATAAATATGATATGCCAGCTTTTTATGTAACTGAAATGAATGGTTGGTTAAATAGGGGATTGATTGAAGAATTTTATCAATTTTCTAAATTTGCAATTGATGAATATAAAAATGAAGTTAATTATTGGAGCACTTTTAATGAAATTAATGTACAACAATTTGCAATTTTAAATCGAAATGATAAACAGGAATATCAGGAAGCTTATACACGTTTACACCATCAATTGATTGCAAGTGCCAAAGTTGTTAAATATTTGCATGATAACTATCATGAAAAGAAAATAGGATGTATGGTAGCTGGTATCTTTACATATCCATATACTTGTGACCCAAAAGATCAACTTTTAAATCAAAAAAGTATGCAAGAGTATGTTTATTATTGTGCTGATACTTTTGTACGTGGTTATTATCCATCGTATTCAAAGCGCTTATTTAAAGAACTAGGAATTGAAATTAAAGTTAGCGAGGAAGATGCGAGAATATTATTAGAAGGTAAAGTAGACTTTTTAGAATTTTCTTACTATTTCACTAATTTATCAACTATTCATAATGAAGATACTGAATTAACAAGTGGAAATCTAATGGGTGGAGTGAAAAATCCTTATTTACAAGTCAGTGAATGGGGATGGGCAAAAGATCCAGATGGGTTAAAATTCTATTTACATGAGTTATATGACAGATATCAAATTCCATTAATAAACTGTGAAAATGGATTGGGGGCTATTGATGTATTAGAAGATGATGAAACTATTCATGATGATTATCGTATTGATTATTTGAAGAGTCATGTGAAAGCGATGAGTGAAGCTATTGATGAAGGTGTTGATCTTATTGGTTACACAACTTGGGGCTGCATTGATTTAGTCAGTGCTGGAACAGGTGAAATACGTAAACGTTATGGGTTCATATATGTAGATATAGATGATGAAGGAAATGGAACTTATAACAGATATAAGAAAGATAGTTTTTACTGGTATAAGAAGGTGATTGAATCTCATGGAGAAGAATTATAAATTATTATGTCCAAGTATGATGTGTGCAAATTATGAAGAATTAAAAAGTGAAGTGGCTTCTTTAGACTTTGCAGGCGTAGATATTTTTCATTGCGATATTATGGATGGAACTTTTGTTCCAAATATGACAATGGGTATCATGGATCTTCAGGCAATTAGAAAATATACAAATAAAATAATTGATTGTCATTTGATGATTGAAAATCCAGGTCATAAAGTGGATTGGTTTATAGATGCAGGTGCTGATTTAATTTATATTCATCCTGAAAGTGAGAGGTATGTAGTCAAAACATTGCTTCATATTAAGGAAAGAGGAAAGTTGGCTGGTCTTGCAATTAATCCTGATACGAGTATTGGAGCAATTGAAGAAATGTTGAATCTTTGTGATTATGTTATGATAATGACAGTGAATCCAGGATTTGCAGGTCAGAAGTTTCTTGATTTTACTAAGAGGAAGATTGAAAAATTGATTGACTTAAAAGAAGAGTATGGGTTTAAGATAATGATAGATGGAGCATGTTCACCATCGGTTATTAAGGAGTTGAGTGATTTAGGGTGTGATGGTTTTGTTTTAGGAACAAGTGCATTATTTCATCAAAAGAAAAGTTATGTGAGATTAGTAGAGGAGTTAAGAGAATTGTGAAAATAGGAATTGGAAATGATCATGTGGCAGTTGAATATAAAAAAGAAATAATACAGTATATTCAAGACAAATTTGGTTATGAAGTGATTGATTTTGGAACAGATAGCACTGAAAGATTTAACTATCCTATTGCTGGTGAAGCAGTCGCAAATGCTGTTATATCTGGTGAAGTGGATAAAGGCATTGTCATTTGTGGAACGGGTGTAGGGATTTCGTTAGCCGCTAATAAAGTCAATGGCATTCGTTGTGTCACTTGCAGTGAACCTTATTCAGCGAAGTTATCAAGAGAACATAACAATACCAATATGTTAGCCTTTGGAGCAAGAGTTGTTGGAATAGAACTCGCTAAAATGATAGTAGATA
>NZ_HG005284.1:129436-146881 GCF_000455285.1 Candidatus Stoquefichus massiliensis AP9 | reverse complement strand
CCTGGTTAACAGGTGAATATGAAGGTGGCAGACATCAAGTACGTATTGATATGTTAAAAGATATTGAAGAAAGGCAAAAGTGTTTTATACCATAAAAGTGTGTACAAGTTACACACTTTTATTATGGATATATATCTGCATTATTTTTGTAAGGATAAGATATCTAAAGTTATGAAAAGCAATATGAATCAATAGTACTATTTAATGCTTAAAATTCATAACTTAAGTAAGAAAAATGTTGACTATATCGTCAAATATGATATTGTATTAAAAGTATGATAAAAGACAAAAGGAGGATACTATGGCTGTTAATAAAATAGAACTTTCTTTAAAGAAAGTCTTACAAAAAGCTATTATTGATTTAGAATATGTAGAAGATTATAATCTTGAACAAATAGTCATTGAAATCCCAAAAGATAAAGCTCATGGTGATTATTCAAGTAATATAGCAATGCAATTAACAAAAATTCTTAAACGTAATCCTAGAGAGATTGCACAAAATATTGTTGAAGCTATTGATAAAGAAACTGGAAATATTGATCATGTAGAAATTGCGGGACCTGGTTTTATTAATTTGTTTTTAAAAAAGGATGCTATGACATCTATTTTAAAAGAAGTTTTAGAAGAAAAAGAACACTATGGTGAAAGTGATTTTGGACAAGGTATCAAATATAATGTTGAATTTGTTTCTGCTAATCCGACAGGAGATTTACATTTAGGGCATGCTAAAGGGGCAGCTGTTGGTGATAGTATTTGTCGTATTATGAGTGCAGCAGGATATGATGTAACAAAAGAATACTATATTAATGATGCTGGAAATCAAATTACGAACTTAGCATTATCTTTATATGCTAGATATTTACAAGCTTTAGGACTTGATAAGGCTCTTCCTGAAGATGGTTATCATGGGAAAGATATTATTGAAATTGCTGAAAATATTAAGCAGGAATTTGGTGATAAATTTGCTAAGGTGGATGAAAAAGAAGCGATTGCTTATTTTAGAAAAATAGGAACAGAACATGAACTTCAAAAGATTAAAGATATTTTAAAAGAATTCAGAGTTATTCATGATGTATGGTTTAGTGAAACATCTTTATATGATGAAAATAAAATTGAACCAACAATTCAAAAGTTAAAAGATCAAGGATATACTTATGAAGCAGAAGGAGCTTTATGGTTTAAATCTACTGAATTTGGTGATGATAAAGATCGTGTATTGATTAAATCTGATGGAAGTTATACATATTTAACACCTGATATTGCATATCATTTAAATAAATTAGATAGAGGATATAAATATTTAGTGGATTTATTAGGTGCTGATCATCATGGTTATATTAATCGTATGAAAGCAGCTATTCAAGCATTGGGATATAATGCAGATCAATTAAATATTGATATTATGCAAATGGTGAGAATGGTTGAAAATGGTGAAGTTGTCAAGATGAGTAAACGTACTGGGAATGCAGTAACGATTAAAGACTTAATTGATGATATTGGAGTGGATGCAACACGTTATTTCTTTGTATCAAAAGCAGCGAGTTCACCATTTGACTTTGATCTTGGATTAGCAAAATCAAAATCTAATGATAATCCAGTTTATTATGCACAATATGCACATGCAAGAATGTGTTCGATTGAAAGACAAGCACAAAATGCTCATATAGAAGCTGCAAATCATTTTGAATTATTAGTTCATCCTAAAGAAATAGAATTAGTGAAACACATTAATGAACTGAGAAATGAAATTATTGAAAGTGCTAAACAAAGGGCACCTCATAAAATCGCAAATTATATACAAAGACTTGCTCAATTATTCCATTCGTTCTATAATGATTGTTATGTTATAGATGAAGAAAATATTGAATTATCTTCGCAAAGATTAGCTTTAGTTAAAGCGAGTCAAATAACTTTGAAGAATGCATTAAATTTAATAGGTGTAAGTGCACCTGAGAAAATGTAGGAGGAAATTATGATCGATTATAAACAAAGTTCTATGGTAGATATTGCATTTGATTTAATGAAAAAGAAGAAAAAACCTGTTGATTTCTATAAGTTATGGCAAGAGGTTTCTGAAATCAAAGGATTTACAAATGAAGAAAAAGAAGAAAATGAATCATTGTTTTATACAAATATTACTTTAGATGGTCGTTTGATTACTGTTGGAGAAAATCGTTGGGATTTAAGAAGTCGTCATAAATTTGATGAAGTTCATATTGATATGAATGATATCTATGCTGATGAGGAAGAAGAAACAACTGATGAAGAGGAAGATGACGGATTAGTTGAAGATGATTATAATTAGAGATGGGGACATCTCTTTTTTTGCATTTAAGTTGTTTGAAATAGAAAGACATGATAGAATTGGAGCACATTATCGAAAAGGAAGATTAGATGAAGAAAAATAAGCATGAGAAATATAGTTTATTGACTGCGATTACAATGATTGTTGGAACTTGTATTGGTTCTGGCATCTTTTTTAAGAGTGATAATATTTTAATTTCTACTCAAGGGAGTATTCTTTTGGGTGTTTTGTTGTTTATTATGGCGGCTATTGCCATTATATTTGGAAGTTTGACAATCGCTCAGCTTGCAAGAAGAACAGATCAACCTGGGGGACTTGTGACATATGCACAAGAATTTGTGAATCATCAAACAGCAGGAGGGTTTGGCTGGTTTTTAACATTAATATATTATCCTACAATTACTGTTGTCGTATCATGGGTTGTTGGAATTTATGTAGATATTTTATTTCATTTGCAGGCTTCTTTAGAGTTACAATTTGGGATAGGATTTTTGTTTTTAGTCATTTGTTTTGGTTATAATATTTTATTACCACGTTTTGGTGCTATCTTTCAGGATGTTTCTACTTTTATGAAAATGTTGCCTTTATTCTTGTTAGGATTATTAGGAATTCTCTTTGGTGATCCCTTATCAGGATTAAGTGATTTATCACCAGCAACACTTATGAGTTCTAGCTGGTTAGTTGCATTAGGACCTATTGCTTATTCATATGATGGTTGGATTGTCGCAACTTCCATTGCTCATGAAGTGAAAGATTCACAAAAAACAATGCCTAAGGCATTAACAATTGCACCTTTAATTGTATTAGGCATTTATATATTTTATTTTGTAGGAATAACAAGTTATGTTGGTGTTGATCAAGTAATGATATTAGGAGATGCTCATGTGAGTGTGGCAGCCACACAATTATTAGGACCAATATTTGCAAAATTAATGATTGTCTTTGTGATTATATCAGTCATGGGAACAGTCAATGGATTAGTGACTGGTTATATGCGTATGCCTTATTCATTGGCTTTAAGAAAAGGTATGTTTCCTTTTTCAAGAATATTGCAGAAAGTTCATCCACAATTAGATATTCCTATTTATTCATCTTTAATAGCATTCCTTATTAGTTCTTTCTGGATGTTTATTCATTATATATGTACAAAATTTAACTTATTACCTAATAGTGATGTTTCTGAAATAGCAATTTCTATTGCTTATATTTTATATATTGTTTTATATTATCAAGTTATCAAACTTTATATAAAAAAAGAAATCAAAAGTTTCTTTAAGGGAATAATTTGTCCTTTATTTGCAACAATAGGATCATTTATTATTCTTTCGGGTGGATTACAGAGCCGTTATTTTATATACTATGTATTCTTTTGTGGATTCATCTATGGATTATCACAAATTTATATGTATAGGCATCAAAAGTAAGGATTTATTTCAATCTTTAAAGAGTGTATAATAGGACAAGGGGATGAGAAGATGGAAATTTATTATGAAATAAGAGGAAGTGGATTTCCAATTGTTTGTTTACATGGAAATAATGAAAATCATCATATTTTTGATGAGGCAGTAAAAATCTTATCAAAAAAATATCAATGTCTTTTAATAGATACACGATATCATGGAAAATCAGTTTGTACTGGAGAACTTTCATATAAACAGATGGCTAAAGATGTATTTGATATTATAACTGATTTAGGGATTGAAACTTATGATGTGATTGGTTTTAGTGATGGGGCTATTGTTTCATTGTTACTAGGAATGCAAGATCAACGTTTAAAGCATATTGTGAGTATAGGAGCGAATACAAAACCACAAATGATAAAACCTATCTATCGTTTCTATGATTATATGATGTCTATATGTTTATTGCCATTTTGCTTATATAATGCGAAAGCAAGAAAAAATTTAAAATTATTAAGACTTATGATGAAAGAGCCATGTATTGAATATGAAGATTTAATAAAAATAAAAATTCCAGTATTGGTGATGGCTGGAGAATATGATATGATTAAACAAGGTGATACTCAAAAAATTGCTGAGTCATTGCCATATAGTGTTATGAAAATTATTAAACAGGGAAATCATTTTTTGTTGAGAGATTCTTTTCAACAGACGATGAAAGAAATACAACTTTTTTTAGAGGCATGTCATCAGGAGGAACAATATGATAGAATGTTTGATTAAAGATGTTCATATTGGTAAAGGTAAACCAAAAGTTTGTTTACCTGTTATTGGAACAGATGAAAATGAGATAATCAATCAGATTCAAGCTTTTGAAGGTTTGGATTTTGATTTGATTGAATTAAGAATAGATTTTTATAAGAATATAAAAGATAATCAAAAAATAATTGATTTATTACATAAAGTAAGACTGAACACAAATAAACCATTATTGTTGACATATCGTTCATTAAAAGAGGGAGGGAAAATTCAATTATCTGATGAAGAATATTTGAAATTGATAGAAGCAGTCAGTCAAAGTCATTGTATTGATATTGTTGATATAGAATTAATGTCAGGAAATACATTAGTCTATCAATTAGTTGAAATGGCTCATCAAAATGATATTAAAGTTATCATGTCTAATCATGATTTTCAGGCAACGCCAAGTGTTCGTGATATGATGGATTGCTTAGAAAAAATGGAATTATTAGGAGCAGATATTTGTAAGTTGGCAGTGATGCCACAGACATATAAAGATGTTATAGCTCTTCTCAATGTGACAATCGAAATGTCTCATAAATTGCATATTCCTCTTGTCACAATGTCAATGGGTCAATTAGGTGTTATTTCACGTATGACAGGTGAATTAACTGGCTCTGCAATAACCTTTGCAAGTGCTGGAAAACCTTCTGCACCAGGTCAAATGGGTGTGAAAGATTTGCAGATGATTTTGGAGGCTGTTCATTATGATTGATTTTCAAAAAGCCCGTTTAGCTTTTCGTGATTATGTTTCTCAATATGATGAGAATATCCCTTCTATTCGTTTGAAACTCATTCATACATATGAAGTCATGAAATGCAGTGATTATATCTGTGAACAATTAGGTTTAAGTCAGGAAGATAAAGAACTATCTGCACTTATTTCACTGTTACATGATATTGGTCGTTTTGAACAATGGATGAGATACGAAAGTTTTGCTGATTATAAGACAATTGATCATGCACTCTTTTCGAGTCAGCTTTTATTTGATGAAGGATTGATAAGAGCATTTATCACAGATACTCAATATGATCAAATCATTAAAGATGCGATTGAACAACATAATAAATATAAAATAGATGAAGGCTTTGATGAACGAACTTTATTATTTATTCATCTCATAAGAGATGCTGATAAATTAGATAACTTTAGAGTCAAAGATGAAGAAGATATTGAAACAACTCTTTATGTATCCTTGCAACAAGTCAATCAAGAAACAATATCACCAAAAATCTATGATCAGTTTTATCATCAGCAATTAATCTATGGTCCAACAAGAATAACTCATTTAGATATGTGGTTATCATATATCGCTTTTATATTTGATCTTCATTTCCCAGAAAGTTTACAATATATTAAAGAAAACAATTGGGTTAATCGTTCATTTGATAGATTACATCCCATTGATGAAAAGACATATCAGCAATATATGATATTAAAACAAAGAGCGTTAGACTATATTGGTTAGAAAGGATTATTATGGGACATAAAAAAACAAAGAAAATGGTATATATGGCATTATTAAGTGCCATTGCAATTGTTTTACATATGACTGAAACAGCTTTACAATTACCATTACCACCAGGAATGAAGTTGGGATTAGCGAATATTATTTCTATTGTAGTAGTGGAACTCTATGGAGTAAAAGAAATGTTTATTGTGAATTTCTTTAGGGTTGTTGTATCAAGCTTAATGACAGGAATATTTATGAGTTATCCTTTCTTTATTAGTTGTGGTGGAGTGATTATGAGTAGTCTTGTTTTAGCATTTATCAAGAAACTAACATCATTACCTATAGTGTCTACGTCCATTATAGCAGCAGTTTTTCATAATATTGGACAAGTTCTTGTGGTTGCTTATATTATGTCATCACAAGCCATTATGTCATATGTATTTATATTATTAGCATCTTCTATTCCGACAGGAATATTTGTTGGGATGGTTGCGATTGAAATATTAAAGAGAGTGAAGAAACAAATTGCTTAACTCAAGTCAAATGATTTGGGTTTTTTTGTTTTTTTGGAAAAAATTGAAAATAAAAAAAGAAAAATGACCCTCCAAATGCGTATATAGAAGTAGGAGGGTTTTTATATGAACAAAAACAAACAAGTCACAGATTTTAAGAATGATGTCCTTTTCAAGTATTCACTAGGTCTCAATGACGATGATTCTCTCTATCTGCTTAAGATGATCATTGAAAGTCTCACAGATCTCAACTGTAAGGAAATCAATGTCACCAATCCTGATCTTATTCCAGATCATATCAATGACAAGGATATGATTCTTGATATTAAGGCTATCACAGCTGATGGACAAAACATTGATATTGAAATGCAGAATTCAAATCTCACCCAGCAGCAGTACCAGCGTTTCCAGATCTATGGAGCAGAGATGCTATCATCACAGGGAAAGGTAGGAGATGACTATAAAGATGCAGATCCAGTCTTTCAGATCATCTTTATTGATGATGTGGATAAGGATAATCTCTGCCTGATGGATACATACATGAGTCGCAATGATTTTGGGTATATAGAAAGGTATAATCTGATAACACGGATATATATCTATCTACCCTATATCAACATCATTAAGGATAAAATGAACTTCATGGAATTCACACAATTACAAAAAGCAATCTATATCTTTAAAAATGGAATAACCCATGATATAATGGGAATTAAGGATAAGGTGGTTGAAATCATGAAGAGGAAGGTAGAACAATTCAATCAGGATGACAAGCTAAGGGACATGGCATTTAAGCGAGACTTACAGAAGAAAGCAAGAGCAGGAGAAGTTAGAGATGCTTTTGATCAAGGTAAGGAAGAAGGCATCTCAATTGGCAAAGAAGAAGGCATTTCAATTGGTATCGAAAGAGGTAAACAAGATCTTGTAATGGTATTATTTCATGGACTATATCCAAATACTGATACAAGTTTCTTAGAAGGCTTAAGTGCATTACAGTATGATCATATAGCGAATATGATTGCCAATAAGAAGAGTGTTGAAGAAATAAAGGATTACATAGAAAACAGTTAGATATATGATTAAAAACAGTTATGTCATGAAACATAACTGTTTTTACATGAAAATATTGAAAAATATGAGGGATGGAGAGTTTGTAATCATCTTATAGTATGAAATCAATAGAATAGGAAAACTATTATGGATATGATACAATATAGATACATTTGATTCTTATAATTATACAAAAGGGGTTGAAGGCTGATGAAAATATTAATAGTAGAAGATGAACAATCAATTGCAGATTTAATGATTATGAATTTAATAAGAGCTGGGTATCAATGTGATTATGCAAGTGATGGTAAAATAGGGGCTGATAAAATAGAGGAAAATGTTTATGATTTAATTTTATTGGATATTATGTTACCTGAAATTGATGGTTATGAGTTAATGGAATATATTGAACCTATGAATATTCCTGTTATTTTTATAACTGCTAAAGGAAGTGTTAAGGAGCGTGTGAAAGGATTACATATGGGTGCTGATGATTATCTCGTCAAACCTTTTTCAATTGATGAATTGATTGCCAGAGTAGAAAGTGTACTCAGACGTTATCATAAGGGAATGGAAGAAATTCATATATTGGATGCTGTGATTGATACAAATAAGAGATGTGTTTATCAACATCAGCAATTGATTGATCTAACAAATATGGAATATGAATTATTATTATTTTTAGTGAGAAACAAAAACATGGCATTATATAGAGATGTTCTTTATCAAAAAGTATGGCATGAAGATATTTATGAACAGACAAGAACTTTGGATTTACATATACAAAGATTACGTAAAAAATTGGGCTGGCAAAAACAAATTAAAACAGTCTATAAGATTGGCTATATGTTAGAGGTATCAGATGAAGTTTGCTGAAAAAATTATTTGGTCATGCCTGATTATATTATCAATTCTTTTCTCTATTGGTTCATCTGTTTTGATTTATCAAAATCATCATAACCTTCTTCAATCAACATTAAAACATAATCTTTCTACACATGAAATAGAAGTTTATTCTTTAGAAACAAGATTATTTCAAGATTCTTTAGAATATTCAATGAGTTTTGGACAAGATCAGTCAAAAATGATGAATAAAGCTATTTACTATCTAGAACAGTTTAGATATACAAGTCAAACAAAAAAAACATATGGATTATCACTTCCTGATAAAAGCATATTTTATAGTAATATTGACAATCAATTTAGCCAATATATATCAGTAGATTATAATCAAAAGTATTTCATTAAACATAAAGATCATCAATATAAAATGTTTATTACATCAAAAATTAATACTGGAAAAGATATTTATTATTTGACATCTTGTTATGACATGACATCTGTTTATCAGGATAGAGATAGACAAATTATTAACTTCCTTATTATCAGTATTATTTTGTATACTGTTGCTTATACAATATTAAGATTTCTTTCATCTTATCTTACTCAATCTATTCATAAATTAAATGCAGTTACAAAACGTATCGCAAATGGTGATTATAGTGAAAGAACGTGTATAAAAAGTGATGATGAAATAGGTGAACTTTCAAAAAGCTTTGATGAAATGGCAGAAATGAATGAAAAGAAAATCCATCAATTGGAAGAAAGTGTTATTCAAAAAGAAGAATTTATGGGGAGTTTCTCGCATGAAGTCAAAACGCCAATGACAACAATTTTAGGATTTGCAGACTTGTTAAGAACTTGTGATTGTGATATCAAAACAAGACAAAAAGCTGCTCAATATATTTATACTGAAGGAAAACGTTTAGAAAAGCTATCTTATACGCTTATGGATTTATTGTCTTTAAGTGATCAGCAAATTCAACTTATTCCTGTTAATTTTCAAACCATTATTAAACAATTAAAAGAGGATTATGATAAAAAGGATATCAATTGTTTATTAAAGTTTGATTCTTGTGATCAATGGGTTAAATCTCAACCTGAACTTTTGTTTACTTTATTAAGAAACTTAATTGATAATGCTATAAAAGCTAGTAAAGAGGGACAAACGATTTCTCTTCAGACCAGTGTTCAAGATGGGTATATGAAAGTATCTATTATTGATGAAGGAATTGGAATGAATGAAGAAGATGTTCAAAAGGCAACAGAAGCTTTTTATATGGCTGATAAATCTCGTTCACGTTCATTAGGTGGTGCGGGACTTGGATTGACTATTGTTAAACGTATTTGTGAAGCACACCAAACAACGCTTTCTATTCAATCACAATTAAATGTTGGGACAACCATAAGTTTTGAATTGGAGGTACTCGATTATGAAGAAGAATAATAAGCTGAGAGTATTATGTCTTTTGATTATTGTCTTTTCACTAGGGTTACCATTATTTATGACAAGTTTACAGGATTTTAATGATATCAATAAAGAAGTGGAATTAGAAGATAATCAAACAGAAGCCATTCTAAAAAATCATCCTGTGATTGAGAGCATTTATAAACTTCGTCAACGAAAAACAGATAAAAGTGAAGAGTATGTTATTAAACGAAAAGATGAATATGATGAAAAGAAACAAGAAAAATTTATAAAGATTCAATCTTTATTTAGTAAAGAGATTCAGAAAATGATTGGTTATAAAATTATGAGTCATGAAATGCTAGAAAATGATGATCAGGTTTATATAGCTGATTATGGAACAATAACCTATTATGAAGAAGTTTATTATCTTGATCAGATATTAAGAATGTGGGAAGATTCTTTTAAATCATTTGGATATGAAATGGATCCTGTGACACATAAGATAATTGAGTTTTCAATGAGTCAAGAAAAAAGTATTCAATTAAGTGATGAAGAGATAAAAAAGATGGTATGGAGTATGATTGAATATCTTGAATTAGATGATATTGAAGATTGGGCTTATAACCAATATGGTTATGAATCTAATCAGGCAAAACTAAGAATTGCATGTGATATTGAAAAAAGAGTGGATACTGATACCGTTCGTATATCTGTTGATTTATTAGGGGCTCTTACACCTCTTCAATATAAAAACTTAGCTCGTTAGCGAGCTTTTTTTACATTTCGGATACATTTGTTTTTTATAATGAAGTGGGTGATAAAAATGAAGAAAGTATTATTATGTTTATGTATGTTGATTTTAGTAGGATGTCAAAGTTCTGTGAAAGAATCTGAATCTCAAAACATCCCATCAACAAAAGAAAATTGTGTATTGAAAGAATGGAAGTATTTGATGTTTAATGGGGATGGGCATGATGCAGGATATTATTATACGAGACATCAGGAAAATGGACCATCTTTATTAAGTTATTACGATTATGCTACAAAACAGGAAGTTGTTTTATGTAATCAGCCAGAATGTAAGCATGAAGATGAAACATGCCCTGCTTATCTTTTTGGTGTGGGATTAAGTCAAATGTTATTTGTTTATAAAGAGCATTTGTATATGATTGAATCACATGGATTGAGTTTGAATTCACTTGGAGAAACAGTGGAAGAGGGAAGCGGAATTATTCAAAGAGATCAGGATGGTCAAAACAAAAAGATTGTGATGCGATTGGATACAGGTTATCAGTTTGAACAAGGTAATTTTGTTTTAGCAGATAACTATCTTTATATTCCTATTGTTAAATATCAAAATATAGAAACTGGTAAAAATGAAACTTTTCAGGTAGATAGTGAGAAATATTTAGCGAGAATTGATTTCAATACAGGTAAGGTTGAAAAATTATTTGATATGAAAGATAAACATATTTTAGGCGTGGATGGTCGAAAAATCATTATGGATTCTGCAATCTATAGCGAAGATCCACAAAAATACTTAGACCAAAAAGACTTTAATAAATATGATAAAGTTATTTTGAATTCACGCTTTCAATACGCTATTTATGATATTGATACACAGGATACAAAAACAATACCAACCAATGATGAAGAAATAGGAACATACTATCAAAATAAAATCTATTCTATTAAAAATAATACATTATATGCACTAGACTTCAAAACACAACAGAAAGATAAAATATTAGATTTACCAAAATCAGATCAATACTATATATCCAATATACTTAACCAATATATCATTATAGAAAAATGGGATGATCAATTTTTAGGCAGTTATAAAGTATCTTTAGAGAATCCGAAATTAGAAGAATTGAAACAATATACACGTTCACCTAAAGAACCTGTAACAATCCTCTCTCAAAATGAAAAACAGCTATTAGTCATTTATGATCGTGAAGGGAAGGAAGAAAAAACATGGGCTGGTACGATGCAATATGAAACAAAGAAAGAATATATAGGTCTTATTTCTATTGATGATTATTTGAATAATCAAAGGAATTATCAGCAAATAAAGACACTCAGTGAAAAGAGGTTTTCGTAATGTTAGAGGTTAAAGATTTATCTAAACAGTATAAAGATGTTCTTGCATTAAATCAGGTGAGTTTTCGTTTAGAAGAAGGCATTTATGCATTGTTAGGACCTAATGGTTCGGGGAAATCAACATTGATGAATTTAATATGTGGTCAGTTGAAAGCAACTTCTGGTGATATATTATGGAATAACCATTCTATTCAAAAATTAGGAATCCAATATTATCAGTTATTAGGATATGCCCCACAGCAACAAGGACTTTATGAAGAAATGACAGGTTTACGTTTTTTGACTTATATGGCATTACTGAAAGATATTCGTCAAAATGAAGTAAAAGATGAGGTTCAAAGAGTTGCAGGACTTGTTCATATGGAAAGTCATCTATATAAAAAATGTCGAACATATTCTGGCGGAATGAAACAAAGAATATTGGTCGCTCAAGCATTATTAGGCCAGCCAAAACTCTTATTATTTGATGAACCAACAGCAGGCCTAGATCCTAAAGAACGCGTTTCTTTACGTCAGGTTTTTCAAGAACTTTCTCATACTCACATTTTATTAATTGCTACGCATGTTGTTTCTGATGTAGAAAGTATTGCTAAGGAAGTTATTTTTTTGAAACAGGGAGAAGTTGTTAATCAGGGGAGTGTTGATGATTTACTTCAACAATATCAGAAGGATTTTTTAGAAGATGTTTATTTGGAAGTATTCGGAGATGATCATGATGTTTAAACTTATCAAATATGAAATGATGAAACTCTTTTCAAAAAAGAGTCTTATGATATTTTTAGCACTTTTGTGTTGTGTTAATATGGGTGTTTTTATCTATACACAAAATCTAGATCAAACAATTAGCATATCTGCATATCAAAAATTACAGACTAAACTTGATCAAATTCCTAATGAAAAAAGATATATTTTTGTTGAAACAGAATATGAAAAATATAATGCTTTTGAGGTTATTGAGCAATTGATAACTTTAAGAATCCATCCACAGGACAATCAATTCATGATTGAATCACTCCTCAATGATTATCCAGATGTAGAAAAAAAGTATGGGGAACTTTATCAGCAAGATCATACACCTTATTACACAGATTACTTAGAAAGTGATGTTCAATTTTTAAGTCATATCATAGACGAATTTGAAGTATTGTATCAATATCCTCAATATATTCAGGATATTCAGGATAAAGCCAAAACACTTTCAGGAATTTCAATTTTTCAACATGATAATAACAGTTTTGAACAGAAAAATATTGTAAAGACTGCAGAAGATTATCAGAAACTTCAAAATATAAAATTGACTTATACAAGTGAAAAAGGAATTGTTGAAGCTTTATCTTTTCCTATAACCAACTTTTTTATCATGCTTGCTATGATGATTTTAGCGATGCGTATCATCATTGATGAAAAAGAGAAAAAACTTTTTTCTATTATTAAATTAACAGCGAGGGGACAACATCAGATAATGCTATCAAAAATTATAACATTGATATGCAGTGTAAGTATCATCGTTTTTTTGATGGCTGGTAGTCAATTGTTTTATTCATCTATGACTTATGGATTAGGAGATTTGACACGGTCAATTCAATCCCTAGCAAGTTTTTCGAGTTATCCTTATGCACTCAATGTTTTTCAGTTTTTGATGCTTTGCTTATTGATCAAATGTTTTGCAGCTTGTGTCATTGGTCTTTTTATGATAGAAATGGCTATACTATGTCAAAATAAAATAACTTTGTTATTGGGAACAACTTTCTTTTTGATTATTGAATATATACTTTATCTTGTTATTCCTTCATTAAGTTCATTTTTTATCATGAAGTATTTTAATGTTATAACTGTGTTACAAACAGATACACTTTTTCAACTTTATCGAAATATCAATTTCTTATCAAATCCTCTTTCTATGCATATTTTTATAATCATTGGTTTTTTGATTATTTTTCTTATCTTAATAATTATAAACTGTTTTACATATCGTTATCGAAGAAATATGAGTCTTCAATCACTTGATATATCTTTTTTCTATTTTAAACGATATCCTTCTTTATCATTGATAAAACAAGAGTTTTATAAAGTTTTTGTGATTCAAAAAGTATGGATTCTCTGTTTCTTATGTATAGGAATACAATTTTATCAGTATCATGATTTATCCGTTTATCTTGATAGTGATACTCAAATTTATCAGGCATATATGAAGAGTTTAGAAGGACCTCTCACACAAGAAAAAGAAGAATATATTCTTCAAGAACAAAAAAATTATGAGCAGCTTCATTCTCAGTTAATGAACATCAATGAGAAGGAATCACAAGGAATCATTACAAAAGCACAGGCTATACGTATGAAAGATGATATTGAACAACAATTATTAGGAGAAAATGTTTTTCAAAAGATTTATGATCAGTATCAGGATATAAAAATCCATCCCCAGAAACAATTTGTTTTTAATCAGGCTTACCAACAATTCTTTTTAGAAACATCATGGACAATGATGCCAACCCTCCTTTTATTTGTCATGATTATTATTGGTTTATCATCATGTATGACTTATGATTATCAAAATCAGATGCATCATGTCACCCAATCAACACTGAAAGGAAATCATAAACTGCTAATCATGAAGTTTGGAATCATGAATGTGATATGTTTATTATTTTATATGTTTGTAACAATTCCACCACTGATTCTTTTACATCAGACGTATGGCTTTTCTTCTCTCGATGCTTCCATAACATCACTTCCTGCTTTTTCTTCATTTCCAGTATGGATGAGTATTGGAGTTGGGTGTTTTTTGAGTCTCTTGCTTAGATTTTATGCAGTTATTTGTTTAGGATTGATAATTCAAGGAATAGCTGTTAAAACAAGAAACTATCTTATGACATTATTTGTCAGTTTGTTTTTGTTTTTGGTTCCATTGTTATTGGCTTATGGTGGATTTGATTTGTTAAATAGTATAAGTCTTTATCCATTATTATTTCATGGACAATTGATTGAAACAACAGGTGGCTTATTTCAAATTCTTTTTTCAATCATTGGATATAGCATGTTGTTTTTCCTATCATTAAAATATATTTTTAATAATTACAAACCACAAAATATATAAAAATGAGATATCTTTTTCTTATTATAGGGTGATGGTGCTTTTATCAAATGTAAAAATTGTGTATAATAAAACTATAAGAAAAAGGAGGATACATATGGCATTAAGTAAAGATTTTTTATGGGGTGGAGCTTTAGCTGCTCACCAGTTTGAAGGCGGAGTGTTAAATACTTCTAAAGGTTATAGTGTTGCGGATGTCATGACAGCTGGGGCTCATGGTGTTCCACGTGTGATTACTGATGGTGTGGAAGAAGGAAAATATTATCCTAATCATATTGGTATTGATTTCTATGGACATTATAAAGAAGATATTGCTATGTTTGCAGATATGGGATTTAAATGTTTTAGAACATCAATTGCTTGGACACGTATTTTCCCTAATGGTGATGAAGTTGAACCAAATGAAGAAGGACTACAATTCTATGATGATGTTTTTGATGAATTATTGAAATATGGTATTGAACCAGTTATTACATTGTCACATTTTGAAATGCCTTATCATTTAGCAAAAGAATATGGTGGATTCATGAATCGTAAGACAATTGATTTCTTTGTGAAATTTGCTGAAGTCTGCTTTAGAAGATATAAAGATAAGGTAAAATATTGGATGACATTCAATGAAATCAATAATCAAATGAATTACAAAAATGATATCTTTGGCTGGACAAACAGCGGTGTTCATTTTGGTGATTATGATAATCCGGAAGAAGCTATGTATATCTGTGGACATCATACATTAGTCGCTAGTGCTAGAGCCGTGAAGATTGGGAAAGAAATTAACCCTAATTTCTTAATTGGAAATATGATTGCGATGGTTCCTATTTATCCATTTAGCTGTCGTCCTGCTGATATGGTCTTATCAAATCAAATGATGCATGATCGCTGGTTCTTCTGTGATGTACAATGTCGTGGACATTATCCAGCTTATACATTAAAAATGTTTGAAAGAAAAGGATTTAATATTGATATCACTGAAGAAGATAAGAAAGACTTGGCAGAGGGGACAGTTGATTATATTGGTTTTTCATATTATATGACAAATACAGTGGACTCAACATCTCATAAAGATGTTTCTAAGGCAACAGATGGATCAAGTGAACATTCAGTAGCGAACCCATTTATTAAGGTATCTGATTGGGGATGGGCAATTGATCCAGAAGGATTGAGATATGCATTGAATATATTCTATGAAAGATATGAAAAACCATTATTTATTGTTGAAAATGGTTTTGGAGCTATTGATCAAAAAGAAGCAGATGGCAGCTGTCATGATCCATATCGTATAGATTATTTAAGAGAACATATTAAAGAAATGAAAAAAGCAGTTGAAGAAGATGGTGTAGACTTAATGGGATATACACCTTGGGGATGTATTGACTGTGTATCATTTACAACAGGAGAAATGAAGAAAAGATATGGATTTATCTATGTAGATAGAGATAATGAAGGAAATGGAACATTGGAAAGAAGTAAGAAAGATTCATATGACTGGTATAAAAAGGTCATTGCTTCTCATGGTGAAGATTTAGGGTAATAAGTGATAAAAGTAAAAGCATCTTAAAAAGATGTTTTTTCTATTTCTTAAATATTATATCAAATGCTGAGTTTATTTCTTGTACTATTGATTTTTTCTCTTATATAACAATTCTATGTCTTGAAGTTTTCTACCTAGTTCATTATCCTTAGTAATGAGTAATAAATCGCTATCCATATTATTCAAGGCATGAAGAACAGCTGCATATATACCAATCACAACTGAGGGAGAGCCTTTTTCTACTGATCAAAGAGTTGCTCTACTTATACCTACATGTTGAGAAACAAGTTCACTTGATAATTTTCTTCTTAGTCTTGTAAGTTTTATTTGTTCGCCTATAGTCATAAGAATTTGATTTGTTTGTGGTAATGTAATTATAGATTTTCTCCCCATAATATCACTCGTATAATTAATTATTAGAAGATGTCAAAAAAATATAAATATAATTAAGTTTTGTTGTTAAAAAATGAAACATATTCTTTTAAGAATGAGAATATTTTAAAACCAATGAATGCAGAAAAACAACTAGAAATTATTACTGATTTCTTGTTGTTTTACATTCTATGTTTTATTTTAAACCTGCAATTCCTTTTTCTAAGATTTTTATTTGTAATAATGTCTGTTTAGGTGTAACTAATGGTTGAGTACCATGAATGATTGTTTCATATAATGCATCATAATAGCGACCATAGTCACCATTGACTGATACTACTTTTTCTTCATGATATCCAGTTTCATCTTCATATGTTAATGTTCCATATTCATTTGGATTATCAACACCGAAATCTTCATGATTAGGCATATAGAATAATTTCAAATGCTCTTCCTGTTTATCCTTTTTTGCTTTAACAAACATTCCTTTTTTACCATAGATGACAAAGCTTGGTCTTTCTTTAATTCTAAAATAACTTGATTTCACAGAAACCTTTAAAGTTCCA
>NZ_HG005284.1:119618-128676 GCF_000455285.1 Candidatus Stoquefichus massiliensis AP9 | reverse complement strand
AAAATTTTATTTATCATTATCAAACACGATCCCTTCTTGTTGTCTTGCTTCTTGTATAATTTCACTTACTGTTAGACTGATTTGTAACATTTCATTGACTTTCTTTTCATCATGTTCATCAATCATGAGAATAAATTCTTTAAATTCATAATATAAACGATGTTTTTGTTCATCTTTATCTATAACTGTTTCTTCATTTTGATTATTTATAAATTTAAATTTTGTTAACTGATTAATAGGGTTATCTATATGTATAACACCTTGATCACCTTGCATTGTTAACATGACAGGTGCTTTACAATCCTTTGCTCCAATGCAAACTGCTTTAAAACTTCCATAATCCAATGTTAAGATACCACTAGTATCAATACCTTTTTCAATATTTGCAAGATAATGAACACTATTTGGTTTTCCAAACAATCCAACAAGACCATGAATATTATAAACATTTAAATCCATCAAAGCACCACCTGCTTTATGATAATCAAACGCTGGTAAAATATGGCCTTCTTTAAAAGCATTATAACGAGATGAATATTGACTATAATTGAAGCTTACAATTTTAGGTTTACCAATGTTTTCTAATTGGTTCTTTAATTCCTGATAAGCAGGAAGATAATGAATATTCATTGCTTCAATCATTAATAAATGCTTTTCTTTTGCGATAGATATTAATTCTTTTAATTCCTTAGCATTAGCTGTGATTGGTTTTTCAATAATCACATGTTTTCCATTTTCTAATGCTTTTTTAGCAAACTCATAATGTAAGAAGTTTGGTAAAGCAACATAAATCGTATCAATATCATCTTTAAGCATATCATCATAATTGAGATGAAAACCATCAAGATGATACTTCTCACATAAATCATTGGTTTCTTGCTGTGTTTTTTCAGTACCTAAAATCTTAATCTTTTCAATGTCTAATAAATGAATTGTTGTGAGTAAATCTTTCACAATCATTCCAGTTCCTAGTATTCCGAGTTTCATTATAATTCCTCCTTTAATTTTCTTAATATGTCTACAATTAATTGATGATCTTCATCATGTTTTAATCCTGATACACAAATGGCTCCTACAACTTTATTATTTTCAATAATTGGAAAACCACCACCTCCAACAGCATAACAATCATTATCAATCCAATCAGTATACTGATCTTGATGTAAGAAAGTATAATAAGAGGAATGACCACTTTCTAAAACCGTTCTCACTTTTCTTTTTAACCAGACATCTTCTTTTTTACCATCCATCAGATATTGAAAAATCAGTAAATCTTTATAGATAATACGTATACCAACACTTTTGAGTTGATGTGATTGAATATAATTGATAACTTCTAAACCAAATTTTAATCCAAATTCATGCGTAAAGTGTTGAAATGAAAATTCTTGTTCTTGTTTTATAACTTTTTCAATGTTCATATGTTTTTCTCCTTGCACCATCTATTTTACATATTTTTGTTATGAAAAAAAGAGTTACAAGTAACTCTGGTAAAAAGGTTCAAATAATGAAATGATATATAATAAAATTCTGTACTTAAAGTACGAAAATCTATTGTCTAGGAGTTGAATCAATCATTGTTTTGTGCAGATGATGATGGGAATAATCTGCTTTATAAACAAGTGAATACAGAATTGTTAAGATGAATTGAAAAGCAATCTGTGAATAAAAGGTTCCAATTTTATAATCATGTTCCATATTAGGAATGACTATAGAATGCTGACTATATTGAAGAAATAAACTCTCTTGATTTGCAGTGAGGACAATGATTGGAATTTTTTTCCTGTCTAAGATTTTAACACAGGAAAGAAAACGTTCATTAATACCTGTGTATGATAAAAATAAGGCACAATCATGCTGAGTCATATTATACACCATAGCTGTTTCTTCATAATTTTCAGTTGCAAGAATTGGATAGATATTTATCTTCATTAATTTATTCATGAAATTCATAGCTGTAATACGTGAATCACCAATCGCAAATATGAAGAGTCTTTGAGTTTGAATAATGGTTTGGCTTATTTTTTCAATATTTTCTATATTAATATCTCTTTGAATTAATTGAATTGTTTCACGATATAAAGAAGAAAGATCATTGATGATATCAAGAGTTGTTTCTGATTGATAGAAGGGTGTACTAAAATTAATATTTCTATCAATGAATTTAGATGATTCTAATTCTAACGCAAAAGCAAACTTAAAATCTTTATAACCACGATATCCTAATTTTTTACAGATACGAATAATTGCAGCATTTGAAGAATGTGTCATTAAAGCAAATTGCTGAATTGTCATATCAGCAATCAAATGTACATTTTCTAATAGATACTGAATAATACTTTGTTCTGTAGGTGTAAAGTTTTCAGTTTGATAGAGTTTTTCTAGAATTGTCATAATGCACACATCCTTTGTTTTATTGTAACAAAAATATGATGAATAATAAAGAATACTTAATAAACAAAATGTTTAATAGTAGATAGAAAGTTGGTTATATTTAAAACTTTATCCGCTTATTAAAATAGATCTTAATAAAGACCAATTTTAATTAATTGGTCTTTATATGATAAATCTTTGTGAATTTGTTTTTAAGATATTCAATATAATATTGTGGATTAAATTTTTCACCAGTTAATTTGCATAAGAGTTCATTAGTATTATAAATACCACCATATTGATGAAGATGTTCTTTTAAATAATCTTTTAGTGCTTGAAAGTTTCCTTCCTCTATCCATTTTTCAATTAATGTATTTTTTTGCATATATGCATAGATTTGAGCAGCGACAGCACTGCCGATCGCATAGCTGGGAAAATACCCAAAGTCTCCACCAGCCCAATGAATATCTTGTAAAATACCCTCACTATCATTTTGTGGAGTCACACCAAGATATTCTTGATATAAGTCCTTCCATAATTGAGGTAATTGTTTAAAATCAATATCTTCTTCAAACATTTTCTTTTCTAATTCATAACGCACCATAATATGTAAGGCATAAGTTAATTCATCAGCCTCAGTACGGATAAGACTGGCTTGTACACGATTGATACTTTCTATAAAGTTATCAAATGAAATATTATGCAATTGTTTTTCAAATGTTTCTTGAAGTTTTGGATAAATAGGTTTCCAAAACTGAGCACTACGACCAATCATATTTTCATAAAAACGAGATTGCGATTCATGCATACCCATAGATGCTCCTGTACCGATAGGTGTCATTGTTATTTTATCAGCAATATTCATTTCATAAATGGCATGGCCAGTTTCATGAATTGTTGAAAAGAGGGCACTTTCTAAATTATTTTCATAATAATGTGTTGTGATACGCACATCTTTATTATGAAAATTGGTTGTAAATGGATGTTCACTTTCTTTAATAACACCTTTATCAAAATCAAAACCAATATATTTGGCTAACCAGCGATTAAATGTTTTTTGCTTATCAATATCAAATGATTGATGTAGAAAAGCAGTATCTATTTGATGAGATGATTTTTGGATGTTATGAAGTAAGGGAACAATTTGTTCTTTTAATTGTTGAAAGAATTGGTCTAATTGTTCACTTAAAAAGCCTGGCTCAAAATCATTCAATAAAATATCATATAATTTTTCATTATTTTCTTGACGATAACCTGCAAATTCTTTTTCTTCTTCAACAATTTGTTGAAGATAAGGCATAAAGAGTTTATAATCGTTTTCTTTTTTTGCCGTTTGCCAAATGTGTTGAGATTTCATTAATAATTCTTGATGTTTCTGATACTTATGTGCAGGTATTTTTTGAAGGCGTTTTACATCTTTCAACCATTCTCTCACAACGGCTTGTTGATGACTGGCTAAATCTTGTTGATTAAGTTCTATTAATATTTGATAAACTTTTGGATCGGTAATGACTTGAAATAATTCATTGGAAAGAATTCCAACATAAGTTGTTGTTTGTTCATTTGATTCTTTTGGTGCTTCTGTTTCTTGATCCCATGAGAATAATGTTAGTGCACGACTTAATGACTGACGTTTTAAAATATAACTTTCTAAATCTTTGTATTCCATATTTTTCTCCTTTATGTTTAGTATAAACTTTTTATTTTTTTTGAAACCAGTTTTCTTTTTTTATTCCATAAATAATTCCAATCATATCGGCTAAGAACCAGCCAATGGGAATTGCCCACCATATGGCTGATATTCCAAAGGTTGGCGCAAATAAGTAAGCGAGTAGAACTCTTGTCCCTAAAGAGATAACTGTTAAAACAACTGAAATACCAGGTTTTCCTACACCTCTATAATAACCATATAATAAGAATAAACAGCCTATTCCAAGATAACATATTCCTTCTATTTGTAAATATTGAATACCCTGCTGGATTATTTGAATCTCATTTGGATGTATAAAAATCATCATTAATTCTTTTGCAAAGAAGAATACACTAAAAGAAATAACTAAACAAAACAAAGAGGAAATAACAATAGCTGATTTCAATCCTTTTTGAATTCTTTCATCTTCATGAGCTCCTTTATTTTGAGCAATAAAAGTAGAGAAAGCATTGCCAAAATCTTGAACAGGCATATAGGCAAATGAATCAATTTTGACAGCAGCTGCAAAGGCCGACATAGTTATAACCCCAAAACTATTGACTAATCCTTGTATCATTAAAATACCAAAATTCATGACTGATTGTTGAATACATGTTAATAAAGAATAATCTCTAATTTTTTTGAAAATCTCATGATCAAAGTAACAATGTTTTTTTTGTGGTAGGAGTTCTTTTTGAGTCATAGAAACATAAATCATGATTCCTATTCCACTGATTGCCTGGGCAATAATTGTCGCGATGGCTGCACCACTGACTCCAAACTGTAATTCAACAATAAAGAAAATATCTAAAACAATGTTCGTTATCGTTGCGATTGCGAGAAAGATAAGAGGGATTCTTGAGTTGCCTAATGCACGTAAAACAGATGCAAAATAATTATATAAGAATGTAAAGAAAAATCCCCAGAAGATAATGAAGAGATAGTCATAAGTTTGTTGATAAATATCTGTAGGGATATTTAAAAATGATAAAATAGGATGAATAAAGAGTAAACAAAGTATTTGCAGAATGATTGCTAGTAAGGCAATGCCAACAAATGAAACAAAAAAAGATGTTTTCATTTTGTCATGTTGTTTTGCACCATATAACATGGAAAATAAAATCCCACTTCCCATACATAAACCTAAAATAATAGAAGTTAAAAAAGTCATTATTGTAAAAGAAGAACCGACAGCTGCCAAAGCATTTGATCCAATATATTGTCCAACAATAAATGTATCAGCAATGTTATAAAATTGTTGTAAAAGATTACCTAATATCATTGGTAAAGAAAAGAATAAGAGAGATTTTGTGATAGGTCCTTTTGTTAATTCATTATTCATAATTTCACCCCGTATCATTATGATAGCGTAAATGACAAGATTGTCAACCTAATTGACGAAAAGAGCATTTGACAGTGATAACAAATGAGTATATAATTTGAATGAATAAATATTCATTCAAAAAAGGAGAAGGAATTTATGCCAAAATCACCTGAAAGATGTCAGGAAATACGTCAGGAAATGAGAAATAAAATATTACATGAGTCAATGTTATATTTTGCTAAAAATGGTTTTGCAGGTACCAAAATAAGTGATTTATCTAAGCATATTGGAATAGCCCAAGGAACAATCTATGTTTATTTTGAATCCAAAGAAGAATTGTTTCAAGAAATATATTCATTGATCAACAATCAGCAGGATATTCAAGAAATTAAGTCTCTTGCTTATTTACCTATCTTTGCCAAGCAAAAGATTCATCAATTATCAAAAACAATAATGAAAAGATTAGAAGATGAAAGTTATGCAGCAAAAGTAGCATTGAATACACAAGTGATGTTTGAAAAGGGAAATTTCGCTTCTCAAGATTCAATTTATCAATCTGCTTTATATAAATATGTGGCAAAAATGATAGAACAAGGTCAGAAGGAAAAGACTGTCGTTGATGGCTCACCTATGAAACTAGCAGATTATTATTGGGGTGTTGTTTATCTTTATGCTTTAAAAAGATTATTTACATCACATTATGAAATGATTACTGCTGAAGATTTAGAACGTATCCTTTTAAAAGATAAAGAAAAGAAAGGTTAAAACATGGATAGAAATCAAGATAAATTGAAAAAGATTGCAATTGTTACAGGAGCAAGTGGTGGTATTGGAAAGGCGTTTGTTGAACAATTGATGAAAGAAGATTTAGATGAAATATGGATTGTTGGGAGAAGTAAAGAACGTCTTGGTATGATAAAAGAATATTATGGAGAAAAGATCATTTGTTTATGTAAGGATTTAACAGATCGTCAGGATTTGTTATCGATGAGAGATTTATTACAATATCAACAAGTATCTGTTTCATATTTGATTAATAATGCTGGAATGGCACAAATGAAAGCATCGCTTGACTTTGATATCTCTGAAATTGAACAGACAATTAAATTGAATTGTCAAGTTCCAGTGATTCTGTGTCATGAATGTGTACCTTTTATGACAAAAGGAAGTCATATACTGAACATTTCATCAGCATCAGCATTTCAGCCAGTTCCTTATATTAATTTATATGCTTCTACTAAGGCTTTTGAAAAAAGTTACTCTCAAGCTTTGCATGAAGAACTAAAAATATTAGGAATTTCAGTAACAGCAGTTTGCCCAAGTTGGGTTGATACAAAAATGCTGATGCGTGAAATCAATGGAAAACAAGTTAAATTTCCAGGCATTGTGAGTCCACAAAAGGTTGCTAAAAAGGCAATAAAAGATGCTAAGAAGGGAAAGACGATATCTATCTGTTCTTTGTATGTGAAGTGTCAGTATCTTAATGTCAAGTTTATGCCGCAAAAATGGATCAATGAATTATGGATGCGATCATTAAGAAAGTATCAATAGAATGAATTTGATAATTGATTTCTTTATACGAGGATGTATAATAACAATGTTATTAAGAAAGGAATTTATATGGAAAAAGATATACATTTTAAGTTAGCAGGATATGATGTTTTAGATGAAGTTGGGATGATTTATGAAAGAATTCATGAAGATTTGAGTCAAACAGTCAATTATCCACGCTGGCCTCGTGGAATTTATCCAACAGAAGAATCTGCTCAAGAAGCTATAGATAAAAATGAACTTTATATTTTAAAAGATCATCAGCAAATCATTGGATCGGTTATTTTAAATCAAGAGCAGGATTTAGGATATGAAAATGTTGATTGGCAAGTTGAAGCAAAAGATTATGAGGTCATGGTGATTCATACGCTTGCAATAGATCCGAGATTTAAGGGAAAAGGATATGCAGGGATTATGATTCAAAAAATCAAACAATTTGCAGTTCAAAAACATTGTCTCGCCTTGCGATTAGATTTAACTCAAGGAAATGTGCCAGCTAGAAATCTTTATCAGAAACATGGTTTTTATTTCACTGGTATTGCTGATTTACATCGTCAAAGTGCAGGGATTGATTATAGTGAAATGTTTGAATATAATCTCAAGAAACCTCATGATCAGTTAGAATCCATTGAGAAAGTGATTGATGATTTTGTAAGAGAGCGTGATTGGCATCAATATCATACTGCTGATAATCTTGCAAAATCTATTATTATTGAAGCAGCGGAGCTATTAGAATGTTTTCAATGGGATGATGATTATGATAAGGAACATGTGTATGAGGAATTGGCTGATGTCATGATCTATAGTTTTCAGTTGGCTGAGTTTTTTGATGTGGATGTTAAAGAGATGATTTGTTCAAAGATGAAAAAAAACAGATTGAAATATCCAGTTGAAAATTAATCTTATGTATAGGACAAAATATTGTTATTTATATTTTGTTCTTTTTTTATCAAGAAAAATTTATGTAAGACAAAGTTTTAGTTCAGAAAACTTAAAGCGAAACTAACTTGACATGCTCTTTATTAAATGTTAAGATAACAGTGTTATGTGAGGTGAGAAAATGGTTCTCAAAGAGGATACAAGACAAAAATTATTAGATTCAGCAAAACAAGAATTCTTAGAATTTGGTTATCAGAAAGCATCATTACGTCGCATATGTAAAAATGCTGGAGTTACAACAGGGGCTTTATATTTCTTTTTTGAAGATAAGGCAGACCTTTATGATGTATTAGTAAGGGATTTTGCAACATTAATAATGAATATGTTAAAAGGTCATACTGAAATAGAAAATGAGATATATCAGGAAGTTTTCCAATATGATAAGGACTTGGATATTAAAATTGGTAAACAATTGATTTCGGCTTATTATGCTCATCAGGATATTGGAAAATTATTGATACGATGCTCACAAGGAACAACCTATGAACATTATTTTGATCGTATCATTGATTTTTTTGAAAAACATAATAAAAATGTCATTATTCATTTAACTGGTATTGATAATCCAGTATTCAATGAATGTACAATGCATTGGTTAGCTCATTTACAAGTGGAATCATTCTTACATATTTTATCACATGATTTTAGTGAAGAAAAAGCTCTAGAACAAGTTGAGATTGTTGTGACCTTTTTGAAAGGTGGCTTCAATGCACTGATGAAAGAAGCTTTGAAAGGGAAGTAATTCCTTTTCTTTTTCAACATAACATAACAGTGTTATGTTATGTGCTTTATCACAATAAAAGGAGGGATTTATATGTATTTAGAAGTGAAAGATTTGAAAAAGTTTTATGGAGAAGGAGATGCTCATCTCATGGTTTTAAAGGGAATTGATTGTCAGATTGAAAAAGGGGAAATTTGTGTGTTGTTAGGTCCGTCTGGATCTGGAAAATCAACTCTTTTGAATGTGATTGGAGGTATTGAAAATGCAGATGAAGGGAATGTTTTTGTTGAGGGAAAAGATTTAAGTAAATTGGGTTCAAAGGACTTAGGACTTTATCGTAGAACAACATTGGGCTTTATTTTTCAGTCTTATCACTTGGTTCCACATCTGACAGTGAAAGAAAATATTGAATCGGGAGCATATCTTAGTAAAAATCCAATTTCAATTCATGAATTGTTGG
>NZ_HG005284.1:116496-119592 GCF_000455285.1 Candidatus Stoquefichus massiliensis AP9 | reverse complement strand
ATAAGCTGGGACTTAAAGAACATCAAAATAAATATCCAAATCAGTTATCGGGTGGACAGCAGCAACGAACAGCTATTGGTCGTGCTTTGGCAAAAAAACCAAGTTTATTACTCTGTGATGAGCCAACTGGTGCTTTAGATTATTATACCTCTAAAGATATTTTGGAGTTATTAGAATCACTTCACCATGATTATGGTACAACAATTTTAATTGTCACACATAATGATGCAATTGCTGCAATGGCTGATCGTGTTATGTATTTAAAAGACGGTCGTATTGTGGAAATACACATCAATCAAAATCCCTTATCTGTTTCAGAGATCGAATGGTAGGTGATGATGATGCGAAATCCACTTTATAAAACTCTTACAAAAGAATTTCGACAAAATGCAACTCGATACTTATCAATTATGCTTATTTTGATTGTGATGATTGGGGCTGTTTCTGGATTTTTGATTGTTGCCTATGGGAATAAGGATGCCTTGTCTATCAACCAGAAAGAATGTCATGTAGAAGATGGTCAAATCATTGTTGGAAAAAAATTAAATCAAAAGACTATTGAGGATATTGAAAAGAAATCGGTTTCTTTATATGAAAATTTTTATAGTGAACAGGATATTTATGAAAATACAACAATACGTTTATTTAAAAATCGTTGTGATGTGAATCAAGCAACAATCCATGCAGGAAGACTACCAGAAGAAAAATATGAAATCGCATTAGATCGCCTATTTGCAGATAAGAATCATTTTGAAATAGGATCAACAATGCAAATCAATCAGTTTAATGTCAAGATTGTTGGTTTTATTTCGGTTCCAGATTATAGTGCATTGATTCAAAAAAGTGGAGATTTGATGATGGATCCTATTCATTTTGGGATAGCCATTATTGATGATGAAACATTTAATGATTATGCTGGTCATAACATTTCTTATCAATATAGTTATCTCACCCATCAGAAATTAAGAGAAAAAGAAAATTACGATTTATTAAATGAAATGAAGGATATTTGTATAAATCATGGCTATCAGTTGACACAAATGATGACATCTCAAATGAATCAGTGCATTTCCTTTCTCTCTCAGGACTTAGGTAGTGATATTCCAATGATTCAAACTCTTCTTTATATGATGGTGGTT
Organism: Candidatus Stoquefichus massiliensis AP9; assembly: GCF_000455285.1. GTDB lineage: Bacteria > Bacillota_I > Bacilli_A > Erysipelotrichales > Coprobacillaceae > Stoquefichus > Stoquefichus massiliensis. The sequence goes on along the minus strand of NZ_HG005284.1, from coordinate 118,453 downwards.
ATTTTGGCTTTTATATTTGTTGTTATTAATCAAACAATTATTGAAGAAGAGGCACCAGTCATTGGCACCTTACTTGCAAACGGATACACCAAAAAAGAAGTTGTTCATCATTATATGATGTTACCACTTTTTATAACAATAATTGGTAGTATAATTGGAAATATTATTGGTTATACATTATTTCCACCACTCTTTGCACAAATGTATAAAAATAGTTATTGTTTACCACCTTTAGAAATTCAATTTATGAAGGAAGCATTTTTTTCAACAACCATTATCCCTGTTCTATTTATGATGATTGTATTGTACTTGATGCTATACTATAAATTGCGAATGTCTCCCTTACGTTTTTTAAGAAGAAGTTTTCATAAACAAAAACAGAAAAGATATATTCATTTAAAAAAGAATTCATTTATTAAACGTTTTCAGCAACGTGTTCTTCTACAAAATAAGGGTATATATTTCATGTTAAGTCTAGGTATTATTTTTGCCAGTTTTCTATTTCTTTTTGGGTTTATGCTCACCCCTACGATTGAACATTATCTCGAGAATATGGAAAAAAGTATTCATGCTGAGTATCAATATATTGTCAAGGTACCAATAGAAAGAGATGATGCTGAAAAGGTCACAATGGCAACATTAGAAACATATAATCAGCAAGCAGATATAGATTTAGATGTGACAATTTATGGAATTGTTCAAGAAAGTCAATATTATCATGATGATTTACCAAAAGAAAAAAATCATATCATTATCAGCTATGATTTGGCACATAAATTAGATGTTGAAAAAGGTGATGAAATTTTTATGACAAATCCATATACAGAGAAAAAATATCATTTGGTTGTTGAGCATATGAATGATGATAAAGGAACATTATCTGCTTATATGTCACAAAAATTATGCAATGAAATGCTAGGCGAAAATCAAGATTATTTTAATGGATATTTGTCAAATACACATCTTGATATGGATGAATCATATATTCAATCATTCATCACCAAAGCAGATATGACAAAGATCGGGGAGCAAATGACAACAACGTTTTCTCAGATGATTCCTATTTTAATCAGTGTATCATTAGTTGTTTACTTTGTAGTGATTTATATTCTCACAAAACTGATTCTAGACCGTAATCATCTCTGTATGTCATTTCTCAAAGTTATAGGTTATAACAATAAAGAAATCAAGCAACTCTATTTACGTGCAACAACAAGAGTTGTTGTAATATCATTATTGTTGACAATTCCCATTTGTACAATAGGATTACAATTGATATTACAATTTGCATTTATGCAGTTTACAGGTTATATGGAAGCTTATATTCCTTATTATCTCTATGGTTTTGTTTTTATAACAGGATTGCTAACTTATCTTATTATCAATTTTGTTTTAACAAAACAGATAGAAAGAATTCAAATTAGTGAATCTTTAAAAAATATGGAATAAGAGCACTCCTAGATAAGCATCTGACTCTAACTCATGCTATACTGAGTAAGAAAGGTGGGATGAATATGTATGCATGGCAAGCAATTCAGGAATCAATAGATTATATTGAAAATCATTATCAGGAAACAATTGATGTGGAAACTTTGGCATCAATTGCTCATTTATCTCAATATTATTATCAGAGATTATTTCATCGATTAACACATAAGACAGTGAATGAATATGTGAAACTCAGAAGAACTGCAATGGCATCTGAGTTATTGAAAAAATCTTCAAAAAGAATTCTTGAAATAGCATTAGAATGTGGTTTTATTAATCATAGTTCTTTAACAAGGGCGTTTAAGGAAATCTATGGAATAACGCCTAAACAATATCGTCAACAAAAGATGACTCTTGATCATTTTCAAAAAATTGATTTAAGTTTAAATTATACTTTAATTGATCAAAATGTTCCCTTAGTCACATCTCAGATGGTTTTAGAGATAGAAGAACATGATTTAAATCATGA
>NZ_HG005284.1:32343-115526 GCF_000455285.1 Candidatus Stoquefichus massiliensis AP9 | reverse complement strand
ACATGATTTAAATCATGATATTTTATTTGCAGGGAAAAGCAAAAAAGCATCTGTGAAAGATTTAGGAGAAGCCAAAGTAAATTATTTGGTTGAGTTATGGAAAGACTTGAAATATGATGAAAGACAGATTGGTGTTGACATTTTAACTCCGGATATGAGTCCTGAATATTTTCATTATTTTGTAGGTGTAGAGGTGATTCAAAATGATGAAGCAAAAGAAATGAGAATTATGCCTAAAGGAAAATATATGGTTTGTCGTTATGAAGCGGAGAACTTCGAACAATTAGTAAATGATGCATTGTATAAAGCCAGTCAGTATTTATATGATGTTTGGCTACCTCATCATCATCTTCAGCCAGATGCATTATTAATTCAGAAGTATTTTCATCCGTTTTCTAAAAATTGTTATATTGAATTATGGGCAAAATTAAAAGAAGAAGGTGTAGCGTAAAAGTTACGCTTTTATTATGTAATTTGTTTCTTTTTTTAATTGTTTTTGGAATATATTCTTATTTAAGGTATAATGAAAGGTAATCAATAATATTAGAGGAGGATATTATGGACTTTTTATCAAATATTAATTTAAAAAAGAATACTTTAACAAAAAATGAATTAAAAGCATGTGAATTGATTTTAAAAGACTTAAATAAAGTACAGATGTATTCACTAACAGAAATGTCAGAACAAATTAAGATTACAAAAACGACAATATTAAGATTCTGTCAGAAAATGGGATATAGTGGTTATACTGAATTTCGTTATGACTGTGTGAAGTATGTCAATAGTTTAAGTAATGCTGAAAGATTAATTGAAGATGAGAATGAGAAAATTATAAATGTTGAAAAGATTTATATGGATACTATTAAATTAATTCATTATACATTGAAAGATGAAGATTTTAAAGCACTCGCAATTATGATCCAATCTGCTAGAAAAGTGAGATGTGTAGGTGAAATCAATTCAGAAGTGACATGTTTACAATTAAAATATGCTTTAGCAATGTATGGTATAGATGCTGATGTGTTGCCAAGTAAAGCCAATGTCAAAGCAATTGATTTAATAACAAATGAACGAGATTTATTAATTGTGATGTCAGCTAGTGCCAATAGTGATATTGTGAAAGAAGCATATAATCTTAAAGAAAATAATGGCTGTCAAATTGCTTTAGTGACTATGAATCCTTCCACTCCTTTAGAAACAAAGTCTGATATCTTTTTATTGTTACCAAGTGTTGCTCCATTAAAAAATAAATCGTTATTGGATAGTGTACCTATTTATTCTGTCTTTGTGGAAATACTATTACATTATTTAAATAGCGAAGGAGAATAAAATGAATGATTATATTCATAACTCTCTTTTTCAATTAGAACAATATCCTGATGATTGGTTATCACTTTTTGCAGTGGGATACCAATCTTTAAGACATGGAAATCAGGAAGATATTGTGAGAATGGGAAAGATAGCACATCATTATTTATCTGATATGAGTATTTTAAGGCTTATTAAATTAGGAGAACAGTTTAGCAGTTATACATCTTTATTATGGTCTATTAACTGGCGTGATGTTGATGTGAAATCAATGTCTCAGTATTTTGATCATATAGAAGATTATAAAAGTTTGCTTATAATGGGATGTTTTCATCCAAGTGGTTATTTTAGAGAAAAATGTATTCGTTTATTAACGCATCATCCATATACATTATCCTTAGTTATGTTAAGAATGAATGATTGGGTAGAAGAAATTCAAAATACTGCTTATCAATTGACATATAATCAATTATCAAAGTGTTCTTTGAATGAACTTATTCATGTCTCATATGTATTGATGAAAGTGAGAAATTCTCAAAGACGTTCACAAATGAATTGGTGTCATATTGAAAAACTTTATAAAGATAGGTTGAAAGAAACAATCAAAACTTTTGATATTCATCATTTTATGAAGCAAGATATTCATAATCGTAAAGCCTTTTATTTATTAATGAATGAAGAAAATTTGTTTTCTAGTGATATGTTAGAACAGCTTCTTCACTATGAAAAAGATACTTTTTGTTTGTTGTTGGTGATTAGAAATATGCTGAAAGGACTTGATGACTTAGAAAAGATTTCATTTTTAATGAAGCATCGTTCATTTTATATTAGGAAAGAAGCTTATATTCGTTATTATGAAATAATGCAAGATGCATGGGATGGTATTGAAAACGGGTTATTAGATCGAAGTTATTCAATTAGAGATTATATTCGTTTTGTGATTAATAAACATAAACAGTTTGATATACTTGGATTTTATTTGAATCATTTAGATTGTCCAGAAGGGTTGTTAGGTATAGGGGAATGTGGAAATCATAAACAAGTGGAATTATTATTACCATATTTAGAAAGCGATGATGAGAAAATGGTTAAAGCAGCTATTCAATCAATAAGTCGTCTTTTGACATATCATGGAGGCGATATTTATTGGCAGTTCTTATTAGATGAACGTATCTCTGTATCAAAAGTTGCTTATCTCACAATTATCAAAAACAAGGTTCATTATGGTGCTGATTTTATTTATGAACATTATCTTTCAAGTTCTTTAGAACATCATCAGCGATATTTGTTATCTCTTTTATTAGAGGAAGATTCTTGGGAGAGATTACCATATTTATTAAAATTATATGAATATCCAGAAGCGAAAATGCAAAATCGTATTCAAGTGAAAGTGAATCAAAGAAATCCTTATAAAAAAGTATCATATGCATTAAAAGAGAAAATTATGTGTGAACTTAATTGTAAAGACAATGCTATTGATGATGATATTAAAGAATCGATTATATTTGATTTGAGATTTGTATGTAGAGGAGAGAAATAATGAGCGAAGAAAGAAAGTCAGTAAATATGGATGAGTTTGCTGAGAAATTTGCAAATGTTTATTATATTAAACTTTTATTCCAAGAAAGAATAGAGGTTGATCATGAAGAACTTTATCAAAGATTAGAAGATCAATTTCATCATGTAGATAGAGTTGCGAAAGGAAAATTATCATCGTTCGCCTTGCGTGATCATTTAGTGACTTATAAAGATGGTGAACAGGTTCCATCACAATTGTTGATCACAGAGGTTGTTCCATTTAATCAATCTACAATTCCAGAAATGGCAATGCAACAATGTTGGATAAGTGAAAATCCTCAAGCATTATTAACGGACTGTCATTATGAAATAATGGTTAGTGATTTTATGGCAGGTGGTCTTGACACTGTTGAACGTTGCCAAATACTTGCGAAATATATAGATATATTATTAGAAATGTTACCAGAATGTATTGCTTTATATTGGCCGCATTCACAAAAATTTATGCCAGCAATTGCATATTTACAAAGTCAATGGAATAACCCTGAACTTCATTTCTTAGATGGTGGATTAAATGTAAGATTCTTTAATGTTCAAAATAGTGAGGATATGGTTGTAGATACAACAGGATTGTTTTCACTGGGACTTCCAGATTTACAAATGCATTTTCATACATTAGATCATAACTTTGTGATTAATTATATTTTTAATTTTGCATCTTATCTCTTTCAAAATGGAGATATTGTGAAAGATGGAGATACAATGGATGGAAGAGATGAAAATGAACGTTGGACATGTCAGCATGAAGATGCATTAATTACACCTACACGTGTTGTTTTAGATGTGAATGCCAATGAATTTGCTGCTGGAAATAGATAATTATAAAAATATCATATTATATCGAAATAAATAGAAAAATAGTAAAATAATTTCGATACATCGAAAAAACTTTACAAAACTATCTTTCTTATTGAAAATTTGTGATGGGGTGTTGTAAATATGAAAATTAAAACAGAACAGACTTACAATAATGTGAAGAAAGTGATAAGTTTATAAATAAGCTTATTGCTTTTTATTAAGAAAGTAGGAAAAGAATGGAACAAGTACAATTTGGTTTTGTGAGAATTACTCAAGGTACACATAAAGATAAGATAGCAAGATATATAGAAGATGATGAAAAAGGTAAGGTGAAAATGACATTTAGTTATGATCAGGATTTCTTATCATGGCCAGTATATTCTACAATTTCAAAGAAATATATAAGTTCAGATATTACACTTATTGATTTGGTGGATCGTTATTATCATGTCGTTCATCATTTGAATCGTATTTCTTTAAGAGGACATCCAAAGATTAAGAAATTTTCAGCGAAACATAATGAATTGATTAATGAAAGTCATTTAATAAGAATGTTGTTAAAAGATTATACATCACCTCATCATCTTCAGTTTAAAGATAAAGAAAAGAATATTTATATTGCTGGTTCATTTAAAGATACATTATGGATTAATGATATAATTGCTGAATTAACAAGTGATGGTTGGCATGTCTGTTTCAATGACCATGAATTACAGACTCATAATGATTTAGACTTTGTTATTAATATGTGCAGTAATTTTATTTTTGTTGTATCTGATCATTATCAAGGAATAGATATGAAGAGGGAATATAGTTATATTTTAAAAGTGAAAACAGAATTACAAAAGATAACTTTTGTATCACTTGAAAATGAATCTCATATATTATTAAAAGATTCATTATTGATTCATAAAGATGGTGGAATATTAAGAGATGATATAAAAGAATTAGAGAAAAGATTAATCAATCATGATTTATAAGACCGTTATGCTGGTCTTTTTTTTGTATTCCAATTTGGAATACAAACTTACAAAAGAAGAATTGTTTGACAATCTTTTTATGTGTTAAGATGGTTTGGTCAAAGAGGGGAAAACAGAGTTGTACCAACTTACATAAAAAGGAGAGAGAAGAATGACAAAAAACAAAGTAAAAGATTTACGTTCAGCAATAGAATTATTACAATCTATTGATGGACAATTAGTAGAAACTGATGTAGAAGTTGATCCAATGGGTGAACTTTCAGGCGTATATCGTCATGTTGGAGCAGGTGGAACAGTAATGAGACCAACACAAGAAGGACCAGCAATGATATTTAATAATGTGAAAGGACATCCAGGTGCGAGAGTAGCAATTGGATTACTTGCTAGTCGTAAGCGTGTAGGTTATTTATTAGATTGTGAACCTGAAAAATTAGGTTTCTTATTAAAAGATTCAGTGAATAATCCAATTAAACCTATTGTGCTTCCTCATGAACAAGCAAAATGTCAGGAAGTTACATATTATGCAACTGATGAAGGATTTGATATTAGAAAGTTAGTTCCAGCTCCAACCAATACATTAGAAGATGCTGGACCATATATTACTTTAGGAATGTGTTATGCATCAAATCCTGATACAAAAGAATCAGATGTAACCATTCATCGTATGTGTTTCCAATCAAAAGATGAAATTTCTATTTTCTTACAACCAGGAGCACGTCATATTGGTTACTTTAGAGAATTAGCAGAAGTCAAAGGAGAAGCTTTACCGATTTCCATTAGTATTGGTGTTGATCCAGCTATTGAAATAGCATCATGTTTTGAAGCGCCTACAACTCCTTTGGGTTATGATGAATTACAAGCTGCCGGAGCCATTAGAAATGAACCTGTTGAACTTGTTCAATGTTTAACAATCAATGAAAGAGCGATTGCGAATGCTGAATATGTTATTGAAGGAGAGATATTGCCAGGCAAACGTATTCGTGAAGATATCAATTCGAATACTGGCAAAGCGATGCCAGAATTTCCTGGATATTGTGGACCGGCTAATCCAGAATTACCAATTATTAAAGTAAAAGCTGTTACAACAAGAAAAAATCCAATTATGCAAACATGTATTGGACCAAGTGAAGAACATGTTTCGATGGCAGGGATTCCAACTGAAGCAAGTATTTTAACAATGGTAGATAAAGCAATGCCAGGAAAATTATTAAATGTTTATTGTGCTTCAAGTGGTGGTGGAAAGTATATCGCAGTTATGCAATTTAAGAAGTCTGTTCCTTCAGATGAAGGTCGTCAAAGACAAGCTGCATTACTTGCTTTTAGTGCTTTTGCAGAATTAAAACATGTCTTCTTAGTTGATGAAGATGTTGATCCATTTGATATGAAAGATGTGATGTGGGCAATGACAACACGTTTCCAAGCTGATATAGATATGATTCCAATTCCTGGGGTTCAATGTCATCCATTAGATCCATCAAATCAACCTGAATATTCATCACATATTAGAGCACGTGGTGTTGCTTGCAAAGCTATTTTTGATTGTACTGTTCCTTTTGATAAAAAGAATCGTTTTGAAAGAGCACAGTTTATGGATGTTGATCCAGCAAACTGGTTGCCAGATATGTTTAAGAAGAAAGGGGAATAATCATGCCTATAGGAGTTATAATAAATGCTGCTTCTGTTTTGTTTGGGGGTATTGCAGGAGCATTAGTTGGACATAAGTTAAGTCCAAAATTTAAAACAGAAATTAATCTTATTTTTGGTGTATGTTCAATGGGGATGGGAATTAGCACAATTGGACTGATGAAAAATATGCCAGCAGTTATTTTTGCGATTATTATTGGGACAGCTATTGGATTAGCACTTCATTTAGGTGATTGGATTAATAAGGGTGCAGCCCTTATGCAAAAGCCAATTGCTAAAATATTTAAAAATAGTTCTGAGTTAAGTGAAGATGAATTCTTAACTCAACTTGTGACAATTATTGTTTTATTTTGTGCTAGTGGTACTGGAATCTATGGTTCGTTAACATCAGGAATGACAGGAGATAACTCTATTCTTATTTCTAAATCAATTCTTGATTTCTTTACAGCAGCCATCTTTGCATGTCATTTAGGATATGTTGTTTCGATTATTTCAGTTCCACAATTCTTAATCTTCTTTGTATTATTTTTATGTGCAGGTCTTATTTTTCCATTAACAACGCCTGATATGATAGCTGATTTTAAAGCTTGTGGAGGATTTTTGATGTTAGCAACAGGATTTAGAATGATTAAAGTCAAGAATTTTCCAATTGCTGATATGATTCCTGCCATGGTTATTGTTATGCCATTAAGTTATATTTGGATGACTTATATTATGGCTTTGGTTTAGTATGAAAAAAATTGTTGTAGGTATTAGTGGGGCGAGTGGGATGCCGCTAGTGATTCGTTTATTAAAGATATTGCAAGAACAAGAGAATGTGGAAATACATTTGGTGATAAGTCGTGGGGCAGAAATGACTATTCTTCAAGAAACAAATATGACAATAGAAGAAGTGAAAAATTTAGCTGATGTTGTATATGATAATAATAATATTGGTGCAAGTATTGCGAGTGGAACGTTTGAGACGGATGGCATGATTGTGATTCCTTGTGCTATGAAGACAGTTGCAGGAATTGCTCATGGATATTCTGATAATTTATTATTAAGAGCCTGCGATGTGATGATCAAAGAACAAAGAAAATTAATTTTAGTAACAAGAGAATCACCTTTGTCATCAATTCACTTAGATAATTTAGCTTATTTATCTAAAATATCTAATATTATGATTATGCCACCCATGTTAACATACTATAATTTACCTCGAACAATTGAAGATATGGAAACACATTTGATTGGTAAAATATTGGCTCAATTTCATCTTGATGTGAAAAACTTTAAACGTTGGCAATAAAAAGAGCAGTCTTAATGGCTGCTCTCTTGATATTGAATGGGTTGAATTGTTTTCACAAACTCTAATATGGCATCTTTATGAATCAAATCTATTGAGTAGTAAAGATGAACATTACCTTGAATGTTTTCTTTAAATGATAATATATGAACGTTTTTAAGATGAAAGATATGTAATGATTTTTTCATGACCAATCCAATACCTTCATTTTCACTGGCTGCACTTAAAATCGTTTCTAAACGACCATGTCTAGCAATTTGTGGATTAAAACTTGCTTGATGACATGCTTCAATCGCTAGATTTGAGATTGTTGTATATTTTGGTGGCAGCAAAATTTTTTCATCTTTTAATTGATCAATAGATATTTCTTTAAAATGAGAAAGAGAATGATACTGAGACACAACAGCAACCAATTGATCTTCGTAAAGCAGTATCTTATGAAAAGAATGCAGTTCTTCATAGTCTCCTCTTAAAATATAAATATCATAATCATGAAAATCAAGTTTATGATGAAGATCACGCTCTTCAATTTCATCAATTATAAGATGAATATGAGGATGATTTTGAGAAAAATCACTTAATTTATGTGCTAAATCATATTGTGAAAAAATGGGCAGCATTGCAATTCTAATTGTATTTCTATTTTCTTCTTTTATAGTTTGTAGATGTTCAGTCATCTTTTCATAATCTTTTAAGATGTTTTTTGTATCTTTTAAAAGTTGTTCACCAACATATGTTAAAGTAATTTGGCGATGACTTCTATCAAATAAGAAGACACCTAATTCTTGTTCTAATTTTGCAATTTGTTTTGATAATGCAGACTGTGTAATATTCATTTCTAATGCAGCCAATGAAAATGTTTTATGTACACTCACTGCATAAAAGTATTGTAATTGATCAATTGTCATAAGTACCACCTATTCTGATATGGAATAGTATACCATAGTTTTAAAAGAAAGGAAATGAACGATGAGAGAGATTTTTATCAAAAGAACAATGAAATGGATGGGTAAAGATTTAGTCATTCATATTCGAAATGAAAATGGGCATATTGGAAGTGTTGTAATAGGACAACCATATGTTAGAGATGATCAAATTCATGTCACATTCAATACATGGAATCAACTTGGACATAAAGATGATATTGTAGCAACAATGTATGTCAAAGCTGCTGTATTAAAATATGAATGTGTTGTCACATGTGTATGTGGAGTTCATTTAGATGATATTACTCCTGAAGAAATGCAGAAAATACTCACATGGGTAAAAAAAGATATACAAAATTTATAGGTTATGCCTTGGATTTGTAATAGTTGAAATAACTACCAAAGTTTTCCTTTCCTAAGTAAACTGTATTCCTTGTCAAGAAGTAGCTTCACAATAATTGCGATAAGAGCTATCACTAATGAGAACATTTCATAATCGCTCATGTCTCACCACATCCGTTGCTTCAAATTTCTCTTATGAGATATCTATTTCAACAGAGTTTATGATCTCTGGCCTTTCGACCAAAGCATACCTACCGTTATGATTATTTCATGATACTATTATAGCACAGAGAAAACTTTATATTTATAGCGGATTTGCTAATAAGAACTATGAAAGTGGAATAAAGTATCGCCAAAGAAACGAAATGGAATAAATTCCGAAAATAACTTGATTTATGGAATTTATTGTATTATACTATAAATGTGAGGTGAGAAGATGAGAGAAAGAAAGCAAATTGATGTAACAAAATATCAAGGGAACTTTGATGTTCAGTATAGCCCAGTATCGTCAACATGCAAGATGGATATCTTTCTACCAGAAGGGAATGGACCATTTCCAGTCATTGTTTCTATTCATGGTGGTGCATTTAAAAAGTGTGATAAACGTGATGAAGAAATGATTTTAGATATGCTACATGGATTAGACAAAGGCTATGCAGTGATTGGTGTGAATTATCGTTTAAGTGGTGAGGCACAATTTCCAGAACCAGTCAAAGATATCAAACAAGCCATTCGTTTTATAAAAGATCATGCTGATGAGTATCATTTAAACAAAGATAAGATTGTTGTTTGGGGTGGTAGTGCTGGTGGATACTTTAGTTTGATGGCTGGACTGATTGATTGTTATGATATGTTTGACGATGAGTATTCAAGTACAACGGATACTAAAATTCAAGGTTTAATAGCATGGTTTCCACCAGTGAATTTTGCAAATATGGATGATCAGTTAAAAGAGTCAGGATTGTTGAAAGATTATCCAGATCATGATGATGAACAGTCACCTGAATCATTATTTATCGGTGGACCTATTACTCAAAATAGTGACTGCGTTCAAAAAGCCAATCCAGAAACATATTTGCATATAAATGTATGTCCTATGTTCATTCAGCATGGGCGAATTGATAGAATAGTCCCCTATCAACAGTCAGAAGATTTTGTAAAAAAGGCCAAAGAATGTGGCATTCAAAATATTCAATATGAAATCATTGAAAATGCAGATCATGGTGATTTGTTATTTAGTACACCAGAGAATATAGCAAAAGTATATCAATTTATAGAAAAATGTTTACGTTAATACCAATGGAAGTTGGTATAAAAATTTAGTTTAATATGGAATGAATTCCAAATACAAAATATAAAAAGGAAAAAATAAAGAGGGAGAGAAAATGGAAACTTTAACAAATGTATTAGAAAAAGTTTTGATGCCGATATCTTCGTGGGTATCAGCAAACAAATCATTACAAGGAATTGCCAAAGGATTTATGCGAATTTTGCCTGTAACGATTTTAAGTTCACTATTTTATTTAATTGCTAATTTTCCAATTACAGCTTGGACTGATTGGTTAACCAGTTCAGGAATTGGAAACTATATTTTAATTCCTTATAATGTCACAATGGGATTATTTGCTTTGTATGCAGTGTTTGCGATTGCATATAGTTACGCTCAAAATGAAAATTGTGATGGGTTATCAACAGGAATTATTGCATTGATCTGCTTTTTGGTTTTAACACCATATGTCACTGATATTAAAGGTGCATTATTTGCTGAAGGTGACTTGGCTTATAGTTTTGGATGGTTAGGGAGTAAAGGATTATTTGTTGCTATGTTAACAGCAATCATTGTTGCCAAAGTTTATTGTTTATTTGAGAAAAAAGGTTGGACAATTCATATGCCTGATGGTGTTCCTCCTTATGTTGAACAATCATTTGCATCTTTAATTCCTGGATTTATTTGTGCAGGTGTTTGTGGGATTGTTGCTTATGCATTGAGTTTAACATCATTTGGGAATATTCATGAATTGATTTATCATTATTTACAAACACCTTTAACAGCTTTAGGTGGATCTATTTGGGGATATTTAATTGCTACTGTATTAATCCAATTATTATGGTGGTTTGGAATTCATGGCTTTAATGTTGTTATGGGAGTTATGATGCCAATTTTCTTAGGAATTGATATGGCAAGAATGGCTGGTGAGACGACAAATCCGATTGGTATGAGTTTAATGACAGTTGTTGGACAATCAACAATTTGTTGTTGTATTATTATGCTCTTCTTCTGTAAGTCTAAACAATTAAAACAAATTGGTAAGATTGCAACACCAGCAGCTTTATTTAATATAGGTGAACCTATTGTCTTTGGTGTTCCTAATGTTTTAAATCCATATATGTTTATTCCAACCGTTATATTGGTACCAATCGTTACAAACTTATTCTTCTATTTTGGTTTTGTAAGTGGCATTGTGACACCTTTATCAGGTGCTCAGGTTTCAATGCAAGTGCCAGTTATTCTTTATGGCTTAGTTCAGGGAAATTGGATGGTTGCTCTATGGCAAGCTCTAGCTATTCCATTAGGGATTATCTTATTCTTACCATTTTATAAGATGTATGACAAAACCTTGGTTGAAAAAGAAAATGAATTGGAAGGACAGAAATGAATAAAAGATTAATTTTAAATGCTGATGACTTTGGGTTAACGGCTGGTATTAATTATGGTATTCTTGATGCTTATCTTCAGCATTCTATATCATCTATAAGTCTAATTGTGAATGCCCCTCATAGTCAAGAAGCAATAGAACTTATGAAACATTATCAGATTCATTGTGTTGGTATTCATGTGAATATAACACTTGGCTATCCGATATCAAAGATCCAAGACATTCCTTCCTTAGTTGATGAATCTGGATGTTTTCATAAGAGTGACTGGTGGGAAACTCATCAAGCAAATGTTGATGAACTGATATTAGAGTTTGATAGTCAAATTGCTTTATTTGAAAAATTGACAGGTCAAAAACCAGGGCATATTAATTATCATCATCAGTATGATTTTTATAAGCATTATCCTGCACTAGCAAAACATCTGTTTACTACGTATCAATTACCAATGCGATTAGAAAGAGAGGAAGAGGGCTATTCGTATGAATATGCTTTGAATCAAGCATATTTTATGCAACCTGAATTATCAAAATTTAAATCTTATTTAACGACAGATTTAATTGAAATGCCTTGTCATGTGGGCTTTGTAAATCAGGAAATCATGAAAATCAGTCAATTGAATATGGAAAGAATGAGAGACTATGCATTAGTAACATCAAAAGAATTTCAAAAGGTTTATCAAGATTTAGGATATCAGCTTGTTGGTTGGGATACTGTAATGAAAAAGTAAGATCAAAGTTTACTCTTTGAACTTACTTTTTCTGACTTAAAAGCTTTCATTATTTGTTCTAAATGTTGTTGGTTTGATGTTGTTAATAAAGCAATTGATTTTGTAAAAGAATGGACAATATAATCAATAACCCATATATTAGGATCAATAATTTGTGTTTTCAAATATGCTAAACGTTCTTTATTTATTTGAGTCTGATATTCTTTTTTTCTCTATTACATCTTTATTGTATTGTTCTTTTAATAAAGGAGAATAAGCAACTAGTGTCAGCTCACGATAGTGATGAAGATATTCATGTAAATCTTGATTCATAGCTACTTGAGGATAGGAATTGGCATCAGTAGTAGGTGTTAGGTAACTATATCTTTGTTGAATAGCACTAAAGAAATGAACATTATTTTCGGCACATATCTTTCTGGCACTTTCAATCCATCATGCATAAAAAATGGCTACAGTCTATTTATTTCTTTAATTAATCTCTGATCTACTAAATCATTAAGTGTTTGCATAACTTCAAATCGTAGTATTGAAAAATCATCTAAATGTAAATAAAGAAGATCAATATAATCAGTTTGAAGATTTTGTAGTGATGTTTGAACAGATTTTTAATTGTTTTCTTAGATAATCCTTCCATATTTGAAAAATCATTTTGTGATAAATTCTGAGGACGAGCACCAACTTTTGTTGCAATAATAATTTGTCCCCTTATTTTTCTTGTTTTTAACCGTTTTCCAATAGTTATCTTTTTCATTGTATACTTCGCTTTCATATCCCATTATAAGAGAGAATAAAAAAAGTACAAGATGGCACTTTAAAGTATAAATTGGAGAGTGATTTTATGGATTACAATGAATAGGAAGAAGGATGTCCATTACTATTAACACAAAGAATTATTTTGGGGAAATGGAGATGATCAATTATCTGGTTTCTGAATCAGTATGGAACAATGCGTTATTCACGTTTGAAAGAAGCATTTGAAGATTCACAATTAACTTAGAAAATGCTGACACAGCATCTTAAAGAATTACAAAAAGATAACTTAGTTACAAGACATTGTTATAATGAAGTTCTTCTAAGAGTAGAATATAATTTAACTGAGTTAGGAAAAAGTTTTGTACCAGTCATGCAAGCTATGGAAAATTGGGGTAAGTTTTATATTGAACAATGTGGTTTGTTTCATGAAGAAAGTTTGATAGATAGAGATAAATAAATTTGTTTTTTCATAATTTAAAAATATTTTTCTTATCATGAAAAATAAAGATAAACTCACATGAATTTATGTAGTATAATAAAAGAAAAGGAGGATATAATCATGGGATTTAGAGAAGATTTTTTATGGGGTGGAGCAGTAGCTGCACACCAATGTGAAGGAGCATGGCAGGAAGGAGGAAAAGGAATCAGTTGTACAGATGTTGAAACGGCTGGTGATAATGTGACAGGAGCACCTCGACGTTTAACTGATGGTATCATTGAAGGAGAAGATTATCCAAATCATGTTGGGGTGGATTTCTATCACCGATATAAAGAAGATGTGAAGTTATTTGCTGAAATGGGATTCAAATGTTTTAGAACATCTATTGCATGGACAAGAATTTTCCCTAGAGGTGATGAAGAAACACCTAATGAAGCAGGGTTACAATTTTATGATGATTTATTTGATGAATGTCATAAATATGGTATTGAACCTGTTATTACTTTATCACATTTTGAGATGCCTTGGGCATTAGCGAAAGAATATGGTGGATTTACTAATCGTGCTGCTATTGATATGTTTGTCAAATTTGCTCGTGTTTGTTTTGAAAGATATCAGCATAAAGTGAAATATTGGATGACATTTAATGAAATTAATAATCAGGCTGATGTGAATCAGCATAACTTGATTCAAGAAGGTGCAGTTTTATTAAAAGAGGGTGATGATCCTGAATATTTAATGTATTTATCTGCTCACTATGAATTAGTGGCTTCAGCATTAGCAGTTAAAGCTGCTCATGATGTGAATCCTAATTTGCAGGTTGGATGTATGATTGGGATGAATGCTGTTTATCCAGCATCACCAAATCCTGAAGATGTGATGAACGCATTAGGAGCAATGCATCAGAAGTATTGGTATGTAGAAGTTCATGCAAGAGGACATTATCCTGCTCATATCTTAAAGAAATTTGAAAGAAAAGGATATGACTTTATTACTGATGAAGATAAGAAAATCTTAGAGAATGGTAAAGTTGATTATATTGGATTCTCATATTATATGTCATTTGCAACACAGTATCAGGGACGTAATGAAAAAACATTTGATTATGTGCCAGAAGATTTTGTCAGAAATACATATTTGAAAGCATCTGATTGGGGATGGCAAATTGATCCATTAGGATTGCGTTGGTCTTTAAACTGGTTTCATGACCGTTTTGAATTACCAATGATGATTGTTGAAAATGGGTTTGGAGCTTATGATAAAAAAGAAGCTGATGGAACAGTTAACGATCAATACCGTATAGATTATTTAAGAAGTCATATTGAAGCAATGAAAGATGCTGTAGATTATGATGGCGTAGATTTATTGGGTTATACAATGTGGTCTCCAATTGATATTGTTTCTGCATCTACAGGTGAATATGATAAACGTTATGGTTTTATCTATGTTGATTATAATAATAATCACGAAGGAGATTTTTCAAGAAGCAAGAAGAAATCTTTTGACTGGTATAAAAAAGTTATTGCAACAAATGGAGAAGATTTATCAGATTAGTGCTCTTATGAGCACTTTTTTAAAACTTTTTATATAATTAATGTATCTAATATATGAAAAGTTAAAAGAGGGATATTATGAAAAAAATCATATTTTTATTAAGTGTTTGTTTATTGATAGACTGTAGACAATCTACACTACAAAAAATACTCAATCATCAAAGAGTCAGACATATTTAATAGAAGAAACGGCGATGATTGGTGATTTACATATTTTAGGATTAAAAAATAATTCATTATTTGAAAAAGCAACATTTTATGCAATGCATGATATGTCTTTTGATATGTTCATGAATAAAAAATGTGTCTCAACCCAAGGACATATGTTAACCATATGAGAAGCTATTACAAACAATCCATATCAGCAAATATATTTAAATCATGGCTATCAAGAACTAGAATGGATATCTATGCAAATGTTTATTGAGAAATATAGCAATATTATTGATATCCTACAGAGTAAACTACCTGGTGTGAAAATTTATATTCAAAGTCTTGGTACTATATCTGATAAAGATATATCTGAAAAGAAAATAAATTGTTATAATAAAGTTCTTAAACAATTATGTTTGCAAAAACAAGTGCCTTACTTACAAGGCAGTTCTTTTTTACAGACAAGAATGAAAAATGATGAACAAAGACATAACTATTATGATTATAATATATACCAGTTATGGTGTCGTGAATTAAGTCATGAAATAAAACTAGTGGGGGAAATAGAATGATTGATGAAGAAAGTGAACTGATACAAATGATTCAAAGATATCAGGATGATTTTTATCGGTTGTGCTTGACTTATGTTAAGGATTCGATGGCAGCAATGAATATTGTACAAGATGCTATTATCAAAGTTATTTTAAATTATCCTAAATGACGGAAAAAAGAATATTTAAAAATATGGTTTTTTCGCATATTGATAAATGAATGTAAACTCTATTTACGAAAGAAGAAAATTGTAGAACCTTTTTATGAAGCATCAATTGCATCACAAACATTAGACATTCAAATAACATTAGAGGTTTGGGAAATGATAGAGAAATTACCATTAAAATACAGAGATATTATTTATTTAAGATATTATGAAGATATGTCATTATTAGAAATATCTCAAATTCTACATGTGAGTGTGAATAGCGTAAAAACGAGATTATATAAAGCTTTAAAAGCAGATTGGGAAGAAGAAATTGAAAATGAATGTTAAAGCAGATGAAAAAAGATTATCAAAATATAGATATACCAGACAATTACCATCTCAAAGTACAGGAAACTATTCATTATGGGTATAAACATCAAAAAGTAAAAAAATCTTTTTCAAGTCGTTTTAGTGGCATGCTGTGTATTTATTTTTGTTTTAAATACAAGTCCCGTTTTTGCAGCGACTATTGCAAAAATTCCTTATTTAGGAGATATTTGTCAAATCTTTACATTTATTCATATTGAAGAAGATGAAATAAAATCATACATGTCAATGCACCATCACTTTCAGAAACTGGACACAGTGAATTAGAGAAAAAGATTAATGATGAGATACAAATGGTAATTGATCGTGAAGTAAAAGAGGCTTCTCTTCGAGCAAAAGATTATTATCAAGCTTATATTGATACAGGTGGAAAAGCTGAAGAGTTTATTCCTGTCTCCTTAAATATTGATTATGAGGTGAAGTATAAACAGAATTCTATTGTCTCTTTTCTGATTGAAAAAACAGAAACATTAGCTTCTTCTTATCAGGAATATCTATACTATAATATTGATTTAGTAAAGGGAAAAGTGCTATCTTTAGAAGACTTGGTAGGAAAAGATTATCAAAAGAAGATTGCTGATGAAATCAAACAACAGATTGCATGTATGCCTAAAAATCAACGTTTTTACTATTTTAATGATGTAGAGATTGAAGATTTTATGAATTCTCAACGTATTTTCTATATTAATGAAAATGGTCAATTAGATATTAAGTTTCAGAAATATGAAATTGCAGCAGGATCTGTTGAATTTATTATGCTTATTTCTTTTTTAATAAATCATATTGAAAAATAATTTTATTTCTAATTATGAAAATTGGTTTCACAAAATGAAAAAAGTAAAGATGAGAAAATAAACGATAGTATACTAAAATAGAGGTGAAACATAATGAAGAAATTAAGAAAAGAATTTTTATGGGGTGGTGCAATTGCTGCTAATCAGGCTGAAGGGGCATATTTAGAAGATGGGAAAGGTGTCAATGTAACAGATGTCTCAAGAGGATTAATGTATGATGCTGATGATCAAGTCATTGAGGGAAAATATTATCCATCACATGAGGCAATAGATTTTTATCATACGTATAAAGATGATTTAAAGTTAATGAGTGGAATGGGGTTTAATTGTTTTCGTACAAGTATTTCATGGGCTAGAATTTTTCCTCATGGAGATGAGACAGAACCAAATGAAGCCGGTTTACAATTTTATGATGATATGTTTAATGAAATGTTAGAACTTGGGATGGAACCTGTTGTTACGATTTCACATTATGAAACACCACTTTATTTATATAATACTTATGGTGGCTGGGAGAATCGCAAACTGATTGATTTCTTTGTGAGATACTGTGAAGTTATTTTTGATAGATATAAGAATCAGGTTAAATATTGGATGACTTTTAATGAAATTAATAATGTGCATACAATTCCTTTTGCAGCAGCTGCTATTAAACCAGAGAAAACAAATCATCCTATGCAGTGTAAATTTCAAGCAGCTCATAATATGTTTGTAGCGAGTGCTAAAGCAAATAAATTATGCCATGAAATGATTCCTGAAGCACATATTGGATGTATGCTCTCATTAAGTGGTGTGTATCCAAATACATGTAAACCAGAAGATGTTTTAGGAGCATATCAATTAAGAAGACGTTCTTTATTTTTTAGTGATGTGATGATGAGAGGTTATTATCCAAGTTATACAGAACGCTGGTTTGAAGAATTTGATGTTCATTTAGATATTCAGCCAGGAGATTTAGAGATCATGAAAGAATATCCTAGTGATTATTTAGGATTCTCATATTATCGTACAACAACTTATAAAGATGGAATGCCTATTTTAGGACATACTGGTGGTATTGTAGGTGAAAAGAATCCATATTTAAAAGAAACACCTTGGGGATGGCAAATTGATCCAGTTGGATTTAGATATGTTTTAAATGAATTATATGACCGTTATCAAAAACCATTATTTGTTGTAGAAAATGGTATGGGAAATGTTGATAGATTAGAAAATGAAACAGTGAATGATGATTATCGTATTGATTATATGAGAGAACATATTCAGGCAATGAAAGAAGCAGTAGCTGATGGTGTTGATTTAATTGGTTATACGTATTGGGGACCAATTGATATTGTGAGTGCTGGTACTGGTGAAATGAAAAAACGTTATGGTTTTATCTATGTAGATAGAGATAATGATGGTAATGGAACGTTAAAAAGATATAAGAAAAAATCTTATGACTGGTATAAAAAAGTGATTGAAAGTAATGGTGAAGATTTAGATTAGATGGTTCAAAAAAAGAACCATCTTTTTAAATGATGATTCCCTGATGAATGAGCCTTGATAAAGTTTTTTTATATTCTCCCATAGATTCAAAGTTTGGATTCTCTAGCCACTCTCTTAGTAACATAATAAAGCCACCAATATAAATATTTAAACTTCTTTCTATTTCCTTAGATACACCATATTCTTTGGTTAATTCATTAAGAATAACTCTTTTCACATCATGATAAAAATAGAAAGAGAAATCCTGATTTGCTAAAACACAATAAGTTTCATAATCTTTCTTTAAAATATCAATCGTTTTATCTAACAATAAATCAATTTTATCTACTAGCAGTTTTTCTTTATGTTTTTCAGTAAAATGAATTAACTGATTTAAAAAATCTCTCTGAAAACTTTCCCATAAATCAAGGGTATCTTTATAATGAGCATAAAAAGTCCCACGACTAATATCAGCAAGATGGATAATATCAGTAACAGTAATTTTAGTTGCTGGTTTTTCTTTTAGCAATTGAATGTACGCATTTTTAATCAAAAGCTTAGATCTGGTGGCATTACGATATTCAGTTCTCATTATTTTTCCCTCCAATACTATACAATTTTTAAGAATTTATCTAATATTAAATAAATTTGAAAATATTGCATATTGTTGTTTTTGTTTTCTAACATTATAATATAAATAGAACAAAAAAGGTACATATTTAATAAAATACCTGAGAGGAGGTAGACTTATGACAAATTGGAGTCTCATGAATCATCGCTTACAAAGATTAACATTAAAGGTTTTTAGAAAAATCTGTAGTAGCCATGATATCGTTATTGGTGATGGAGATTTAAAAGTTATACTTCGTATCATCAAAAACAATCCTTATCCTGTTTTAAATGAAGAATATACTCCAATATTATTGTTTGAAATATCGAAAGAAACAAATCCAAAGATATGTCGTCAATTCAAACCAATTATAGAAGAAAAATATTTGATTCAAGAAATGGAATAGTGGAGGAAGTATGTTAAAGGATGATTGGTAAAAGGGCACTTTTAGAAAATGAGAAAAGTGTCCTTTTATATTGTGTATAAAAAGACAAAATGGTAGAATAACTAAGATATGAAAGGGTGATGAATATGAAAACAATTGCGATTGTTGCAACTGGTGGAACGATTGCAGGAACAGGCCAGCAAGGAAAGACTGTTGCTTATCGGGCAGGTGAAATGAATGTGGATGAAATTATTCAATCAATTCCTATGATACAAAATATTGCACATATTAAAGAATATCAGTTAATGAATATTGATAGTAATGAAATGAATCCACAAAGATGGATAGTATTATCCAATACAATCAATGAAATAGTTAAAGATGAGCATATAGATGGTGTTGTTGTGACACATGGAACAGATACACTAGATGAAACAGCTTATTTTTTAAATTTAACGCTTCATACAGAAAAACCAGTTGTGATTACAGGAGCCATGCGTCCAGCAACCGCAACGAGTGCTGATGGACCTTATAATTTATATCAGGCAGTTTGTTTAGCAACTCATAATGAAGCATGGCATCAGGGTGTTATGGGACTTTTTTCGAATACAATTTACTCAGGTAGAGATATTCAAAAGGTTAACAATTATAAAGTTGATGCTTTTGATCAGAAAGCTTTTGGATGTTTAGGTTATATGCAAGATCATGAAGTTTACTTCTTTTCAAGAACATTTAAGATACATACGATTGATTCTATGTTCTCAAAAAGAGTATTAAAGGATTTATCATCTGTTGGTATTGCTTATTTTTATGCAGGAGCATCTAGTCAGTTATTATATGATTTAGCAAAGTTTCATCATGGGATCGTTTTAACAGGATCAGGTAGTGGAAATTATAATCGGGAATGGATGCGCGCTATTGAAGATTTATCCTCACAGGGGATTGTTTTTGTACGCTGTTCAAGAGTTGCGCAAGGAATTGTTTTTGATGATGAAATTTTTGATCCACAGCATTGCTGTATTCCAGGAAATACATTAACACCACAAAAGGCAAGAGTTTTATTAATGCTCGCTTTAACATATTCATTAAATCATGATGAGATAAGGAAGATATTTAATGAATATTAAACAAAAAGGTATTGTATTTACTGTTATTTCAACAATTATATTTGGAATTACGCCAGCTATTGGCAAATTCACTTATAGTATGGGAAATAATGGTATACAATTAGCTTTCTTAAGACATTTGTTTGTGGTACCTTTGTTTTTATTTATTGTCTTGTATCAGAAGTTATCTTTAAAAGTGACAAAACAGCAATTCAAAGATATTTTAAAAGTCGGATTTTTTGGAAATACGTTAACCGTTGTTTTACTTTATTCTTCATATA
Organism: Candidatus Stoquefichus massiliensis AP9; assembly: GCF_000455285.1. Taxonomy (GTDB): domain Bacteria; phylum Bacillota_I; class Bacilli_A; order Erysipelotrichales; family Coprobacillaceae; genus Stoquefichus; species Stoquefichus massiliensis. The sequence goes on along the minus strand of NZ_HG005284.1, from coordinate 94,649 downwards.
GTTATATAGGTGTTGGAAGTGCTACAGTTCTTCATTTCCTTTATCCTTTATTTGTATGTATTATGAATTTTATTTTGTATCAGCAAAAACTCAATCATAAACAAATCTTATGTTTGGTCTTAGCAATGGTAGGTATTTTATGTTTTATTGAAAAATCAGCATCTTCTATGTTTGGATTTTTACTTGCTGTAGGATCTGGAATATTCTTTGCATATTATATGATTGGCATGGATCATTCAACAATTCGTTATATTAGTCCTTATGTTTTTAACTTCTATTTGGTGATCATGAATAGTACAGTTATTTTACTTTTAGCTCTTATAACAAAGAGTCTTTCAATCATGCCACTATCTGGATATCTGTTATCAATGGTTGTTGCAGTTTTTACATCATTGATAGGTGTGGTTTTGTTTCAAAAAGGCATTTGTTGTTTAGGGGCATCTTTAACAGCTATTCTTTCAACCTTAGAACCTATTACAAGTATTATTGTTGGCATATTGTTTTTAAATGAGCAATTAACTCTCATGAAGATTGTAGGATGTTTATTGGTGTTGTTATCAACATTTATACTTGTTAAAAATCAGGCTCAGGGAGAGAAGGTATGACATTAGAAGAACTTATTTTAGATTTAGAAAAAACAACTTCATTTGTACTAGCTATTGATGGAATGTGTGCATCAGGGAAGTCAACACTGGCAGCTTATTTACAACAAAGATTAGATGCTCATGTTTTTCATATGGATGATTTCTTTTTGCCTTTCCATAAACGTACACCAGAAAGATTATCTGAACCAGGGGGTAATGTAGACTATGAAAGATTTTTAGAAACTGTTTTAATGCCTTTGAGTCAAAAACAAACAGTTCATTATCAACCCTTTGATTGCTCTATTATGCAATTGAAACAGAATGTTTTAGATGTTCCTTATTACCCACGCAATATCATAGAAGGAAGTTATGCTTTACGACCTGAATTCGTTCCTTATTATACGCATTGTCTTGTTTTAAAAATCGAACCAGAATTACAAACAAAAAGAATTAAAATACGGAATCCTCATCAAATCACTCAATTTCAGCAAATTTGGATTCCTTTAGAAAATAAATATTTCCAATATTATCGTATCTATGAAAAATATCTTGTGATAAAGGATATACATATATCTTTATAGAATGCATATACTATATGGGTGATATAATGATTTTAAATGAAAATGAAGTGAAAACTTGTCTGGAATATGGATTAAAACCATTTTTAAATAAATATTCTATTATGATTAAAGAATCACAATTAACAATTAATGAATGTATTGAAATGAAAGCTGTTGTTGCTTATCAGGATCATACTTTTGATATGCAAGCAAGATTTACTTTATCTTATCAAAATGGAAAATTAATTTTTGAGAATGTTGATGGTAAAGTAGAATATTTGTTTTTACAGTTAAGTTTATTAAGTGCTTTAAAACAAATGATTCATGATGAACATTTGCTTTTTAAAGATGGATCTTGTTGTTATGTGTGTGATTTGCCAATTCAGCAACTTTTTATTAAAGATAAACATCTTTGTATAGAACTAGAAAAAACATAAGAAAAAGCGTCAGAATGACGCTTATTTCTTTAGGACTTCATCAATAAGACCATATTCTAAAGCATCATAAGCATTCATAAAATAATCACGATCAGTATCTTTTTTGATACGGCGTAATGGCTGATTCGTCATTTCTGAAAGAAGACGATTCAGTTTTTCTTTTTGCTTAAGAATATGTTTGGTTGTAATTTCAATGTCACTTGCCTGACCATTTGTTCCACCTAAGGGTTGATGAATCATAATTTCACTATTTTCTAAAGCACAGCGTTTTCCTTTTTGACCAGCAGCAAGAAGAAATGCTCCCATACTAGCAGAAAGTCCAATACTGATTGTTGACACATCGCATTTGACAAAATTCATTGTATCAAATATAGCTAAACCGGCTGAAACACTACCACCAGGTGAATTGATATACATATCAATATCAGCATTCGGATCAAGTGATTCTAAATATAAGAGCTGACTGACAATAGAACTTGCCATTTCATCATTGATTTCACCACATAACATGATAATACGGTCTTCTAAAAGTCGTGAATAAATATCATAAGCATACTCCTTAGATTGTTTTTTTAGTATAACTGTTGGAATAAAGTTCATAAGTTTTGACCTCCATAGTTCATTATAGAGTTTTATGAGAGTTAATATTCATGAAAGGTGAAGAGTTTGTTTTAAATGACACATTAAATAGAAATTTTATAAAAATTTCGATATCAAACTGGTAAAAAGTGTTTCTTTCATCAAAAATGATGTAGTAAAAAGTCTTTTTCTGTTTGGAAGTGGTTACATTACCTTTCATGTGAATTTTTTTATATAATACTTACAACTTTTATTGATTTATTTTGGTTTGTAGACTATAATATAGGCATAAAATAAATCAAGGAGGAAGTCAATAAAATGGCAGTAAAAGTAGCAATTAATGGTTTCGGACGTATTGGACGTCTAGCATTTAGACAAATGTTTGGTGCTGAAGGATATGAAGTTGTCGCAATTAACGATTTAACTGATCCAAAAATGTTAGCACATTTATTAAAATATGATTCAGCACAAGGTAGATATGCATTAGCTGATAAAGTAGAAGTAAAAGAATCTTCTATCGTAGTAGATGGAAAAGAAATTGAAATCTACAAAGAAGCAGATGCTTCTAAATTACCTTGGGGGGAATTAGGTGTAGATGTAGTTTTAGAATGTACAGGATTCTATGTATCTAAAGCTAAATCTCAAGCTCATATTGATGCAGGAGCTAAAAAAGTTGTTATCTCTGCACCAGCAGGAAATGATTTACCAACAGTTGTATTTGGTGTAAATGAAGGTATCTTAAAAGCTGAAGATACAATTATTTCTGCAGCTTCTTGTACAACTAACTGTTTAGCACCTATGGCTAACGCTTTAAATAACTTAGCTAAAATTAAATCAGGTATCATGTTGACAGTACATGCTTACACTGGTGACCAAATGGTATTAGATGGACCTCATAGAAAAGGTGATTTAAGAAGAGCTCGTGCAGCTGCTGTTAATATCGTTCCTAACTCTACAGGTGCAGCTAAAGCTATTGGTTTAGTTATTCCTGAATTAAATGGAAAATTAATTGGTTCAGCTCAACGTGTCCCTGTTCCTACTGGATCTACAACTATCTTAACTTCAGTTGTTGATGGTGAAGTTACAGTTGAAGAAGTTAATGCAGCTATGAAAGCAGCAGCAACTCCATCATTTGGATATACTGAAGAACAATTAGTATCTTCTGATATTATCGGAATTAACTATGGTTCATTATTTGATGCAACTCAAACTATGGTTAAACCATTAGATAACGGAACTACTGAAGTTCAAACAGTTGCTTGGTATGATAACGAAAATTCATATACTTCTAACATGGTTAGAACTATTAAATATTTTGCTGAATTAACTAAATAATGATGAAAAGAACACTTCGGTGTTCTTTTTTTTGCATTTTTTCTGATATTGTATATAATATGTGTATTAGAGGGTACAAGGTGATGAAGATGAAATATTTAAGAAAACTATGGATTGGAGTTATCTGTTGTTTGACTATGGTATGCTGCTTTATGATTGTTCCGTTATATGCAAAGGAAACAATACGGGTAGGATGTGTAGACTTAGAGAAATTCTTAAGTTTGCATACTGATGGATCAGTGAGTGGCTATGGGGCAGAATTTTTAGATGAAATTCAAAAGTATACACATTGGAAATATGATTATGTTGAAGGAACATGGGAAGAGTGTTTAGATTGGCTTGAAAAGGGTGAGATAGATTTATTGATGCCTGCCCAATATTCTGAAGAAAGGGCTGAAAAGTTTTTATTTAGTCAAAATAAATGCTGTCAAGATTATGTAGCATTAATTGCTTTAGAAGAGCGTGATGATTTATTTTTTGATGATCCACAATCATATCAGCAGCTTCAGATTGGAATGATTAAGGGAAATTATCTCAATCAGATCTTTGAAGATTATGTAAAAGAAAATCATATAGATGTTCAAAGGCAGTATTATGATGATTTAACATGTTTAAATAAAGCATTAGAAGATAAAGAAGTAGATATGATTGTGAATTGGAGTATGAATGATTATAATCATAAAAAATATATAGCAAAACTAGGATCATTGCCTGCATATTTTATGACATCAAAAAAGAATATGGAAGTCCTAAAAAAATTAGATCAGGCCCTTGCTCAAATTGAATTAAATAATCCTTATTATGTAGCTAAGTTACATGAAAAATATTATGGTGATACCACACGAAAATCAATTGGTTTTACAAAACACGAACAACAATACATTCAAGAACATCCTCAGTTAACTATAGCTATAGAAAATCATGACTATCCTTTAGAATATTATGATAAACAGTCAAAGCAATACAAAGGCGTTATGATTGATTTAATGAACTTAATAAGTAAAAATAGTGGTATTGATTTTCAAATAATAGATACTCAAGGAAAATCAGCTTGGAATATGGTAAAAAATAAAGAAGCAGATATCATATTAAGTTCAACTGTATCACAATCATTACAAAAAGAATATCATATGAATTTTACAGATTCTTACTATACAAAAATGAGTTCCCTTGTTGCCCGCAAACAAACACAAATAGATGTAGATGATCATTTGAAAATTGCGATGTTAGGGTCAGAACCAGGACTCATATCTTTTACTCAGGAAAAATATAGTCAATGGGAGATTATTGAATACGATACAGCAAATGAATGTTTAGAGGCTTTAAATCAAAAAAAGATTGACGGAGCTTTATTGTCAACACTTTATTTGCATAGTTATCAGGTGTTTCAAGAATATATTGATTTAATGGAGGTTTTACCAAGAATAGTTGAAGCACCTATTTCTTTAGGTTTAAATAAAGATACTGATGAAATTTTAATCAGTATTCTTAATAAATCTATTCATAAGATGAGTGATAAGGAAATAGATGCGATTGTAATTGAAAATATGCTTGGTCACATTGATACAATATCTTTACAATCCTTTATTCAAAATCATCCACTATTGATTGCAGCTGTTTGTGGAATTGTTATAGGGTTGATTGTTTTTATTGTTTTAGAAATACGATTTAATCGGGAAATTCTTAAAAAGAATAAATTATTGGAAGAAAAGAATGGTGCTTTATTGAATGCTAAAAAAACGGAAGAGACTTTAAAACAGAAAATGCGTATGGATCCTTTATCTGGATTATTGAATAAAGTGAATACGAGTGAATTAATAGAGGTGTATTTGGATGGGCATCAGGGAAGTTTAATGATTATAGATATTGATCATTTTAAGAATATTAATGATTCATATGGTCATTTGAGTGGTGATCAGGTGATTAAAGATTTTGGTAATCTGCTGAAAAGACATTGTCGTTCTACGGATATAGTTGGTCGTGTTGGTGGAGATGAATTTGTTGTGTTTTTTAAAGATATTTATGACAAGGAAACAATTACATTGAAAGCACAACATATTATCGAAGATTCTCAAAAAATTATGGAACAAGTTTCCTGTAGTATTGGAATTGCCTGTTATCCAGATGACGCAACGACTTATGAAGAACTTTATGAAAATGCAGATCAGGCATTATATTATGCCAAAAATTCTGGTAGGTCTTGTTTTTGTTTTTATTGTAAGGTTGACAAAACATCACAATAAATGCTTTTCTATTGCATATTTTTTGACCAATGAAAAAAGATATAGTATGATAATCAAAAGAAAGAGAGGAGGAAAAACATGAATACATCAATTGTATTAGGTTTACTTATTCCTTTTTTAGGAACAACATTGGGTTCATCATGTGTCTTTTTCATGGCTAAGAAAATGAATACATTAATACAGAAAATTCTGTTGGGATTTGCTTCAGGTGTCATGGTTGCGGCGTCAGTCTGGTCATTGTTGATTCCTGCAATAGATATGTCAGAATCTCTAGGGAAATTTGCATTTATGCCAGCAGCTATTGGTTTCTTGCTTGGTATTGCTTTTCTCTTAATATTAGATCATACAATTCCACATATGCATTTAGACAATGAAATTGAAGGAAAGAAAGCAAATTTAAAAAAATCAACAATGTTAGTTTTGGCAGTTACACTGCATAATATTCCTGAGGGAATGGCAGTTGGTGTCGTTTTTGCAGGCGTTATGATTGGGAACAGTGAAGTTTCATTGATGGGGGCAATGGCTCTTGCGATTGGTATAGCAATCCAGAATTTTCCTGAGGGAGCAATTATTTCAATGCCTTTAAAAAGTGAAGGAATGAGTAGAAAAAGGGCGTTTTTATATGGAACGGCTTCTGGTGTTGTTGAACCTATTGGAGCTGTTGTGACTATCTTACTATCAAAATTTGTTGTTCCAGTATTGCCTTATTTACTAGCTTTTGCAGCTGGAGCAATGTTGTATGTTGTTGTTGAAGAATTGATACCTGAGGCATCGGAAGGTGAACATTCTAATGTTGCGACGATTGGATTTGCTATTGGATTTACTGTAATGATGATATTGGATGTGGCATTAGGATAAGGAAATATGTTATAATAAATAAGGATATGAGGTGATGCAGATGGATTTGCATGAATCAGGTGAAATGTATTTAGAAACGATTCTTATGTTGAAAAAGAAAAATGAGTATGTACGCTCGATTGATGTTGCGCATGAAATGAATTTCTCTAAGCCTAGTGTTTCTAGAGCAATCAAACTTCTTAAGGAATCAAAACTACTGACAGTAGATCAAAAAGGATATATTGATTTTACAGATGATGGTAGAAAAATTGCTGAGAAAGTATACAATCGACATACAACACTTACGCATTTTTTTGTAGGACTAGGTGTGAGTGAGAAACAAGCTGAAGATGATGCCTGTCGTTTAGAACATATTATAAGTGAAGAAAGTTATACATGTATTAAAAAGTATTTATCAAAGCAGTCGTAAAGATTGCTTTTCTTGTTTTATGATAAGAAGTTGCATATTTGTGTGTATATATGCAACTAAATGTGATATAATGTATAATATAGTGAAATGTTTTCTTAATTCATAGAAATATCTCTATTGATTTTTTATGTATTGGATTAATTTGCTTATATAAAGTCAATATTTCTCATATGAAGTCATTGAATTAATAAGACTTCAAGGTTATATTTTGATGAAATATATGGTAAAATAAGGAAACGAGGTGTAATTATGGACGATTTTAATTTTGAATTTGAAAATAAAAAGAAGAAAAAAATAAAAAAAGAACCACTCTTTATTCTTATCTGTATTATATGTTTTGTTGTTGGAGGAATTGGAGGTTATTTCATACATGGAACAAAGGAAACAAATACTAATCTTGAAGGAACAGTTTTTGATCAGATAGGGGAAATAGTAGACAATGATTTTGTTGATACTGCTGATAGTCAATATAGTATGAATGAACGTTTATTAATGGGGATGGTGGCTGGATTACAGGACCCTTATTCGGCATATATGAATCAGCAGCAATCTCTTGATTTAGAAACATCTATTAATGGATCGTTTCAAGGAATTGGTGTGACTTATACAGCTGTTGAAGAAAAAGGAGCACTTCTTTTAAATGTTTATCAAAATACACCAGCAGCTAAAGCTGGACTTTTGGCAGGAGACATCATTACTCATATTGAAGGAACTTCAATAGCTGATTACACATCTGAAAAAATAAAAAATGCAATTCAGGGTGAGAATGGATCAAATGTATTTTTAAAAATATTACGTGATGGAAAATCAAAGGAAATATCAGTTAAGCGAGGAAGTGTAGAAACTTCAGTTGCATCTGAATTAAGAACGACTGTTTCCCAAAAGATAGGCTATCTATCTATAACAACTTTTGGTGAGGGGACTAGCATTATGATTGAAGATGCATTGAAAACTTTTCAAAAAGAGAATGTAAAAAATTTAGTGATTGATTTGAGAGATAATGGTGGTGGTTATTTACAAGCCGCTCAGGATATCTTGGATTTATTTATAAAAAAAGATGAGATTCTTTTTAGAACTCAATCAAAGCAAGGAAAAGAAGAAGTATATAAGGCAACGGATAGAGAAAAATATAATTTTGAAAATGGATATATATTGGTGAATCATGATAGTGCGAGTGCTTCAGAAGTTGTGACATCTGCACTTCAAGAAGTTTTAGGGTATAAAGTCATTGGAGAGACAACTTATGGAAAAGGTGTTGTTCAAACGCAAAAGACATTATCAGATGGTTCGATTTTAAAATATACTCATGCGAAATGGCTGACTTCTAAAGGTGAGTGGATAAATGAAATTGGAATAAAGCCAGATTATGAAATAGATACGACTACTATTCATGATTTTGGTTTAGCAAAAATGGAGAAGACTTATCATTATGATGAAGTTGATAGTAATATCAAATATATGCAAGAAATTTTAAAAGAATTAGGATATGATGTTGATCGTCAAGATGGTTATTTTTCTAAAAAGACAGAAAATGCATTAAAAACTTTTGAAAATGCTTATCAGCTGAAAGATGATGGACAATATGATAAAAATGATTCACTTATCTTATTAAGCGCATTAGCTTATCATGTTTATCAAAAACTGGATGATAAGTGTTATCAGAAAGTTATAGAATTAATGAAGTAAAGGGGTGTTGGAAATGGAAAAGTTTAAACTTGTTTCTGAGTATTCACCAATGGGTGATCAGCCATCAGCTATTAAGCAATTGGTTGAAGGAATTCGTGCAGGTAAAAAAGAGCAGGTTTTGTTAGGAGGAACAGGAACAGGAAAAACCTTTACTGTTTCTAATGTCATTGCTGAGGTTAATAAACCAACGCTTGTTTTGGCTCATAATAAAACATTAGCAGGACAACTTTATTCTGAATTAAAGGAGTTTTTTCCAGAAAATAGAGTAGAATATTTTGTTTCAAACTTTGATTTTTATCAGCCTGAAGCTTATATTCCTAAAAGTGATGTTTATATAGATAAGACTGCACAAACGAATTATGAAATTGAAATGTTACGTTCAGCAGCCATGAATTCTTTATTAGAAAGAAGAGATACAATTGTTGTTGCTTCTGTTGCATCTATTTATGGTCTAGGTAATCCAGAACAATATAAAGAAATGATTTTTTCTTTACGAGTAGGACAAGAGATTGACCGTAAAGAATTGTTAATATATCTTGTTGATCGTCAATATCAAAGAAATGATATTGAACAATCGAAGGGAACATTTAGAGTTCGTGGTGATGTTATTGAAATTGTGCCTGGTCATACTGAGAGTTGGCTTATTCGTATTGAACTTTTTGGAGATGAAGTAGAACGTATTAGTGAAGTTGATCCTTTAACAGGAAAAGTCTTAGGAAGTTATCATACTTATACGATTTATCCAGCTTATGGTTATGTGACAAAAAAAGAACAGATGTTACGTGCATGTGGGACGATTTCAGAAGAACTTAAAGATCGCTTGCGTTATTTTGAAGAGGGTATGAAACCATTGGAATTCGAAAGATTAGATCAACGTACACGTCATGATATTGAAATGTTAAGGGAAGTTGGTATGTGTCCAGGTATTGAAAATTATTCACGTCATATTGATGGACGTGCTGCTGGACAGCGTCCTTATACGTTGATTGATTATTTTCCTAAGGATTTCTTAATGATTGTGGATGAGAGTCATGTTATGTTGCCACAGGTAAGAGGTATGTTTAATGGAGATCGCAGTCGTAAAGAAACATTAGTTGAATATGGTTTCCGTTTACCAAGTGCTTTGGATAACCGTCCGCTTCGTTTCGAAGAATTTGAAAAAATTATTAATCAGGTTATATATGTTTCAGCAACGCCTGGTGATTATGAGTTAGAGAAAACACACGGTGAATATGCTGAACAGATTATTCGACCAACAGGTCTTTTAGATCCAGTGATTGAAGTTCGACCATCAAAGAACCAGATTGATGATATTATTAGTGAGATTAATGATAAAGTTGAAAAAAATGAAAGGGTTCTTATTACAACCTTAACTAAAAAAATGGCAGAGGATTTAAGTGCTTATTTAAAAGAAGTTGGATTAAAAGTTGCATATTTACATTCTGATACGAAGACGTTAGAGAGAACCGAAATTTTACGAGATTTAAGACTAGGAAAGTATGATGTATTAGTTGGAATTAATTTGTTAAGAGAAGGTTTGGATTTACCAGAAGTCTCTTTAGTTTGTATTCTTGATGCTGATAAAGAAGGGTTCTTAAGAAGTGAGCGCTCTTTAATACAAACGATTGGTCGTGCTGCGAGAAATGCAAATGGTAAAGTTATTATGTTTGGTGATCGTATAACTGATTCAATGCGTAAAGCAATAGATGAAACTTCTCGACGAAGAGAAATTCAGGAAGCATATAATAAAGAACATCATATTACACCACAAACAATACATAAAGAAATTAGAGATTTAATTCAAGGTAAAGAAACAGTAGATGAGGCAACTTCTTTTATTCAAAAAGGAAAGAAAGCTGATAAGAAAGCGAAGAAGAAATTGATTAATGATCTGGAAAAAGAAATGAAGCAGGCAGCGAAAATTCTTGATTTTGAAAGGGCAATGGAATTAAGAGATATCATTATGGAATTGAAAGGTGAGAAGTAATGGAAATATGTTCATTAGCAAAGTCTGTTTTTAATGATATTTCTAATGCAGGTGGATATGTGTATATTGTTGGCGGAAGTGTTCGTGATGATATTTTAAATATTCATACAGAACATGATATTGATGTGGAAGTTTATCATTTATCATATCAGCAGCTGTATGATGTTTTATCAAAACATGGAACTGTTAATACTTTTGGGCAGTCATTTGCGATAATGCAATTAAGCATATTGCCACACTATGATTTTGCTTTACCACGTAAAGAAAAGAAGAGTGGAGAAAAACATCAGGATTTTGATATTATCATCGATCCTGATTTACCTATAGAAAAAGCAATTCTAAGACGTGATCTTACAATGAATGCATTAATGTATGATTATCATCAGGATAAGATTATTGATCTTTGTGGCGGAATGAATGATATAAAAGAGAAAGTGATTCGTTGTGTTTCATTACAGACATTTGGGGAAGATCCTTTAAGAGTTTTAAGAATTGCACAGTTTGCTGCTAGATTTGATATGTCCATTGATTTAGAAACAAAACAATTGTGCTATCAGATGGTTAAAGATGGTATGTTAGATCATTTATCTAAAGAGCGTATCTATGAAGAATATTGTAAAATATTGATGTCTCCAAAACCTTCTATTGGTTTTTATTTCTTAAAAGAAATCAAGGCTTTGCCTTCATTTCTAGAAAATTTAACAATGACTCATCAACGCTTGGATTATCATCCAGAAGGTGATGTATTTACACATACGATGCTGGTGATTGATGTTGCAGCATTGTGCAAGCAGAAGACAGATCAGCCACTTTCATTTATGTGGTCATGTTTGCTGCATGATATTGGAAAACCGCTTGTTACAACAAGCGAGGGACATGCTCCTGGTCATAATGAATCAGGTGTTGATATATTTAAGCAAGTTGATCTTATAACTTCGAAAAAACAAAGACAATATATTCAAACAATGATTATGTACCATATGCATTTGATGAATATGGCAAGAAATCATAGTCGAGATATATCTTATTTGAGGCTTTTGAAAAAGATTGAAGGAAAAGTTTCATTAAATGATTTGATTTATATAAGTTGTTGTGATAAGTTGGGTAGAGGAAAAGTTGTTCAATCACAGTATAATGATTTCTTAGAGTTTATAAGAGATAAAAAAGAACGATTAGGAGAGAAAGCTCCTTTAGCTATCATTAATGGCTATGATTTAATAGGAGCGGGATGGACTGAAGAAAAAATTTTTAAAGATGTGTTAGAAGAAGCATATGATTTACAACTTCAGGGATTAAATAGAGAGAAGATATTAAGGAGTTTGAAGAAAAAGTATGATAAAAGATAAAATTATTATCAAAGGAGCAAGGGTCAATAATTTAAAGAATATTGATGTTGAAATTCCACGTGATAAACTTGTTATTATGACAGGGTTGTCTGGGAGTGGGAAAACATCTTTAGCTTTTGATACGATTTATGCTGAAGGTCAAAGACGTTATGTTGAGTCATTAAGTGCTTATGCAAGACAATTTTTAGGTGGTGTAGAAAAACCAGATGTAGATAGTATTGAAGGTTTGTCACCTTCTATTGCGATTGACCAGAAAACAACATCAAATAATCCTCGTTCTACAGTTGGAACAGTCACAGAGATATTTGATTATTTGAGACTGCTCTATGCGAGGGTTGGACATGCATATTGTCCTACTCATCATGTTTTGATTGAATCTCAGACAATTAAGCAGATGGTTGATTCTGTGGATACGTATGAAGATGGAACAAAATTACAGATTCTTGCAAGAATGTGTAAGAATCAAAAAGGAACACATAAAGATTTATTAGATGATTTAATGAAAGAAGGCTTTGTAAGGGTTAAAGTTGATGGTGAAACAAGATTATTAGAGGAAGAGATTGTATTAGACAAGAATAAGAAACATAATATTGATGTTATTGTGGATAGAATTATAAAAAAAGAAGGTTATCGTTCACGATTAGCTGATTCATTGGAAACTGCTTTAAAACTTACTGGTGGTGAAGCCATTGTTGAGAACTTAACAACAAAGACTGAGAAACTATTTTCACAGCATTTGGCTTGTCCACATTGTGGATTTAGTGTTCCAAAATTAGAACCAAGATTATTTTCTTTTAATAATCCTTTAGGAGCATGTCCTGATTGTAAAGGAATAGGTGTAAAGAATGAAGTGGATGATGACCTTTTGATTCCAGATTGGTCTTTAAGTATTAATCAGGGAGGATTGCGTTATTTTAAAACTTCAGTTGGTACAGATCGAATTGAATGGCAGAGATTTTTAGTGTTATGTCGTGAATATCATATTGACTTAGACAAACCATTAAAAGATTTTACCAAGAAGGAACTTCATATTATTTTAAGAGGATCGGATAAACCGATTACATATACGATTCAATCTAGTTCTGGAAATGTTTCAAAGACAACAAAGTATATCGAAGGAGTTAAGACATTAATTGAAAGACGTTATGAAGAAACAACTTCATCATGGTCTAAAGAATGGTATGCGTCTTTTATGGCTGAACATACTTGTCCGACTTGTCAGGGTAGACGTTTAAATGATCAGGTTTTAAGTGTTTTAGTAGGTGGGTTAAATATTAGTGAATTCACTGATATGTCTATTGAAAAAGCTCTTGCTTTTATTCAAGAATTAAAATTGAATGAGACTGAAACAAACATTGCACGTTTAATTATAAAGGAAATTAAGGATCGCTTAACTTTCTTAAATGATGTTGGTCTAGGATATTTGACACTTTCAAGACGTGCTGGAGGTTTGTCTGGAGGAGAAGCTCAGCGTATTCGTTTGGCTACGCAGATTGGATCACGTTTAACAGGCGTTCTTTATGTTTTAGATGAACCGTCAATTGGATTACATCAAAGAGATAATGAGAAATTAATCAAAACATTATGTAATATGCGTGATTTGGGTAATAGTGTTATTGTTGTAGAACATGATGAAGATACAATGCGTGCTTCGGATTATATTATTGATGCGTGCTTCGGATTATATTATTGATATTGGACCTGGAGCAGGTGTTCATGGGGGAGAGGTTGTAGCAGCAGGAACTCCTGAAGAAATTATGCATCATCCTGACTCTATTACAGGTAAATATTTATCTGGTGAATATAAAATACCAGTTCCTAAAAAGCATCGTAAAGGAAATGGATTGTATATTGAAATTAAGGGAGCACAGGAAAACAATCTTAAAAATATTAATGTGAAATTTCCATTAGGTAAGTTTGTCTGTGTAACAGGTGTTTCAGGAAGTGGAAAATCTACGTTAGTTAATGAAATTTTATGTAAAGCGGTACGTGCAAAACTTTACCATTCAAAAGAAAAACCAGGAAAACATAAATCTATATTAGGATTAGATAATGTTGATAAAGTCATTGAAGTGTCGCAAGATCCTATTGGTAGAACACCTCGTTCTAATCCTGTGACTTATACTGGAGTTTTTGATGATATTCGTGATTTATTTGCAAAAACTCCAGAAGCAAAGATGCGTGGATATGATAAAGGACGTTTCTCTTTTAATGTAAAAGGAGGGCGTTGTGAGGCATGTCAAGGTGATGGAGTGAAACGTATTAGCATGCATTTTTTACCTGATGTTTATGTTCCGTGTGAAGAATGTGGAGGTAAACGATACAATGAAGAAACTTTACAGGTAACATATAAAGATAAAACAATCTATGATGTCTTAGAAATGACAGTAGAAGACTCGTTAGAATTTTTTGATAATTTACCTCGTATTCGTTCTAAACTCCAAACTATTTATGATGTAGGATTAGGTTATGTTAAATTAGGACAGAGTGCAACAACGCTTTCAGGAGGAGAAGCACAACGTGTGAAACTTGCAAGTGAACTTCAAAAGAAGGCAACTGGTAAGACTGTCTATATTCTTGATGAACCTACAACTGGGTTACATAGTCATGATGTCGCTCGATTGATAGAGGTTTTAAATCGTATTGTTGATCAAGGTGATACAGTTATTGTTATTGAACATAATCTTGATGTAATTAAAGTTGCTGATCATATTATTGATTTAGGATTGGAAGGTGGCGATAATGGTGGTACAATTGTAGTATCAGGTACACCTGAAAAAATCGCAAAATGCGAAGAAAGCCACACAGGGCGTTTTCTTAAGAAAGTATTAGAGTAGGAGGAGTTTTATGGGTAAATCAGTCAAATTGAAAGATTTATTAAAATCACCAAGTTATGAACGTATTTCAGGGGATGAGGATTCTTTAGAAAGAGAAATTTTTGTTGCTGAAATGAATAGACCTGGATTTGAACTAGCAGGATTTTTTAAACATACTGATTTTCGAAGAATTATTCTCTTTGGAGAGAAGGAAATTGCATTTGTTAGAGAAATGAGTAAAGAAGCACAGTTGGCTTGTTTTTCTAAACTTGTGAATGATGAGACACCGTGTATTATTATTGCTAAAGGATATGAATGTCCTGAAATACTTAAGAATATTGCAGTTAAGAGAAATTTTCCAATTTTTGAAACAAAACAGGCAACAGGCCGTGTTTCTATTGATTTAACAGGAACATTGGATGAAGCATTAGCAGCAGAAACTTTGATCCATGGAGTGTTTTTAAATATCTATGGAAAAGGTGTTGTTATTCGTGGAGATAGTGGAATTGGAAAATCAGAGATTGCATTAGAATTAATTAAAAGAGGTCATTTATTAATTGCTGATGATGCTATTGAACTTTATCATATAGGACAAGGTATTGTTGGAAGAGCTCCAGAAGTATTAAAGAATTTATTAGAAATTAGAGGTATAGGAGTTATTGATGTTTCTAAAATGTTTGGTGTAGCTTCTATTTTGCCAAAGGATAATGTTGATTTGATTATCCAGTTAGAAAGATGGTTACCATCACGAGAATATACACGTATTGGTGTTGAAGAAGATGATGTGACAGAAGAGATTTTAACTGTCCAAATTCCTAAAATTGTTGTGCCAGTTACAGGTGGAAGAAGTATGTCTGCTATCATTGAAGCAGCTGTTATGAATATGCAATTAAAAGATTCTGGATTTGATTCTAGTAAAGAATTTGTGAATCGTATTTTAGATAATATTAAGAGTAAGTCATCATGAGATTTTTTGAAAATTTTTCTACCTTTGTATCGATAGGTCCTTTCCATATTCAATGGTATGCGATAGTGATTTTATCTGGGGCATGTTTTGCTTATTTTTTAGGACAATATCGTTTTAAACAGCTAGGATATAATAAAGAAATATTATCAGATTATTTCTTTGCATTATTATTTATTGGTATTGTTGGAGCGAGAATTTGGTATGTCATTTTTACTTTTAATGATATTTATATTAATAATCCAATTGAAATCTTTGCGGTGTGGCATGGTGGTTTAGCTATACAGGGTGGTATATTTACGGGACTGATTTATAGTTATTTCTTCTTTAAGAAACGTAATATTCCTTTTCTTGTAGCAGGAGATGCGATTATGCCTGGTGTTTTAATTGCTCAAGCTTGTGGAAGATGGGGAAACTTCTTTAATCATGAGGCATTTGGAGGAGAAGTGAGTTTAAACTTCTTACAATCATTACATCTACCACAATTTATAGTTGATAATATGTATATTGGTGGTGCTTATCATCATCCAACATTTTTATATGAATCTGTAGGGAATATTATTGCTTTTTTACTCATTATTTTTGTAATCAGAAAATTCCAAAAACATATAGGTATTCAATTCTTTAGTTATTTTGTTTTATATGGTATTGTGAGATTCTTTGTTGAAGGTATGAGAACAGATAGTTTAATGTTTGGACCTATTCGTATGGCACAGCTCATTTCTATTGTTTTCTTAATTGCTGGTATTGCAGGGATTATCTATGTACATTTCAAAGGCAAAAAAGTTGAAGAATTTCAGGTGGAGTAGAATCATCTACTCCTTTTTTTCTTATAGAAAAAAAGGAATTATAAATTGAGAATGATATTTGAAAATGTTCACGAATATTTCATATAGAATGTATATAATAAACACATGAGGTGATAACATGCATAATTCTGCTAAAAGAATTATTAAGCAATATCATGATAATCAGGAAATTTATAGATCTCTTAAACATGATATTGAAGATATTTTTACACGTATTATAGATACACATCATTTTCGTATTTCTAATATGGCGATTCGAATTAAAAGTGAAGATGCACTTATGAAAAAGATTACTTATAAAAATAAGTATAATGATATTAATGAAATTACAGATGTTGTTGCATGTCGAATTATTACATTATTTGAAAATGATGTAGATTTGATATATGAATGTGTGAAAGATAATTTTGAAATTATAGAATACAATGATAAAAGAAAAAAGAACTATGATGATCGTATAGATTTTGGCTATAATTCATTGCATCTTTTAATTAAGTTCAATGATGAAAGGTGTCAGTTAATTGAATATGCGGCATATAAAGATATTGTTTTTGAATTACAAATCCGTACAACTTTACAACATTCATGGGCTGAAATTGAACATGGACTAGGTTATAAATCACAATATGAGATACCTAAAGATATTCGTAGACGGTTAACGAGATTGTCAGCATCATTAGAACTCTTAGATGAAGAATTTGTCCAGATTGCCAAAGAAGTGGATGAATATAATAAAGGGATTGTTCATATTGAGAAAGTTTTAAGGACGGATATTAATGTGAATTCTCTTATCCAGTATGTCAATACGTCTCCACGTATTAATGGTATTCTAGAAA
This sequence comes from Candidatus Stoquefichus massiliensis AP9, assembly GCF_000455285.1. Lineage (GTDB taxonomy): Bacteria > Bacillota_I > Bacilli_A > Erysipelotrichales > Coprobacillaceae > Stoquefichus > Stoquefichus massiliensis. The sequence goes on along the minus strand of NZ_HG005284.1, from coordinate 77,200 downwards.
GGCTACATACAGAATATCAGTTTAAATTTGAAAGAGATTCTGAATTAATATCACAATCAAGACTTATACAAAGATTTCATTATATGGGTTATACATATATTAATGAATTAGATGATTTTGTGGAAAATCATATGAAAGAAATAGAATGGTTATCAAGAGAACGCGTTGAAAATTCTAAAGAAAATCATATCATTAATATTTACAATGTCCTGATTTGGATTTCTTTAGTGATGCTTGCTAATGATGGAGTAAGTGATCCTGAAGAAATCTTCTCTCAGGAAAGTATTGAACGTTTACAAAAATTAAAAGAATCAATAAAAATTGAAGAACAGTTAAGAAATTAAATATAAAATATTGACTATGCCCCTGGAGGATAGTGTATGCTAAATTTGAGGTGAGAGAAATGAAGATACAAGAAGTTTGTAACTTGTTGAACTTAACAAAGAAAGCTATATACTATTATGAAGAACAGGGGCTTTTAAATGTACACAAAGATAAGAATGGATATCGTATCTTTAATGATCATGATATTGAACAACTCCATGAAATATCATTATATAGGAAACTAGATATACATATGAGTGATATCAAAAGGTTATTGAAGGCTAACAAAGATGAAAAAAATGATTTGTTGAGGAATATTTGTGTTGAAAAGAAAAAGGCACTTAAAATACAAGAAAAATCTATTGAATTGTTAGAACAATTGGTTGAACAAACAAAATCTTGGAAAAAACTTGATGAGCAAATTGATTATCAAAATATTTCCAAGGCAATACAAGAACAAATTCCAGGTATTTATGGAAAAATGTTTATGCAACATTTTTATCCGTATTTACAAGGTACAATGACAACTGTTAAACAAAAACAAGCTTATCAAAGAGTTATTAGGTTTTGGGATGATGTTGATTTTCAATTACCTTGGAGTATACGTTTTATCTACTGGCTAAATAGACATGAGAGTGAAGAGAAAATGATGTCAGCATTTCAAAAATCAGAAAATATGAAACGTGAATTGTTAGAAAGTGAAGATGCTTATGAAAAAGCAAAAGAATTGATGAAATATGTGTATAAGAATTCACACCGTTTGTCATATAGAATATTTCAGTATCCACAAAGGAAGTTGAAGATTAGATTACAAAATGCTGGATATAATGATATCTTTCTTCCAGCATTATGTGATTTATCACCAGAGTATAATGAATATAGTTTAAAATGGAGAGAACTCAATGATAAAGTTTGTCAGGATTTAGGGTTGTATTATAATCATAAAATGCAATTATGTAAGAAAGAATAATTTGTTCTTTCTTTTCTTTTGTCATAGAAGTGTCATCATTATATAATAGAATAAAAGAGGGTGATCTTATGAGTAGAATATTATTGGTAGAAGATGATTTGGCTTTATGTCATTCGTTACAAAAGGCATTAGAAATTAAGGCATATGATGTTGTGACTGCTGAAAGTTATAATCAGGCGAAAGAAATATTTTGTGATGGATTGTTTCAGTTGGTGATATTGGATATTCAGTTACCTGATGGTAATGGTATTTCTTTATGTCGAGAAATTCGTTTGTCTTCTGAAGTGCCTATTTTATTTTTGACTGCCAATGATAATGAGGATGTTTTGGTAGAGGGATTAAATAATGGTGGTGATGATTATATGACAAAGCCATTTCGTATTAAGGAACTCTATGCACGTATGACAGCTTTAATGAGACGTAGTCAAACAAATGATCAATTAGGTATTGGACATCTTATGATTGATATAAATCGTCAGGAGGTCTATATACAGGGGCAGAATGTTCATTTATCGACTATAGATTTTGAATTGTTAAGAATGCTTGTTATTCATAAGAATCAAGTTTTAACACGTCGACAATTATTAGAAGCTATTGAAAGAGATGAATATTATGTAGAAGACAATACGCTTTCTGTACATATGAAAAGAATAAGACAAAAGCTTGGGACTTATCATGGTTTTTCTTATATTGAAACAGTGAGAGGTGTTGGGTATAGGATTAATAGAGAGGTATTATATGAAAACAAATAATCGTGAATTTATTCAACTGAGAAATCTTTGGTTAATCACAATACTTATCAATATTGTGATTTATATAACATTAGATAATTCTTTTTTATTAGTTAGTAGTTTAGTTGGTTTAAGTATTCTTTATTTAAAATCTTATTACATGCTTGCTCAACTCTATACTGATGTCAGAAACGTTATTGGATATGCTTCTCAAGATCAAAAAGCCCAGATAAAAGATGGAGATCTAGGTTTATTATATGATGAGATGCGTCATTTAAAAAATCGTACAAAAGCTTATGAAGAGACTATTCAAGAAGAAAAAGATAAACTCAAAGAAACAATTGAAGATATCTGTCATCAATTAAAAACACCTTTAACAAGTATTTCTATTTATAATGAATTAATATTAAATGAAGAAGAAAATAATGAAAATTCACAAAAAATACAAGAACAAATAGAAAAGATGAAATATCTTATAAGTAGTTTATTAAAACTAGCAAAATTACAAAGTCATCAAGTTTCTTTTGAATATGATTATTTACCAATTAAAGATGTTATTGAACTTTCTCTAGAATCAGTTTATTCACTTATCCAACAGAGGAATGTAGTAATCAAAATAGAAGAAAATCATTTGATGTTTTATTATGATGAAAGCTGGTTACAAGAAGCGATTTCTAATATTTTAAAAAATGCTTTAGAGCATGACTGTTCATTGATTCAGATTTCTTTTGATGAATATCAAAATTCTTTTAAAATAAAGATTTATAATGATGGACCAATCATTGATGAAAAAGATTTACCACATATATTTGAGAGATTTTATCATACACAGCATCAAAAAGGTGTAGGAATTGGATTAGCTTTATCAAAAGAAATTATTGAAAGACATCATGGATATATTGATGTTTATAATGATCATGGTGTTGTTTTTGAAATTATGTTTCTAAAATATGAAATGAAAGAGAAAGTGTCATAGAAGTGTAAGAAAGCCTATCTATAATAAAGATAGGAGGTGGAAATGATGGAAAAAGTTGTTAAGATGAGTCATGTATCAAAAACCTATGGTGAAGGAGCGGCTAAAGTTCATGCTTTGCGTGATGTGAGTATTGAAATTGAAAAAGGAACTTTTGTAACTGTGATAGGTAAGAGTGGTTCGGGGAAATCAACACTTTTACATGTTATGGGAGGGTTGGAAAAACCAGATACAGGTGAAGTTAATATTCAGGATATCTCATTGTATCAATTGAAAGATGATGCTTTGTCAATATTAAGGAGACGTCAAATTGGTTTCGTTTTTCAATTCTTTAATCTTATACCAAGTCAAAATGTCTATGAAAACATTATATTACCAATGCGTTTGGATGGACGTAAAGAAGATCAACAATATGTTGATGATATTATTCATGTTTTAGGCTTAGATGATAAAAAATATGCCTATATTGATGAGTTATCAGGTGGACAACAACAAAGAGTAGCGATTGCAAGAGCATTGGCATCTAAACCTTCTATTATTCTATTAGATGAACCAACTGGTAACCTTGATTCACAGAACAGTCATGAGGTTGTAGATTTATTAAGACTTTCACAAAGAAAATATAATCAGACGATTGTGATGGTTACGCATGATGCTATGATGGCCAATAAAGCTGATCGAATTATCACAATTGAAGATGGACAAATTGTAGGTGATGAGAATGTTTAAACATAATTACTTACAAAAATTAGCATATGATAATATTCGTAAACAAAAGAGTTTTTACCGCTTTATATTTATATCTTTAGTTCTTGTATTTGCCTTATCATCATGTATAGCTATTTTATTTTCTTCATATGATGCTATTGGATATAAAGAAAAAAGTACAGAATTTGGCCGATGGTCAGCAATTCTTTATGAGCCCAATAAATCAGATATTGATGCTTTAAAATCAAAAGTCAAGGATGCTCAGGTTGGATATCTTAGTTATGCGGGAAATGTGTCTTATCAGGATTATGATGCAGGAAGATTGGATTCATTAGATCAGAATGCCATGGAATTAGCACCCTTAACATTATTAAAAGGGCGATTACCAAATCAACAAAAAGAGTTAATCTTAACAGAAAACCAGTGTACGATACTGGGAATTGCTAAAGATATTCATCAGAATATCGAATTAACAGTCACAACAGGTGAGACTTCAGAAGTTCAACAATTTGAAATTGTAGGTATTATAGATAATCAATTACATAAGGGAATGTTAGAGATAGGTGATTTTATTACAACCCAATATTCTACAACCCAAGATATAGCTTTACTTTATGCAAAAGATACAAAACAACTATGGAATACAATGATAGAAGAAGGACTTCATGAAAAAACAGTTTATAATGATAAAACATATGATCAATATAAAACAATCAATATAGATAAGCCACATTATATTGATGATGATATTACAAATGTATTTCGATATTTAATTGCTGTATTAGGATTTATTGGTGTATTTGGAACAATGGTTTCATCATTGACTAAACGTACAGAACATTTTGCTTTAATGAAAGCCATTGGAGCAACGTCTAAACAAATTCAAAAAATGATTGTTTATGAAGGATTAATATTAAGTGTCATTGCAGGAATTATTGGTTTTATTATAGGATGCTTATTTAGTTTTATTGTTTTATTTTGCTATCATCTTATTATGAAATCTGATTTTATGTTTGTGATGGGAAGTAAGTTATATAGTCAAATCATTATTTCAATTATTACCATTATTATTGGTATTTATTTACCATCTTTTGAAGCTTATTATGTCTCTTTAACGCAAAGTGTTAAGCAAAAGGTGTCAATATCTAGAGTACGTAAAGTCCGCAGACAAAATATTTTTGCATTAGCTATCAGAGAATTTTTATTACATAAATTTATATCTATATCCATGATCGTTATTATTATGATTGGTATTGTGATGGGAAGTATGTTCTTTGACAGTATTGAAGGTTATCAGGAGGTTGTAGCACGATCAAAAACAAATGTTGATTTTGATTATATTCTTTATGATGATGGAGATTTAACAAGTTCTGATATTCAGCCTTTGACATCAATTAAAGATATGACATCACAAGTTCATCATGTTCATGATATTGAAATGACATGGCAGGGAATTGAAGAAATAAAATCAATATTAAATTATCGAATAAGACCTTCACAGATGAAATATGCTGAAAGATCATCATTAAGTTATTATGAGAATGAAGAGATGATTAAGGAAGTTTTATCTCAGCATCATATGGAAGGAAGATATCCGCAAAATGATCATGAAGTTCTGATTGTCAAACCTTGGATAAACGTTCATGATGGATATTATGATAGCAGTCTGGCAAATCCGCATGAGGATAAAGAATATATTAAGGATGTTGGACTAGAAATTGGGGATTATGTAACAATTGCATATGCTGATGAAGGAATGGCAGAGGCAAATCACTTGATAGATCAGCCATTAAAGATTGTTGGCACTATTACATTTGAGGAAATTACACGAAAAGAACAATCACTTTTTACTAATTATTATCAATTGATTACAAATCAGTCAACTTATCAAAAATACATTCCGGATGATTCTTCAACGAAATTATTATTTGATGCCAATACTCAAAAAGCAGGTATTCAATTAAAAAGTGCAATATTACAGGTTATTAATGGTAAACATAATGTCAGATTTGAGGATACTCAACAAGAAATGCAAGAGAGTATTATGTGGAGTTTACAATTTATATTAAAAGTTGGTCCATTCTGTGGAACTTTCTTAGCTGGAATCGTTGTTTTAACATATCTGTATAGAAAAGTAAAAATTCTGGGAGCTAAACATGAAATTGGTTTATATAGAGCCATTGGAGCAACCAAAAGACAGATTTATCTTATTCATCTGATATATGGGTTGATGATTTATGTTATTGCAATTTGTATAGTTATCTTTATAATTGTTATTAATATGAAAGGACCTATTGAAGAAACTTTTGTTGGTAACTTTGTTGCACAACAAGGTCCTTATGTAGCATTCTTAGGAATTATTTTCATGATAGCATTTATGTTACCGGTTCATAGTGAACTGAAAGAAAACTTAATGCAGACAATTACAAAGCAATAAAAAATAAAGCATGTGAATGCTTTATTTTTTCATGAGTCCATCTGCAAAACTAATAGGTATTCCGAATATTATACCTGTATGTGGATTATTAATACCACCTACAGCATCATCAACTGTTTTTCTGACCAAATCAACCTGATCATCATTCACAATAAAAAATATAGTGCGACTTTCAGGCAAAGGGTTTTCAAGAAATAAACGAAGTGATCCTAAAAGATAACTTTCATCTGATTCATCTAAAGATTTGACCATTCCAGTTGATTCGACAATTGTTCCACCATTGACTCCTGCTTTTTTTAAACGAGCTAATAAATCATCTAAACAATCTATCTTATTTAAGACAACAAATATAACTTGCATAACTATCACCACCTAGTTTTATTATATCGCTTGTTGAAACAAATATCTAGTTATTATCAAAAAATTGAGTTATAATAATAAATAACAAACAAGGGAGAGTGGAAATGATGGAATATCAATTTACAAAAAGAATGGCTAATGTGAAAGCTTCAGCTATTAGAGAAATATTAAAAGCAACATCTAATCCTGAAATGATTAGTTTTGCTGGTGGGAATCCAGCTGCAGAAGCATTTCCAGTAAAAGAAATAGAAAAGATTTCTGCTGAAATCTTGCATAATGATCCTATTAGTGTTCTCCAATATGGAATTACTGAAGGAGATCAAGGTTTGATAAAAGCCGCAACTCAATTTTTTAATAGAAATGAACTAGCATTGAAAGATGGGGATAAAATGTTAATTACATCTGGATCTCAACAGATTATGGAATTTGCTGCAAAATGCTTATGTAATGAAGGGGATGTTGTGATTTGTGAAAATCCAAGTTTTTTAGGTGCATTAAATGCATTTAAATCATTAGGAGCAATATTACAGGGAGTGGAATATAAAGATGGGCAATTAGATTTAGTCGCATTAGAAGAATCATTAAAAATGCAACCAAAACCTAAATTTATGTATTTTATTCCAAATTATCAAAATCCAACAGGTATGACTATGTCATTAGAAATCAGAAAAAAAGTTTTAGAATTAGCAAAAAAATATGAAGTTCTTATATTAGAAGATAACCCTTATGGAGATTTAAGATTTGAAGGAGAGGCTATTCCTTCAATCAAATCATTAGATCAAGATGGATTAGTTATATATGCAGCCAGCTTATCAAAAATTATTGCACCAGGAATGCGTGTTGCTTGTTGTATTGGTCCTCAGGAAGTCGTGAATAAATTTACTGTAGCAAAGCAAGCTAGTGATGTTCATTCTAATTTATGGGCTCAAAAAGTAATGGCTCAATATTTAACACAATATGATATGGATCAACATATTGCATCAATACAAAAAATTTATAAAGCAAAATGTTACCTTATGCTAGAAGAAATGAAAAAATATTTTCATCCAGCTGTACAATATACCAAACCAACAGGTGGGATGTTTATATGGGTAACATTACCTAAACATATAGATATGCAGTTATTTGTAAAAAAAGCATTGGAACAAAAAGTTGCTGTTGTACCAGGTAATGCATTCTTAGATGATGATAATAAAGAATGTCATAGTTTTAGAATGAATTTTTCTACACCAACAGATGAGAAGATTAAAGAGGGTGTTAAAATTTTAGGACAATTAACACATAATATGTATTAAAGTTCGTCATATTTTTCAATAAATATAACATATAATAGAAAGTCGGGAGGAATAAAAAATGCCATTTATAACATTTACAACTACAAAAACATTAACATTAAATCAAGAGAAAGCATTGAAAAACAGTGCTGGAAAATTGATCTCAATTTTACCGAACAAAAAAGAAGAGAATCTAATGATTCATATTGAAGATAATCAGGTTATGTATTTTAAAGGAAAGGAAATTGACTGTATGAAAATAGAATGTCAACTCTTTCATGAAATTGATTATGCATATAAAAAAGAGTTTGTAGAAAAACTTATGAAAGAAGTAGAAAGTATTACAAAAATACCTGTTTCTCAACAATATATATCAATTCAAGAATATGATCATTGGGGTAAAAATGGAGAATATGTATAGAAGTCAAAAAATGGCTTCTTTTTTTTTATAAAAAGACTTGCAATAATCTTAATGATATGATAATATATTTAAGCACAAACGAGATGCTTGAATAGCTCAGTTGGTAGAGCAATCGGCTGTTAACCGATCGGTCGTAGGTTCGAGTCCTACTTCAAGCGCCATTTTTGTGGCCTGTTGGAGAAACGGTTAACTCACATGCCTTTCACGCATGCATTCACGGGTTCGAATCCCGTACAGGTCACCATTTTTTGGAGGTTTAGCTCAGTTGGGAGAGCATCTGCCTTACAAGCAGAGGGTCAGCGGTTCGAGCCCGTTAACCTCCACCATTTTTTATTTATAAGCCGGCTTAGCTCAACTGGTAGAGCAACTGACTTGTAATCAGTAGGTTGAGGGTTCAAGTCCTTTAGCCGGCACCAGATTTGACCCGCTAGCTCAGTCGGTAGAGCATCTGACTTTTAATCAGAGGGTCAGGCGTTCGAGTCGCCTGCGGGTCACCATTTTAATATATGCTGCGGATGTGGTGAAACTGGCAGACACGCTAGACTTAGGATCTAGTGCTTCGGCGTGCAGGTTCAAGTCCTGTCATCCGCACCAATAGACAATAACCTTGAATTAATCAAGGTTTTTTTGTTTGTTATCATAATTTATGCTAAGAATGGATGAAAATATTAATGACTTTCAATTTTAAATAAATATTAAAATCGCTGCTTGGTTATTATACACTAGGTACAATCAAAAATATGGAAGACTATTCTGGAATTATATATTCTTGAATCAACAAAAAATATGAAAAAAAGTGATTATTGAGAAAGATATTCATTGTATTTATCATTGTTTAAATAAACAGAGTTGTTTATGTTAATAATTGAAGATAATATTTAATTCAATAAAAATGAACTGTTTTTTTTGGATAAGTGATAGTTCTTCCTTTTTATAAAAATGTTATATATAATAAATAGAAGAAAGATGAATGGAAATGAGGGTGAAACAATGAGCGATTATGTTGTTATTAAAGTAAAGAAATTATATTTGATTATGATTGTTGTAGTTGTAGTATTGATTTGTGGATTTAGTGGTTATTATTATTGGTGCTCCTATCATCCTGATTTTCAAATCGTAATCAGTGATGGTCCGACAGGTAAAGAAGGAATTGAGATGGAAGCTCCACATATATCAATTACATCAAATGGAATTGCTGCACCAGCTGCATCTATTGAGATGAAAGGGAGTAATCTTGTTATGCAACATGAATTTATTTGTACATATATCAAAGATAGTTATAAAACATCAGATATTAAGCTGAATATTGAGTCAACTGATGATTTGCTTATACTTCACTATTCTGGAATTGTAACAACAATGGACGGACAAACTGAAGATTATCAAAAAGACATACCACTAGATTATACAATTGATGCTAAAATCACTCATAAATAAAAAATTAAGATATTAGGAGAATAATATATGCTCACTGTAGAATTAATGAAAAATATCAAAGATTTATCTCCTTCACAACAAGCAATTATTGATTTCATGTTAAAGGAAAAAGAACATTTAGAAGATATGACTATTCAAGATATAGCAAGATATACATATACTTCGCCTGCTGTTTTGATTAGAGTTTCAAAGAAGTTAGGATTTCAAGGTTTCGTTGAGTTAAAAGAAGCTTATCTAAAGGAATTGGAATATCTCAATTCACATGTTCAGCAAATAGATGCTAATAGACCTTTTGAAGCATCTGATAATATTATGTCTATTACTCATAAAATAGCAGCTTTAGAAAAAGAAACAATAGATGATACAGTTTCTTTAATTGATCATGATACATTAAGAGTGGCTTTAAATATGATGAAGTCATCAAAGACAATTCATTTTTGTGGTGTGAGTTTTTCACATTTATTAGGAGATAACTTTGCATTGAAGATGTCTAGGATTGGAAAACGTGTTCTGATAAGTCAATTAGAACAAGAGTATTTATATACAAGTGCATTAATAGATAAAGATGATATGGCGATTATTGTTTCTTATAGTGGAGGCTTGCCACTTATTAAGAATATGATAGATATGTATAAATCTAAACATATTCCAATTATTGCAATAACATCATTAGGTCAATCTTATTTAAGAAGTCGTGCCGATGTGACCGTCACTATTACAACCAAAGAAAAAATGTATAGTAAGATTGCTGGATTTAGCAATGAAACATCCATTAAATTGATTTTAGATATATTATATTCTTGTTATTTTGCACTTGATTATGAGAATAATTTTATAAAGAAAAAAGAATTATCTCATATGGTTGAAAGCAATAAGATTGCTTTGACTGATATTTTAAAAGAAGAATAAGAAATGATATTTCGCATAAAGACTGAGATTGATATAAAAAATCGAAAAGTCTTTTTTTTCACATCATGATATATAGTTTTTTATGTTCGTTTGTAGTTTAATAATAGCAAGAGATGGAGGTAAAGATAATGAGATTTCAAGAAGGTTTTTTATGGGGTGGAGCGCTTGCTGCTAATCAATGTGAAGGTGCATGGAATGAAGATGGCAAAGGACCAAGTATTGCAGATACTGCTCCATATTTTGGAAGTAAACAGGATTATGAGGACTATGTATGTTTTCATATGATGTCCAAAGATGATGTTTATGCTTGTTTAAATGATCAGGAAGGATGTTATCCTAAAAGAAAAGGTATTGATTTTTATCATCATTATCAGGATGATATCAAGTTATTTGCTGAGATGGGGTTTAAAGTCCTAAGAATGTCAATTGCCTGGTCTAGGATATTTCCACATGGTGATGAGAGTGAACCCAATGAAAAAGGTTTGGCGTTTTATGATCGTGTTTTTGATGAGTGTTTGAAATATGGAATAGAACCATTAGTGACTCTTTCGCATTATGAAACACCATTGGGATTAGCGTTAGATTATGGGGGATGGTTGAATAGGAAAACAATTGGTTTTTATGAAAATTACGTAAAAACAGTTTTCTTAAGATACAAAGATAAAGTGAAATACTGGTTAACATTTAATGAAATTAACGTAATTCTTCATAGTTTGTATATTGGTGGAGCGATTCTCAAAGAATACACATCTAATAATCATGATCAAGATTGTTTTCAGGCTATTCATCACTTGTTTTTAGGAAGTGCTTTGGCTGTCAAATGGGGACATGAATTGATACCAGGTGCACAAATAGGATGTATGTTAGCACGTCGTGAATCTTATCCGGCAACATGTAAACCTGAAGATAATTTACAATGTTTAGAGGAAGATCAAATGAATCTTTTCTTTACAGATGTACAAATGCGAGGTTATTATCCAACTTATATGAATAAATATTTTAAAGAACATCATATCCATATTCATAAAGAGGATGGTGATGATGAACTATTAAAACAATATTGTTGTGATTTCTTATCTATCAGTTATTATATGACAGTTGTTTCTCAAGCACAGATTGATGAAAATACTGAGATGACGACAGGTAATGATTTATTTGGTGTCAAAAATCCATATTTAGATTCATCTTCATGGGGATGGCAAATTGATCCAGTTGGTTTAAGAATTACATTAAGACGTCTATATGATCGTTATCAGGCTCCGTTATTTATTGCTGAATTAGGTTTAGGAGAAAAAGATATGATAAGTCCAGATGGAAAGATTCATGATAGTTATAGAATAGAATTTCTCAAACAGCATTTTGAGGCAATCAGTGATGCTATTGAAGATGGTGTTGATCTTTTTGGATTAACAACATGGGGATGTATTGATATTGTTAGTATGTCAACAAGTGAAATGAGTAAGCGTTATGGGTTTATTTATGTAGATGCAGATAATTACGGAAAAGGTACATATCAGAGAATGAAGAAAGATTCTTTTGATTGGTATAAAAAGGTCATTGCAACAAATGGAAAGATATTATAAGGGAATGTAAGGAATTCAAGTTAGTTCTATTGATAGGATTCAGTCTAAAAGCGATTGTCACTTACTAAGAGCATAAAAAATATAAAATAAAACTGTTAACATCATTAACATAAAGTTATTGAATGATAACAGTTTTTTTATTTTAGAAATGATTTGTTTCTTGAAGTATCCTAATATAAGAAGACTAATTTAAGTCGTCTTATATAGAAATTCATCAATTATTTATTTTATTCTATGCAATATATGGCAATTTGTCAAGGGTAATATACAAAATAAAAATGAAAAGTCAGATATATTTTATATATTGAAACTTCATTTTGCTGATTATAGAATAATTACCGTCAATATTGTCGTCATAAAGAAAGGAGGCATATTCATGCCAAGACGTGGAGAAAATATATATAAGAGGAAGGATGGAAGATGGGAAGGGCGTTTTATCGTATCAAGAAGTATCTCTGGAAAAGCAAAGTATAAGTCAGTTTATGCATCAAGTTATAGTGAGGTGAAAAGAAAATTAGGAGAATGTAAGAAAGAAATAACTTTAAATATTTATGGTCATCAGTATAATGAATATCCGTTTTCCTTATTCTGTAAAGAATGGCTAAATGCTCACAAGAAGTATGTGAAAGAGTCAAGTTATATAAAATATTATAATGTTGTTACACTACATATTGTTCCTTATTTAGGTAAAATTAAATTAAAATATATGACAACACAATGTGTTTATTGTTATATTCAAGAACTTTTAGCAAAAGGCTCTAAAAAAGGTGAAGGATTGTCTACGAAGACAGTTTCTGATATTCTTTCTGTCTTTAAAAATATTATGAAGTATATTGAGTATCATTATGGAGATGTTTGTTTCGATTTTCATCAAATTACTGTTAAACAACATAATGAAGTTAAAATGAGAATTCTTAATCATCAAGAAATGAGAAGATTATATACTTATATTTTAGAAAATCAAAATCTTATTAATTTAGGAATACTTTTAGCTTTATCTACTGGTATAAGAATAGGTGAATTGTGTGCAATGAGATGGGATGATATTCATCTTAATGAAGGTGAACTTTATGTTATGTGGACAATGCAAAGAATTCAAACAAAAGATACTTTATCTCAAACAAAAACGAAAGTTATCATGACAATGCCTAAAAGTGAATGTTCTATTAGGAAAATTCCTATTCCCCAGTACCTTATATCATTATTAAAACCATTTGAATGTCATCATAATGAATACTTTTTAACAGGAAAAAATCAACAATATATAGAACCACGTTGCCTTGAGTATAAATTTAAAACTTTCATGAACATAAATCATATAGAAAATATTCATTTTCATACTCTAAGACATACATTTGCAACACAATGTATTGAGTTGGGCTTTGATGTTAAATGCTTGAGTGAAATACTTGGACATGCAAATGTCAATATTACACTTAATAAATATGTTCATCCAACCTTTGATTTAAAGAGAGAAAATATGAATAAGTTCAATCAGTTTATTAACGTCAAAAATAACGTCACTATGAGTTGAGTTTTATATATTCTTTAATAGAAAACATGTTTTTCTTAGAGTAGGATACTCTAAGAAAGGCATGTTTATTCATTAATTATAAAAAATAAGGGAAGTGATATAATGGATATACAGTCTGATCAATATGAAGATGAAATTGAAATAGATTTAAAAGCTTTATTTCTACATATAAGACATTATTGGTATGCTGTAGTGATTGGAGCATTGATTGGAATTTTCTGTGCTGGTATTTATTTATGGAAATTTGAAGTCCCACAATATGAAGCGAGTTCAATGATTTATATGAGAGGGTCAAAGACATCCGTTTCGTTACAAGATTTACAAATTGGGTCAGAGTTAACGAATGATTATGAGATTATTTTAAAGAGCAGACCTATATTGGAAAGGGTTATTAAAAAGCTGGACTTGGATATGGATTATCTAAGTTTAGGGCAACATATTCAGATTTCTAATCCGACAAATACAAGAATATTAAAAATGACAGTGACAACTGATGATCCTATTATTTCTAAAAAGATAGCTGATACTTTAGCAAATTATGGAATGGATAGTATAAAAGAGATTGATTCAAAGCAGCCTTATTTAGTTGAGAATGCTATTGTCAATGATCATAAGGTAAATACTTCTCCTAAAATGGTTTTCTTAATGGGATTATTGATAGGATGTTTTATAAGTATTTGTGCATTGTTTATTCAGTTTATAACCAATGATAGAATTTGTTCAGCAGAGGATATTGAAAAAACGTTAAATATACCTGTTTTAGCTGGAGTTGTTGAAAGTAAAGTCATACAAAGAGAAAAAAGAAATGCACGTAAGATTGCAAGTCAGAAGGTGTTTCAATGAAGTTTGGAAAAGCAGAGATTAAGAAGTTACATGAAGATAAGTTTCTTTTAGAATCGTTTAATACATTGCGGACAAACTTATTATATACAAAAGATTTGCAGGTTATTGCTATCACAAGTTCGACACCCAATGAAGGAAAAACAACTTCAGCATTTTATTTAGCAAAGAGTTATATTGAAATTGGAAAGAAAGTTATTTTAATTGATTGTGATTTAAGAAAGGCAAGTTTAAGAAAGTTCTTTACAGTGAAAGTCAAGGCAAAAGGATTAAGTGATTTTTTGAGTCAACAGAGTCAAGAATTTATACATGAAACGAGTGAGGAAAATTTATTTGTAATATTTGCAGGTCAAATACCACCTAATCCAACTGAATTATTAACAAGTTCAAAATTTGATAGTCTAATTCAAACGTTAAAAGAAGAATTTGATATTGTTATTATTGATACATCACCAATGAGTGCAGGAATAGATGCTTCTATTATTGGAAGAGTCGCTGATGGAATTGTTTTGGTTATTCGTAATAATTTTGTCAAGAAACATACCTGTAAGCGTGTCAAAAAAGAATTGGAGCGTAATGGTGGTCGAGTTGTTGGAGCGGTTTTAAATCGTATTGAAAAGCATCAAACTGATTATTATGAGTATGGTTATGGTGAATATTACTCATCATAAGAAGATTATTGTTGTTATATCTATAATATGCTGTATGGCAGGTGGAATTATATTTATGACAATGAACAGTGAAAAGAAAAGTGAGAAGATGAATCATGATGAAATGAATGATTATCAATATATCACTGTTAATAATCAAGAGTATAAATTTAATACTGATTTAAAAATGATTTTATTTTTGGGCATTGATTCTCAAAATATGGATGAATTAGGGCAATCAGATATGATTCAACTTATTATTCTTAACCAAAAACAGATGACTATGAAGATCATATCATTATCTAGAGATATGATGACAGATATACGCATATTTAGTGCATCTGGTGAAGATCTTGGTTGGAAACAACAACATTTAGGTTTGGCGTATTCATATGGAAAGTCATCAAATAATGGCTGTATGTTAGCAATTGATGCAGTTTCTCGTATGTTTGGAGGTATTCCAATTATTAATTATGTAGCAATAAATATGTCTTCAATGGAAACTATCCAAAATGTTGTAGGATCATTGTCAATTCAATTATCTGAGGATTATACAGACTTGAATCAACAATGGAAAAGTGGAAAGACCATACAGTTGAAAGCAAAAGATGCAGAGAAGTTTTTAAGAACTAGAGATACTGATAAAGATTATTCTAATACTGCTCGAATGAAGAAACATAAAGTTTATATTGAAGCTTACATGACTCAATTAAAAAAATTATTGAAAGCAGATTTTCAGCAGGTTATTCAAAAACTTTATTATCTTTATGAAGATACTACAACGAATATATCTTTAGAAGAGATATCAGCATATGCTGAAATATTAATGAATTATCAAATTGATTTTGAACAATCTTTTTATACTTTGGAGGGAAAAGAACAAGTTGGTAAATATCATGATGAAGTATTTATTGATCAAGTTCAATTAGAAGATTTAAAACTAAAATTATTTTACGAGGAGAGTAAAAAATGAAAAAATTAATGAAAGTATTGACAGTTGCTGTGACAATGTGTGTTTGTTTAACACCAGTATTTGCAAAACCAAGTATTTCACACAATGGAACTATATCTACAAATGAAATCTTAATTGATGGAAAAAAAGTAGATGCAACAAAAGTAACTGCTGGTTTCAAAAGTGATTTTTCAACAACAGTGGTCAAAAAAGAAGTTGTTGAAGCTATTCAACAACTGAATACTGATCCTAAAAAATTAGTAGAAGCATTAAAAGCAACAAATATTGATATTCAAGGATTAGATGAAACGAAATTAGAACAATTAGAAGTTTTAACACAGGTTCAAGACTTAACACTTATTGATAAAACAACAGGTGAACCAATGAAGGATGTTAAGAATGTTACTGTAACTTGGGAAGTTCCTAATCTAGTGAAAGGGTTAGGAGACATACGTGTTCTTCATTTTAGTACTGTTAGAAATGTATGGGAAATTTTAACACCTTCAGAAATAGATTATGCTACAAATTCAATTACTCAATTTTTCAAAGACTTATCACCAGTTGCTGTTGTATATGTTCCTTCAGCAGGTGGCGATACAACAGGATCAAAAACTGATAAACCACAAACTGCAGATACAAATATGATTTTACCTATTGCTGCTGTATGTGTATTATCAGGAGCTTTAGTATTTGTATTATTAAGAAAAAAACATGAAAATTAGGAATATGAAAGTTTTATAAGTATAAATGAGATTGTTCAAGTTTGGTAATATAAGAAGATAAAGAGTGAAATACTATCACTCTTTTGTGCTATTTATTTGTTTTATAGGTATAATTATGTTTGCAAAATAAAAGATAACTGTTTAATGAGTTATCTTTTAAATTTCAAAATTTATCTAAATTGAAACTTGGTGGGATATCATTAGGATCAAAGTTTTGACCATCAAGATTAGATAAATCGAAATAGATAAGTGAATCTTTTGTAACACCCCAATTCTGCTGGGAACGAGAAGATTCCTGAATTTTATTAAATGCTTGTCTAAACATTGTGTTATGTGCTTCTTCACGATTTAATAAGAAATCAATCGTTTCTCTAACACCTTGATCATCAATTTGACGATATAAATTTTCATAAACAACTTTAGCACGTTGTTCTGAAGCAATATCTGATAAGATATCAGCAGCTAAGTCACCTGTCTCATTAACATAAGCAGCAGTCCATAAATATCCCGATGCATTTGCTAGCATCGGTGTTAATCCTGTTAAAACATGTGCTTCAACATTACCGATTGTTGCATCTTGTGCACAAGGTTTGTGACCATTTAATAAATTAACAAGTTCAGCAATCATTTCTAGATGACATAATTCTTCAGTTGCAATATCTAAAAATAGATCTCTTATTTCTTTATCACGGATTCTAAAACTTTGAGCAAAATATTGCATTGCTGATTTTAATTCACCTTGTGGTCCACCAAGCTGTTCTTGTAAAAGAGTTGCATAATTGGGATTGGGTTTATCAACTTTTACAGGATGTAAATAACGACTTTCATATTTAAACATTATATTTCACCTCAAAAGTATTATTTACATAATAAGAAGATATATACAGAGAAAATGATTTCTTATTCCTTAAAACATGTTATAATATCAAATGGTTTAGAATTGGAGGAATATTATGTCATATAAAACAATAAAAAATATCATAGGTATAATACTTGGAAATACATTGTATGCTTTAGCAGTTATATTGTTTATTGTTCCTAATGGTCTGATTACAGGTGGATCTACGGGATTGGCAATTGCTGCTAACCATGTTTTTGGTATGTCTATAACAGCATTTGTTTCAATTTTTAATATTGTAATGTTTGGAATAGGATTTTGGATATTAGGAAAAACTTTTGCATTAACAACATTAATTAGTACTTTTTATTTTCCTTTTATTTTAAGTGTATTTGAAAAAACAATGGGTTATACACAGATGACAACTGATCCATTACTTGCTGCATTATTAGGTGGAGTTCTTATAGGAAGCGCAATAGGTATTGTGATTAAGTGTAATGCCTCAACTGGTGGGATGGATATTCCGCCATTGGTTATTAATAAAAAGATAGGTATTCCAGTTTCTATATCAATGTATATATTTGATTTTATGATTCTATTAATGCAGGTATTTTATACAGATAAAGAGATGGTTTTATATGGAATTGTATTAGTTGCCACATATACAATTGTTTTAGATAAGGTCTTAGTTGTAGGAAAAGCCCAGACTGAGGTAATGATTGTTTCTAAGGAATATAACAAAATTAATGAAGCAATTATTCATGATTTAGATCGCGGAACAACTATGTTAAAGTCAATTTCAGGTTATATGAAAAATGAATATCCAGTAGTTATGACGGTTGTTTCTAATCGTGAATTGCCAAAATTAAATGATTTGGTTTTGAATATTGATGAACATGCTTTTATGGTTGTTAGCAAAGTGAATGAAGTTCGTGGTAGAGGATTTACGTTTAAAAAGGAATATATTGAATCTTAAAAAATCTGGATTCGTCAAAGTTTAAAAGTATATAATATTGCAAGATACAATCTATATATGTGACTGATTTTCTGTAGATAATATCATTTTGAAAATGATACATGGATTTGCAAATAACAGAAATCATACAATATAGCGGGTATAATAGATTTGCTTTCCCAGATATTATAAGGGATGTACATTAGCGGACCTCTATGATTTGTATTGGAACAGTTAAGTTAGCAGATTTATTTAACGGTGTATCTAATGGCTATAAAGTTGTCTATGCTATTAAGAAAAATAGAAGTTATTTAAGCAATATTCTTGGAGAATTTTAATATGATTTGACCTAAAAAGATTTTGAGTCTTATAAAGAAAACGGATAGACCAAGATTTGATCAATCCGTTAACATATTATCTAAGTAGTCTCTAACGAATATAGATATAGTGCTGTATATGAGACATCCATATGTTGCGAATAGGATGAGACAGTAAATTTTCTTTTACCTATCATTTGTTCTGTTCAATATATGCATCTATATTGCGTTCAACAACACTGAATGGAGCAGTTCCGCTTTTTAAAAGTGCTGTATGAAAATCTTTATCTTTGAATTTTGTGCCGAGTTTATCTTCGGCATTTTCTTTTAAAGCAATAATTTCTTCATATCCAACATAATAAGGTTGGAATGCAGAAGGGTTTGCTTGTAATTGATAATATTGATTTTTGAATTGTTCATCATCCTCTAAAGTTAATCCTTTAGCATTTAAGAAATCTTTAAATTGTTCAAATGACCAACCTTCATAATGAATGCCAATATCTGCTAAAATAATAATACAATAAGTTGCCAATTCATTTTCTTTTGTCAGTTCCAAATAGTTTTGATCAATATCTGTTAAATAATTAAAGGCATAGTATTGTGCATAAACAGCATAACCTTCAGAATAAGCAGAACTATTTGCTAATGCTTTGCGATAAGGAGAAGATATGTTTTCATACATATAGGCATATTGATACATATGTCCAGGAAATCCTTCATGCGCAACGGTATGATAAGTTGAAACAGTTGAAACATCTGCTGAATTTGGATTGACACGTAATTGTTTCTTTTCAGTTCCATCAAGTGGAGGAATATTAAAATAAGCAGCAACACCCGAAGATGAAGCAATTTCTTTATTAATATCTTCAATATGATAACTTGTATTTTTAACTTCAGGGAAATCATTAAATAAATTCTTTTGAATATCGTCTAACATTTCTGTGTAATTCTTATAATTTGTTTTTGGTTCTGACTGGTTAATATTTGGATTTTTTGCGGCAACTGCCATTAAATTTTTCAAATGATTATTGTATGCTTTTGTCATCATAGTACGAATATCAGATACTGATTTATTTGAGCCAATATTTTTTTGTAGTAATAGTTCATAATACTCTTTTCCATTCTTAAATTTAGCATATCCTTCAGTATTATTTGTTCCTGATTTGAAGGATTTCATTGTGTCTCTAATATCCTCATAAGCAGGAATAAATGAATCTTTAAATGCTTGACTCAGTTGTTTTTTGTATTCAGATCCTTTCTCTAGTGAAAGTTCATCAATACTTTTTTTCATAGCCTCTAAAACAGCACTTTGATCTCCTTTTTTAATGATTTTATCACAATATGCAATCACTTCATTAAGATCAACCATCAATAGACCTTTTTCTTCTTGTTTCTTTGTATAATCTAAGGCGCTATCTATATATGGTTTAATATCGTTAACAACAGTAACTAAATTTTTTACATCTTGTTCATTGCGTAATTGCCAATCTGCTAACGTTGTTGGTAATTGATAATGAATACCAGTCATACTTTCAAAGATTTGTTGATAATAATCAAATTTGTCATCATTCAACTTCTCTTCTAATTCTGTTTGATATTTATAGATATCATAAGTATCTTTTTGATCATCTGTTAAAACATCACGATCAAATGATTTCAATTCTTTAAGAGCAGAAAGATTATCTTCTTTACTCTTTTTTATATTCTCTTCAGTAATGCGATTTCCTAAATTGACATTAACTTTGCTCATATCAACACCAAAATTCTTAGGATTGACCATAAATGTATGAGCAGTTGTATAATCACTTTCCATTGTTTTTACGAATTGTGTTTGAATAAATTCATTGAATTTCTTTTGAACATCTTCGTTGTTTGTTGATTGGCATCCAATTAAAGAAACAGCTAAAATAGTTGATAAAAAGACAAGTGATAATTTCTTTATAAATTTCATAAAATATTCCCCCTTATATATAAGTATAATGTGTTTTTAATTTATCAGCAATATAAATAGAACAAATCAAATGACATATTTTTGCAATATTATAAAAAATGATTATAGTGGGTATAAGTCGTGTTATCATAATTTATTTTCCATTTATTTTAAGTGACTTGAACAAACAATTGGATTGCAAAGATAACAATTCGTCCACTATTGATTGCTTTTTTTGGAAGCACGACAATAATTAGAAATTATGTTAAAGTCCATTTTTGACTATATGAAAAATGAATATTCAGTGGATGGCTATTTATCAAATTGATGATCAGAACAATCAGTAATATGACTTTATTCTTGTTCGATCTATAATGATAATATAAGCACATTAAAAACATGCCAACCAGATAGTATAACAATTGCATTATCCATAACACAATATTTATCATATTCTATATTCAACAAACTCATGATTAATATTTATAAGTTTCTTCAATACAATAATATATAAATTTATGCTATAATAAATAACAGGTGATGATAATGGAATGGAAAGATATATATTTAGATAAAGAAGTTGATGCTTGCATCGTTATAAAGACTTTGTCTAAACAAAAGATTATGGATTCAATTCATTATTTGTATAAAGGTAACCTAGTCATTGAAGAAACTGATCTTCTTATGTATAAAAACTGTCTTGTTATTAAGATAGAACCCCAAAGATTTTTAGACTATGTTGATTTGTATAAACAAATCATGCGAATATCTGGTCATAGAGAATCGTTGCAGACAATCATGAAAATACGCAATACAATGGTAGATGCTTATCGAACAAGATTGGATGCTGTTATGATTGGAACAACACAATGGTCTGAATCATTTTTGTTAAAAATGAATATCCGAAACTGTCAAAGCGTCTTGGATATTTATTTTGAAAATGGGAATTCTTATTATGAAGATGCAGCTGATATCGTAAGAATTGATGAAAATAATTTATATGCAAAGGTCATTAAAAAATATAGTATGGAGGAAAAAAGATGAGTAATGAATGTAATCATGATTGTGGTTCATGTCAGGAAGAATGTGATGAAAGAAGTTTTTTAGCACCAATGAATGCTCACTCTCAAATTAAAAAAGTGATTGGGGTTGTGAGTGGTAAGGGTGGCGTTGGAAAATCTTCTATCACATCTTTATTGGCAGTGCTGAAACAAAGAGAAGGAAAGAGTGTAGCAGTTTTAGATGGTGATATTACGGGACCTTCTATTGGTACAACATTTGGTGTGGAAGGAACACAACTTTATTCTAATGGTCAAGAGATTATTCCTGCTGTTAGTCAAGGTGGTATTAAGATTATTTCTACAAATCTTTTATTAGATCGTCCTGAGGATCCCGTTGTTTGGAGAGGTCCAATATTAGCAGGAATGATTAAACAATTCTGGACTGATGTGCGTTGGGGAGAAGTTGATTATATGTTTGTGGATATGCCACCAGGAACTGGTGATGTCCCATTAACTGTATTTCAGTCTTTACCATTGGATGGTATTGTCATTGTGACAAGTCCACAAGAGTTAGTTGGAATGATTGTTGGAAAAGCAGTTAATATGGCAAAACAAATGAATATTCCAATTCTTGGAATTGTTGAAAATATGAGTTATGTTGCTTGTCCTGATTGTGGACGTAAGATTTTTGTTTTTGGAAAGAGTCATCTTGAAGAAGTTGCTCAAAAATATGATTTAAATATTTTAGGTCATTTGCCTTTGGATAGTGAACTTGCACAATTATGTGATATGGGTTCAATTGAAAATTATTCATCAAATTGGTTAGATGAATTCAATGAAAAAATCAAAGAATTTTAAGGAATCAATTCATTTTGATTCTTTTCTTTTTAGAATAATGATATTATAGATGTGAGGTGATAAAAGTGATAGGTTCAAAAGATTTTACAACACCAATAGAATTTCAAAAACAACAGAAAAAGTTAAAATTGAGGAAGTCGTATTTGGTATTAGGTGTTGTTATTATTTTAGTGATGATTATTGGAATAACACAAACTCAAAATAAGGAAATACCAATGATATCAGCTTATCAATTTACATCTAAACTTGTTAAAGACGTGACTGGATATAATAAATCAATAGGTTCTGGTCATTATAACAATAGTTATACAATATACGATAGTTCTCAAAGATATTTTAATATTGAATTCTATCAAAATGAGTCACTTGCAAAACAACGATATTATCAGCTAGATGAAATCAATGAATATATACGTAAAATTGATGATTCTTCCCAATTTACAAAATTCTTATCGCATGTTCAATCACCTTATTTTATATCTGAAGGTTATGTTGAAAAAAATATTGTCATTATTTTTGATGCAAGTATAGATGAAAATATCAAAACACAATATTTAAATGCTTTTAAAAAGTTAGCAAAGCAAAATACTGTTGAACCAAGTCGAAGTGATTTGTTGGAAATAGAAAAATTATCTACAGAAATCATTAAAGAAAGATTTATGCAAGTGATGCAAAAGACTGATGAATTATTAACTATTCAAATGTTAAATCATGAAATAGATCAAAAAACAATAGAACAAGATAATATATTTCTTAAAGATATTCCTATGTTTGAAAAATATTATCAGCGTTGGAATCAATATGCTGAATTATTAAAATCCCATTCATTTGAAGGAAGTGAACTTCAAAAATCACTTCAAAAGGAACTCAAAGAAAAAGTTTATAAACAAGGTGAGTATACTGTAGGACAAGATATATTAGCAGGCTATTATATTGCAGTGAGTCAAGATCATCCACAAATGGAAAGCATATATCAGCAGTATTCATGGAAACAAGATACTATTTTTTATTTAAAAGATGATCAAAAAGTGTCTATATCAAAAGATGTTTTGCTTTACTCTTTGGAGAATTCTCCAAAACTGAATACAGAAGGTTTTACGAGTGGTGTTTTTAAAGTTGGTCAACATATCGAACCAGGGACATATGAATTAAAAGCTCAAAGTCGATATCCATGTGATTATTGGATTGTTGATCAGTCAGGACTTTCGGATTTTGTAGAACAAATGTTTAATAAATATCATAGTTTAAAATATCGAAAAGTGAAAAATGATCAAATGCAAACAATTACTTTAAAAGAAGGTCAGTATCTTTTCTTAATTGAGGGGAAATTGGAAAAGAAATAGGTGAAAATAATGAATGAGAACATAAAATTGAATATACTTAAGGCTGATTCACAATTTGAGGAAAAAGATTTTTATATTTGGTGTCAGGATGTTATTTTGGAAATAGAGGAAGCATGGTCTTGTAAAGATATTGATTTATTAAAATCTTATGAAACAAAAGAGCTTTTTATAATTCATCAAGAACAATTAAAGAATATGGTAGAGAGACATGTTCAAAATATAGTTAAAGATATTGATGTTAAAAAGATAGATATTGTTGGATATGAATCTAAAAATGATATGGATTGTATTGAAACACATGTAGAACTCGCGTTGATTGATTATTATCAGTCATTAGATAGTCATGAAATATTACAAGGTTCACAAATAAAAAAAAGAAGTGTCAAATATAGAATTGTCTTTGTAAAAGATAGGAATATGGTTTCTAATGGTTTTCAAACATTAAGAAGTTTAAATGTTTGTCCTTATTGTGGAGCACCTATAGATTTAAAAAAGAGTAATCATTGTGAGTATTGTCAAAGAGATATTCATGCAAGGCAAAGTTGTTATAAAATCAACGAATTAGAGATACTTACATTAATATAATATACCAGATATGGAGGGAAAATAATGGCAATAATTGATTTAGTGAAATATGATGGAAGTCCAGATGTTTTTGTATGGAAGTATCCTGAACAGGAATTAAGTACATGGACGCAATTGATTGTGAATGAGTCACAAGAAGCAATTCTTTATAAAGGTGGAAAAGCATTAGATTTATTTGGAGCAGGGAGACATGTCTTAGAAACGGCAAATATTCCACTATTAACAGCTCTAATTGGTCTTCCTTTTGGAGGTAAATCGCCTTTTACAGCTGAAGTATGGTTTATCAACAAAACTGTTTCAATGGATATTAAATGGGGAACACCATCTCCAATACAACTTCAAGATCCAAAATATAAAGTTTTTTTACCTGTGAGATCATATGGACAATTTGCAATTAGAATAGACGATTCGAGACAGTTTTTAACATCGTTAGTAGGAACATTACCTTATTTTGATAAAGAACAAGTAACAAATTATTTTAAAGGTATTTATTTAACAAAAGTAAAAGATGCAATTTCATCTTATATTCTTAAAGAAGGAATAAGTGTTTTAGAAATTAATGCATCATTAGAAGAAATATCTGATTATATCTATAAAAAAATGATTCCAGAAATGTCTAAATATGGGATTTCAATTGTCAATTTTAATATTAATGATATCAGTGTACCAGAAGATGATTCAGCAGTCAAAAAACTCAAGGATGCTTTGGCTAAACGTGCTGAAATGGATATCTTAGGATATAACTATCAACAAGAAAGATCATTTGATACATTAGAAGGTGCTGCTAAAAATGAAGGTGGATTAGGTGGCATGATGGGGGCTGGAATTGGTCTTGGAATGGGAGTAGGAATTGGTGGTCCAATGGGTCAACAAGTCAGTGATTTAACAAGCGAAATCAAACCATCTCAAAAGATGAAAGAATGTCCAAAATGTCATGAAAAATTTGCACAACATGTCAAATATTGTCCAAATTGTGGAGAAGATATGCAACAAACCGATGAAAAAGAATGTCCAGCTTGTCATATGATGGTACCTATGAAAGCAAAATTTTGTCCTGAGTGTGGAAAAGCATTTCAAAAAATATGTTCTAAATGCGGAACAGTTGTAGAAGCACATGTTAAGTTTTGTCCTGAGTGTGGTGAAAAATTGAATAATAACATTTAACTTATGGAGGTGAATCCAAATGAAAAATAAATTCTTTGTAGGGTTTATGATTGCCTTGATATGTCTATTTATTTTTTGGTTATTATCTGTAGGCTTTCCTAGAAAAATGGGAAACTCATATGCATCAGTTCAAATATTTAATCTTCATTCATCAAAAGAGTTTTATGATTTTTATGCACCAGAATATTATTTTGATGTAGATAAACCTAAACAAACATTGAGTGATATCAATAAGATAGATATCTGGTATCAGGGAAGTGTCAATGATGATTATAATATAGTTTTTAAGGGAGGTTCATTTAATCAAGATGAAAATCTAGAAATCATTTATTCTGTATCAAATTATAATGAAGATGAATTCCAAAAATTAAAAAAAGATGATGAACTCATTGATGATGAATTGAATATTTATTATTGTTTTGATGAAAATAATATTGAAGTTGTTCATAATCATGATAATCAAGAACTGATTAAAATTATCATGATAAATATTCATCAAGAAAAACAGACATTGGAGAAAATGAAAACTATTATTTATGAAATAATGAAAGATAGTATACAACTTAATGAAAGAATATCCCAATAAAACACCAGATCATTATGACTGGTGTTTTATCATGATACGTAAGAAATCTGCATATTGAGCATGATCTAACAAAGACTTAATATTGACATTTCTGACGTTTAAATTAGTGAGTGTATTCGTTAATGTGTTATAAATATAATTGTTTGTATCTAGGCATGAAAAGAGAATGATGATTTGAATAGTTTGTTTATCCCATGTGATAGGGTTATTTAAAATTAAGACAGCTAAAATATTATTATTGTTTAAGGGTTTATTAAGTTTTATTATTCCTATTTTATTTTTGTATGTAATGATTGTTCTTTGCTCTTTCATAAGGAGAGTGTTTTTAAATGATTCTTTTAATGTAGGATATTGACATTTAAGCATTTTATAAAATTCATTAATAACATCTGTTTTATTTCTAGATTTAGCATGTGATTTAAAGAGTTTGGGATGAAAAATTGTTTCTATTCTATTTTTATTAAAGAGATAAGAGAGATAATTCTCTATTTTATCTAAATCATCCTGATTAATAATTTGAGAGATATTAATATAAGGAATGAGTAATTGTTTATGAATTGGGACAGTTGATATAATAAAATCATATTGACTTAAGTCTTCATCAGGTAATTTATAATATTGTGATGTTTTGATGATATTTATTTGATTTTCAAAGCGTTCTAAAATTTGTGATGCACTAAGATCTTCAGCACCACCACCTAAACCACATAATAATAAAACTCTTTTTTTAGTCACTTTACGATTATGAATATGTGTATTAAAAATGATTGCAAAGAATGCAAGCTCGCTCATTGATAAAGATTGGTGAGTATATTTTTGAATAACTGATGATGTGATTTCGGCCAATTCATATGCAAGAGGATAAGTTGTTTTTAATTCGTCATATAAAGGATTTCGAATTTTTTCATGATAAGCTATACGAATAAGTGCTGCTTCAATATAGAGTGTAAAAACTGTTTTAAATTTTTGATCATTAAATTCTAAAAGTGTTTGTTTACAAATTTCATCAAGAATTTCATTGACTAAGGCAATTGTTTCAGGTTTGTTAATTGGTCTTGTTCCTTTAGATGATCTTTTACATATTAACTGAATAGCGATTTGATTGATTTCGTTTTGATTCATATGGCAATTTATACGTTTTTCAACAAAAACAGCGATATCATACGCTGCCAGAAATTCTTGGCGTCCTTCAATAATGGATAAATCTTGGGATGTATGAATAGTTGACCCAGATAATATTCTTGTAATACTTACAGAAAGACTGAGGAGGAAATCACACAAAGCAATATCTGACATTTCAACTTCATGTTTCTTAATTATTTTAATAATTCCATATTCTAATGAATCTTTCTCAACAATGTATGAATTTAAATAATCATAAAACATTTCTGATTGTCTTAAATTTGTAAATAAATAATCACATATAGGTTTGCGCTTATTGACTTCATCACCAACAATACAAATCCCATAGTTCGGTTTCTGATGCATTGTGAGACCATATTTAAGAACTGTTTGACGAGCTTGTTTTAAATCACAGGAAATTGTTGAGCGACTAATTAATAATTCATCAGCAAGATCATCAATCTTCATATAATCATTTTTATCAATAAGCCGTTTAATAATATAATTTTGTCTTTCCCATGGGAGGGTTGGAAAAATAGATTCTCGCTGACGTTCAGCATCTTCAATAATCGTTGCTAAAGATTGTAAAGAGACGGATGACTTTCCTTCAATAATATATCCCTTAGAAGTTTTAGATATTAATTCATATCCTAAGGATTTGAGAATCTTTTTGATGTTCAGCATTTCATCTCTAACCAAACGTCGATTAATTCCTGTTGCTGTTGCAATATCATAAGAAGAAATGTAATTTGTTGATGCGATGAGTAATTTTATGATTTCTATTTCATTTTTCTTTAAGTTCATAATAAACTCCTCCTCATTTCATTTATTATAACAAATTTCGACATTTGTGTAAACGTTTTCTCTAAAAAGAAGTTTTCTCAAAATTCCTTGAAAACATTGATAAATAACGATTTTGAAGTAAAAAAAGAGTTACTCGGCATTAGTTGTGCCGATAGATAATATAGAAAAAAATAAGTGACGTGATAGAATAAAAGCGTAAAGAGAAAACGTTTACACTATGTTTTCAAAACTATAACGAAGGGAGAATTTATATGTCTACTGAAAACATGTCCTTTATGGACAAATTGATGGCAAAAGTTGATGTCATCGCTGGACCAATGACAAAGTTCGGTCAAATTCCATTCATTAAAGCTGTTGTTAATGGTATGGTTGGATCAATTGGTGTCACTATGGTTGGTTCGATTTTCTTAATTGTTTTTCTTTTATGTTCTGATGGTGGTTTAACAGAAACTGCATTATTGCCGTTTATGAAGCCTTGGGCTGGTGATTTAGCGTTAATTAACAGCTTATCTATGGGGATGATGGCTGTTTACATTGTCATTGCAATGGGTGCTGAATATGCTGAAATTAAAGGTTTCAACAAAACAACAGGTGCTGTTGGAGCATTCTTCGCATTTATTTTGTTAAACTACAATGCTGTAGGAAAGTTATTTGTTGAAGGTGTGGCTGCTGATGCTTTACCTAGTGCTCTAGAGATTACTTACTGGGGTGGAGCTGGTGTTATCACTGCTATGGTTGCTGGTGCAATTGCAATTAATGTGATTCACTTGTGTTATAAGTATCATATTCGTATTAAATTACCAGATTCAGTACCACCTGCTATTTCTGATAGTTTCTCTGCAATTATTCCTTATTTCATTATTGCAATTATTTGCTGGGGAATTAGAACAATCATAGGTATCAATATTCCAGAAATGATTGGAAATATGTTATTACCTGTATTATCTGCTGCTGACAATATATTTGTTTATTCTTTACAACAATTCTTATCAGCATTGTTATGGACTTGTGGTTTACATGGTGATAACATTACAGGTGCTGTAACAAGTGCATTCTTAAATACTTGGATTGGTGAAAATAACGCTGCTGCTATGGCTGGAACAGCTGTTACAAATTTACCATATACTTGGACACCAAACTTATGTAGATTATCTCAATGGGTATCTAGCTGCTGGCCTATCTTAATTTACATGTTTATTTCAAGTAAGAAGTTGCCTCATTTAAAACCATTGGCTGCTATTTGTTTCCCACCTGCAATCTTCTGTATTATTGAACCAATTATGTTTGGGTTACCAGTTGTATTGAATCCATTCTTGATTATTCCATTTGTTGTAACACACACAATTACTGGTGCATTAACTTATTGGTTAACAGCGATTGGTTTTGTAGGAAAGATGTATTTGAATTTACCATGGGCAACACCATCTCCTATCTTAGGATATTTGGCTGCTGGAGGTTCATTTGGCGGATTTGTTGTTGTCTTTATTAACTTAGCTATTGGTATGGTTATTTTCTATCCATTCTGGAAAGCTTATGAAAAATCAGAAGTGCAAAGATTGGAAGAAGAAGCTGCTGTTACTGCTGCAGTAAACGCATAAAATAAATAAGGGGGACTTGGAATCAGGTCTCCTTTATTAAACAAGAGGAGGAAAAGAATATGAAAGAATGTCCATATTGTCATAAAGATTTACCAGATGATTCAACGTTTTGTACTTATTGTGGGAAGCCACTTCAAAAAGTAAGTATGCAGGATTTAGAAAAAGCAAAAGAAAAACTAGAAAAAGAAAGAGAGAATCAAAAGATTGATCCTTCTTTAAAACACAATCCTCGTCAAAACAGTTGGAGTAAACTTGGACTCATGCTTTTCCTCATTTCTTTAATAGGACTTGATTTTATTGTTGGGTCTATTGTTGGAACATTGGGAATGAATACAAGATTTGTCTTTATTATCAGTATGATTGGATATATAGGTGCAATTGGTTGTGGTGTTATGTCATTTGTGATTGATCATCAAGATAAAAAAAGAGGTTTTCAGCCTAATGGGAATAGTAAGTTTGCAATGGTTGCGATTATTATGAGTGGTTATATTGCTTTGTTGAATCTTTCAACAGTGATCTTAAAATAAAGGAGAGCGGGTCATATGTATTGTCGAAAATGTGGTGCAAAATTAAATGATACAGCAAAGTTTTGTGATAGCTGTGGAGAAGCTGTTATAGTTGTAAAACAACGAAGTGATAGTCAAAAATATGAAGAACGTCAAACTAAAGAAACCAAGAAAAAATCTCAACAAAAAATTGAGGAATTAAAAAATCCTTATGTTATTCCAGCTCTTGGAACAGCAATATTAGCATTTGGATTAGCCATATTTCCATGGCCAGTTTCGTGGGGTATAGGAACAAGTTTATGGATGAGAATATTGATTTTATTAATTGCATTATTATCAGACTATCATTGTACAAAATCAAGACAAGTTAATAATCTATACAATATTCAATATCGTTATCGTGTTCAGCCTCAATTGGTGACAACTGCAACAGTGCTTGCAACACTTACAACTGCAGTTGCACTATTTGCATTAATTAACATGTGAAAGATACGTAATACTTTGGGTATTGCGTATTTTTTCAACAAGTTTTTTGTCATAACTTATGACAATCATAACTATTGAGAAGAAATCAAATTCTTATAGAATAGAAGAAGGAGGGAAGTTATGAGCATATTATTTTTTAAACCGATTCCTAGACCAGCAATCTGGGGACATACATTAGTGAAAGATTATTTTGAATATGAAGATTTTCCTGATGGAATAGGTCAATCATGGTCATTTAGTGCTCAAGAAAATGCTTCAACAATATGTTTGAGTGAACCTTATCTTGGTAAAACATTATATGATTTATGGCAAAATCATCAAGAGTTATTTGGACATCCAGGTGAAGAATTTCCAGTTATTATTTCTTTGGTTGCTCCTGAAGATGATTTAAGTTTGCAGGTTCATCCTGATGATGAACATGCCAAGAAATTAGGTTATGCTTCTGGGAAGAATGAAGCATGGTATTTTATTGAAGCTAAAGAAAATGCTAATATTGTTTATGGACATTTGGCAAAAGATGAAGAAGATTTAAGAAATTATATTAAGGAAGATCGCTGGGATGATTTGATTCAATATTTAGATGTACATCCAGGTGATTTTGTTTACTTACCATCAGGACTTTTGCATGCTTTAAAGAAAGGCAGTATTGTTTATGAAATACAACAGGCGACTGACATTACTTATCGTTTCTATGATTATCATCGTCAAGATGAAAATGGAAAGGAACGAGAATTACATTTAGAACAAGCAATTGATTGTTTATCTTATAATCCAGCTGCTATGAAGAATAATATTCATCCTGTCAGTACAAAGAGAGAAAACTGTATTGAAACAGTCTTTATTTCCAATGATTCTTTTACAGTAACAAAATTAGAAGTAACAGGAAAATGCTGTTACTCTGCTGTTAACTATCAATTAGCAACGATTGTCAAAGGACAAGGAACGGTTGATGGGCAGACAGTCAAAATAGGAGAAAGTTTTTTAATTCCAGTACAAACACATGTCCAATTAGATGGATGTATGACAATCATGATGACAACAAAGTGAGGGAAAGATTATGAAAAAAGATTTTTTATGGGGTGCTGCTTTAAGTAATGTACAGGCTGAAGGTGGTTATTTGGAAGATGGAAAAGGATTAAATGTTTATGATACATTGGTTGTTACACCTGAAAAGGGAATTCCACCCATGTTCTGTGACACAGCAGTTGCGACTGACCATTATCATCATTACAAAGAAGATATTGATTTCATGGCTGAAATGGGATTGAAAGCTTATCGTTTTTCAGTTGTTTGGTCTAGAATTCATCCTTTAGGAGATGATGAAAAACCTAATGAAAAAGGGTTGGCATATTATGAAGATATGGTTGATTATTTATTAGAAAAAGGAATAGAACCTGTTGTTTCATTGGTTCATTTTGATATGCCAGATCATTTATTAAGAACATACAATGGTTTCTTAAATAAGAAAGTGATTGATTTCTATGCAAAACATGTAGAAACAGTTGTCAATAGATTAAAAGGAAAAGTCAAATATTGGTTAACATATAATGAAATAAATTTAGCACCTTATCAATCTGATTTGGTTGCTGGAGCATATTGTCCAGACAATATGAGTAAGCCAGAACTGTTTGTTCATCTTTCTATTAATACTGCGATTGCTCATGCTCGTGCTGTGGAAGTCATTAAACGTGTTGATCCTCAGGCATGGGTAGGTGGAATGATTGGGCATGCACCATTTTATCCATTAACTTGTAAGAGTGAGGATATCATTGCTGCTGATTTTAAGAATAAGATGCATAATTATTTACCATTTGATATAATGACTTCTGGACAATTGCCTTCTTACTTTTTAAATTATATTCAAAATCGAAACATCAATATCAAATTTGATGAAAAAGAAAGACAAGTCATTTTAGAATCTTCTCAAAAATTAGATTATCTTGCATTTTCATATTATCAAAGCAGTGTACAAAGCTCATTTGATGATATAACTGATTTCATTGAATTAGAAGATGCTATTTTATTTGATCAGCGTGGGTTAAAGAATCCCAATTATACAGCGAATGAATGGGGATGGCAAATCGATGGGGAAGGATTAAGATATTCACTTGTTGATTTATATCAGCGTTATCATAAACCGTTGTTTATTGTTGAAAATGGGATTGGAATTGATGAGAAACTTGTTGATGGAAAAGTTTATGATGATGAAAGAATTCAGTACTATCAAAAACATATTGTAAGTTTAAAACGTGCTGTTGAACATGATGGTGTGGATTTAATGGGATATTTAGCTTGGAGTCCAATTGACTTTTTAAGCAGTCATAAGGAAATTAGAAAAAGATATGGGTTTGTTTATATTAACCGTGATTTTGATGATTTATTAGATTTAAAACGATATCGTAAAAAATCTTTCTATTGGTATCAGAAAGTGATTGCTAATAATGGTGAAGATTTAAGTGATGATATTCACTACTAAATATGAATGAATTTAAAGGCAAAAAGTGCTACATCTTAAATGATGAATAGCACTTTTTCTAATAAAAATGATTTTTTTTCCAGTAGGGATATCATTCCAATATTCGATTTGCTGATTATTATTATATATACTTACCAATGATGATATTTTAAGCATAAATAATGTTTCAACATTTGATAACAGTCATATTTGCAAAAATAGTAGTAGATAATATGTTTTCTATTTAAGCGTGTCAGGATTTTTCTTTATTTATGTTAATTAATAAAGAATTTACTTGTTAGTATTCATGTAAATGTTTAGTACTATAAGTTCTCAGTAGAATCTCTTCTTATGACTTCAACTGGAAATATATAACGTCTTTCTTCTAATTGCACTTCTTTATCATTCATCAGTCTTAATAATAAACCAGAAGCTTTTTGCGCTAGTCCAGCAGTATCTTGTCGAATAGTTGATAGTGATGGATGACATGAATGTGAAATAGAAATATCATCAAATCCAATAACTTTGACTTGCTCAGGGACTTTGATGTTATTCTCAGCTAAAGCAACCATTACACCATAAGCACGCCAGTCATTTGTTGCAAAGACACCATCAAAAGAAATACCAGATTTAATCAGTTGATTCATTGCTTCACGTGAGCCTTCATAATTGGCTGAATTAGGATCTAACAGAATCTGTAGTTCTTTATATTCCTGTAATCCATAATCTTTTAATGCTTGACGATAACCTTCTAAACGCTGCTTATTAACTGATAATGTCTTATTTCTAGAGACAATTGCAATTCTTTGACAGCCTTTTTTGATTAATTCTTCAGTTGCTAAATAACCACCACTATAATGATTAGATTCAACATAATAAACATTATTATGATCTTTAGGTTTTCTATCAATACAAACAATAGGAATATCTCGACTGATGACATCAGTTGGTATTTCTTCAATACCAGAAATACACATAATACCATCAACTAATTTAGAATCCAATGACTTAAAATAAGCAATTTCTTTTTTCTCATCCTGAGATGTATTGCATATAAAAACCGAATAATTCTGATCAAAAAAATATTTTTCAATTTCTAATACCAAATGAGAAAACCATTCATTATCAATATTAGGAACAATCAATCCAACTGTCTTTGATTTAGACATCCTTAAACTTTTCGCAGCCATATTTGTTGTATAACCATATTTATCTATAACACCTTGTACTTTTTTTCTTGTTTCTTCAGAAAAACGCCCATTATTATTAATAACTCTTGAAACTGTTGCAACAGAAACATTCGATAATTTGGCAATTTCTTTGATAGATATACTTCTTTTTTTATCCATAAATTTCACTCCTACATTCATTATAAATGTTTTATATTTATTTTTCCAATATTTTCAAATATCGAAAGAAAACGATTACATATTTCTCTTAAAAGTTTAACAATAATGTCTTTAAAAAGATAGAGTTCTTGATGGCACACCTTGTGCCATTAACATGTGTGGAAACGTTTACTCAAAAGATTTAAAATAAAAGTACAAAGATAAGGAAAGAAGAAAGTCATGAGAATATGAATTTTTAAGTCTAAAGATAAGAAGAAACAGTCAATCTTGAAGATTTTAACAATGACTTTCAATGAAATGTAAAGGTGAAAACCTTTCTTTCTTCACAAAGTGAGTAAACGTTTAATCAAGGAGGGAAATATGAAGAGATTATTATGCCCATCAATGATGTGTGCAAAGTTTGGGAATTTAGAAAAGGAAGTTAAAGAATTGGAAGAAGCAGGAATAGATATTTTTCATTTGGATGTGATGGATGGGAATTTTGTTCCAAACTTTGGAATGGGATTACAGGATATTGAATTTATTACAAAGCAAGCAACAGTTCCTTGTGATGTGCATCTGATGGTTACAAAAGCCAGTGATTATGTTTCAAAATTTGTAGATATGGGTGTTCGAATTATTTATGTTCACTCAGAAAATGATCCACATATCACAAGGACTTTACAAATGATTAAGGATGCTGGAGCTTATGCAGGACTGGCGATTAATCCAGGAACATCTTTTGAATCTATCAAAGAGATATTAAAATTAGCAGATTATGTTTTGGTCATGAGTGTCAATCCAGGTTTTGCTGGACAAAAGTATCTTGCTTTTGTAGATGAAAAACTAAAACTGTTATGTGAAAAGAAAACTCATTATGGATATAAAGTGATGCTCGATGGGGCCTGTTCACCAGAACGTATTGAAACTTTATCAAAAAAGGGAGTTGATGGATTTATACTAGGAACAAGTGCTTTATTTGGGAAAGACAAAACTTATCAGGAAATCATACCTGAATTAAGAAAATTATAGGAGGAAAAATGATGAATATTTTATTAGTTTGTGCAGCGGGAATGTCAACCAGTTTATTGGTGAACCGCATGAATGAAGCTGCTTCAAAGAAAGGTGTCTCTGTTCATATTGAGGCCCATCCAGTTGGTTCTGTTACATCATATGCTGAGCAGTCAGATGTGATTTTACTTGGACCACAAGTGCGTTATGAATTAAAGAAAATACAGGGGATGTATCCTGATAAACCTGTAGAAGTGATCAATATGCAGGATTATGGTATGATGAATGGTCAAAAAGTTTTAGATCATGCGATTGAATTATTAAATAAATAGAAAGAGAGGATATGAAAATGAGTTTTCCTAAAGATTTTTTATGGGGTGGAAGTATTTCAGCAGCCCAAATTGAAGGGGCATGGAATGAAGGAGGTAAATCTCCAGTTTCAGTTGATTATTGTACAGCAGGTTCAACGACAGGCAGAAGAGAAATTTGGTATTTAGATCAGAATGGACAAAAAGCACATAAGATGTGGGAACCAGTTGATGAATTACCAGAAGGGTGCCAGTATCAACTCTTTGATGATTTACATTATACAAATCATGTTGCATCTGACTTTTATCATCATTATCAGGAAGATTTGGCATTAATGCATGAAATGGGATATACAACATTCAATACATCTATTTCCTGGGCACGTATTATGCCTTATGGAATCAAAGGTGGTGTTAATCAAGAAGGTGTAGAATTCTATCGTCATGTCTTTACACTCGCAAGAGAGTATGGGATGGATCCAGTCATTACTCTATATAAATATGATGAACCTGTTTCTTTAAATGAACAGCATGGGGGATGGCGTAATCGTGCGATGATTGATGAGTTTGTAGAATTTGCACGTGTGTGTTTTACTGAGTATAAAGATTTAGTCAATAAATGGATGACATTTAATGAAATTAATATCATTATGCCTCAAACTGATACACCATTAGAAACAGCCAAAAGAAACATCATCTATTTGCATAATCAATTGGTTGCAGCAGCGAAGGCAACAATTGTTGCTCATGAAATAGATGCAAATCTTAAAGTTGGAGCAATGATTTGTGGCAATATGAATTATCCATTAACACCTGATCCATTAGATGCTCTCGCAACATATGAAAGATTCCAGGATTTCTTTGGATATAGTGCTGATACACAAATGAGAGGGTATTATCCTCCATATGCAAAACGTATTTGGGCTCAATATGGAAAACCAGAGATTACTCAAGAAGATAAAGATATTTTGATGAAGGGAAAATCTGATTTCTTAGGATTCTCATATTATGCTTCTGGCATTGTGACAACTCATGAAATAGAATCTGATGATACAACAGGTGGTAATGTATTAGGAACAATTAAAAATCCATATCTAGAAAGAAATGAATGGGGATGGCAAATCGATCCAGTTGGTTTTAAACACTTTTTACACATTATTAATGATAGATACAATGCTCCTTTATTTGATGTAGAAAATGGTATCGGATTGATTGAAACTGAAGATGAAGATGGAGTTTGTCATGATCCTGCTCGTATTGCTTATCATAAAGCACATATTCAATGTATGAAAGAAGCTGTTGAAGAAGGTGTGAATTTATTTGGTTATACGACTTGGGGATGTATTGATTTAGTCTCTGCAGGAACGGGTCAAATGGATAAAAAGTATGGTTTTGTTTATGTAGATATGGATGATCAGGGAAATGGAGATTTACATCGTTCAAGAAAAGATTCATTCTATTGGTATCAGAAAGTCATTAAGTCTAATGGTGAAGATTTAGATTAGAAAATGAGGAGAAAGATATGGAACTGAATTATAACATTGCAAGATTAATTACTGCGAAAGCAAGTGAGGTAGCAAAATATACACCAATGCAATTAAAAGAATCTATCTTAAAATCTGAAGGTCGGGTTATTATGGGACAGACTTATCTGAATAATCCTATATTAATCAATGGCTGTACAAGTACAGAATTAATGTTTGCTTTTGGTGGTGACATGGTGATGCTTAATGGTTTTCACTTTGAAAATCCTAAAGGAGCTAATGGGATGCAGGGACTTTCACTAAAAGAATTGAAAGCATTGGTATCTCAAAAACCGGTTGGTATTTATATGGGATGTCCAAAAGCTGATGATAAGGAATTAACATTGGATCCTAAAAAGGCAGAAATGAGAAGTATGATGTATTCAAAAGAAAACGTTTTAAAAGCCAGAGAACTTGGTGCTTCATTTATTGTTTTAGGTGGAAATCCTGGTAGTGGAACGTCAATCTATGATGTCATTCGTGCAACTAAGGAAGCTAGAGAAACATTAGGAGAAGACATGCTTATCTTTGCAGGGAAATGGGAAGATGGTATTGTTGAAAAAGTCTTAGGTGATCCTTTAGCTGATTATGATGCCAAAGCTGTCATTAAAGAATTGATTGATTCGGGAGCTGATGTCATTGATTTGCCTGCGCCTGGCTCTAGACATGGAATAACAGTAGAAATGATTAGAGAATTAACAGAATACACACATCGTTATAAACCAGGAACACTTGTGATGTGTTTCTTAGATAGCAATGTTGAGATTGCTGATCAGGATACAATTAGACAAATAGCTATTTTGATGAAACAGACAGGTGCTGATATTCATGCGATAGGTGATGGTGGTTTTGGCGGTGGAACGTGGCCAGAAAATATTTACCAGTTAGCTATTACTATGAAAGGAAAAGCTTATACTTGGGCGAAAATGGCAACACCACTGAGATAGCAGGAATAGATAATGGCAGTTATGAGATTGATTAGCAATTCACGTAATGGTATTAAGGATATGAATGCAATGGAGTTAAAGAAAACAGGAGCAGATATACATGCTATTGGAGATGCAGGATTAAATGGTATGAGTGTGCCAGAAAACTTATATCAAATGGCTATAACAGCCAAAGGACGGCGTTTGACCTGGAAACGTATGGCAGGTAGTCGTCGATAAATAATGAGAGAGGGGTCTTAATTATGAAAATAGGAATTGGAAATGATCATGTGGCAGTTGAATATAAAAAAGAAATAATACAGTATATTCAAGAGAAATATGGTTATGAAGTGATTAATTTTGGAACAGATAGCACTGAAAGATTTAACTATCCTATTGCTGGTGAAGCAGTCGCAAATGCTGTTATATCTGGTGAAGTGGATAAAGGCATTGTCATTTGTGGAACGGGTGTAGGGATTTCATTAGCCGCTAATAAAGTCAATGGCATTCGTTGTGTCACTTGCAGTGAACCTTATTCAGCGAAGTTATCAAGAGAACATAACAATACCAATATGTTAGCCTTTGGAGCAAGAGTTGTTGGAATAGAACTCGCTAAAATGATAGTAGATACCTGGTTAACAGGTGAATATGAAGGTGGCAGACATCAAGTACGTATTGATATGTTAAAAGATATTGAAGAAAGACAAAAGAAATAATATGAATTTACAAACTTTACAAAGATTGAATCCAGATTATTCAATCAAAAGTATAAAAGATAAAAGCTTCCAAACTTTTGGAAAGATTATTGATGAAGATGTCAGTGATGTGATTGCTTATGTATCAACAAATGTCCATCCTCCCAAACTTGGAAATCGTTATCAGCCAAGCGTCCCAGCAGTTGAGCAATTTTCATCAGTACAAAAAATTTCACAAAAGGTTTATGGATATATGGAGGTTATGGCCGGAGTTGTTTCTGGCCATAACCATGTGTTTAATGGTATTGAATATCATCAGGGCAGCGAGACAATTATTGCTGTTAGCGATTATATTTTGGTCGTTGGTCATCTTTGGGAGATGAAAGATAAGACTTATGATTCATCATTATGCCAGATTTTTTATGTTCCCCAAGGGACTATTGTTGAGTGTTATAGTACAACCCTTCATTACACACCTATCTGTGTAAGTGATGAAGGATTTAAAACAATTTGTATGCTTTTAAGAGGAACAGGCGATACAATTACAAGAAATGATATTTTAAAAAAGAAAAACAAATGGTTTATTGCACATGTTCAAAATGAAGAAAAAATACAATCAGGAGATTTTCCAGGATTCATTGGAAAGATGATTGATATCAAATATAAATAATGAGGTCAAAACAATGGAAAAGGATATTTTAGCAAGTTATATTGATCATGCAGTATTGGATCCACAATTCACTGTTGAACAGTTGGAAGAAAAGATCATGATTGGTGTCAATTATGGATGTAAGAGCGTTTGTGTAAATCCATCAGCTATTGATATTGCCAAAGAATGCATTTATGGCTCAAAGACACTATTGTGTGTTGTCTGTGATTTTCCTTTTGGATCAAGTACAACAGAGTCTAAAGTATTGCAGGCACAATCTATTATTAAAAAAGGTGATGTTTTTGAAATAGATATGGTAATGAACTATGGATTATTAAAGAGTCAGCAGTATGATGCAGTTATTCATGAAATAACAATGATAAGTGTTTTATGTCATCAGCATCATGTTGGTTTAAAAGTTATTGTAGAAACAGATGCACTGACAAAAGAAGAAATCAAAGCAGCCGTTGAATGCTGTATTCAAGGAGAGGCTGATTACATCAAAACCTCAACAGGCTATTTCAAAAGTGAACATCTTGAAGGAGCATCACCAGATGTTATACGACTGATTGTAGAGACGGCACAGGGAAGAATAAAAGTAAAAGGATCAGGATGTGTTCGTACTCGTGAAAGACTCATTGAACTCATAGAATTAGGAATTGATCGTGCAGGGGTTGGATGTTCTTCTACTGCAAAGATTCTAGGAATTTCTCATGATTAGATGGGGAATTATTGGCTTAGGAAGAATCTCACAGCGTTTTATAAAAGGATTGAGTTATTGTGATGATGCAGTTCTTTATGCAGTTGCTTCGAGAACTCTTGATACAAGAGAACACTTTCAGCAGAATTATCCATATGTCAAAATTTATGATGATTATGATGGACTCTTGGATGATCCCTTGATTGATGTTGTTTATATTGCATTAAGGCATAAAGATCATTATGAATGGTCAAGAAAAGCTTTGCTGAAACATAAAGCCGTCTTATGTGAAAAACCAGCAACACTTTATTATCATCAGACAGCTGATCTGGTACATATATCTCAGCAGAAACAAATCTTCTTTATGGAAGCTATGAAGAGCCGCTTTATTCCATTAAGAAATGATATTATTCATTTGATACAAAGAGATGAAATCGGTGCTATTTTAAGAATTGAAACATCGTTTTGTAATGAAGTTCCCTATAATGAAAAGAATTATTTCTATGAAAGAAAACAAGGTGGGGCACTTTATGATGTAGCCATCTATAATATTGCTGCTATTTTAGACTTTATTTCATCACAGTTTCAGAATATTCAGATTAATCAAGTTCGTCAACATGGTGTAGATGTTTATAATGAAATTGAAATCACTTTCCAATCACAACAAACAGCAAGGATTGAATGTGCATTTGATAGAAATAAAGAAAAGAAAATGACGATTATCGGAACAAAAGGAAAGATAGAATGTACACCATTTTATCGACCAACACAGGCAACAGTAACTATAGGTGATCGATCTTATACGATGGAAAGAGATTATATTTATGACGATTTTTATACCGAGATTGAAGCTGTACATGATGCCTTGAAAAATCACCAATATCAGCATTCTCAAATGTCCCATTATGATTCTTTAAGATGTATTCAGTTATTAGAAAATATTGTTTATTTAAGTCAAAAGGA
Source organism: Candidatus Stoquefichus massiliensis AP9 (assembly GCF_000455285.1). Lineage (GTDB taxonomy): Bacteria > Bacillota_I > Bacilli_A > Erysipelotrichales > Coprobacillaceae > Stoquefichus > Stoquefichus massiliensis. The sequence continues at coordinate 35,724 of NZ_HG005284.1, read as the reverse complement.
AGGACAAAATCATGGATAAAAATTTTTTATGGGGAAGTTCCATAAGTGGAGGACAATGTGAAGGTGGATTTGATACACGAAGTGAAACAGTTGTTGATATTATACCTCAAAGTCGTGAAATGAGATTTCAATATTTAAATGAACCAGGAAAATATTTACAAAGACCACCAGATTTCTATCCATCTCAAAATGGTGTTGAATTTTATGAAAACTATCAAGAAGATATTGCATTATTTGCTCAAATGGGGCTAAAAGCATTAAGGTTTTCAATACTTTGGTCACGTATTTATCTTGATGATACAGATGAACCTAATGAGGCTGGTTTGCAGTTTTATGACAATGTTATTGATGAATTATTGAAATATAACATAGAACCAATTGTCACAACAATTCATTTTGATATGCCATTATGGGTTGTACAAAAATATAATGGTTTTTATGATTATAGGACTGTTGAATTATACCAAAAATATATTCAAACAATTGTTAATCGTTATCATAATCGAGTGAAACACTGGATTTCATTTTGTGAAATCAATGTGATGAATAGTGCATTGTATATGGTTGGTGGAACAGTCCTTCCTCCCCATTGGGATAGAGAGGAAGTTTTACATCAATGTGCTTATCATATGTTATTGGCTAATGCTTTATTAGTTAAAACATGTCATGATATTGATAAAACATTAAAGGTTGGCTGTGAAGTTGCTGGGACACCTTGCTATCCATTAACATCTTCACCAATTGATTATCAGTTAATGATGGAAAATGGGAGAAAGAATAACCGTTATACAGATGTTATGGTGAAAGGAATCTTCCCTTACTATTTTCAAAAGGAAATGCAGAAATATCATATTGAAATGTTAGATAGGGATCTTATAATCCTTAAAGAGAATACATTAGATTTTATAGCTGTTTCATATTATAAGAGTTCAATAGTATCACATACAGGTGTAAAAGATAATCCATGTTTAGAAAAAACAGCTTTTGGCTGGACAATTGATCCATTAGGATTTCGTTTGATATTAAATGAGATGTATGAACGCTATGAGATACCTATTTTGGTTGTTGAAAATGGATTAGGAACTTATGATAAGATAGAAGATGGAAAAATACATGATGATTATCGTATTGATTATTTAAAGAAACATATTGAACAAATGAAATTAGCTATTGAAGAAGGTGTTGATATTATTGGATATTTAACATGGTCTGCAATAGATGGTGTATCAACCAGTGAAGGAATGATGTCTAAGCGTTATGGCTTTATTTATGTGGATAGAAATGATGATGGTTCAGGTACATTAAAACGTATTCCTAAAGATTCTTTTTATTGGTATCAAGAATTAATTCGAGAGGAGAGTAAAAATGAAATTTAATGAAGTGATGCATTTATCTTTTTATACAGATCAAATGGATGCAATGAGAGATTTTTATGAAAATAAATTAGGTTTAAAAGCTAAGATTATTATGCGTTATGAAGCATATAAAGGTAAAAAAGAGAGAGGAGTATGGGCTGCAAGAGCTGAAACACGCCCTCATGATATTGCTTATATTTTTATTGAGTTAGCACCAGGTCAATATCTAGAACTTTTTCCAAAAGCTGATCATCAATTAGAACATGAAGAACCAGATACAAGACTTGGATATTCACATTTTGCATTAATGGTTGATGATATCCATGAGGCAAGAGAAGAGTTAGTTAAAGCTGGTGTTAAAATTGATATTGAACCTAATAAAGGGCAATCTGAAACATGGCAAATGTGGGTTCATGATCCTGATGGCAATAAATTTGAAATTATGCAGTATACAGAAAAATCATTACAGCATAAAGGTAATGTTGAAGAAGATAAAGAAATGTATGGTAAAAGTGAATATTAGAAATGTGCTATGATATATATACAATGAAACAATTGTTGAAAACATGTTATTTAATAAGATGAGTCAGGAGTGACACCTTCTGACTTTTTGTAAACTCATTATTAATTATGTCATATGGAGTTGTTTATAAATTTTGTGAAGATGATTTGTTAATCTTATAAGGTAAATTGAAAACTAAATATTTAGTTTACTTATTATTATGTTATAATAAGAAACGAGGTGAAGATGAAATGAAAGTAACAGTTGCACAAATTGCGAAAGCTGCAGGGGTATCTCCAGGAACAGTTAGTAATGCACTGAATAATCGTAAAGGATCATTAAGTGAAGAGAAAAGGCAGCATATTATTGATATCGCAGAGAAATTAGGATATTTTAAAAAAGGGAAAAGAACTGGTGTTTTACGTTTGGTTATATACAGTCGTAAGGAAAGAATTGTTGGGGATACACCGTTCTTTTCAGAGTTAATTCGTGGTTTTGAAACAGCTGCCAGTGCGAATGGATATCAGTTGAATATATCTTATATTGATAGTCAGCAAAAAGATGAAATTCATAAACTTGATGATATTAGTGTTTGTGATGGTTTATTACTGCTTGGAACAGAGATGAACTTAGAAGATGTTATACAATTTGAAAATTTCAAAATTCCATATGTTATTGTTGATAATGCTTATATTAGACAAAAATGTGATTTTGTCGCTATTAATAATAGAGATGGAATTTATGAAATAACAACTTATCTTATTGATAAAGGTCACGAAAAGATTGGATTGATTAATTCTATTAATCAAATTAATAATTTTAAAGAGAGAAAGCTTGGTTTCATGCAAGCACTTATGGATAATAATATCCAGTTTATTCCAGAGTATGAATCATTTGTATCACCAACAATAGAGGAGAGTTATGCTGATTTTAAAAATTATTTACAGGAACTTATTGAACAAAAAGAGGACATTCCATCAGCATTTGTTGCTGTGAATGATAATATTGCTTTAGGAGCATTACGTGCTATTTCTGAATTGCATTTACAGATATCAATTACAGGCTTTGATGATATTCCTTTTTCAAGTATGTCAAACCCATCACTTACAACAGTGCAAGTTGATAAAATGTATTTGGGAAAAACTGCTGTTCACAGACTTGTAGAAAAATTAAGTAGTGATGAGACGACGACTTTAAAGATATTGGTTGAAACAAAAGTAGTAGAAAGAAATAGTGTAACTAAATATAATTAATAAATATTTAGTTAATGATAAATAAATATTTAGTTTAAAGCGTTGACTTTAAACTTTTTATTATATATACTACATGTGTAGTTAGTTGCAACACTACGATAACTTTAAATTCATATTTATTAAAGGAGAGGGTAATATGGAGAATAATAAATTTATTAATAAGGCTTTAGAAATATCTGGGCGAGTCGCAACAAATATTTATTTGGATTCTATTTCCAAAGGGTTAATGGCAACATTACCTATCTTGATGATTGGATCATTAGCATTATTA
>NZ_HG005284.1:29034-32215 GCF_000455285.1 Candidatus Stoquefichus massiliensis AP9 | reverse complement strand
TTAGGTGTTTTTCCTTATAATCCATGGATTCATTTGATTCAGTCAATAGGGATTGAAAAATATCTTTTAGCAGCATCTACTGTCACAACAAGTTGTTTATCTATTTATGCGGCTTTTCTTATTGGTTATCGTTTGGCAGGACATTTTAAAGTTGATCAAATTCCAGCTGGATTGATTTCAGTATTTGCATTTTTTATTACAACCCCTTTAACTGAAGACGGTGCATTATCTATGAGTTTTATGGGGGCTCAAGGATTATTTGGGGCTATGATTGCTGCTTTAGTAGCTACACGTTTGTATTGTTTCTTTATGAGTAAAGAAAAATTAAAAATTCATATGCCTGATGGAGTACCACCAATGATTGCTAATACATTTTCAGCATTAATACCAGGTATTTTAGTTGGATTTATATTGATTTTAGTATCTTATGGCTTTTCATTTACAACATGGGGTTCTTTCTCACAAATGGTTTATTCTAGTATTGTGACACCATTAAATGCATTAGGTGGTAGTGTTTGGTCTTTGGTTGTTTTGTTATTAGTTCAAATGGTTCTTTGGTTCTTTGGGATTCATGGTTCAAATGTTATTTCAGGTGTTATTACTGCAGTATATTTGCCAATGGCTACAGCGAACATGGAGGCTTATGCAGCTGGTAAAGATCTTCCTAATATTTTAGGAAATACCTTCTATGATGCTTTTAGTGGTATTGGAGGTGCAGGAGGAACTTTATCATTATGTATTGTTATTCTTTTGTTTGCAAAATCTAAGCAAAATAAAGAAATGGGGAAATTAGGTATTGTTCCAGGATTATTCACAATCAATGAACCTGTAGTCTTTGGGTATCCATTAATTATGAATCCATTATTAGCTATTCCATTTATTTTAACGCCTGTTGTTCAAACATTAGTTGCATATTTTGCAATGGCAATTAATCTTGTTCCACGTTTAACAGGGGTACAAGTTCCATGGTGTATGCCAATTATTATAAAACCTTTGCTTGCAGGTGGATGGCAAGCCGCTATACTTCAAGTTGTTTGTATTATTATTGGTTGTTTCATTTGGTATCCATTCTTTAAATTATCAGATAATCAAAGATATAAAGAAGAAATGGATAGAGAAAAAGAATTGTTAGAAACAGAATAATATGATTTGATATTTCTTCCTAAAATATCGTCTGAATAGTTTGTTATTAAATAAAATATTCAGACAATTCTTAATTTATAGGAATGATTAATTTTGATATATTTAGAAATAAGAGGTGATTAAAATGAGTATAACAATATCTCATGAAAATACTTTACAAAAAGATAATAAACCTTTCTTTTATCTTGCAGATACATGTTGGTCTGCTTTTACAAATATCAATGATGAAGAATGGGAATATTATCTAAATTATAGAAAAGCCCAAGGTTTTAATACTCTGCAAATTAATATATTACCCCAATGGGATGCTTCTGCAACTGATTTAGAATACTATCCATTTAAAAAGATAGGTGAGAAATTTGATTATGAGCATATAAATATTTCTTACTTTGAACATGCTATGATGATGTGCAAAAGAGCTAAAGAGATGGAATTTGAACTTTCTTTGGTTGTTATGTGGTGCAATTATGTTCCGGATACTTGGGCAAGTTCTCTTTATTCTAGAGGAATTATGCCTAAGGAATGCATAGCATCTTACATTGATATTGTTCATAAAACATTTAGCCAATTTCAACCAATATATATTATAAGTGGGGATACTGATTTTACGAGTGATCTTTGCATAAGTTACTACGTAGAGTGTGCAAAAAGATTAAAAGAATTGGCACCTGATTGTTTATATACAACACATATTAAAGGAAGATACACATATATACCTAATGAATTGTTAGGGTATCTGGATTTTTGTTTTTATCAAAGTGGGCATAATGCTCAGGATTTATCGATGCCTTATAAATTAGCTGAGGAGATGAAAGAAAAATATCCAGATAAGCTTCTTATTAATAGTGAACCGTGTTATGAAGAAATGGGATACTCACGCCAAATGTATGGGCGTTGGACACAGTTTGATATCCGAAGAGCAGCATGGATGTCATTGTTATCAGGAGCAAATGCAGGTATAACGTATGGAGCAGCGGGAATATATAGTTGGCATAAAACAAATAAGTCCTTTGAATCTGATATTGGAGAAGGATTTGCAACTCCGAAATGTTGGGAACAAGCGATTCAATTTCCTGGAGCTTGGGATTATGGTTTTATGGCTCATGTGTTTGAACAATATAATTTATATCATATCTTACCATGCCAAAATCTATTAGAAAAAGATAATTCAGAAATAAGAATTGCTAAAAAACAAGATATGATTGTCATTTATATTCCATCTAATATTTACATTAAACTTAATGCCGATTTAACAGGATGGAAGGGGATAGCTATTGATTTAGAGAATCGTTATGTTTCGCCATTAGAATTAATGAATAGAAATCAACAATGTTTGATCCCAATGACATATTTTCATCATGATGCACTGTATATATTAGAGAAAAATGTATAGAATAGCTTTAATTTGTTCCTTAGCAGTATCATGTAATACATTAAAAAAGGCAATGCTTACTGAAATACAACAAAAAAATATTGATTGTCAAATAGATTGTTTTCAAATAGAAGCTTGTGAAAGAATTAAGGATAAATATGATATTATTCTCTTAATGCCACAGGTAAGATATAATTTAAAAAAGATTCAAAAAACTGTAAGTCCTACACCTGTCTATGTGTTAGATTCAAAATTATTTAAAAACTGTGATGGAAGAGGAACCATTGAATATATTTTAAAAATATGTCATTTATAAATAATCATGATAGTAAAATACTTAATCACTTAGAAAGAAAATTCTATGTTAATTTGTGAGCCATACTGTGATGACAAATTTGGGTTAATATATTTATACAAATCAGTTGAAGCAATCATTGTTAGTATCATCTCTAAAGCAAAAACTGAAGAGGAAAGAGATATCTTATTTAACAAGAAAGTTTTGTTCAAACCTATCAGTTGTTTGGCATAAAATCTATTGGAGTTTTAATTTTTGATAGCTCTATGTTAGAGTTTGAAAAGCATTTAAAATTATTCTAGAGTAATATATATAAGAACATCATCTCATATATAATTATAGTGTTAAAGAAAAAATATTCTTTAAACTTT
>NZ_HG005284.1:0-27597 GCF_000455285.1 Candidatus Stoquefichus massiliensis AP9 | reverse complement strand
CTTTAAACTTTAAGGAAAACGTTTACATTTTTGTATTGACTTTACCTTGATTCAATTATATAATGTTCTTAAGAAGAGAACGTTACTGAATGTTTATTTAGGCGTAACTTGATAAAACACATTTTGTTTTATGGAGTTGCGCTTTTTTATTAGGAGGGGCAGATATGAAAATAAAAAAGGTATTGAATAATAATGTCATATTGGCGACTAATCATCTTGAACAGGAGTATGTAATCATAAGAAATGGTATTGGATTCAAACGTAAACCAGGTGATTTTATTAATGAAGATAATGCTGATAAGGTCTTTGTTTTTGAAAATAAAGAATCCATCCATAGTGTTCATGAGTTACTAAATAACATTTCTTTACAAGATATCGAATTAGCAAGTGAAATTATTGAATGGGGAAAATCAGAATTACCATTTGATATTCATGATAATATATTAATAACATTATCTGATCATATCAGTTACATGTTAAAACGTTTACAAAAAGGCTTATATTTTGGAAATCCACTTCAGTGGGAAATAGAAGCCATTTATCCTCAGGAATATATATTTAGTCAGAAAGTTATTGAGTTTCTTGAGAAAAAAACAGGTTTTGAAATACCAAGATCAGAAATAAGTTTCATTGCATTACATTTTGCAAATGCACATAGTCAAGAGCAGAACATGCAAGAAACAATAATTTTAACGAAAATTATTGATCAAATATTAAATATATTAAAAGAACATTATCAAATAATAATAGATTCTCATTCTTATGAATTAACAAGATTTATTACACACTTAAGATATTTTGTAAATAGACAGATAAATGGACAAATTGTTTTAGAACAAGAAACATATTTATTGCCTATCATTGAGCAGAAACATCCACAAGATTATCAATGTGCAATAAAAATAAAAAAATATCTAGAAAATGAATATCATTGGAATATTAGTAAAGATGAACTTATGTATTTGAGTTTGCATTTAAATAGAATACATTTTAGTCATAAATAAGATGCGTAACTTTCAGTAGGCGTTATTCAATTGAGTATGAAACCGCGGTCATACTATTTTGGATAATGCCTTTTATTTAAGGCGCTATTATAGAAAGGAGAAAAATTATGTCATATGAAAATGAATCAAAAGAAATTCTAAAATTAGTTGGCGGAAAAGAAAATGTTTTAGATCTTGTGCATTGTGCAACGAGATTGCGTTTTCGTTTAAAAGATGAAAAGAGAGCATTAAAAAAAGATATTGAAGAATTACCATATGTATTATCTGTTGTAAAAAGTGGTGGTCAATATCAAATTGTTATTGGACAAGAGGTTTCAGATTACTATAAGAGTATTATTTCACATTTGGATTTAAATAATTCAAGTGAACCAGTCCATGAAAAAACAAGTTTTGTTAATACAATTTTTGAATGGATATCAAGTGGATTTTCACCATTAATTCCTGTTATGGCAGGTTCAGGAATGATATTGGCATTTTTAACAGTATTAACATCTATGAATTGGCTATCAGCAGAGTCTTCAACCTATCTGATTTTATATGCAGCAGGAAATGCAATCTTTTATTTCTTACCTATTTTTTTAGGATACACATTGTCTCAAAAAATGAAAGTTGATGCTTTTGTAGGAGCTTGTATAGGAGCTGCTTTACTTAATCCAAATTTTATGGGATTAATTGAATTAGAAAAAGTAAGTTTTATAAATATTCCTGTTATTGCTATTAATTATTCTTCGACAGTTTTTCCAATATTTGTTGCGATATTTATTTATGTATATTTATATAGATTTTTATCTCGATATATTTACAAAGATGTTCAGTTGTTTTTGGTATCTATGATTTCTTTGATGGTTATGGTTCCATTAACTGCAATCTTATTTGGTCCAGTTTCTACAACTATAGGAGATTATATAGGTAATGGTATTATGTGGTTAATTGAAGTACTTCCAGTTCTTGCAGGATTTGTTTTAGGTGGATTGTATCCATTCCTTGTTATTTTAGGATTACATTGGGGATTTACACCATTTACTTTACAAAATCTTTCGCAATATGGGGGAGATCCTATTGAAGGGACTTGTGTAGTTGCAATATTTACTTTAATTGGAATTTCATTAGGAACATTTCTTCGCTCAAAAAAACATTCTTCATTAAGAAGATTAGCTGCTCCAGCAACAATTACAGGATTTTTATCAGGAATTATAGAACCTGTATTATATGGTATTATTCTTCGTTATCGTAGAACAATGATTATTATGATTGTCAGTGGAGGAATAAGTGGAATTATAGCAAGACTCCTAAATGTTACATGTGATGCCTATGTTTTCCATAATCTATTTTCACTGCCTGTTTATTCGCCTAATATTTCAGCATTATTAATAATTAGTTTTTCATTAATTCTTAGTACTTGTTTAACTTACTTTTTTGGATATAAAAAAGAAGATCTCAACATGATTGAGACAAAATTAAAAGAAACATTAATTCCGCCAATAAATGGGAACATTATCTCTTTACAAGAAGTCAAGGATGAAGTTTTTGCGAGTAAAAAGGTAGGTGATGGAATAGCAGTTATACCAACAGATAATATAATTGTTGCACCAATCCATGGGAAAATCACCACCATTTTTCCTACTTTACATGCTATTTGTATGAAAACACAGAATGGTACTGAGTTTATGATACATATAGGAATTAATACATCGTTTCTTGATGGAAAATATTTTGATATGAAAGTTCAAGTTGGAGATGAAGTTGAACAAGGACAAATGTTATGTTGTATTGATAAAGAACAAATGGAAAAAGAGGGATATGATACAACGACTATTTTATTGATACCATATCAAGAGAACATAAAAGATATTTCATTTGAACAGGATTTATTAGAAATTATATATTAGTTTCTCATTACCATAACGAGTATTCAAGTATTGAGGATACCTGCAATTCAATCGATGGTAGATTCTGTTCAAGTATATAAATGTTATCAAGGAGGCAAGAAAATGAAAGTAGAACATATTTATCAAATTAAAATAATTAGATAAAATGAGATCTTTAGATTTTAAACAAATAATTCTTATCTTTGATTATATAGGACGTGAAGTTTATTCAAATAAGCGAATATCAAAATGTATATAGAAGAGAGTTTAATAAAAACTTTTATTAATTTTTAAGACTGCTTCAAGAGGATTCACTTTATTTATATCATAAAGGGTAAAGAAAACCAAAGTGATGATGATATTTTGGTTTATCTAAACAAAAGCTAAAATAATGATTGACTTCTTGAATAATGAGTGGTACGATTTATTTAAGAAGAAATTGAATAGGAAATGTCACTGGTAATGCAGGCTAAACCAAAATTAACATTGTTAGTTTTGGTTTTTATATTTATAGGAGGTTTTAAAATGTTACTTAGAAAAAATATAAAAATAGAAGATGATGGACAAACAATTTATGCACCAGTAAGTGGAAGTGTTATACCAATAGAAGATGTTCATGATGAAGTGTTTTGTCAAAAGATGATGGGAGATGGTCTTGCGATTGAACCAACTGAAGGAAAACTGTATGCACCAGTTTCAGGAATCATTACTGTTGTCTTTCCGACTAAGCATGTGATTGCAATCACTTCTATGGAAGGAATTGATGTTATTATTCATGTTGGTATTGATACGGTTGAATTAAAAGGTACATATTTTCATCCTTATGTGAAAGTAGGAGATAAAGTCAAAGCTGGTGATATGCTGATGTCTATTGATTTAAAAAATATTAAAAAAAGATATCATCCAACAACAATGATTGTAATTGAAAATGATGAAGACTATCAGTTATTCAAGACTGATCATAAAGACATTCAAGCGGCAGGAGAATTGATGAAGGTAAAGAAGGTGAGCGTATGATAATAACTAAGCCATTGAATAATAATGTTGTGATGGCCAAAAATAACAAGCAAGAGGAAGTGATTGTTGTAGGGACAGGAATTGGTTTTCATAAAAAAGCAGGTGACGTGATTGATGAACGGAAAATACAGAAAGTGTTTTCTGTTGCTGACAATAATAAATTAGCTGAACTGATTTCACAGATTCCTGGAGTATATATTGAACTGACTGAAAAAATAGTACAATATGCGAAAAGAAAATATCACTTGGAACTCAATCAGAATATTTACTTGGGATTAACAGATCATATTTATTTTGCATTGCAAAGATTACAGGAAAATATAGATTTAGATAATCCATTTCTGATTGATATTCAACACTTTTATCAGCAGGAATATAAGATTGGTTTGTATGCAAAAGAAATGATTCATCGCATGTTTCATATTCAGATTTCAGATGATGAAGTTGGATATATTGCAATGCATATTATTGAAAATGAATTTCAGCAAAAGAGACAGGATTTTGATAAGATATTTAAAGTTGTGAATGAGAGTGTTTGTTTTATTAGAAAGTATTATTTAAAAGATGTGAAGGAAAGTTCTTTAGCTTATACCAGATTGGTCAATCATGTAAAATACTTTGCAAAAAGATACGTAGAAGGTCATGAAAATCAATCACAAAATCGTTTGTTAAAGGAAACAATTCAAGGTGTTTTTCAAAAAGAACAGAAATGTATTAATCGTTTATCTTTGCATTTAAAAGATGAATTTGGGAAAGAAATGAGTGAATCAGAAAAGAATTATTTAATTCTACATTTAAGAAACTGTTGTGAATTAAAAGAATAGGGGTAGTCACTATTAAATTAGGCTAAACTCAGGAGAATCAGTGCACAGATTGTCTTGAGTTTTTATTTTTAAAGGAGGAGATGTGTGAAGAAAAAATGAAACTTGCTAAAAAAGGAGGAGAAGAAAATGAATAATGATGAAATAGCAAGACGTATTTTAGAGAATGTAGGTGGAAATGAAAATATTGTGAGTATTATGAGTTGTTTTACACGTGTTCGTATTGAAGTCAAAGAAAAAGAGAGAGTTAATGAAGATGTCATCAAAACATTAGAAGGAGTTAAAGGAGCAACATTTTTCAATAAGACTTATCAGATTGTTTTTGGTGGAAAATGCAATGATGTCTATGATGCGTTATCAAAAATTGTGAAGATTAAGGATAATGTGGAAGCAGTTCAAAACAATGAAAATTTTGGCTGGAAGACAGCTTTTGATTATATTACAGGATCAATCCAACCGATTATTCCTGTTTTGATTGGATGTGGTTTAATTCAAGGGATTATTGCTTTGATGTCATATGTGAATATTGATGCAACAACCTATGGCTATCAAATGATCAGTGCCACAGGAAATGCAGGATATTACTTCTTGCCAATACTATTAGGGTTTAGTTCAGCTAAAAAATTAGGTGTGAATCCTTATATTGGAGCGACTTTAGGAGGTATTCTTGTTTATCCTGCTGTTCTTGAATTTGCAAGTCAGGGAACAAGTGCATCTTTCTATGGGTTGCCAGTGAAGTTGGTGACTTATTCATCGACAATGACGCCTATTCTTTTGACAATGCCAGTTGTTTATTGGATTGAAAAAATAGCGAAAAAGATATCTCCTACACTTTTGAAATCGGTGCTTATTCCAGCCATTACAATTATTGTGAGTTTACCACTTATGATTGTTGTGACTGCACCTATAGCCCAAATGATTTCTGAAGTGTTAGGTCAAGGTATTCAATATATTTATAGTCATTTTGCTATTTTAGGAGGATTGATTATTGGGGCAACATGCCCATATTTCGTTTTAACAGGTATCCACCAGGCAACCGCTATTCCAATTGTTTTGAATGAATTAGCATCTGTTGGATATTCCGTTGTTTTTCCAATTTTAGGATTTGGGAATGCTGCAGTAGCTGGTTCGGCTTTAGGTGTTGCCTTAAAAACAAAAAATAAAGAATTAAAAAGTGAAGCATTGAGTTCTACTATTATTGGTGTGATTGGGATTACAGAGCCCGCTCTATATGGTGTCTTGCTGCCAACAAAGAAATCTTTAATTGCGCCAGGTATTATGTCAGGAATTTGTGGTGCATTGTCACTAACTTTTGTTGTGAAAGCAATGGGACTAGGATTATGTGGATTAGGAGGTATACCATTATTTTTAGGTGAAACATTTCTCATTTGGTGTATTTTAATGGTTGTTGCTTATTTAGGAGCAGCCACAATTACATATATAATTGGTTTTGATGATATACCAGAGTAGGGGGAAAATAAAATGAGTTTTTCTAAAAAATATCCACATCTTTTTGAACCATTGCAAGTCAATCAAATGATGATACCTAATCGTATTATCTCTGCTCCTTTAGGTAGTCTGACTGATAAATCAGTGAGCGGAATTGGGATGATTATTCGTGGGACAAGCGGTTCAGTCCCAGGTCCTCGATCAAGAATGGCACCTGGTTCTTATTGTTTTGCGAATATGCAAGAAAGTCAAAAAGTAAGAGAACAAGTTGTAACGATTCAGCAACGTGGTGCAAAAGCAGAATTTGAACTTTGTCATGTTGGTCAATATGCTTATGTTCAGCCTGGAGACTATGCTATTGGGCCAGTTGGTTTTGTACGTGAAGATGGTATTGAAGTGAAAGCAATGGATGAAAACATGATGAATGAAGTTGCTGATGCATTCGCTAAAGGAGCAGTTGATGCAAAAGAGTATGGCTTTGATATGGTGATGTTGCATTTTGGACATGGCTGGTTACCAACTCAATTTCTTTCACCGCATTATAACAAGCGTACAGATGGTTATGGTGGTTGTTTTGAAAATCGTGTGAAATTTCCTATTCAAATTGTGGAGAGAGTCAGACAGGCAGTGGGTCCAGGTTATCCTTTAGATATGCGTATTAGTGGTTTTGAATATATCGAGGATGGAACACCTATAGATGAAATTATTCGATTTATTCAACTGATTGAGGATAAGATAGATATGGTACATATTTCATGTGGTTTAGAAAGAGAAATCAAAGCCATGACAAAGATGTCATCTACACCTTATTTTGATCATAAGATCAATGTTCAATGGTCACAAAAAGTCAAAGAATATGTTCATATTCCAGTCGCTGTTGTGGGAGCTATTATGACACCTGAAGAAGCAGAAGAGATTTTAGCAAATCATCAGGCTGATGCTGTTGTGATAGGAAGACAAATCATTGCAGACCCATTTTGGACGAGTAAAGCAATAGAGGAAAAGAGTGAAGATATTGTTCCTTGCTTAAGATGTATGAATTGTTATAATCAATATGCTAGAAATAAAGATAGACATTATGGTATGAAAAGTATCACATGTTGTTCAGTCAATCCTAGATATTTGCATGAACAAAGTGTTCCCGTTGAACTCTCCAAAGCAAAAACTATCAAAAAAGTCTATGTGATTGGTGGTGGACCAGCTGGCTGTAAAGCGGCTTTAACAGCTTATGAGCGAGGTCATCAAGTCATCCTTTTTGAAAAAACTGATGTTTTAGGTGGTCAATTGTCTTGTTCTGAATTTGATAAAAGTAAACAGGATTTAAAGAGATACAAGGATTATCTGATGACACAGATTCATAAATCAAGTATTGAAGTCAGATTACAATGTGATGCTCTTGAATGTATTGATGAAATAAAGACAGGTGATAGTTTAATCGTTGCAGTTGGAGCAAAACCCATCTCTTTAGAGATTGCAGGTATTCAGCAAAAGCATGTTATGGATGCCTTATATGCTTACGGACATCAGAATGAAATAAACCAAAAAGTTGTCATTATTGGTGGTGGTTCGATTGGTTCTGAACTTGCAAAATTATTATGTCATTTAGGTAAAGACGTCACAATTGTTGAAAAGAGTGAGCAATTATGTTCAAATGTTAATGAACATATTCAAACAGGATTACTGGAGAAATTATCTGAGTGTCAAAATCTCAAAATATTTCTCAATTCTCAATGTCTTTCTATCCAAAATCAAAGTGTTGTCATTCAAAATAATACTGATCTACAAGTGATTGAAGCACAAAGTGTTATTGTTGCTGTAGGAATGCAGTCAAGATGCGATATTGTCAATCAATTTTATGGTCTTGTACCAGATATCAATGTTATTGGTGATGCAAAACGTCCTGGAACAGTTGCACAGGCGACACATGATGGATATTATGCAGGAATTTCTTTGTAAAGATAGTTATTGATTTTAAACTTATAAAACAGTTAGTCAAAGAATATACTTAGTTAAAGTATTCATGATACGTATTCTGTTTTATAGGTTTTTCTTTTTGAGTATAAATAGCTTTGTATTTTGCAGGTTAACTTGGTAAATATAGTATGTTTTATTGCTTAAAACGAAATATTATTTTTGATGATATCCTGTTATTGAATCATTTATTGGATATTTCTGGAATTTTAACAAAGGAGCACAAACACGAAAATCTTTATCGTATCTATCAAAGTAATGAAAAATAGGAAACTCATAATTTATACTCAAGAATATGAAATTAATAAAGAAAATGGAAATCTGAAGATTAATAGCATATGATAATTAGAAAAAACACTCATAATTCCATAATAAATTTATAAAAATACGAGTTAATGAAATTGGATTTCATTAACTTTTTGTTTTAATGAAATCCAATTGCAAAACTTCTTTTTTATATGTAATCGTTTTCTCAAATCGTATAAAATGGGGATAGAAAAGGAGGAATTGAATATGTTAGTTGTAGCTTATATTGGATTTGGGAATAGTGTGTGTCGTTATCATTTACCCTATGTAGAAAGAAGAAAAGATACGATTAAAGTGAAGTATATCTATCGAAGAGAGGAAGATAGAGTGGGTGATGAAGAAAGAGAAACATGGTATCCAGAGATAACATTTACATCAAATATTGAAGATGTTATGAGTGATAATGAGGTGAATTTGGTTGTTGTGAATACACCAGATGCTTTCCATGTTTCATATACTATGCAAGCTTTAGAACATGGTAAGAATGTCTTATGTGAAAAACCGTTTGCGATGACAGCAAAGGAAGCAAAAGAAGTTTTTGATTATGCAAAATCTAAGGGATTGGTTGTAATGTCTAATCAGAATAGGCGTTATGATGCTGATATGAGAACAGTCCGTAAAGTGATTGAATCAGGTGTTTTAGGAGATATTGTAGAAGTTGAATCTCATTATGATTATTATCGTCCAAGTATCTCAGAACGTAAAGGATTTGGTCTTTTGTATGGATTGGCAGTTCATCCAATTGATCAGATTATTGGGCAATTTGGTCAACCAAACAAAGTTGTTTATGATTGTAGAAGTATTGATCATCCTGGGGAGTCCGATGATTATTATGATATTGACTTCTTTTATGGAAATATGAAAGCAATAGTAAAAACAAGTTATTATGTGAAACTAGATTATCCGAGATTCACTGTTCATGGTAAAAAAGGAAGTTTCTTAATGCCTGCTTTAGGACATCAAAGTTCATTGAAACCAAAACCTGGACCAATTGAAATTAGTTTTGATCCATTGCCTGAAGATAAATGGGGAACTTTATCTTATATTGATGATCAAGGAAATGATGTAACAAAGAAAGTTCCAACTGAGATAGGAGATTATGGAATTATATATGATAATTTATATGATGTGATCTTTAATAATGGAGAAAAGATTGTGAAAGATGAAGAAGTTATAGAAGTTTTAAGAATTATTGAAGAGGCAACAGAGGTTGCTAAGGAGGCAAAATAAAATGAAATTAGGAATTACTGGATGTGGAATGATTGTTCATGATTTATTTCGTTTTATTCATGATGTCAAAGGTGTAGAATTAATAGCCATGGCTTCTATTCCAGCTGAATATGAAAAAGTCAAAGAATTAGCAAAAGAAAATCATGTGCATAAGACATATGAATGTTATGAAGATATGTTAGCAGATAAAGAAGTAGAAGTCATTTATTTAGGCGTTCCTAATCATTTACATTATCAAATGTGTAAACAGGCATTAGAAGCCAATAAACATGTCATTTGTGAAAAACCATTTACATCACATATTAAAGAATTAGAAAAATTAAACAAACTTGCTCAAGAGAAACATTTATTTTTATTAGAAGCTATTTCTACACAATATTTACCAAATGTTTTAAAGATGAGAGAATTGTTAAATGAAGTTGGAAATGTTAAAATTGTTTCAGCAAACTATTCTCAATATTCTTCACGTTATAATGCTTTTAAAGAAGGAAATATCTTACCTGCATTTGATTATACCAAATCAGGTGGAGCATTAATGGACTTGAATATTTATAATATTCATTTGATGGTAGCTTTATTTGGAGAACCACAACAGGTTCAATATCAAGCAAATATTGAAAGAGGAATAGATACATCAGGAATCATCACATTAGATTATGGACACTTTAAAGCAGTATTGATTGGAGCAAAGGATTGTAAAGCACCAATTATGACAAGTATTCAAGGTGATCAAGGGTGTTTACTTGTGACAACTCCTGCTAATAATGTATCTGATTTTAAAGTGATTAAAAATGATAATAGTGAAACATTATATAATGAACAAAATGAAAAACATCGTATGTATTTTGAATTTGTTGAATTTGTGAAAATTATTGAAAATAAAGATTATCTGAAGGCTGAAGAAATGATCAAAAAGAGTTTGATTGCGATGACAATTGCAACGAAAGCAAGAGAATCAGCAGGTGTTGTTTTTAGTGCAGATGAAAATCTATGAAAGTTTTAGCAAGTGATTTTGATAATACATTATACTTCAAAAATAAAAAAAGTGGTTTTCATGATTGTGATATCAAAGCTATTCATGCATTTCAAAGGAAAGGAAATCTTTTTGGAATCTGTTCAGGGAGACCTATCGCTGGATTGATACATGAATTAAAAGGAATCATTGAGCCAGATTTTATTATTGCTAGTACAGGTGCATTAATTTTAGATAAAAGATACCAATTATTATATGGGCAATCATTACCTGTAGATATTGCTCATCATATTCATATGACTTATCAAAATGAAACAGCATTATTGATACAAACACTATCTAAAAAATATGTTTATGTGTCTGACCTTCATGATAAGAATGATCAACATGCTTATCTTATTCATTCAATTTTAGATGTTCATGATGATATTTATAGTCTTTCACTGATAGAAAGTACAATCGAAAGAGCAACCTTCATTACCCAGGAAATTAATCAGAAATATGATGAAGTGATAGCTTATCAGAATATGGATTCTATAGATGTTGTATCTAAAGAATGTTCAAAAGGTCATGCTATTGAAAGATTGAAAGAAATATATTGTTTATCAAATATTGCAGGAATTGGTGATTCTTATAATGATTTACCAATGATGGATGCAGTTGATTGTTCATTTACATTTGAACATTCACCACAAAGTATTCAAGAACAATGTGATTATATTGTTACAACAATAGCAGAAGCTATTGAAATATTAGAAAAGGAGTGAAAATATGAGTTTTCCTAAAGAATTTTTATGGGGTGGTTCTATCAGTGCTGCCCAATGTGAAGGAGCATGGGATGAAGATGGAAAAAGTCCCGTTCAGGTAGATTTTGGAGCTCCAGGAACGACCACTGATAATCGCTATATCCATTATTTAAATGCTGATGGAACAAGAGGGAAGATGAGACAATTTGATCATTTACCTCAAGGTGCAAAATATGCAACCTTTGATGATGTGAGATATACCAATCATGTGGGAATTGACTTTTATCACAGATATAAGGATGATATTGCTTTATTTGCAGAAATGGGATTTACAACATTCAACACAACAATTTCATGGGCAAGAATCTTTCCTCATGGAGTAGAAGGTGGAGTCAATCAGGCTGGTGTTGAATTTTATAGAAATGTTTTTAAAGAATGTCGAAAATATGGTATGGATCCAGTGATTACATTATATAAGTATGATGAACCTGTTTATTTAGAGGAAACATATGGTGGATGGACAAATAGAGAAATGATTCATCAATTTGTTGAATTTGCGAGAGTCTGTTTTACTGAATATAAAGATTTGGTGGATAAATGGTTAACTTTTAATGAAATCAATATTTTACTTCATTTTGATGTCAAAGAAGGAAAACAAGTTGCTTTTACTGAACTTCATCATCAGATGGTTGCTGCAGCTAGGGCAGTAAAAGTTGCTCATGAAGTTGATCCGGAAATTAAAGTTGGTTGTATGATTGCAGGATTTTGCTGTTATCCAATGACATGTGATCCACAGGATGTGATTGCTTCATACAAAGAATTCCAAAATAAGTTTGCTTATTGTGCAGATACAATGGTCAGAGGATACTATCCATCATATGCAACACGTATTTGGAAAGAAAATAATGTCAAATTAGATATCACAAAAGAAGATGAACAAGATTTAATAGAAGGAAAATCAGATTTCCTAGCTTATTCATATTATATGTCAAATGTTATCACAACTCATCAAAATGAAGGTGATGCCTTGACAACAGCAGGTGGACAGGGACAAGTGAAAAATCCATATCTTGAAGCAAGTGATTGGGGATGGCAAATTGATCCAACAGGTTATGAATACTTTTTACATGTTTTAAATGATCGTTATCAGGTTCCTTTATTTGATGTTGAAAATGGTTTAGGAGCTTATGATAAAGTAGAAGAAGATGGATCTATTCATGATGAATATAGAATTAATTATTTAAGAAGTCATATTCAAAGTTTAATGAAAGCGAGAGAAGAAGGCGTTAATATTTTTGGTTATACAACATGGGGACCTATCGATTTGGTTTCTTTCACAACAGGTCAAATGGATAAAAGATATGGATTTATCTATGTAGATATGAATGATGAAGGAATAGGAGATTTACATAGAATAAGAAAAGACTCTTTCTATTGGTATCAAAAAGTCATTGCATCTGATGGAAAAAATTTATAAAAATAAAGAATTTGATTCGTCAATTGTTCTTTGAAATATTTCACGTTTTAGATAAAAACCATTCTTTCTCAAAAAAATGAGAAGAATGGTTTTCTTTTAATCACTTAATTTTTTAACAGTTAATGTGGTTGTAACACCAGTCCCTAACGTGAGAGTTAAAGCTAATAAGGCTGATACAGCTAAATCTATAATTTCACCAGCATTCAAGAATTCAATGACACTACCAGCATAAATTGATTGTGTTGCGACTGCCAACAGATGATTTTCCTCTGTACTTGGAATATTACTTCCACTATGACGGACTGCTAATGTGACAGATGCACCAATTGATGATGAAGCATTAAACATATAGTTGATTTCATATATACCAGATTCCTGAATTCTTATTCCATCTGCAGGAGATAAGTCTACGTTAGATGATGGCATATCTGTAGTAAGAGGAAGAACTCTTTGTGTTCCTAAAGCAAGGGTAAGAGTTGTTGGCGTATCACTATATTTACCGCCATATGTGATAATACCTCCACCACCACCAGGGCCTGTATCACCACGTGGGATAATAAATTGTAAATCAATACCATCTGGTGTTTGATTTGTAATAACTTCTGCGTTTGATCCAGGTTCAGATGTGATTGTCGGACCAACAGTTATTGTTGGAGTTCGACCATCTTCACCAGTTGCTCCGGTTGGACCAGTAACTCCTGCTGGACCCGTTGGTCCAGTAATACCATTCGCTCCAGTTGGCCCTATTGCACCAGTCGGTCCAGTTGCACCAGTAATTCCTGTTGGTCCTGTTGGTCCAGTAATACCATTCGCCCCAGTTGGTCCTGTTGCACCAGTCGGACCTGTGATACCAACACCAGTTGGCCCTATTGCTCCTGTAGCCCCATTCGCTCCAGTCGGTCCTGTTGGCCCTGTTGCACCATTGGCTCCAGTTGGTCCTGTTGGTCCAATAGCACCTCTGACTCCAGTAGGTCCCGTTGGTCCAGTGATACCGTTAGCACCTGTTGGTCCAGTCGGTCCAATTATTCCAGTTGACCCAGTTGGACCAGTATTTCCTACCGGTCCTGTTGGACCAGTGATACCATTAGCACCCGTAGGCCCTGTTGGACCTGTTGCTCCTATAGGTCCTGTTGCTCCCATAGGTCCAGTACCTCCTGTTGCCCCAGTAGGTCCCATTGTTCCTGTTGGACCCGTAGGTCCTGTTATACCTGTTGGACCGATAGGTCCTGGATTACCTTGAGGACCGGCTGGTCCCGTCACACCAGTATTTCCTTGTGAACCAGTATTTCCTGGAATTCCCTGTGGCCCCATCGGACCTGTAGCCACATGAATTTATACCAAACTTTGCCGTTAATGTTAAGCGACTGGTCTATCAATCGGAATTTCATGGACAATCGCCTTTCTTTTAGGGTTTGTTTCCATTTGCTCCTTGTTTGTTTCAATAAACTCAATCACTCTCATATAGGTGTCAGCAAAGTTAAATTTAATTGTTATGTGTTTATCCTCATGTACATAAATCATATCTATAAGACAAACAAGTAAGTTGCGGTCTAACTCTTTTACGTTCTTGTAATCGAGAAATTTTTTGAATAGTGGATTATCATTTGTAACACCTTTTTCCATAAGCTTGATTTCTTCCTGTATATTTTGGATTGAAGCCTTTATGCGTTCGGCGTCAGTTTCAAATTTAGCTTTCATACGTCTAAATTGTTCTTGTGTAATATCGCCCGTTTTCCAATCTACGTAGAGGGAATCAAGTACGGTGTTATTTTTTGATAATTCTGTTTGTTTTGTCCGCAATGCTTTTTCCAATCTATCAGACTTGTTATTTAAGTCTGGTAGGGTATTGATTTCTTCAATTATCTGGCTCATATTCTCTACTAAGTCTATTTGCTTTTGAATTGCAATCAAGACTGCGTCCTGCAAGACATCTTCACGTATTGAATGTTTCGTACAAGCAGTCTTAGATTTATCACGGTTAGTTCTACATACGTAATAATTCTTACCTTTAGCGCCTGTTCTGCTCATTGCTTTACCACAATCGGCACATTTTAAGAAACCAGCAAACAATGTTAGTGTTTTTGACTTAGGAGCTGTACGTGTATCACGCTTTTGTAACTCCTGTGCTTTGTCAAAGGTTTCTTTACCAATAATCGATTCATGGGTGTTTTCAACAATGAACCATTCTTCCTGTGGTACTTGAATAGCTTCATGGACTTTGTAGCTTTTTATCCTCTGCCTGCCCTGTACCATATTTCCAATATAGACTTCATTGCATAAAATGGAAGTAATCGTCCTTGACGACCACATACCGTCATTGTTGTTTCCTGTTCTGCAATGGTACTTCAATCCCTTGCTGTTCTTGTAAGCAGTAGGATTTAAGATGCCCAGAGCATTCAGCTTTTTAACGATACCATTCTTACTCATGCCCTCATAGACGAACCACTGAAATATCTTTTTTACTATATCAGTTGCTTCATCATCTACAATCAAACTGTTTTTATCTTCTGGTGATTTACTGTAACCATAAGGAGCAAACGCACCTATAAATTCTCCACGGCTACGCTTCATATTAAATACGCCACGTATCTTTTGAGAAGTCTGTCTACAAAAATCATCATTGATAACATTTTGAATAGGTACTGCGATTGAGTTCATTGCTTCTGGGTTTTTGTAGCTGTCTAATGCTGGTAGTGATAGGGAGATAAAGCGCACATTTAATTGTACGAATAATTGTTCCATATACATTCCAGCTTCAAGATAATTTCTTGATAAACGAGATGGGTCACGCACAATAACGCAATTCACTCTTTTAGCTTTCACATCACCCAGCATTCGCTGGAAGTTCTCACGCTCGCTGTCTGTCCCAGTGTAGCCATCATCAATGTAAGTATCAACCACTTCATACATACCTTCAAAATTTTCTAGGTAGGTATTAAGTTCCTTTAGCTGGTTGTCAACACTGACACTAACGTCATTGCCATCTTCTCTGGAAAGACGGATATAGAGAGCAATATACCATATAATTGAAGTAGTTTTTGAGGTTTCAGATTTTCTAATTCTTGCCATTTTTCAGTTACCTTAAGCCTCTATAACCACAGTTATATTTTACCATATTTTGCAGGTAAAATCATCCTGTTTTAAGGCTTTTCAAGTAACTTTTTATTTGACTTTCAACCGTTTTATCAGTTTCTGAAAACTCTACTTCAACTATGGTTTTTCCGCATTGCATGATATATGGATTTTTGACTTCATCTATGAACTTCTCAATTCTTTCAAAGATAGTAGCAGTTTTATCAAAAGCAAGTTCACTTACATTTACTAACGTATCTTTTTTAATCGTATCATAGCTGATTTCTTGTAATACCTTTAAACTCATTGTATCAATCAATATAAATCCCTCCAATATCATTTTATGCAAGCATTCTGAATGTGCTAATACGAAAGTAGTTTTCTCGCAAACCATATAATTTAATTAAGCAGATAAATGGCTTTGGAAGCTCCACAGGATTTTCACCTTTCTCATTCTTATGAGTAACCGCTCCATGCGGGTGTATCATTATTCTGTCTTACAGTATCATGGCTGACGACCATTCCAAAGGTCGCTTGCAGATCATTGCATGAACTCGCTCACTTCCTATTGAAAGGTCTTGGCGTACAACACTGCTGGCTCACTGTATTACAAACGTATCTATCTGCTTTATTCAATTTTCAAAGAACATAAAGGCTTATCAGCCTATGAAAACTCATTGAATTTCAAAAGGCTTTCATAGATTGACAAATTATAGTTTGCAGAGCAGGAAAGAGGGGAAAACAAATCATGCTCTACTAAAAATGATTAAGCTATATCTATTTCAAATTCATATATCATTTTCATAATCGCTTCTCTGATACGACCTTTTAACTCCATATCTACAACTACATAGACATTGCCGTATTCATCGTAGAGAGGTCGTAAGCAACACTTTGATATGTATGGGTCATAAAACTTTAATAGCTTTTCGATTGAATTTCCGTTACCATCCATAGCTGTAGAAATAAGATGATAAGACGGGTGCCTGTAAATAGGGTTCATTTTTTACTCCTCCTTGAGTGAATTTTTGATAAGTTCTAACGCATGATGTCGGTTCTGAAAAACTCCGCTTCTGGATATGTTTTGAATTTTTGCGATTTCTGTGTCGCTCATATCCAAAAAGTAATACATCAGCAAATTATCTCTGTTACGTTCTGACAGTTGTTCTAATGCTTCTGCCAGTTCATCATCAAAGACACGGATATCATTACCACATACATTGAAAATGGTATAATTACAGTCGTATTTATCCCAGATAGCTAGTTTTTCAATAATGATGTCGGGAAGTTCACAGAATAGAGTTTCCTTGCTTTTGCGACGTTTTAACTCTTTACGATAGTCACACAAGACACCACGTACAACCTTTTTTAAACAACAATCGAAACGACATTGCACTGTTTTTTGAAAGTCTGATGGTTTCATAATCACACCCCCTTTCCGTTATGAAATGAAAAGTATATATCCCTCTTTCCGCACCATATATGGACAGCAAAGTGTGATTTGCTAAGTAGAACCAAAAAAATTTTGTATTACTTCTGATATAATAAAAGCTCGCACAAAGCGTAATGTTTGTACGAGCTAAAGAAATAACGTATTTAGTTTTTGATGATATATTCTTCTGCAACGGTAGTAATACTAATCATCATTGATAAAGCTTTCAATAAGTCGGATATGGGCGACTGGTGAAAATAAGTATAATTCAGCGTGTGACTTTCCTTTTAAGCAGTGCATTTCTACATTATCATAATATTTACGCAGAAATTTAGAGGATTTTTTTGAGTAATATTCATTTATAGTAGTGCCATAGTAATAAACTATTTTTATTTCATCATTACAATTTGAGGATAATCGAAAATGTGTTATTGACTTAACACAATTTTCAATAGTCTTATTTGACATCATATCAACCATTTTTAAAAAACTGCTCATATGCTTGGTCGGGATAAATGCGTTCTCACATTGTTCAAGAATTTTTCTATCTCTTTGTTGTGCTTTAAAGGTCATATATTTATATTGTTTTTCTATGAAAAAGGCTATCAAGTGATTATATGGCAATAAAGGTGCACCATCTAAAAAAAGTCTTTCGATAAGCAGTTTTTTACGCTCCCATAATAAAGCAGAAATTGCTCCGCCCATAGAAACACCGCATACAACAGAAACTTTATTTCCATATTGTTTCAATATAAAATCCTCTATACTATTAGCTTCTTCTTGGATAGAGATAAATGTACTTATTTCTTCTGTATCATGTCCAGATAAAACAGGAACTATAACATGATATTTATTGCTAAAGTACTCTATATGGTCGTTCCAAAGTTGCCAAGGAACTTGCATACCATGAATAAGCACCATTATACATTTATTAGATTTTCCATATTCAATAAACCTCATAATTATACCCCTCTCTTTACATAAATGACCGAAATAAGAATTTGGGTCATTTACATTTTACAATGATTAAGTTGAACTGTCAATACATAAAGATAGTTGACTCAAATGAGTTATGCACTATAATATAAAATATACTGTGAAAAGAGGTTATGCATATGTGTCCCGTGATTTTCGATGATGTAGCTCGAAATAATATAAAATCAAGTATGTTAGAAAATGGCTTTGTTTCTATAAGAGAAAAAGGACTAAAGAATACTGCCATTGAAGATATTGCCAAGCAGTCAGGTATAGCTAAAGGTACTTTTTATAATTTTTTCAAATCGAAAGAAGATTTTGTCGTTTCAATAATTGAGTATAAAAATAATCAAATTATGTCAAATATACAAAAATATTGTAAACATAAAGCTTTTATTTCAAGAGAAGAAGTGTTTAATTTGGTTGAATATTTATTCAGTAATGAAAATGAAAATCTTTATTCTTACTTGTCTTTTGAAGAAATTAGGCAAGTAATAAAAAAACAACCAAATTTTGTAGCTCCAGATGAATACGCTAAAAAAACAATAGACTATTTTTTAAGTTTAATTCCTAACCATAATAAGAACTGTGATTGGAAAGTTTTAATTAACTATTCAAGGATGATAAGTATTATCAAAAATTTTGATGATACTAAAAGTTTTTATCAAGATGTTCTTGATAAAAATATATCTGCAATAATAGGATTGATAGTTGATGAAGTAATAGGGATTAGTAAAATTTAATTAAACCGTAGATTGTAGCCTTGTTTTGATAGATACAATCTACGGTCTATTTGTTTACTCTATAATTTTCCAGTTAATATCTTTTTGTAAGACTAAATCATACTGTGAAATCTGTGTAGCCTTAGTCTGCTGGTCAAGGTACTTCACAGATACGCTTACGTACAGATATTCCCCATCTATTGTGAATATTGGATTGATAAGGTCTGAATAAATATAGTCACCACTTATCTGTGGCAATACATTTCCACTCACGTAATAAGATAATTCCTTTTCGGTAGCGTTAGGGTACAGCTTGAAGAATGTTTCCAGAAAGGCGATTGCGTCCTGCGTAACCACTGTATCAATATTTGCGTCTGCTTCTTTTGTCTTTGGCTCATAACTGGATTTTTTCATAGTGCTGGTAAGCGTAGGGTTTTTGGTAATGATATAACCCTCATTATCCGCATGGACTTTAACCATATAGACAGCAGTTGTGTCCTTACTCTGGTCGCCCTCTTTGATGGTCTGATTTATTTCATAGACAACCTCAAATTCGTTGCTTTCAGCCTGCGTGACATTCCATACCTGTATGTCTTTGACCGTGGAGCTAGTAGGTATATCAATCCGCACTGTATCAACATTCAAGTCCTGTAATTCTTTTGTTAAATATTGATTGATAGCGGTGGTACGCTGTTCAATCGCTTCTTTGGTGTTGCTCCATGAATAGTAGGACTTCGCAAAGTCCTTGACGAAATTCTCAATCCCGTTGGTATCAACAAATTCTTGTGTGATGATTTCCTTTTCATGGACAGTGTGCATATCTATGGCGGTGAAATTTTTGTATATACCAAAACTCACACTTCCTATCAAGACCAGCCATAAGGCTATGACGGTCTTTTTATGTGTGCCTATCTTCATGACAGGCATTTTCTTTTCTTTGGGTTGCGTCTTTACTTTTTCTTTCTTTGACATTCTCTTAAATTCCTTTCTATGGTTGTATACGTCCAGCACCAATCAAGTGCTGTTGCCAGTAGGCATTGTTGAGGTCTGCATATCCAATAGGTGAGCCAGCATGATACATTTGATTATTTCCTACATAAATTCCCACATGGGTAACATAGCTTCCAGCATTATAAGTGGAATGGAAGAATACCAAGTCACCTGCTTTTGCTTCTGATAGTGGTAAATGTTGCATAGCGTCATATTGTGCCTGTGCCACTCTTGGTAGTGTGATACCAGCTTTTCCATAGCACCATTGTGTCAATCCCGAACAGTCAAAGCTGGTGTTAGGGTTACTGCCACCAAAGACATACTTCCACCCTTGGTATTTCAATGCTTCGTCCATAATGGCTTGTACCGTCTTATCATTGAATTGTGCGGTATTAAGATATTGGCTCACCAATTCCACATAAAACTGATTACCATAATTGTACCGCCAGCCACCATTGCGAGCTACCGCAATAGGATTGGTATAAGTTACCTTAACTGCTCCCGACTTATCTCTTGAAAAGTTTTCTGCGAGAGTATAGCTGTGCTTTTTTCCACTCCCAGCAACATAGCCAATATAACCACCGCCATAGTTGTAGCTTTGTATCACGGTGTTTATGTCACAGCCTTGTGTGTCTGCGGATTTCAGCAAATCCGAAAAGTATTTACAGCCTTGGTTGATGGAGCTTTCCGTATCTAGGGTATTTGGTGGCAATCCCAGACTTTCCGAGGACTGCATAACATCAACAGCAGTTCCGCCACTTTCCACCTGTATGATAGCAAGCAGATAGCTTACATACTCTACAATATCGTATTCTTTTGCATATTTTTCTACCATTGGCTTATGCTTTAGTACCTCTGCGGACAGGTTCAATCCTATTTGGTTAGAAGATTGACTTCTGCCGTCGTCGTCACCAGCGATAAACACACTAAAGAACAGCAGGAGAGAGAACAGAAAGGCAAAGCCACCACCAATAATAGCAAGGTATCTTAACTTCATTTCTTACGTCCTTTCTGCTTGTTTCCAGTTTTACTGTTAGTACGCTGTTTTTTATAGTTCTGGTTGATACGAGTATCTTTTGTGACGGCTGATGATTTTCTTGCCACCTTGACGGATTTATTTATCACCGTTTCTTTTGGTTGCTGTATCGGACGTTCTTTCTGTTCTGCCTGCGGTTTCGTTGCAGTCACAGGTCTTTGCTTCCCTTGTGGTTTCGTTGCTGGCTTTTCTGGCTGTGTCACTGGTCGCTCTTTGGAATGGGTAGCTTCACGTTGTTTCGCTGATCCATTCTGCTTTTGCTCCTGTGCCTTTTGCAACTCCATACGCTTTTTAGCAATATTCGCTCTACGTTGGCTTGCCTTTTCCTTACGTCCGTCCTGTCTGCTTTCTTTGGTTTCCACAATACCACGCTTCACGTCTGCTACATTCTCTTTTACATTTTCCTTTGCTGAATGAACAGCATAGCGAGCAGTGGTAGGCATATCCTTGACGTTTTCCTTGACCTGCTGTGCTTTGTCTTTAAAACGGCTCTTTGTGTCTGCCACTGTACCGACTGCCGAGCCTACACGTTTACCAAAACTATTCTCTTTAGGCGTAGTGGTGGTATCACGAGTTTTTTGACCGCTTGTATTGGTAGATTTATTTTGCCTGTTTCCAGCAAGAAATGCACTCGTTGCCATTCCAGCACCAGCACTTGCACCCACAGCTTTTGCAAGTCGTCTTTCCATTCTTCTGCGACCTCTACGCATGAACATATATGGTCTGCGGAATAAACCACGTCCCATACGCTGGCTGTCGTTGCCGTCAAGATTGAACATACTCATAATGTCACCCAGCTTGAAGTAAATGCCTGCAAAGGTGACTATCTGTAAGAACGCCACCATAAAGAACGGATAGTTGCCAGAGATATTGTAGAACATGGTGGAAATACTAAATGCTACTGTAATAATAAGCGTAATACCTGCCCTCATCATAATGGTGTTGAACACCTTGACGATTGCCTGCTTCGCCATGCTTTCGTAACTTGGTATCATGGATAGCAAAAAGCTGATAGGCAGAAACATGGCAAAGATAATGAAAAGTATCTGTGAAAATATCATCATGGCTGTAAGTAAAAACACGAATATGGTAATTCCCAAGTCAAAGATAAGCAGGAAGAACACCATACCTAACCGATTAACGACTTGTGGCAAAGTCAGATTGTCATTGTCCTTATCCTCAATTTCTGCTTTGACAATATTTTCTCTGTCCTCACCGTCATTCGTTGATGGACTGGTGGAAACAAGGCTTTCAACACGCTCTGCACCGACTTCCTCAATGTTACTGTTGCCATATTGAAGCAAGAGCCACGGTTGCTGTACCTGTACTGCAAATAAGCTGTCACGGATAAGGTCTACGCTGTCTTTGCCCTTGCTGTCACTATCGGGGATAATGATTTTCGTTCCTAAGTCCAAAGCTGATGTACTGATGTCACTTGAAAACTCATTGACTTTTTTTATGTAGTCTGGTGCGTAGGCAATGAAAGAAGCAGACACAAGGAACACCACTACAAAATTGATAACGGCGTGTAATGCCTTGCTGGTTTCACGCTTCAACAATCCCACATATGCCACATAAACACCGATACCCAAAATCAGCAGTAGTAAAAAACCGACATAGAAGCCAGAGCTTGAAAAACCATTCTGTGTGACACCTGCCAACGTCTGCATACTTTTACCGATACTGTCAGCCATGTCATTGATAAAATCCAGCTTGTAGGCTTCCTGTACCACATAGCCTGTTGCATTACTCAAATACAGAATGATAGTCCAGATAAAATTAGCAATACAATACAAGCCGTACATGACGGATTTTCCAATACCGTCACCCCAATTCCAAGGCAACCATGCCCAGCTATTATCAACATAAAAATCTAGCTGATAGTTGGCTAGCGGATATCTGGAATACAAGTTACTTTCTATGATAGTATCGTCAACCAAGCCAGTAGCGTGCGCCACTGTTCCAAGCAGTGCCAAAGCAAGAATGACTGTTACAAATACTACCAGTACCGTAAGCACGATACGGAGTATCTTTTTTCGCTTCATCACTCCACCTCATTTCTCGTAATAGGTGGTCTTGTGTCGAAAGCGTCAAGCAATTCTTGGAATACGGGGTGTATCTGTATCACACCCACACGACCGTAAAGGTCTTGTAATAGGCATTGTCCGTTTTCCAAATCTCGTAATCGTTTCTGGTTGCTTTCGTCCTCTGGGTCAACACCAAAGAATGAAAGTGTCTTTTTGATTTCTGCGGTGTCGGTACTGCGGAACGCAAATTTTAAGCCGATATTGTTTTTGAGGTTTTCGTCTGATACATCACCCGCATTTTGAGTGACGAAGTACACGCCTGCATTCATAGCACGTCCAGCTCTTACCAGCTTGTTAGAAAGCGTTTTTCCCTGTGCTACATTTAAGAATGTCCACGCTTCGTCTAAGTCCACAATCTTAAAAATAGAGCGGTCACTATGAATGAAGTCTAATGAAAAGGTACTAATAACTACCAGCATGGCAACGCTCAATAATTCCATTGTGGTATACTCTGAAAAGGTGGTATTGCTGTCTGGTAAGACCAAATCTGCCACCTGTATGATATTTAACTGTTTATCCAAGCTGATAGAATTTTCTACATTACCATTAGAAAACAGCAGATGTGCAAAATCATAATCGGTAAAGCTCTCAATGTGGCTGGCGATATTTTCTGCTACTGTGGTATTCTCTTTTCGTAATTCATCAATGACCTTTAGAAGTCCTCGCTGGTCGCTTTGGGTCACGCTCCTTATTGCTTTTCTTAATACTGGAAATTTCTCACCATCACGACTGCTGATACCTGTTAAAAAGGTCAATATGTCGATTGCCAGACTTTCGCTGTCCTTTGGGTCTTTCATGATGATGTAGGGGTCTAGCATTCCCTTGTTTTCTATGGCACTGGTTAGGTTTACGATATTGATTTCATGTGCAATATCGGAAAGCGTTTCTTTCCAGCGTCCACGTTCTGCTTTAGGGTCTACAATGACTGCTTGACCGCCATATAACACCGCATAATATACAAGCAGGTTATTACAGAATGACTTACCGCCACCAAGCGAACCCAAAAAAGCAGAAGCTAGAGCGTTGGTAACAGAACCTTTTACTCCTTGGCTGGCAAGTGCTGGTTGAAGATAGATATTTCTTCCTGTATCTATGGAATATCCCATATAGATACCGTCTGTTTCGCCTAACTGCTGGGTTGCACCAAAACCAAGACCAGCCAAAAAGTCAGAAGTGACATATTGAATATAATCATTCATGTAGCGTTTGCTTGCTGGGATAAATTCACTATGCAATCCCATCATATCCCCGAACGGACGCACCAGCTTTACGTTAAGGTCGTCATAAAAATCTCGCACCTCGTCACAACGCCTTTTCAGTCCGTCAAGGTCATGTGCCGTCACACGGATAACATAAGAGAGCTTGTACATACTTTCTTTGCTTTGGTCTAAGCTGGTTTCCAGCTCATTCACGCTGTCTAATGCGTCCATGACATTGTTAGTCGTTTCACTTCCTGCCTGCCATGCGTGGTCGTCAAGGTCTTTAAGCTCCTTTTTCTTGTTGCGGACAGTAGACAATGCCTTTTTATTGGTGACGATTTCTACATTCATGCTGGTGTCGATTGGAAAGTCAAATTGTTCTTGCTGGTAGTAGAAGATTTCTGATGATGGAAAATCCAGCTCACCAACAATCGAATTGATGGTAAAGTAAGCAACATAACTTGTACTGTCCTCATGTTCCAGCTTGATATATCGCTGACTTTCTTCCACCAAGCAACGGGTAGGACGGATAAGGTCATATCTCTTTACTAAGGTTTCCTTATTTAACTTCTTTGTGGGTAAGTTATATGTGTAATCTTCAAACGCTACACCGTCACATCCGTAGATATGTTCAATCAGATAGCCAAAGTCATTGACTTCAAGCCTGCGGACTTTGAAACGTCTGGATATTTTGTTTTCCAGTAATTTTTCCATCTTTTGAAAACGTGCGATTTCATCATTGCTCACGGATAAAAAATCACCCATCAAAGCATGATTGACCTCATGCAGAAAATCCTTAAATGTCATACTTGCGGATTTCTTCATGCTTTTTATATTGACTTCCTGCTCCGTTACCATGAGCTTGAAGCCAAGAAAAAAGCGATAATCTATTTGATTATCACCAATCATACTGATTAAAGCGTCCGTCTGCTCGTCCACTTTTTGGCAGGCAATTTCTTTGAGCCTGCCTGTGATTTTTGTCTTTGAGCGTTCCTGCATGGAACGCACCGAACTTTCTGTTGCTATCTGTAATGCGTGTATCTTTCCGTCACGGTTTTGTGCAATCAACTGGCGAAAGCTGTCATGCACAATGAATTTTTGTTCAGCCGATAGAAATGAATAGTTATAGGGGATAAGCTCGTAATAAGCAAAGCACTCATTGTCTTTATTAAAGACCAGATTGTTTTCAATATATTTAATTGGGTACATAAACACTGCTCCTTACTGCGGTGATGATAGGCTGATGGATATTGTTATGCAGTTTCACCGCCTTGCCTGCATAAGTCACTTTGGGTCGCATGGTAAACAGCATGAACGATTTCAAAAATCCATATGGCTTTTTACCATCAAAGGTTTTCTGGCTCATAAACCATGTGACCGCCACAGGGATACCGAGATACTTTAAAAACGCACCGTCTATCATGGATAGGGGCGGTATATTGCCAAACAGCATGACCGCAAATAAGGTCATGACAAACCATGCCATTTGTGTAAAGGTCACAGGAAATGGAAGTTGAAAGTCATTGATTGAGTACAAGACCTTTTCCACGCTCCATATGCCTGTATAGCTCTTAATTTTTTTCATTGTGTGTTCCTTTCTTTGATATGGAAATAGGCAGTCAGTATTTTTTCAAATACCAACTGCCTATATAACAAAAGCGGTTAGAATAACCCCATTCGGGTTTATGATCTAACCGCTTCGCTTTTGTTATCTTGCATATTCATACACACCATGACTACCGACAAGGAAACTTCCCTCAATCTCTAAATCACGGGCGTATGCGTCATAATCAATATAACTTTGTAATCGGGTTGGAAGTTCGCCAAGTGCTTGACATTCATCAATGAAATAATAGGCAACATCCCTCATGCTTTCACAATCTGGATAACAATAGATATCGTCCTTATGGTCGTACAAATCTTCAAAACTGTTAAAGAATGTATTTTGTATGTCCGATAGGTCGTGTTCCAGTGGTGTGCCGATAAATTCTTCTGCCATTTCACATAGGCGGTTTAATTCTTCCAGTGGGGTATATTCGTCAATTTCAAAAGGTAACTCATAGTCATGGATTGCATATTCTTCATAATTTCCACCAAGTTCTAGGCGGTCTGCGACTTCGTCCTCATCAACAGGACAAGGAAACCAGTCACCGATTGGATTTCCCTCGTTATAAGTTCCAAGATTGACAATATAAACCCTCATTTCCTCCATAGTTTTCACCTCTTTTCGGGTTGGGGATTTCAAGAGATACTTCGTGTACCATTCCGTCACCCCCTTGTCATTCCCCCTATGCCCAAACTCCCATAGGGGGATAGGTAAGTTTGCGTTGCAAACTCTTTTATTTTAGTGCGAGTTTACGCACCAATAATCTTGTTGAACAATTCAAGCAGAATGTCTTTGACACCGCCTGCATTGAATACAAGACCAACCGCAATAAGGGCAACGACTAAGAAGCCAATGAGTTTTGAAAACTCTCTTTTAAATCCTAAGTACACTCCAATCACAACGATAGCCATTAACACAAGGCTTTGTGCGTTGCTTAAAAACCAGTTGTATAAATTCTGTCCGAAATTCATTTTTCCTCATTCCTTTCCGTTTTCATTTCTTCCATTCTTTTATCTGCCATGCTTCCAGCTTTTATGATTGCGATTGTCACAATACCAATACCAGCACCAAGGCTGATAAGAAGCAGGTCTTTCAATAATTCAAACATTTGTTATTCCTCACTTTCACTGATGATGTCCGCTAATTCAGCGGATTGCTGTTGTAGGATTTTCTTGTGCTTGTCCGTGAGTTTTGCCTCTTTCAGCATGGTATCTATGTAATCTGTACCGTTTACCTTATCCAGCTTCATAGCCATTTTTAAGGTAGGTGCTACCTGCCTGTGTAACCAGTGCAAGGTACGCTGATAGGTGTAAGGCTCTGGCTTTGTGGTTAATTTTAACCGTCCTCTGTCAGTGCCGATAAACCATAGCCAGCTTGCGGACGTTTCCCAATCGCAACGCTCCTTGTTTTTGTCCTTGTCTGCAAAACGGATATAGCGATTGATAATATCAAAGGCGGTGCGTTCTGCGTCTTGATAGGTCAGCAGGTCTTTGACCGCATAATACGCTCTGTCGTTTTTCAGCCGTATCTCAAAACGGTTCTTGATGGGTGTTTCCTCAATCGGTATGCCGTATTTGGCGTACTGCTCGTAGTCCTTTTCATAGACGCAGAAATAG